>NZ_CP090836.1:2235505-2957008 GCF_021491915.1 Paracoccus everestensis | reverse complement strand
CCCTGCGGCCCAAGACGGGTCACATGACGGGGCTTTCGCCCGAAATCCCAATCCAAGACACGGGTTTCGCGCAGCCGGTGGCAGCCGTCTGCAAGAACAACCCGAGGGCTGACAAAGGCGCCTGAAGCCTTTTGGCCCGACCGATGCCCGCGACCCTTTTGGATTCGCCTAAGGCCCGGCCCGTCCCCCAACACAGCGACGTGAATCGCCCCATGAGGTTAGCAATGGCGCGCCCCAGGCTGCAACCGAACTATCTGCTTGACAGGGGCTTTGCCAAATCGAATCTGCGAGGCCCTTGACTCGAAAGGAAAGAATCCTGAACACCTTGATATGTAGTTATTTTTGCAACATTCGCAGGCGCAGAAACGCAAATCGGGCACGGATTTGCATCCGCGCCCGGCCGGGGTTTTAGGCCCCTCGGGGCCGTGATTTCAAGGAAATCCGCACCGGAACCGATGCGGAAATCAGGGCAGGATCAGACTGCCGAAAGCGCCTTCACGCGCGATGCCAGACGCGAGATTTTCCGCGATGCAGTATTCTTGTGGACCACGCCCTTGGTCACGCCGCGCATCAGTTCGGGCTGGGCCGCTTGGAGGGCTGCCTTTGCCGCTTCGGCATTGCCCGAGGCAATCGCTTCCTCGACCTTGCGGATAAAGGTGCGGATGCGCGAACGGCGAGCCTTGTTCACATCGGTGCGGCGCTCGATCTGGCGGGCGCGTTTCTTGGATTGGGGCGTATTGGCCATGGGTCTTGTCCTGTTCAGGTCTTCAGCGGTTCAAGTGCGCAAAAGACCCAAAGCACCGCTTCCCGGGGAAAGCGGTCATGATTCTTGCCTAAGCGGGCCCACGCGCATGTAAGCCGGGGCATATAAGGCAAGACAGCCCGAAAGGAAAGCCCGAAATCAGCGGTCGCGGAACTGCGGTTCGCGCTTTTCCAGAAAGGCCGCCATGCCCTCCTTCTGGTCCTCGGTCGAGAACAGCGCCTGGAAGTTGCGCCGCTCGAACAGGATGCCTTCGGTCATGCTCGTCTCATAGGCGCGGTTCACGGCCTCTTTCGCGGCCTTGACGGAAACCTGGGACTTTTCCGCGATCTTGCGAGCGGCGGCCATGGCTTCGGGGATCAGCTTGGCTGTGGGCACCACGCGGCTGACAAGGCCCGACCGTTCGGCCTCGGCCGCGTCCATGAAGCGCCCGGTCAGGTGCATGTCCATGGCCTTGGACTTGCCCACGAAGCGCGTCAGGCGCTGCGTGCCGCCGATGCCCGCAATGACGCCCAGGTTGATTTCCGGCTGGCCGAACTTGGCGGTGTCGGAGGCGATGATGAAATCGCAGATCATCGCCAATTCGCAGCCTCCGCCCAGGGCATAGCCGCTGACGGCGGCAATGATCGGCTTGCGGATGCGGGTGATGGCGTCGATCCTGGCGCCGAACAGATCCTCGTCATAGGCGTCCACAAAGGTCTTAGTGGACATTTCCTTGATGTCGGCCCCTGCGGCGAAGGCCTTTTCGCTGCCGGTCAGCACCACGCAGCGGATCTTGTCGTTGCGATCAGCTTCGGCCAGGGCCTGGCCCAGTTCCGTGATCAGGGCGGTGTTCAGCGCGTTCAGCGCCTCGGGGCGGTTCAGGCGGATCAGGGCAACGCTGTCCTCGATCTCGACGATGATGGTGTCATAGGCCATGTGCGGCGTCCCGTTGCAAAAACGTTTCGCCGGACCCTATCAAAAGCGGCGGCGGAAAGCCAAGCGGGCTAGCGCTGGCACAGGGGGCAGTAAAAGCTGGACCGCCCCCCCTGCACGATCCGGCGGATGATGCCCGCGCAACCGGGGGTGGGGCAGGGCGCGCCTTCGCGGTCGTAAACGCGGAAGCTGTGCTGGAAATAGCCCAGTTCCCCGCTGGCCTGCCGATGGTCGCGCAGCGACGACCCGCCTGCCGCGATGGCGTCCGTCAGCACGTCGCGGATATGGCCCACAAGCGCGGCGATCCGCGCGGCCCCGATGCGCCCCGCCGCCCGCCGCGGATCGATGCCCGCGCGGTGCAGCGCCTCGGACACATAGATGTTGCCAAGGCCCGCGACGGTCCGCTGGTCCAGCAGCGCCTGTTTCACCGGCACCCGCCGTCCCCCAAAGGCCGTGGCCAGATAGGCAGGCGTGAAGGCGTCGTCGAAGGGTTCTGGGCCAAGATGATCCAGCAGCGGATGGGACACCCCTTCGCGGATCAGATCGACCATGCCAAAGCGGCGTGCGTCGTTGAAGGTGACGGTGGTGCCCCCGTCCATCACCAGCACTACATGGTCGTGGCGCGGCAGGATCGCCGGATCGCGGTGGAAATCGCCCAGACTGCCGCCTTGGACCAGCATCCGTCCCGACATGCCCAGGTGCATCAAGAGCGTGCCGCCCCGGTCCAGATCCGCCAGCAGGTATTTCGACCGCCGCCGCAGCGCCGTCACCCTGGCCCCTGTCAGCACCTGCACAAGATCGACCGGCATGGGCCATCGCAGGTCGGGGCGGCGAACTTCGGCCCGCGCGATGCGTTGGCCTTCCAGGTGCGGCAACAGGCCGCGGCGGACGGTTTCGACTTCGGGCAGTTCTGGCAATCCGGTCCCTTTCGAGGTTTTGTATGGTGCGACGCAGCGCACCGGGCCATTGTGCGCCGCGCAGGCCGGGCTTATCTGGCGATGAAACAGCGGATCGGCAAGCGGATGAGCGACAAGAAGCAGACCCATTTCGGATTCCAGACCGTGGACGAGGATGCCAAGGCCAGCATGGTCCACGAAGTCTTTTCCAGTGTCGCCAGCCGTTACGACCTGATGAACGACTTGATGAGCGCGGGCGTCCACCGCGTCTGGAAGAACGCGATGATGGACTGGCTGGCCCCGCGCGAGGGCCAGCACCTGCTGGACGTGGCGGGCGGCACCGGTGATGTCGCATTCCGTTTCCTGGACCGCGCGCCGGGCGGGCGCGTCACCGTCTGCGACATGACCGAATCCATGCTGGTCGAGGGGCGCAAGCGCGCCGATGCGGTGGAAAAGGGCGACCGGCTGGCTTGGGTCACGGGCGATGCGATGGCGCTGCCGTTCGCGGACAACAGCTTCGACCGCTATACGATCAGCTTCGGCATCCGCAACGTCACCCGCATCCCCGACGCCCTGGCCGAGGCTTACCGCGTCCTGAAACCCGGCGGGCGGCTGATGGTGCTGGAGTTCAGCCAGATCCCGGTCCCCGCGATGCAATGGGCCTATGACCGTTACAGCTTCAACGTCATTCCGGCCATGGGGCAGGCGGTGACGGGGGATCGCGACAGCTATCAATACCTGGTCGAATCGATCCGCAAGTTCCCCGACCAGGACGCATTCGCCGACATGATCCGGGCCGCGGGCTTTGCCCGCGTGCAATATCGCAACCTGTCGATGGGAATTGCCGCGCTGCATTCGGGCTGGAAGCTTTGAGAGGGCCGCACAACCTTTTGCGCCTGATCCGCACCGGCGCTACATTCGAACGCACCGGCGCCATGCGCGCGGTCCTGGACGCGGTTGATGCCCCGCCCCGCCTGCGTATCGCGGCGCGTGTGATGGGCTGGCCGTTCCGGTGGCTGGGCTACAAGGGCGATCCGGACCTGCCGCCGATCACCCGGGCAATCACCGCGCTTGGCCCCGCCTATATCAAGTTCGGCCAAATCCTGTCCACGCGCGCGGATGTGGTGGGAATCGAGATGGCGAACCAGTTGCGGATGCTGCAAGACCGCCTGCCGCCCTTTCCCACGGACATCGCCAAGGACATCATCCTGGCCGACCTGCGCCAGCCGGTCGATCAGCTGTTTTCCGAATTTTCCGAACCCGTGGCGGCGGCCTCCATTGCCCAGGTTCACCGCGCGCGGGTGCGCGAAACGGGCCGAGAGGTGGCGGTCAAGGTGCTGCGCCCCGGCATCGCCGCCGCCTTTCGCCGCGACATCGACGCGTTCCATTTCGCCGCTGGCATCATCGAGTTCCTGTCGCCCGGCAGCCGCCGTTTGCGCCCGCGCGACGTGGTGCGTCATTTCGAAGCCACCGTCACCGGTGAACAGGATATGCGGCTGGAAGCGGCCAATGCGTCGGAATTCGCCGAAAACACCAAGGGTGACGCGGGCTTTGCCCTGCCTGTTCCGCATTGGGAATTGTCATCGCGCCGGGTGCTGACTGCGGACTGGGTAGAGGGGCTGCCGATGGGCGATCGCGCGGCCCTGGTGGCGGCGGGGCACGATGTCAGCCGCATCGCCACGCGGGTGATCCAGTTGTTCCTGCAGCACGCGCTGCGCGACGGGTTCTTTCATGCCGATATGCACCACGGCAACCTCAAGGTCGGGGCCAATGGCGACGTCCTGGCCTATGACTTCGGCATCATGGGCGAGATCGACGAATATACCCGCCGCATCTATGCCGAAATTCTGTACGGCTTCATCCAGCGGGATTACCGCCGCGTGGCCCGCGTCCATTTCGAGGCGGGATACGTTCCCCGCGACCGGGACGAGGCCGCCTTTGCCCGCGCGCTCCGCGCCGTCGGAGAACCCATCTTCGGCGCCAATGCCAGCCGGATTTCCATGGCGAACCTGCTGGCCTATTTGTTCGAGGTGACGGAACGCTTCGGGATGCAGACCCAGACGCAACTGATCCTGCTGCAACGCACCATGGTGGTGGTGGAAGGCGTGGCCCGGTCGGTTGATCCGCAACTGAACATCTGGGACGCGGCCAAGCCGGTGGTATCGGATTACATCCGGTCCAACATCGGGCCCAAGGCGCTTGCGGGCGACATGGCGCGGGTTGCACAAACAGTCGGGCGATACGGACCCCTGCTGCCGCGCATCGTTGAACAGGCCTTGTGGGACCGCGCCCATCCCGAACAGGCACGCCTGGTCCAGCCGGTGCTTGTCAAGCGCGGCGCGCCGGTCTGGCTGGCAGTAGTGCTGGCGCTTGGCGCGGGGGCGGCGGTAGGAATCGTGCTGGTCTAGAAGCAGAGGATCTCGGCCTCGGCCTCGGCCCGTTTCAGGTCTGCGACCACATTGGTCAGTTGCGGCATGCTTTTGAACATGCCGGCACGCTCGCCCGTCGTCTGCTGCATCCGCAGAACCGTTTCGGCCTCGACATAGCCGTCATAGGGCAGCACCTCGGCAATCTGGTCGATGGCGCAGGAACAGCGGTCCAGCATATCGCGGGTCTGGCCGTTCGTGGCCATGCAGGCAAAGACATATTCGGCCCGCGCATTGGTCGGATAATCGTTGACCGCCTGGGCATGAACGGGAGCGGCCGCGCCCATCGCCAGGGCAAGCGCGATAAGCCGCACCATCATTGCAGCGCCATCTGGTTGAGATAGCCCGGCTGCGTGCCCGGGGCCTCGGCGCGCAATTCGCGGATCGGCTGCTTGGGATCATCCAGCACGAAGGTCAGGGTCAGCGTTTCGAAACCGCCCATCCGGGCGGCATTCGGATCCCCGGCAAAGGGCGTAAAGGTCGCCACGGATCCGTCGCCGGACTGCGTGATCTTCCCGCCCTGGAACAGCGCCTCCTTGATGCGGTTGCGGATATAATAGGGGCTGCCGCCGGTCAGCCGCGCCATGTGGCTGGAGGTTTGTTCCAGAAAGAAGGTCAGCACCGGATCCCCGCCCGAAACCGGGAAAGGCCCGATCTGGCGCGTCTGCGCGTCCGTCTTCTGGGTCAGTTGCAGGATCGGCTGCTGGTCCGACGGATCGATGGCCTGAGCCAGGGTCACGCTGCCGTCGTCGATGCGCTGAAAGCCCTCGGCCTCGGGGCCTTCGACTTCGACGGTCCAGCGAAGTTCCTGCCCATCCAGCGACCAGGGGCCGCGCTCGGCAAAGACGGCATCCCCCGCCTCGCCCGCAAGGACATGGCCCACAGACAGCGCGGACAGGCCCAGCCACAGGGCTGCGGCAATGGCTATTCTCATCATATCCCTCCCAATTCCGGGGTCAGAGTTGCGCCACCGGGGGCCAAGGACAAGCCCACCCCCCGGCGCATCGGCCTTTGGTCGCAGTTCATGCCAGGATCTCGCCCAGAATCTCGGCCAGCTCCCCGGGGCGAACGGGCTTTTCCATCAGATGCACCTGCATGGCCGCGCAGCTGCGGGCGATCTGGGGATCGCGATGCGCGGTAACCATCACCGCCGGAATCGCCTGCCCCGCCGACTGGCGCAATGCCGCGATGGCATGAACGCCGGTATCGCCGTTTTCCAGGGCGTAATCGGCCAGGATCACATCGGGCGGATCGTCGCCCATGGTCGCCAGGGCCTCGGCCGTGCCGCTGGTGACGCGGGCCACCATGCCCAGCCGGTCACGCAGGATCATCTCGTATCCGCGCTGCATCCCCTGGTCGTTTTCCACCACCAAGGCCACGCGCCCGCGCAGGGGCAGGGTGGCGCGGGCGGGCCTGTCGGGGCAGGCCGGGCCGTCGCGCTGCACAAGGGGCAGGCCCACGCGGAACACCGTGCCGCGCATCGCCTCGGAATCGAGGCGGATCGGGTGATCCAGCTTTGCGCAGGCGCGGCGCACGATGGACAGGCCCAGGCCCATGCCGGGGATGCGGGCGTCGTTTCCAAGGCGCTGAAACTCGTCGAATATCCGGTTGCGGTCCACGGCAGGAATGCCCACGCCCGTGTCATAGACGCACAGCCAGCACAGCACCCCGCGTTTGCGCGCCCCCACCACCACGCCGCCGCGATGGGTGTACTTGATGGCGTTCGACACCAGGTTCTGCGCAATCCGACGCAGGAACACCGGGTCGCTTTCGACAACGGCATCGGTCGGCACAAAGGACATCCGCAGCCCCTTGGCCTCGGCCAGGGGGGCGTATTCGATGGCCAGCTTGCGGAACAATTCGCCCAAGGGGACAGGCTGGCGGTGAAACTCGATCCGCTGGCTGTCCAGGCGAGAGATGTCCAGGACCGCGTGCATCAACTGTTCCACCGATTCAAAGGCGCCCCCCAGCCGGCCGGTCAGTTCGGACTGAAGTTCGGTCATCGGCGTGTCGGTCAGCATCGACAGGAATAGCCGCGCCGCCGACAAGGGTTGCAGCAGGTCATGGCTGGCCGCGCGCAGGAAGCGCGTCTTGGAGCGGTTCGCTTCTTCCGCACTGGCGCGGGCCACAGCCAGTTCGCGGTTGCGCTGCGACAGGTCGGCAAGCGCGCGTTCCAGGTCGCGGGTGCGGGCCATCACCTCTTGTTCAAGGGCCACGGCGGCCTGGAACATCGACCAGGCGGATCCGCGCGATTCCTCCAGTCGATCGATGCGGTCGATCAGAACCTGGTTGATGCGCACCAGCTTGTCGATCCGGCGTTCGTTGCTGTCGTCGTCACGCAGCACGGGGGGCCGTCGGATCGGTGCCCGGCATGAAGGCCAGGCCCACGAAGGTCTGGTTCACGTGCATCCCGCTGTGCTGTTCGCCATAGGTATTGAAGCCCGCCACCCGATAGCGGATCAGCAGGTCGGACATCTGGTCGCCCAGGCCTTCGCGTTCCAGGGCCAGGCGGCGCAGGATGCAGTCGAAGCCCAGCACCATCAGCGGCGGACGGGGCAGGGATGCCAGCGCCTCGGCAAAGCCCTGGGTCATGTCCTCGGCCCGGCCAAGGGTCAGAACGGTCCCGGTGTCGATGGCCGACATCAGCGAAAGCCCGCCATCCTCCGTCTGCGCGCTGATGGCGCGGACATGATGATGGCGGCCCATGCGCAGCAGCAATGGATGGCGGGCGAATTCGCTGGGCGTCAGCGCATCGGGGGCGATGCCGGTCAGACGGGCATATTCGGCCGCCGCCGGTTCGGCGTTCAGTTCCAGGATGCGGCGTTTTTCGGGGATGGCGGCGGTGACGACCACGCGGGTGGCGGTCGGGCTGAAATGGGCGAAGGTGACTTCGCTGACGGCAAGATCCGTTTCGACCAGCAGGAAGACGGCGGCATTGGTGATGACCTGGCCCTGGGCCAGCAGCCAGGTCTGGCGGAACGACAAGCCGTCGCCTGCCGACCCGCCCAGGGTGGGCACCGACGGCAGGGCCGCGTCGATGGTGGCGACAAGCACGTCTTCCTGACCGGCCAGCCCATCGACCAGCAGCAACCCGAACAGCGACCGCTGCGGGTCGGGACCAAAGCCCGCGTGCAGGCGTCGCAGCGCCGCCATCCAGTCCGATACCGGCAGGGAATCCAGGCGCGGCAGGACCAAGGCCGTGGCGCGAAAGTGGGCCGAAGGAAAGCCGATGGCCACGATGCTGTCCGTGGCATAGCCCGCAGGCCCGATTTCACCGGCGGACGAACAGCCCGCGATCACGCAGCGGTCGGGCAGGCCCGCCCGCAGCACGGCGTCAAGCGCAGTCAGGTCCGAACCATCGGCGCCAAAGACCAGGACCAGGCCCGGATCGGCTCCGCGCAGGCCGTCCAGCAGGACACGGCCGGGATCGGCCCCCTTGCGGTCGGCCTGCACGGCCACCGGCCCGGTGGCGCCCTCCTTCGCAGCCGGGCCGGTATCCATCATCCCGCCTCGAACAGACGGACCGTGTTGGCAAGCAGCACCGCCTGGGTGCGGCGGCGAGCGTTGATCTTGGACATGATGGCGGTGATGTGGGTCTTTACCGTCGCCTCGGCGATGGACAGGTCATAGCTGATTTCCTTGTTCGCCTTGCCCTGGCAGATCAGCCGCAGGATTTTCATCTGCTGCGGCGTCAGGGTGGCAAAGCGCCGGGCCAGTTCCGCCTTGGCCCCGTCATCCGCATCGGCCTGGTCGGGGGCATAGCCTTCGGGGGTGACGCGTTCGCCCTCCCACATCCGGCGCAGGCTGTCCACCAGGGCCTCTCGGCCCAGGGACTTGCTGATATAGCCCTGCGCCCCCGCCGCCATCGCGGCCCCGATCATGGCACCGTCCATGTCGGCGGAAATCATCGTGATGGGCACGTCAGGCAATTGGCGGCGCAGCGTCACGATGCCTTCGGACCCGCGCGCGTCGGGCAGGTTCAGATCCAGGATCACCGCGTCCGGGGCACCCTGCGCCTTGATCCCGTCCAGGGCCGCGCCCAGGCTGCGCGCGGTGCGCACGTTCTTCAGGCCGAAGCTGATCTTCAGGGTCAGCGCAAGCGCGTCGCACATCAGCGGGTGGTCGTCCACGATCAGAATTTCACGCACCTGATCGGCGCTTTGCCGTGGCGTCTGCGGCGAACGGGCCTGCATGGCTGCGGCTGTCATGAGATATCCTCCTCGGATGGTGCCGCAGTCACCCCCCTGCGGCATTCCTGTTCAAGTGTAGGGCACTGCTTGCGCAAAGCAAGCCTGCTTCTGCGACAAAGGTCGTGGTCCGCCGACAGGCGCCGTTCAGCCCGCAGACTGGCCCGCAATCCAGTCTTTCGCATCCGTTACAGTGGCATAGCCAAAGGCAAGCCCGCTCATCATGGCGGCATGGACCTGGGCTGCGGGCACGGTGGTTCCCTGGAATTCCAGATCCCGGGTCGCGCAGGCGTCCGAGATCACCGTGGTTTGATAACCCAGGTCGGACGCGGCGCGGGTGGCCGCGTCGATGCACATATGGCTCATGGCGCCGACGATCACGACCTGCTCGATGCCGTTGTCGTCCAGGATGCGCTTCAGATCGGTATCCTTGAAGGCGTTGACCTGGTTCTTGGTCACGATGATCTCGTTCCCCTGCGGGGCCGCGGCGGGATTGATGTTTGCCCCTTCGCTGCCGGGGTGGAAGAACGGCGCCGAGGCATCGGGAAACTCGTGGCGCACATGAACGATCAGATCGCCACGGTCCCGCGCGGCATTCAGCACGGCGCGCGCCCTTTCGGCGGCCTGCTCCATCCCCTCCAACGGAAATTTCCCGCCGGGGAAATAGTCGTTCTGGATATCGACGGCGATGGTGGCGCGTTTGGTCATGGCGGCTTCCTTATCCATTGACGGCTTCAAAGGTCTGGTCCCAGGTGTTGCCGTCGGTATCCTCGGCATGGACGTGGATCGGCTGTCCATTGGGATCATAGGCAAAGCGGAACACCGGATCCTCGCTGATGGAAATCCCGGCGTGCAGGGTGAACAGCAGGTCGTCGCCCTGGCGCACCTCCAGCCGGTCGATGAAATGGGCGGGAATGTTCAGAAGCGTCAGCTGATCGCGCTGCAGGCCCGAAAAGTTCGGATGCCGGATCATCAGCGTGCCGATCTGGCGTCCGTTCTGGCTGTCCGTGCGCCAGCGCATCTGGCCCATGGTGGCTTCCACCGCCGCCATGTCCTTGCCGGCAGGCGCCGAACAGCCGCCCGATGCCTTGACGAAGCGGCCTGCCATGACCCGGTTGCCGTTGCCGGTATCGGCAATGGCGCGCACGTCGGAATAGCTGTCCACCCGGACCCGGAATTCGAAATCCAGCGGCGCCATGGCGGGACCAAAGGTGTATTCGGCGGCTACGGGGGCGGGGTTCTCGTCGATGACCAATGTCACGGCCTGCACCGCGGGGGCGCCAGGGGGCTGGGTCAGGCGGATCGGGACAATGGCGGCCTCGTGCGCACGCACGGGGGCATCCAGATCCAGGACCGCCAGATCCAGCGGCACATCCGCCGCCAGGCCCAGGACGGAATCACGCAGATCGTCCCAGGCGGCCGAGTTTTGCAGCGGGTTGTCCTGCGCCGCAGCGGGTCCGCCCAAGACGGGCGTGGCCAGAAGCAGTGCGGCAAGGATATGGGCCTTCATCGCTTACTCTCCCTTCTTCATGCGGCGATAGATCAGGTCGGCGGTGTCCGCGCCCGCATCGGCCTCGGCCCGGGCCACGACCTGACCATGCAGGGGCGACAGCGAGCAGACGGGATCGGTCGCCCGCGCATCCCCCGCAAGCGCCATGGCTTGGCAGCGGCAACCGCCGAAGTCGATCGTCTTGCGGTCGCAGCTTTGGCAGGGTTCCGGCATCCAGCCGGTGCCGCGAAAGGCGTTGAAGCTGTCGGACCCATGCCAGATTTCGCCCAGAGAGGTGTCCCGGACGTTTTCAAAGCGCATCCATTTGATCGTCTGCGCGGCATGGCAAGGCAGGACCGTACCGTCGGGCGCGACGTTCAGGCCCGTGGATCCCCAGCCGCCCATGCAGGCCTTGGGATAGATGGAATGGTGATCGGCGGGGACATAGTCGATGACCATCCGCCCGCGCAGACGGATGCGCGCCTCATTCACCACCGCCCGGGCAAAGACCGCCTGTTCGCGCGTGGGCATCAAGGCCTTGCGGTTCAGCTCCGCCCAGCCGTGGAATTGCACGGTCGCGACCTCGATCCGGCGTGCGCCAAGGGTTTCGGCCAACTCGATCATGTCGGGCAGGCGTTCCAGGTTCTGGCGGTGGACCACGGCGTTGATCGTCAGGGGAAAGCCGATGTCCTTGACCCATTGGGCAAAGCCCATCTTCTTGTCCCAGGACCCGGGATGGCCGCTGATCCGGTCGGCCATGTCGGGGCGGATGCCCTGCAAGGACAGCTGCACATGATCGACGCCAGCGCGGTCCAGTTCCTCCAGCCGCGCGCGGGTGATGCCGATGCCCGAGGTGATCAGGTTCACATACAGCCCCGCATCCCGCGCATGACCCACGATCTGCGCCAGGTCGCGCCGCGCGCCCGGTTCCCCGCCCGAGATATGGACCTGCAAGACGCCCAGATCGGCCGCCTGCCGGAACACGCGGCCCCAATCGTCGGCCGTCAGTTCCTGCGCGGCGCGGGTCAGTTCCACAGGGTTGGAACAATAAGGGCAGGCCAGCGGACAGCGGTGCGTCACCTCGGCCAGCATGGCCATGGGCAGGCCGGGGGTGACGGGGTTTCCGTCCAGGTCGCGAGGTTGGCTTTGCTGGTCCTTCATGGATCCCTCCTGAGGAAAACCATCCGCCGTTCGATCAGACCGGTCAGGAAATCGCGCACATCGCCACCTATCTGGTCTTCGGGCGCATGATAGCGCGCGGCAAGGCCGCTGACGATGGCCTTCATGGAACGGGTGCCGTCCAGTTCCGACAGGATCGCATCGCCGATGGCGTCCAGTTGCATCGCCCGTTCGGGGGCCTGCAACACGCGGATGCCGCGCACTCGGTCGTCAGCCAGCCGCACCCCGCGCGGCAGATAGGGAATGTCGTCCGGGCCGATCAGCGGCGCAGGGGGGGCGGGGGCTGGCCGGATGCTGGCTGGCTGGGCGGTCATGGCGCCATCCCTTCGCCCGACCGCCAGGCGCCCGGCGGGACATTGCCCTCGACATAGCCGTGCCACAAGGCATCAAGCTGCGCCCACAGCACGTCGGTCTTGAAGGTCAGCGCCGCCGCCGCCGCATCCTGCTTTTCCTTGGTGTCGGCGTTGGTCAGCACATAATCCAGGCCGAATTTGACATCCTCGGGCGCCTCGGTCAGGCGCTTCTTGAAATAGGACAGGCTGCTGTCATCGGCGAAATCGTAATGGGCCAGAAGCCCCTCGATTCGCTGGGCGTGGATCCTGGGCGCGAACAGTTCCGTCAGGCTGGCCGCCACCGCGTCCAGCAGCGGCATATCCCGCACGAAACGGACATAAGCGTCTACCGCAAAGCGCGTGGCGGGCATGATCCCCACGCCGCTTGCGACGTAATCGGGGTCCAGCCCCACCGCCTGTGCAAGCGCCAGCCAGCGGCGGATGCCGCCGCCTTCGGAAACGCCGCCGTCGTGATCCTCGATCCGCTTGCGCCAGGCGCGGCGCAGGTCGGGATCCTCGACCCGCGACATGAAGGCCGAGTCCTTCATGGGGATGCGCGACTGGTACATCCAGCGGTTGATGACCCAGGCCCGAACCTCGTCCGGGGTGCAATGGCCGCCATGCAGGCGTTCGTGGAACGGATGGCGGTCGTGATAGCGTTGGGCGCCGATGGCGCGCAGCCGGGCCTCGAAATCCTCGCGCGATTGCGCCTGATCTTGCCCCGATACTGAAAAGGCGTCCTTCACAGCGTGATCTCCATTCCGTCACGGCCGACCTGCCAGCCGCTGGCTTCTGCTTCGCGCGTCTGAACGCTGGCCGGATCGGTCAGCGGATTGGAATTGTTCATGTGGACGAAGACCCGGCGTCCCACGGGCAGCTCGCGCATGGCAGCGATGGTTTCCACCACCGGCATATGGCCCATGCGGCGCCCGGTCTTTTGCCCCAGGCCCATGCGGATCATCTCGTCATCGTCCCACAAGGTGCCGTCGAACATCAAAAGATCCGCCCCCCCGATGCGGTCCACCAGCCAGCCGGGCAATTCCGCGCAGCCCGGAATATACAGGGCACGGCGCCCGTTCGCCGCCAGCTCGACCCCCACCGTCGTTTCGCCCACCAGGCCCGTTTCGACCACGGCGCCTTCCTGGTACAGGGGCACCTTGCCCGGCACGGCGAACAGCGTGGCGTCCAGGCCCGGCGCGATGGTGACGGTCTGGTCCAAGGCCACGGGCTCGCGCGCCACCAGATCGCCGCGCAAGGCCCCCAGCATGGGGTTGTCCGCCAGCACGTCATGGATCGCGGGCGTCGCATACAGCACGAAGGCCTGGGATTCGCGCAGCGTCAGCAGCCCCGCCACATGGTCGATATCGCCGTTTGTCACCAGAACCGAATGCAGCGGCATATCCCGCAGCCCCGTCGGATGCAGCGCGGGCGTGGCCGCAAGCTGGACCCGGATGTCGGGCGATGCGTTCAGGATTGCCCAGTTGCGCCCGTCCGCGCTGACCGCGACCGAGCTTTGCGTCATCGCCGGAATCCGTCCGGCCCGCGCGGCATTGCAGTTGTCGCAGCCGCAGTTCCATTGCGGCAGCCCGCCGCCGGCCCCGGCCCCCAGCAGAATGATCTTCATGATGTCCCTGACGAAAAGACCCCGCCCGAGGGTATCGGACGGGGCCGTTCATGATGCCTGAAGCGGATGCCTCAGAACAGGACCGGTTCGTCCTCTGCCGGTGCGTACATGTTGATTTCCATGCCGCAGGCAATTTCCTTCAGGGTGGGTTTCGTCCAAGCCATGCATTTCCTCCAAATCCACGGCCGCCATGATGGCGACTGCCTATCATGTTAGACCAGCAACAACGCGTTTCAACACGACTAAGGTCGCAGGTCACGAAAAGTTGGACATTCGGCCCAAATCCGGGAAAATATGGAAATGATCCTTGCCGTTTTATCCGCCTGCCTGGCCGCCGATCCGCAGGTCTGCGCCCCGGTGACATTGGTCGGCCAGCCATATGCCACCTTGGCCGAGTGCAACAACGACGCTTTGCGAATCGCCAGCGACTGGCTGGTGGAGCGGTCCGACCTGCAAGACGGCGGCCTGACCTGCACGGATCTGGACGACCTGCCTGCCCTGGCGGTGGACCAGGTGGCCGATGGCATCCATGTTCACATCGGCCAGGTGGCCCAGTTCGAGGACAGCCCGGACGGCTGGATCGCCAACTTGGGCTTTGTGGTGGGGGATAACAGCATCGCGGTGATTGACGCGGGCGCATCCCGCGCACAGGGGCAGGCCTTGTTCGCGGCGATCCGGGCCGTCAGCGACAAGCCGATCAGCCACCTGATCGTTACCCATATGCACCCCGACCACGCCTTCGGGGCCGAGGTTCTTGCCGAGGCAGGCGCCGTCATCGTCGGCCATGCCCGGCTGGGCGACGCGCTGGAAAGCCGCGGGCCGGTTTATCTGGACAACCTTATCGGGCTTTACGGGCCGGGACCGATGATCGGCACGCGGGTCGTCCTGCCCGATGTCGCGGTCGCGGACAGGCAGGAGATCGACCTGGGCGGACGCGTCCTGACCCTGACCGCCACCGGCCCCGCGCACAGCGACAACGACCTGACGGTGCGCGACAGCGCGACGGGCACCTTGTTCGCGGGCGATCTGGTGTTTCGCGGGCTGACGCCCATCGTGGACGGATCCCTGCCGGGCTGGCTGGACTGGATGGACGGCCCCCGGACCACCGGTCCCGTCGTGCCGGGTCACGGGCCGGTCGCTGCGGACTGGCCGCAGGCCGTGGGGGCGCAGCAGGATTTCCTGGCCGCCTTGGCCCGGCAGACGCGCCAGGCGATCCGGGCGGGGCTGCCCATGTCCCAGGCAGTGCCCGCCATTGTCGCCGGTCTGCAGCCCTTTGCCGCCGACTGGGCGTCCTTTCCCGAATCCGCCGCGCGCGATGCGACCGCCGCCTTCAAGGAACTGGAATGGGAGTAAGGGTTTGACAGGGCGGGTCTTGTCAAGCGACCATCGCGCAAAAGGCTCGCACGCAGGTTGCGAACCCTGGGGAGGGGAAAAGACGTGAGGACAATGTTTTACACGACCGTGGCCTTGGCTGCGCTGATGGCCGGGGGGGCGCAGGCGCAACTGGTGATCGAAAAGGGCAGCGATGATCGCATCAACTGGAAAAGCCTGGAGGATTTTGGCGCGGCCCATGCCGATATCAGCGGCCAGAGCGTGACGATCCTGGCGCCCTGGCTGGGCGCGGACCAGGCGCTGTTCACCTCGATCATGGCCTATTTCGAGGATGCGACGGGTGCGACCGTCAACTATTCCGGGTCGAACAGCTTCGAACAGCAGATCGTCATCGACAGCGAGGCCGGATCGCCCCCCGACATCGCGGTGCTGCCGCAGCCGGGGCTGGCGGCCGAGCTGGCGGCCAAGGGTTACCTGCGCGACCTGGGTGAGGACACCGCGCAATGGGTGCGCGACAATTACGCGGCGGGCGACAGCTGGGCCGCGCTTGGCACCTATGCCGGCGAGGACGGGGCGGAAAAGATGTTCGCCTTTCCCTACAAGGCCGACGTGAAATCGCTGGTCTGGTATGTCCCCGAGAATTTCGAGGATGCGGGATACGAGATCCCCGAGACCTACGAGGATCTGAAGGCGCTGACCGAACAGATCGCCGCCGATGGGGAAACCCCCTGGTGCATCGGCCTGGCATCCGGGGGCGCGACAGGCTGGCCCGCGACCGACTGGGTCGAGGATCTGATGCTGCGCCTGAACACGCCCGAAGATTACGACGCCTGGACCACCAACGCCCTTCCCTTCAACGATCCCAAGGTCATCGCCGCCATCGATGAATTCGGCTGGTTCGCCAAGAACGAGGATTATGTCGCGGGCGGCGCGGCTTCGGTCGCGTCGAACGATTTCCGCGAAAGCCCGAAGGGTTTGTTCGAAAGTCCGCCCGGCTGCTATATGCACCGGCAGGCAAGCTTCATCCCGTCCTTCTTTCCCGAGGACACCGTCGAGGGCGAGGATTACGACTTCTTCTATTTCCCCGCCCCCGCCGATGGCAGTCTGGGCCAGCCGGTGCTGGGCGGCGGCACGCTGTTCGGGGTGTTTTCGGACAACCCGGTCGCCATGGCCTTTGTCGAGTTCCTGAAAACCCCCGCCGCGCATGAATTGTGGATGGCGCAGTCAGGGTTCACCACGCCCCATACGGGGGTGAACATGGACGCCTATGCCAGCGAGACACAGCGCAAGATGGGCCAGATCCTGCTGGATGCGACCACCTTCCGGTTCGACGGATCCGACCTGATGCCCGGCTCGGTCGGCGCGGGGGCCTTCTGGACCGGCATGGTCGATTTCGTGGGCGGCGCATCCGCGCAGGATGTCGCGGACCGCATCCAGCAGACCTGGGCCACGCTGAAGTGACGCCCTGAAAGGTGACGTTCTGGCGCGGCGGATCGACGCCGCGCTTGTTTGACCGGGGGGCATCGACATGGAACTGTTCTGGCTGGCCATCAGCACGATCCTGATCGGCGTCTTCGGCTGCGTCGCGTGGTTCTGGGGATCGAACCTGATCCTGGACCGCATCTATCCCCCGCGCGGCCCGAATGCGGGAGACAATATCCGCAAGGCGGGCCAGATCCGGCCTTGGCTGTTTCTGGGACCGGCGATCCTGTTCTTGGGCGTTTACCTGGTTTATCCGATCTTCGACAGCCTGTGGCGGTCCGTCCACAATGCGCGGGGCACCGATTTCGTGGGCGGATCCAATTACGCCTGGCTGCTGAACGACGGCAAGTTCCGCGAATCCATGCGCAACAACCTGGTCTGGCTGCTGGTCGTGCCGGCGCTGTCCACGCTGTTCGGGCTGATTGCCGCGCAGCTGACCGACCGGCTGAAATGGGGCAGCATCGGCAAGTCGTTGATCTTCATGCCTATGGCGATCAGCTTTGTCGGCGCGGGCGTGATCTGGAAGTTCATCTATGAATACCGCGCTCCGGAGGAAAACCAGATCGGGCTGCTGAACGCCATCGTGCAGGCCCTGGGGGGCGATCCGCAACTGTGGCTGACGCTGATCCCCTGGAACAACTTCTTCCTGATGATCGTGCTGGTCTGGATCCAGACAGGCTTCGCCATGGTGATCCTGTCCGCCGCCCTGCGCGGCATCCCCGAGGAAACCGTCGAGGCCGCGATCCTGGACGGCGCATCCCCTTGGCAGGTGTTCTTCAAGATCAAGGTGCCGCAGATCATGGGCACCATCGCTGTGGTCTGGACCACCATCACCATCGTGGTCCTCAAGGTCTTCGATATCGTCTTCGTGATGACCAACGGGCAATGGGGCACGCAGGTGCTGGCGAACCTGATGTATGACTGGATGTTCCGCGGCACGCCCGATTACGGGCGCGGATCGGCCATCGCCATCATCCTGATGGCCCTGGTGACCCCCATCATGATCTGGAACATCGTCAACGCCCGCCGGGAGGTCCGCTGATGGAAGGCATGGCCGGACAGAAATCAAGCCTGGTCTGGGCGGTCAACATCGCCGCCTTCCTGCTGGTGCTGTTGTGGACGATCCCGACGCTGGGGCTTCTGGTGTCGTCCTTTCGCGACCGCGACCAGATTCTGACCTCGGGCTGGTGGCAGTCCTTTTCGCCGCAAGAGGCCACGGGCTTCGTGCGCACCGGCACGGGCGACGACGCGGTCCAGCAGGACGGGCAATATGTCATCGAGGGCAGCGTCCTTGAGGAAGGCCAGAACCTGATCGGCTGGGGCACCCGCGCCCGCGAGCCGGCAGCCTTTGCGCCCGGCGACACGGCCGAGATCGGCGACGGCTGGCAGGTCACCGTTGCCGAGGACGGCAGCTATCGCATGACCTCGGACACGCCCTTCGAGATGCGCAGGGGCGAGCGGATCTTTGTCACCACCGGCGCGCCCGCCCGACTGACCACCGAGAATTATAATCGCGTGCTGACCGCCGAGGGACTGGGCCGGGCGTTCATGAACACGCTGACCGTGACCATCCCCGCGACCGTGATCCCGATCCTGATCGCGGCCTTTGCCGCCTATGCCTTGGCCTGGATGGAGTTTCCGGGCCGCGCCCTGCTGACCGCCGCCGTGGTGGGCCTCTTGGTCGTGCCCTTGCAGGTGGCGCTGATCCCGCTTTTGCGGCTGCACAACGAACTGGGCATCGGCAAGGGATACCTGGGCATCTGGCTGGCCCATACCGGCTTCGGCCTGCCCTTGGCGATATACCTGCTGCGCAACTACATGGTCGGCCTGCCCCGAGAGGTCATTGAATCCGCCCGCGTGGACGGCGCGACCGAGTTCCAGATTTTCCGCAAGATCATCCTGCCGCTGTCGTTCCCGGCATTGGCGTCCTTTGCCATCTTTCAGTTCCTGTGGGTCTGGAACGACCTGCTGGTCGCCACCGTGTTCCTTGGCAACACGCGCGAACAACTGGTCATGACCGGCGTGCTGCGCGAGCTGATGGGGTCCAAGGGCGGGGAATGGGAAATCCTTGCAACCTCGGCCTTCATTTCCATCGCGGTGCCGCTGATCGTGTTCTTCGCGATGCAGAAATATCTGGTCCGCGGCCTTCTGGCCGGGTCCGTGAAAGGTGGATGAAACTTGACGGACGTGAAAATCGACTGGTGGAAGGGTGGGGTCATCTATCAGATCTATCCGCGCAGTTTCCAGGACACGACGGGCGACGGGATCGGCGATTTGCCGGGCATCACGCAGCGCCTGCCCTATGTCGCGTCGCTGGGCGTGGATGCGGTCTGGATCTCGCCCTTCTTCACGTCGCCGATGAAGGATTTCGGCTATGACGTGTCCGATTACCGCGGCATCGACCCCCTGTTCGGCGACATGGAGGATTTCGACGCCCTGATCGCCCGCGCCCATGAACTGGGCTTGAAGGTGATGATCGACCTGGTGATGTCGCATTCCTCGGACCAGCATCCCTGGTTCGCGGAAAGCCGCGCCAGCCGCAACAATCCGAAGGCGGACTGGTATGTCTGGGCCGATCCCAAGCCCGACGGCACGCCGCCCACCAACTGGCTGTCGATCTTCGGCGGATCGGCCTGGCAGTGGGATGCCCGGCGCGAACAGTATTATCTGCACAATTTCCTGGCCTCGCAACCCGACCTGAACTTCAACAACCCCCAGGTCCAGGACGAACTGCTGGAGATGGCGCGGTTCTGGCTGGACCGGGGCGTGGACGGCTTCCGGCTGAATACCGTCAACTTCTATTTCCACGACGCGCAGTTGCGCGACAACCCGCCCCTGCCTAGGGAATTGCGCAAGGCCGACACCGCGCCTGCCGTGAACCCCTACAACCACCAAAGCCACAGATACGACAAGTCGCAGCCCGAGAACATCGCCTTCCTCGAACGCTTCGCGGCGCTGCTGCGCCAATATGGCGCGGCCGTCATCGGCGAGATCGGCGACAGCGAACGATCGCTGGAACTGCTTGAGGGCCAGGAAGCCGACGCGCAATCCGTGCTGCACCATTACCGCTGGGCCATCGGGCTGCGGCGCAAGCATTCGGCGCTGCGGGGCGGCGACATGACCGACATTCATGCCGAAGGGCCGGTCCTGACCTTCAACCGCGCCGACAGCCAGCAATCCTTGCAAATCCGCGCCAACCTGTCGGCCGAGGAAGTGGGGGGTCTGCGGCCATGGCAGGTCCAGATCATCGAGTGATAGGGTTCAAAAGGGGGAAAGACGATGGCCGACCTGAAACTGACCGATATTGCCAAGTCCTATGGCGAGGTGCAGGTGTTGCGACACATCGACCTGGACATCCGGTCGGGCGAATTCATCGTCTTCGTCGGCCCCTCAGGCTGCGGGAAATCCACGCTGCTGCGAATGATCGCGGGGCTGGAACGGATCAGCGGCGGCACGCTGGAGATCGACGGGCAGCGGATGAACGACATCCCGCCCAGCCAGCGGGGCATCGCCATGGTGTTCCAGTCCTATGCCCTGTATCCGCACATGACGGTGCGCGACAACATGGCCTTCGCGCTGAAGATCGCCGGCAAGTCCAGGGCCGAGGTGCAGGAGGCCACCGACCGCGCCGGCCGGATGCTGCAACTGACCCCCTATCTGGACCGCCTGCCCAAGGCGCTATCGGGCGGTCAACGCCAGCGGGTCGCCATCGGCCGGGCCATCGTGCGCGATCCCAAGGTCTACCTGTTCGACGAGCCCCTGTCGAACCTGGACGCCGCGCTGCGCGTCGCCACCCGGATCGAGATCGCGCAACTGAAGGCCTCCATGCCCGACCGCACGATGATCTATGTGACCCATGACCAGACCGAGGCGATGACCCTGGCCGATCGCATCGTGGTGCTGGCGGGCGGCGGCATCGCCCAGGTGGGGGCGCCGCTGGAATTGTATGGACGCCCGGTCAGTGAATTCGTGGCCCAGTTCATCGGCAGCCCGGCCATGAACCTGCTGCCGGGCCGCGTCACCGCCACCGGTGCCACCACCACCGTGCAGCTTGACGGCGGCGGCATCGCGCTTGTGGCGATCGCGACCCGGGCGGGCGACGAGGGTATGGCCGTCAACATCGGCGTCCGCCCCGAGGATATGCGCGAAACGGCCGGACCCGCGATCTTCCAAGGCACCGTCGATCTGACCGAGGCCCTTGGCGAGGTGACCTTGCTTTATTTCGGCACGCAGGGCGACACCGCCCCGATCATCGCCAAGCTGCCGGGCATCCATCCCGGCCTGAACGGCAAGACGGTTCGCCTGACGGCCGATCCGGCGGCGCTGCATTTGTTCCACGACGGCAAATCGCTGCTGTATCGCGACGGGACGGATTTGCCCCCATACCGTCCCCGGACGACAGGGGAATCGCATATGACCTTGGCAATCTGAGCGGCGCCCCTTGCGGCTGAGGGCTTGATGGATTCTGGGAGTGGACCCATCCCTCGGAGCCTCCCGCCGCCATGCATCTGTTCCTGACCGCCTTCGAAGATGTTCCCGATCCCCGCGCCGGGAACATCCGACATGACCTTGGCGAGTTGCTCGTCATCGCCTTTGTGTCGGTGCTGTGCGGTGCCTCATCCTGCGCCGAAATGGCCGCCTTCGGTCGTGCGAAGGAACGCGTTTTCAGAGGCTTCCTGAAGCTCAGGCATGCGGTTCCGTCGCACGACACCTTCTCGGCCGTTTTCCGGATGATCGATCCAAAGGCGCTCGACGCCGCCTTTGGCCGGGTGCTGGCCGATGTTGCGGCGCTCCTGCGCGAGGGCGATGTGATCGCCATCGACGGCAAGGCCCTGCGCGGCGCCCGGCACGCGGGCGAGAGCGCGCGGACGCGGATGATGGTCTCGGCCTACGCGGCGCGGCTGCGCCTGACCCTGGCCAGCGTGCCGGCCGATCGGGGCACGGAACTGGAAGCCGCGATCGAGGCGCTCGGGTTGATCGCGCTCAAGGGTAAGGTGGTGACGGCGGATGCGCTCCACTGCAATCGCCGCACGGTTGCGGCGATCAACGCCGGCGGCGGCGACTGGTGCCTGGCGCTCAAGGCCAACCAGGACTCGCTCCTGTCTGATGCACGGGCCTGTTTCGGCAGGGTGAAGGACGGCCACGCCACTGCCGTCACCAAAGATGCCGGTCACGGTCGGACGGAGGTCCGAACGGCAGTCGTAGTCGGGGCCAGGGATCTGGCAGAGCATCATGATTTCCCCGCTCTCAAGGCCTTCGGTCGGGTCGAGGCGACGCGAGAAACGGCCACGGGCACAAGCTCGGAGACGCGATACTTCGCGCTGTCGTGGATGCCGACGCCGGACGTTCTGCTGGCCACCGTGCGCGCCCACTGGGCCATCGAGAACGCCTTGCACTGGCAGCTTGATGTCTCTTTCCGCGAGGACGCCGCGCGCAACCGCAAGGATAACAGCCCCGGCAACATCGCGGTCCTGCGCCGCCGCGCCCTCGACGTCATGCGCAGGGACACCTCGAACGGCTCCCTCTCCATCAAGCTCAAGCGAGCCGGCTGGGACGACGACTTCCTCCGCAGCGTGCTCAACAACTTAGCACCATGAGCCATATGCGATTGCCCTGCCCCGGACGACGGCTGCGCCCGTTCCCGCCTGAGCCGCAATTAGCCCTTGGTCCAATTGCACCCCTGCGTGCTATGATAACCGCTACCGACCGAGGAGGAGCCGGCCCGGTATGCGTCACGCCGATTACGTCGCCCAGAAATCCCAGTCCAATTCCGCGACCTCGGCGCTTGCCGCGTCGTGGCGGCGGTCGCTTCTGAAACACGGGCTTGATCCTTCCGATGCCCGCCGCCCCGAGCGCCTGACCCTCGAGGAACTGAGCCAGCGCAGGCAGGCCATGGATCCGTTCCTGCGCGTGGCCGGCCCGCAACTGGACCAGTTGTTCAACCTGGTCGGATTGTCGGGCTGCAACGTGTTGCTGACCGATGCGAATGGGGTGGTCCTGGACCAGCGGGTGAACGGGGCCGACGCTGAACAATTCCGCGATTGGGGCTTGTGGCAGGGGGCAATCTGGTCCGAGGCGGCCCAAGGCACCAACGGCATCGGCACCTGCCTGGCCGAGGGGCGGCAGGTCACGATCCACCGCGACGAACATTTCCACACCCGCAACACGGCCATGTCCTGCATGGACGCGCCGATCTGGGGGCCGGACGGGCTGCTGCTGGCGGCCCTGGATGTCAGTTCCGCCCGCGCCGACCAGACCGAACGATACAACCGCCTGATCTCTGCCCAGGTGGCGCAGACCGCTCGGGCGATCGAGGCCGTGTTCTTTCGCGCAAGCTTCCCCGATGCGCGCATCGTGGTGGCCGATGATACGCCCGATGCAGCGGTCCTGCTGGCCGTGGACAAGGACGACCTGGCCATTGGCGCGACTCGCGCGGCGCGCCGTGCCCTGGGCCTGGAACGCGAAGGGGCGATCCGGCCCCGCCCGGCGGCCGACCTGCTGGGGCGTGGCGACGACCTGACCGGCTTTGACAAGGCCGAGCGCGCGGCCGTGGCTCGTGCCCTTGCCCGCACCGATGGCAATGTATCGGCCGCCGCACGCGCCCTGGGGATCGGGCGGGCGACGCTGTATCGCCGCATGGCACGGCTGGGGTTGGCGGAAAAAACCGGCTGACTGTCTCACGAATGAGACAACTTCGGCGTTGGGGCGCCCCAAGGCGGTTGAAACGAATCGCCGTCACGCCAAGCTGTCACCCATACCCGGAGAGGGAGACTTCGGGCAAAATCCAGAGGAGGAAGATATGCCGAACGACCAGACGCACGAGTTCAAGGGCGTGGGCGTGATGCCCTTTGCCAAGCGTTACGACAACTTCATCGGCGGGCAGTGGACGGCGCCGAAATCGGGCCGCTACTTCACCAACACCACGCCCATCACCGGGGCCGAAATCGGCGAGATCGCCCGGTCGGGCGCCGAGGATATCGAAGCCGCGCTTGATGCAGCCCATGCTGCCAAGGACAAGTGGGGCCAGACCTCCGCCGCCGAACGGTCGCTGGTGCTGCTGCGCATCGCCGACCGGATGGAACAGAACCTGGAACTGCTGGCGACGGCGGAAACCTGGGACAACGGCAAGCCCATCCGTGAGACGATGGCCGCCGACCTGCCGCTGGCCGTTGACCACTTCCGTTACTTTGCCGGTGTCCTGCGCGCGCAGGAAGGCGGCATTTCGGAAATCGACAACGACACCATCGCCTATCACTTCCATGAACCGCTGGGCGTGGTGGGCCAGATCATCCCGTGGAACTTCCCGCTGCTGATGGCGGTGTGGAAGCTGGCGCCCGCGCTTGCCGCAGGCAACTGCGTTGTGCTGAAGCCTGCCGAACAGACGCCCGCCAGCATCATGGTCTTCATGGACCTGATCGCCGACCTGCTGCCGCCGGGCGTGCTGAACGTCGTCAACGGCTTCGGGCTGGAAGCCGGCAAGCCGCTGGCGTCGAACCCGCGCATCTCCAAGATCGCCTTTACCGGGGAAACCACGACCGGGCGGCTGATCATGCAGTATGCGTCCGAGAACCTGATCCCGGTCACGCTGGAACTGGGCGGCAAGTCCCCCAACATCTTCTTCGAGGATGTGCTGCGCCAGGACGACGATTTCTTCGACAAGGCGCTGGAAGGCTTTGCGATGTTTGCGCTGAACCAGGGCGAGGTCTGCACCTGCCCGTCGCGCGTGCTGATCCAGGAATCGATCTATGACCGCTTCATGGAACGCGCCCTGAAACGCGTCGAGGCGATCAAGCAGGGCGACCCGCGCGACGCAGCCACCATGATCGGCGCACAGGCATCGTCCGAGCAAAAGGAAAAGATCCTTTCCTACTTCGACATCGGCCGCAAGGAAGGTGCCGAAGTGCTGATCGGCGGCGAGGCGGCCGATCATGGCGGGGAACTGTCCAGCGGCTATTACATCAAGCCGACCGTGTTCCGCGGCAACAACAAGATGCGCATCTTCCAGGAGGAGATCTTCGGACCTGTCGTGTCCGTGACCACCTTCAAGGACCAGGACGAGGCTCTGTCGATCGCCAATGACACGCTCTACGGTCTGGGCGCGGGCATCTGGTCGCGCGATGCGAACACCTGCTATCGCTTTGGCCGCGCGATCAAGGCAGGACGTGTCTGGACCAACTGCTATCACGCCTATCCGGCCCATGCGGCCTTTGGCGGCTACAAGCAGTCGGGCATCGGGCGCGAGAACCACAAGATGATGCTGGATCACTATCAGCAGACCAAGAACATGCTGGTCAGCTACTCGCCCAAGAAACTGGGCTTCTTCTGATCCCGTGAAACGGGGGGCGGGCCGCGCAAGACCCGCCCCATTCCTTGCGCAACCAACCGCGTCCCTTGGCGTTGATGCGACAGACTTTCCGCATTCGGATCCGCAGCCATGCCCAAGGATGCCATCATTTCCGACCCGCATGACGCCGCCCGAGAGGCCGGGCTTGTCTACGTCAATGACGATATGCCGGGCATCACGCGAATCCGCGCGGGCAAGGGCTTCAGCTATCGCGGCCCTGACGGCAAGGCGATCACCGACAAGGCGGAACGCAAGCGGCTGGCATCGCTGGCGATTCCCCCCGCCTATACCGAGGTCTGGATCTGCCCCGATCCGCGCGGCCATATCCAGGCCACGGGACGCGATGACAAGGGGCGCAAGCAATACCGCTATCACCCCGATTTCCGCGCGGTGCGCGACAGCGCCAAATACGACCACATGCTGGAATTCGCCCATGTCCTGCCGCAGATCCGCGAACGCGTGGATGCGGATATGTCCCGGCGTGGGATGCCCGCCGAAAAAGTGCTGGCGACGGTCGTCCACCTTCTGGAAAACACCATGATCCGGGTGGGAAACGCCGATTACGCCAAGCAGAACAAGTCGCATGGCCTGACCACGCTGCGCGACCGCCATGTCAAGATCGACGGCAACCAGCTGCGTTTCCGCTTCAAGGGCAAGTCGGGCAAGGAGTGGGATCTGGGGCTGAAGGACCGCCGCGTGGCCCGCATCGTGCGCGCCGCCCAGGACATTCCAGGCCAGCACCTGTTCCAGTACCTGGACGAGAACGGCGAACGGCAAAAGATCACTTCGACCGAGGTGAACGCCTATCTGCGCGAGATCTCGGGCCAGAACGTCACCGCCAAGGATTTCCGCACCTGGACCGGAACCGTCCTGGCCGCCCTGGCCCTGGCGGAATTCGAGGCTTGCGACAGCCAGGCCGCAGCCAAGCGCAACATCCGCGAGGCGATCGAGCGGGTCTCGGCACGCCTTGGCAACACGCCGACCATCTGCCGCAAATGCTATGTCCATCCCCAGGTGATCGATTCCTATCTGGCGGACGAGTTGAAGCTGGAATTGCAGGACGAAATCGCCGACGATCTGCAACAGCCCGGCCTGCGCCCCGAGGAACGGCAGGTGCTGGAGTTCCTGAAGAAAAGGCTGAAGACATGAGCACGGTTACGGCCACCCCCGCCGCCCTTGACCTGATCGCCGAAATTACCGCCGATCACGGCCCGGTCCTGTTCCACCAGTCGGGCGGCTGTTGCGACGGATCCTCGCCCATGTGCTATCCCCAGGGCGATTTCCGCGTCGGCGAACGCGACGTGAAGCTGGGAGAGATCGGCGGGGCACCCTTTTACATCAGCGCTTCCCAGGCCGAGGCCTGGGCGCATACGGATCTGGTCATCGACGTGGTGCCGGGGCGCGGGGGGATGTTCAGCCTGGACAACGGGCGGGAAAAACGCTTTCTCACCCGGTCGGAAATCTGCCGGATCTGATCGGGGCTGATTGGCAGGACGCCAGCCGTCCCTTATAACGCCCCGACATCATCGGGGGTCATTTCATGGCATACAGCGTTTTCATCGACGGCGAGGCAGGCACCACGGGGCTGCAAATCCGCGAGCGGCTGGAAACGCGCGACGACATCCGCCTGATCACCATCGACCCCGACCGCCGCAAGGATGCGGGCGCCCGGCGCGAGGCCTTTGAACAGGCCGACGTGGCGATCCTGTGCCTGCCGGATGATGCTGCGCGGCAGGCGGTCGAACTGGCAAAGGATCTGGACACGCGAGTCATCGACGCATCCACCGCGCACAGGGTGGACAAAGGCTGGGCTTACGGGTTTCCCGAACTGAACGCGGCGGCGCGCGACCGGATCGCGGGCGCGCGGCTGGTCAGCAACCCGGGCTGCTATTCGACCGGTGCCATTGCCATTCTTGCCCCCCTGGTCGCGGCTGGCCTGATCGCGCCGGACGAGGCGCTGTCGATCAATGCCGTCAGCGGCTATACCGGCGGCGGCAAGGCGCTGATCGCCGAATACGACGATGGCACGGCGCCCGCCCATTTCGTCTATGGCCTGAACCAGCGTCACAAGCACATTCCCGAAATCATGGTCCATGCGGGCCTGTCGCGCCAGCCGATCTTTGCGCCGGCGGTGGGCAACTTCGCGCAGGGCATGGCGGTGCAGGTGCCGCTGTTCTTGAACGACCGCCGCACGCTGGACGGCCTGACGCAGGCCTTGGCGGATCATTACGCCGGGCAGCGCTTCATCGAAGTGGCCCGGGACGCGGGTTCGCGCATCGTGCCGACCGACCTGAACAACGCCAATCGCCTGCGCATCACCGTGCAGGGCGACGCCCAGAACGGCTGCGCGACGGTGGTCGCAGTGCTGGACAATCTGGGCAAGGGCGCGTCCGGCGCGGCGGTCCAGAACCTCAACATCATGCTGGGCGTGGATGAGGGCATCAGCCTTTAAGGTGCAAGGCGGCACCGGCCTGCGCCGGTGCCCGCCATCTTATTCCGCCGCCTCGGCATAGCTTTCCACCGGCGGGCAGGTGCAGATCAGGTTGCGGTCGCCATAGGCGTTGTCCACCCGGCCCACCGGCGGCCAGTACTTGTCCACCCGGAAGGCGCCCGCAGGGAAGCAGCCCTGTTCGCGGGAATAGGCACGGTCCCATTCGGCCACCAGATCCTCGACCGTGTGCGGCGCATGGCGCAGCGGGCTTTGGTCCGCGGCGATCCGTCCTTCGGCCACTTCGGTGATCTCGTCCCGAATGGCCAGCAGCGCGGTGATGAAGCGGTCGATCTCGGCCTTGGTCTCGGACTCGGTCGGTTCCACCATCAGCGTGCCTGCCACGGGCCAGCTCATGGTCGGCGCATGGAAGCCGTTGTCGATCAGGCGCTTGGCGATGTCGTCCACCGTCACGCCGTGTTCGGCAAAGGGCCGCGTGTCGATGATGCATTCATGCGCCACCCGCCCCCGGTTGCCCATGAACAGGATCGGATAGGCCCCGGCCAGACGGCTCGCGATATAGTTCGCGTTCAGGATCGCCACGCGTGTCGCCTGCGTCAGCCCGGCCCCGCCCATCATCAGGCAATAGGCCCAACTGATCAGCAGGATCGAAGCACTGCCATAGGGCGCAGCCGATACCGCGCCACTGTCATCCTCGCGCGGATCGCCGGGCAGGAAGGGCGCCAGATGCGCCTTGACGCCGATCGGCCCCATGCCCGGCCCGCCCCCGCCATGCGGAATGGCGAAGGTCTTGTGCAGGTTCAGGTGGCTGACATCGCCGCCGATCTCGCCCGGCTTCACCAGACCCACAAGCGCGTTCATGTTGGCCCCGTCGATATAAACTTGGCCGCCATGCTTGTGGGTGATGTCGCAAACCTCGCGCACGGTGTCCTCGAAGACGCCGTGGGTCGAGGGATAGGTGATCATCACCGCCGCCAGCCTGTCGCCAGCCTTAGCCGCCTTGTCGGCAAAATCCTCGAGGTCGATGTCGCCGTTGGGTGCCGACTTCACCACCACGACCTTCATCCCGCACATCTGCGCGGATGCCGGGTTCGTGCCATGCGCGCTGACCGGGATCAGGCAGATATCGCGATCCTCGCCGCGCGCCTTGTGATAGGCGGCGATGGTCAGAAGCCCCGCATATTCCCCTTGCGCGCCGCTGTTGGGCTGCATGGAAAAGGCGTCGTATCCCGTGATCTGGCACAGCTTCTCGGTCAGGTCGCCGATCGCCTCGGCATAGCCCGCGGCCTGGTCAACGGGGGCAAAGGGATGCAGCGCGCCGAATTCGGGCCAAGTGATCGGCATCATCTCGGCTGCGGCGTTCAGCTTCATGGTGCAGCTGCCCAGCGGGATCATCGCCCGGTCCAGCGCCAAGTCGCGGTCCGACAGCCGGCGCATATAGCGCATCATCTCGGATTCCGCGCGGTTCATGTGGAAGACCGGATGGGTCAGATAGTCGCTGTCGCGCAGCAGATCCTCGGGGATGGCAGGCTCGGTCGCGGCTTCCGCCGCATCGGTGATGCCAAAGGCGTCCAGCAGCCGCAGGATCACACCGGCATCCGTCGTCTCATCGACGCTGACCCCCACACGGTCGCGGCCCACCTTGCGCAGGTTGATGCCGCGATGGCGGGCGGCAGCCATGATGCCCCGCTGGCCCACGCCCACCTTGACGGTGATCGTGTCGAAGAACGCATCCGGCGCGACCTCGGCCCCGGCGGCACGCAGGGAATTGGCGATGGTGACGGCGTGCAGATGCACCCGCTGGGCAATGGCGCGCAGTCCTTCGGGACCGTGGAACACGGCATAGAAGGACGCCATGACCGCCAGCAGCGCCTGCGCGGTGCAGACGTTGGAGGTCGCCTTCTCGCGCCGGATATGCTGTTCCCGCGTCTGCAGCGACAGGCGATAGGCCTGGTTGCCCTTGGCGTCGATGGAAACGCCGACGATGCGGCCGGGCATGGCGCGCTTCAACTGGTCCTTGCAGGACATGAAACCCGCGTGCGGGCCACCATATCCCATCGGCACGCCAAAACGCTGCGCAGATCCCACGGCGATGTCGGCGCCCATCGCGCCCGGCTCCTTCAGCAGGCACAGGGCCAGCAGGTCGGTCGCCACGACCGCAAGCGCGCCCGCCGCGTGCAGGGTCTCGATCTCGGGCGTCAGGTCGCGGATATGGCCATAGGTGCCCGGATACTGGAAGATCGCGCCGAAGACCTCATCCGCCTTCAGATCGTCGATGGAGGCCTTGATGATGCGGATGCCCAAGGGGGCGGCCCGCGTCTCGATCACGGAAATCGTCTGCGGATGCAGGTCATGGGCCACGAAGAAGGCATCGGCCTTGGACTTCGACTGACGCTGCGCCATGGCCATCGCCTCGGCCGCGGCGGTTGCTTCGTCCAGCAGGCTGGCATTGGCGACGGGCAGGCCTGTCAGGTCGGCCACCATGGTCTGGAAGTTCAGCAGCGCCTCCAGCCTGCCTTGGGCGATTTCGGGCTGATACGGGGTATAGGCCGTGTACCAGGCCGGGTTTTCGAAGATGTTGCGCTGGATCGCGGGCGGCGTGACGGTGCCGTAATAGCCTTGGCCGATCAGGCTGGTCATCACGGTGTTCTTCGCCGCGACCTGCCGCATCCGGTCCAGAAGCGCCGCCTCGGACAGCGCAGGCCAGTCGAGCGGCTGGTCCTGCCGGATCGCCGCGGGGATGGTCTGGCCGATCAGCGCATCCAGGCTGTCGGCGCCGACGGCCTTCAGCATCGCCTCCATCTCGGCGGGCGAAGGCCCGATATGGCGGCGGTTCGCGAAATCGTCGGGATTATAGTCGGTCGGTGTCCAGCGGGTCATGATCGCCTTCTTTCCAAAGCGGCTTTTGCCTTGACTCAAATATCCTCGGGGGGCCGGGGGGCGAAGCGCCCCCGGCGTCGTCAACCGATCAGCGCCTGATAGGCATCCTCGTCCATGAAGCCCTCGATTGCAGACGGATCGGCGGGCTTGATGCGGAAGAACCAGGCCGCCATCGCATCGTCGTTCACGCTGCCCGGCGCATCGGCCAGGGCGCTGTTCACCGCCGTGATCACACCGGCAATGGGGGCCGAGATGTCGGATGCGGCCTTGACCGACTCGATCACCACGACCTCCTCGCCCGCCTCGACCTCCCGGCCTTCTTCGGGCAGCTCGATAAAGACCACATCGCCCAGCTGCTCGCTGGCATGGCCGGTGATGCCGACGACGATCTCGTCCCCTTCGGCGCGCAGCCATTCATGGTCTTGGGTATATTTCAGCATGGTGGCTCCTCAGCGTTTGTAGGATGGCGGGATGAAGGGCAGGGGGGTGATCGTCACGGGAATGCGCTTGCCGCGCAGTTCGGCATAAAGCGTCGTGCCATCCGGCAGGTTCTTGGGCAGCCGCGCCATGGCGATGGGACCGCCGACCGATGGCCCGAAGCTGCCGGAACTGACCTGACCCACCGGATCGCCGCCTTCGGGATCGGCAAAGATCGCCACCCCTTCGCGGATCGGCGCGCGGCCATCGGGTCGCAGGCCACGACGGGTCACAGGAGAACGCCCTGCAAGCTCGGCCAGCACGGACTCTGCGCCCGGGAACCCGCCCTCGCGCGCGCCACCCGTCCGGCGGGACTTGGGGATCGACCAGCCAAGGGCCGCCTGCGCGGGCGTCACGTCCGCGTCCATGTCGTGGCCGTAAAGCGGCATCCCCGCCTCAAGCCGCAGGCTGTCGCGAGCGCCAAGGCCGATGGGCGCAACTTCGGGCTGATCCAGCAGGGCTTGGGCAAAGGCCTCCAGCCGGTCTTGGGGAACCGAGATCTCAAACCCGTCTTCGCCCGTGTAACCCGACCGGGAGATCCACAAATCCTCTCCGTTCCAGGCATGGACCTGGCTGTCCATGAAGCGCATATCGGCCGCGGCGGGGACGATCCGGGACAGAACCTCGGCTGCCAGCGGACCTTGCAGGGCCAGCAGCCCGCGATCCGTGACAGGCGTCACCGTAACCCCCTCCAGGGTCTGCAGATGAGCGATGTCCTGTTCCGCGCAGCCGGCGTTGACGACCAGCAGGAAATGATCGCCCCGGTTGGCAAACATCAGGTCGTCGAGGATCCCGCCCCGGTCGTTGGTGAACAGCCCGTAACGCTGTCGCCCCTCGGCCAGGCCCTTAACATCGGCGGGGATCAGGCGTTCCAGGGCCAATGCCGCCGTTGCAACGTCGCCATTGTTCGGCGTGACCAGAACCTGGCCCATGTGGCTGACATCGAACAGCCCGGCACGCGCGCGCGTATGCAGGTGTTCGGCCAGCACCCCCATCGGATACTGGACCGGCATTTCCCATCCTGCGAAGGGAACCATGCGGGCGCCAAGCCTTCCGTGAAGATCGTAAAGCCCGGTCCGGCGCGGATTGTCGGTCATGTGACCTTCCTCTCAAACAGCCGGACAGCCGGCATCGGTTGGCGGGCTGTTCGCCCGATACGATGCCCCCTCTGTCCTTGCCCCGTCGGGGCGCCTGAGATCGTTATCCCTTCGGCGGGCCGGATCGGCCACTCTCCAGAGTTCTTGGCGGAAAACGGTCCTTCTGCCTGAGAGTTCGCCGGGGCGGCTGCTCCTTCGGCACTGGCGCGGGCCAGCTTCTCCCGAGTTCCGATGGCCTGAGAGCTAACCGGGCCGCGCCCGCAAGGCAAGCCTTTTGTCGTATCCCCCCGTCCCTGCCGCGATTGACAGCGCCCCGCCCCCGCAGCAGGGTCGCGCGGCATCGGACAGGGGGCGGCGTGGCGCGGAAATTCTTTCAGATCGGCTTCAACAAATGCGGCACGACCTTTATCGCGCGCCTGTTCGGGATGAACGGCTATCCCGCCGTTCACTGGGCCGAAGGCGCCCTGGCCGAGGACATCGCCTGGTCAAAGCTGACGGGCGTGAAGCCCTTGCGGCCCTGGGCCGACACGGTGGCCTTCACCGACATGGAATCCGTCCGTTACTTGAATATGCCCATCGTCGAGGCATTCAAGGAGTTCCGCTTCCTTGACGAAAGCTGGCCCGGTTCGGTCTTTCTGCTGAACACCCGCCGGGTCGAGGACTGGGTGATCAGCCGATATATGCACCGGAACGGCAGCTATGCCCGCGCTTGCGCCCAGATCCGGGGCGTGGCGGTAGCGGACCTGGCCGACCTGTGGGCCGACGAATGGGATGCCCACCTGGCCGATTGCCGCGCCTATTTTGCGAACCGGGCCGAGTTCGTGGAAATCGACATCGACCATGCCACCCCCGGCGATTACCGCGACGCCCTGGCGCCCTGGTTCGACCTGTCCAATTGCCCGCGCCGCCCCGGCGCGGGGGCCAAGTCGCGGCGCCAGGCCTATCTGCCGGCCCTCGCCCGGATGCTGGAGGCGCCGGACAGGGCTGCGGATCGCGATGCCGGCAGCATCAACGCTGCGGTGGTTTGCGCGGCTTGTCCGGCGGCCTTTGTTCCTGCCCCGCATCGGGCCGGGTCCCCTCATGCGGCAATTGTCGATCTGGACCGGGAGGAGGTTCGTGATCGCAGCGGCGCGGCGCTGCCCCTGCGGCGAGGCCCGGACGGGTTCTTTCATGCCCATGCCGCGATGCCCCGCCTTTTGCGCATCGCCACGACTGCCAATGACATCGCGCAGGTGGCAGACAGCGGCATCTATCACATCAACATGCAGCCCGGATATGCGGGGGGCGACGGCCCGGTGCTGGCGGGCTGCCGCAGGGCGGAGGCGGCCAATGTGTTCCTGTGGCCGATGCCGTGGATCCATCGGCTTGGCAACGACGGCTATCTGGGCCGCCCCGACCGCCCCGACCCGCCCTTTGCGCAAAAGCTGGACCGGGCCGTTTTCCGCGGCGACCTGTCTGGTCATGTGATCGCGCAGGACGGCCAGCCCCTGCGCCCGGTGCACGAGGCCGTGGCGGACCTGCTGGCGGGCAAGGCGGGTGCAGGGGCGGACCTGCGCGCCGCCGCACGCGTCGTACTGGCCCTGCGCCATCACGGATCGGACCGGATCGATGCTGGCCTGACCCCGGACGCGCGGGGGGAAAAGGCCCTGGGCCTCGCGGGCCTGCCGCATCTGATTGCAAGCCGGAAGGGCGACGATGTGCTGTTGTCGCACCGCTATCTGGTCTGCCTGGGCGCGACCTCGGGGGCCGAGGATTTCCTGCCGCTGGCCAACAGCAACTCGGTCGTGCTGCTGGAAGAGGACGGCTGGGAGACCTTCGCGCGCGGGATCTTCCAGCCCTGGCAGCATTATATCCCCCTGCGCCCCGGCGCGGGCGATCTGCCGGAAAGGCTGGCCTGGGCGCGTGCCAATCCCGACGACTGCCAGCAGATGTCCGCCCGCGCCCGGGGGCTGTGCGCGGTGCTGGCCGACCCCCAGGTCCGCCGGGACCAGCTTGCAGGGATCCTGCGCGCCTATCGCGCCGCCACCGGGCAGCCCTAGACCGTGGCGTTCAGCGCGCCGCCGTCCAGCAGGATGTTCTGGCCCACGATGAACCGCGCCTGCTGACCGCACAGAAAGGTGCAGGTGGCGCCGAAATCCTCGGGCGTGCCATAGGTGCCCGCGGGGATGCCCGCCTGCCGCTGGCGGCGCGCGTCCTCGATGCTGATGCCCTGCTTGTTGGATACACCCTTGTCCAGGCTGTCGGCGCGGGCGGTCGCATGAATGCCGGGCAGGATGTTGTTCACGCAGACCCCATGCCCCGCCACCTGGCGCGACATTCCCGCGACAAATCCGGTCAGCCCGGTCCGCGCGGTATTGGACAGCCCCAGCACCGATACGGGCGAGCGAACCGAGGCCGAGGTGATGTTGACCACCCGGCCCCAGCCCCGGTCCATCATGCCGGGCACAAGCGCCTGCATCAGCGCGATCGCCGACAGCATATTTGCGTCGATGGCGCGAATGAAATCGTCGCGGCTCCAGTCGCGCCAATCGCCCGGCGGCGGGCCGCCCGCGTTGGTGACCAGGATATCGGCTTGTCCGACCGCGGCCAGCACCTTGGCGCGGCCTTCCTCGGTGGTGATGTCGGCGGCGACGGGGGTGACGGAAACGCCGTGCTTCCGTGCGATCTCCTCGGCCGTCCTGGTGATCTCGGATTCGGTGCGGCTGTTGATGACCAGATCGACCCCTGCCTCGGCCAGGGCTTCGGCGCAGCCGCGCCCCAGACCCTTTGACGCCGCGCAGACCAGCCCGCGCTTTCCCCTGATGCCCAGATCCATGACCGCTCCCCTGCGTTGTTCCCCGGCAGGAAAGCGCAGGGAGCGGGGGATTGTCAAACCGCTTGCGACAGTCCCCTTGCGGCCTCGCGGATCGTGCGGATGTTCTGCCCGTAAACCTGCGGCTGGCTGACCGACCCGCCCTTGAACACCGCCGATCCTGCGACCAGCACATCCGCCCCGGCCTTGGCCACAAGGGATGCGGTCTTGGGATCCACGCCGCCGTCCACCTGGATATGGATGGGCCGGTCGCCGATCATGCCGCGCAGGCGGGCGATCTTGTCCACCTGGCCGTGGATGAACTTTTGCCCCCCGAAGCCGGGGTTCACGGTCATCACCAGCACCATGTCGGCCAGATCCAGCAGGTATTCCACCGCCTCGACCGGGGTGCCGGGATTGAGCGCGATCCCGGCCTTTTTCCCTGTCGCTCGGATCGCCTGCAGGGTGCGGTGGGGATGGGGACCGGCCTCGACATGGGCGGTGATCATGTCGGCGCCCGCCTCGGCATAGGCCTCGATATAGGGGTCCACCGGGGCGATCATCAGGTGGACATCCATGAAGGTCGTGACATGGGGACGAAACGCGTTCACGGCAGGCGGGCCGAAGGTCAGGTTCGGCACGAAATGCCCGTCCATCACATCGACATGGACCCAGTCCGCACCCTGATCCTCGATGGCGCGGATCTCGGCCCCGAAATTGGCGAAGTCGGCGGATAGGATGGAAGGCGCGATCTTGATGCTGCGGTCGAAGGTCATGGCGGTCCCTTTCCCAATCATTCCGCAGCGGATTGGCGGTTTGCGCCCTGCGCGTCAAGCCTGTCCATGTCCAGCCCGCCCCGAAAACGCGGATGTTGGGTTCGGCGATCAGCGACAGGCGGAAGGCGTCCATGGGCCCCTTCGCCTTGTTGATCAGGCGGTCGGCCTGGCGCAGGTGAACGCGGTCCAGCGCGTTTCGAACCTGCCGGGTATTGGCGAATGCGGCAGGGTCCGGCGGGCGGTGATATACTGCTCCATCGCCGTTCGCGCATCATCGTCCAGACGGTAGTTCTGGCTGGTCAGCATCTTTTCCGCGATATGCAGCAGTTCGGGACCGCTATGCTCGGGAAGTTCGATGCGATGCGCGAGCGGCCCTTGCGGCCATAGCCCAGGCGGTGCAGCAGGCTGGCCATCTTCAGCGCCACGGTGGTCTTGCCGGTCAAGAACATATGCAGCATGGACGTTTCGACAGCCAGCCCCAGCTGGCGGCGGCCTTGTCCCCCAGCAGCAGGGCGGCGGTCTCGCGGATGTGGGACTTGACCGGTTCAAGGCCTGTCAGGGTCTCATCCAGTTCGCGCACGCCGCTTTACTCGAAGGATGCGGCCAGATCGACATGGGTGGGGCGGGGATCGTCCATTGGGGCACCTTTCACAAAAGCTTGGGCGGTGGGGGGGACACCGCCGGAAGGGATCAGGCGTATCGCGCGCCTGCAGGTTCGCGCATAGTATGGCTTTCGATGGTGTATCGGATGCTGCGGCCCTCGCCTTCCTGACGGACCATGCCGAAGCCGGGTTCGCTGGCTGGGCGGTTCACGATGACGCTCATGCTGACGGATTCCCAACCGGGCGATGCGCCAAAGGCGATGACGCGGATGTACTTGCCGCCATGTTCCTTGCGGCATTCGTTGACCTGGAAGACCACGGCGGCGTCCGGGTTGTCCAACATCGGATGGCCCCACATTTCCCAATAGGTGTCCCAAGGATGGGGGTCGTCGGTGTATTCGACCGACACGGCCCAGCCATTGCCGATAGCGTATTGGGCCTGGACCCGGATGTCGTCGTCCGACAGGTCGGGCAGAAAGCTGAACTGTCCTTGGCGCAGTTTCATGGGTTTTGTCCCTTGTGGCGGGGGCGGTGCGTGCAAGCACGCACCCTAGGGGCGGGTAGGGCGCGTGTTCACACGCACCGTTGGGATCACATCGACACTTCGGCCATCGGCGTGAAATCAGGCGCACCGGTCGAGGCATAGTTGAAGGGCACGTCCTTCCACACATCCAACGCCTGCTTCAGCGGCGTGCAGGTCCTGGCCGCGTTGCGCAGGATATCCTCGCCCTCGTTCCAGATGTCGCGATCGGCGTTGCGCGCAAAGACCATCGCCTCCAGCGCCACGCGGTTCGCGGTCGCGCCAGCCTAGATGCCGTGCGGATGGCCGATGGTTCCGCCGCCGAATTGCAGGACCACATCCTCGCCCAAATAGGTCAGTAGCTGGTGCATCTGGCCCGCATGGATCCCGCCCGAGGCGACAGGCATCATCTTGTTGAGCGATGCCCAGTCCTGTTCGAAGAAGAGCCGTTTTCCTGGGCCATCGGATTCCGATCCTCGCGGAAGATGTCGTAATAGCCCTTGGTGGTGGCCGGATCGCCTTCCAGCTTGCCCACGAACCTGCGGCGTAGCGCTTTTGGCGTCCAGCTTGGTTGGCATCTCGTTCGTGGTGACTCCTCCTCTCCGGCGGCTTTCGCGCCGGTGATGGCCGGGTCCAGAACCCCGACGCATAGTGGTTGACCCTCTTGTCCATCGCGATGACCTTGGTCTTGGGTGCCTGCCCCGCCGTGCCGAAGCGTTCGAACCGGTCGCGGCACAGCGTGCAGCGACCCGTCCATCATCACCGATGTGAAGCCGTGGCGGATCGCCGACATGCAGGTCGCCAGGTTGTTGCCGTGGTCCTGGTGCAGGCAGATCGGGATGCCGGGGTTAGTCTCGGCCAGGGCCTCGGCCTTGCGGCGCAGCGTGATGTCGCCGGCATAAGACCGCGCGCCCGGCTGGCTTGCAGGATGACCAGGCATCGACGGCGGTGGCTTTCAGGATCGCCAGACCCTGTTCTATGTTGTTGATGTTAAAGGCGGGCACGCCATAGCCATGGTCTAAAAGCTATCTCAGCGTGATCAGCGCCATCAGTTCTCTCCCGTGATAAGCTGCTTGGCCAAGGCCAGGACCGAGGGGGTGGACTGGCTGGTCAGGGCGATTTCCCAGGCCTCGGCGGTTGCCACCGCACCGGCGGGGGAACACCTGAAGGTTCGGGATGGTGCGCAAGGATGCCAGATGCTTGACCAGCTGGTAGATCAGGCCGTCTTCGCTCAAATCGATGTTGTCATGGGTCCATCACATGGACGATCGGCACCCTCATCTGTGCGCCCAGCCGGATCGCGGGCCGGGAATAGTCGGGGAATGCCGGGAATTTCCCGCCATAGGGGATGAACCCGCCATGCAACGCAGTCCCGTTCATCACCGCCGCCATGCCATGTTCGCGAATACCACAATGGACATAGCGGCCCGCATAGTCGTCCGGGCGTACAGCCTGCATTCCCTTGCTGCGGGTCAGTTTCGACCCGTTCAGATCCGCGCTTCCGCCAATGGTCCGGGGCAGGGTCGCGTTGATGGCCTCCAACGCCATTTCGCTGGCCTTGCGGGTTGCGACCTTCGGGCGAACCGCAACAAGCCTTTGGTAATGATTAGCGATCAAATCCTTTTAGGCGGATAGAAGGGTCGTACGGCCGATCCCGCATCTTGCGGGCGGCGATGTCTTCGGCCCCAAAGGCGCGCCGTGGGCATCGTGGCCGCCCCGCTTGTTCGGCGCGCCAAAGTCGATGATGGTCTTGCAGGCGACCATCGAGCGGCGGTCGTCGGCCCACGCGGCCTGAATGGCCGCGGCGACTGCCTCGCGGTCATGCCTGTCCACCGCCTGCATATGCCAGCGCGCAGCGGCAAAGCGCACCTTCTGGTCGGCGCGGGTGGACAGGTCCGTCCTGCCGTCGATGGTAATGCGGTTGTCGTCCCACGGCACGATCAGCCGCCCAGCCGCAGGTGGCCCACCAGGTCGATTGCCTCTTGGCTGATCGCCTCCATCAGGCAGCCTTCGCCCGCAATCACATAGGTCCAGCGGTCCCTCAGGTCCGGCCAGCGGGCATGGGCCATGCGTTCCGCCAACGCCATGCCGACGGCGCTGGTGATGCCCTGGCCCAGGGGGCCGGCCGTGATCTCGATCCCCTTGGCAGGGCCGTATTCTGGGTGGCCTGCCGTGCGCGATCCCGTCTGCCGGAAGACGCGGATCTGGTCGGTGCCCATGTCGTCATGGCCCAGCAGGTGATTGACGGCATAGACCAGCATTGACCCATGCCCCGCCGACATCACGAAGCGGTCGCGATCAGGCCAGCGGGGATAAGCCGGATCCACCCGGATGAAGCGGTTGAACAGGACGGTCGCCACATCGGCCATCGGCCATCCCCATGGGCGCGCCGGGATGGGCGATGTGGCGGCCTCGACCGCGTCCATTGCCAGGGCACGGATCGCGTTCGCTATCTTGGCTTTCAGAACTGGATCGATGCGGGTCATCTGGTTCATCGCATGGCCTCAGGCGCGCTTGGCGTCGGCAACCAGACGCAGGATCATCGGCGTCAGGATCAGCTGCATGGCAAGGTCGCTTTTCGGTCCCGGAATGACGATGGAATTGGCCCGCGTCATCCACGACCCGTCGATCATCTGGGTCAGATAGGGAAAATCGACGCCGCGCGGGTTGCGGAACCGGATCACCACCAGGCTTTCGTCGGCGGTGGGGATCCAGCGGGCGATGAAGGGGTTCGAGGTATCGACCACCGGCACCCGCTGGAAATTGATGTCGGTCTGGGTGAATTGCGGGCAGATGCAATGCACATAGGCATGCATCCGGCGCAGGATCGTGTCGGTCACGGCCTCGGTCGAATAGCCGCGGGAGGCCTTGTCGCGGTGGATCTTCTGGATCCACTCAAGGTTGATGACGGGCACCACGCCGATCTTCAGATCCGCCAAGCCCGCCAGGTTGACGCTGTCATTGACCACCGCGCCGTGCAGCCCTTCGTAGAACAGCAGGTCCGATCCTGCCTCGAAAGGTGCCCAGGGGGTAAACGTGCCGGGCGGCGTGCTCCAGCGTTCGGCCTCGCGGTCATCGTGGACATAATGGCGGGTTTCCCCGCTGCCCGTCTCGCCATAGATGCGGAAGATCTCCTCCAGCTTCTCCAGTTCATTGGCATCAAAGCTGAAATGGCTGAAGGTCTGATCGCCCGCGGCCTGGCGGCGGGCCAGTTCGTCCTTCATGGCCTGCCGGTCGAAGCGCTGGAAGGCATCGCCCTCGATGCTGACGGCGCGGATCCCCTCGCGGCGGAAGATTTGGTCGAAGGTGGACTTGACCGTGGTGGTGCCCGCCCCGGAACTGCCGGTGACGGAAATGATGGGGTGCTTCTTGCTCATGGATATACCTCAGGCCCACAACAGGCCGCGATGGCCGAACAGGGCGGACACCTCGGCGTCGGGCAGGTCGTGACAGGCGGCGACGCGGTCCGCTTTTGCGGCAAATCCAAAGACCAGCGGCGTGCGCCCGTGAAGGTCGGTGATAGTGGCGTCCAGCGTAAGTTGAAGTTCTGCGCACGGGGGCCGTCGATCCCGGCCAGGCAGCCGTCGATATAGGCGCGGAACGGGCGGCCAATGACGATAGTGCGACGCGCTGATGGCGAATTCGAAAAAGCAGATGGGCATGGTCATGCGGGGGCGGTCAGGTCGAAGCTGTCCGTGTCGGGGTTCAGCGTATAGATTTGCGTGCCGTCGCCAAAGCTGACCATCAGGCAGCAGCGCGGACCAAGGATGATGCATCCCCCTGCGATCAATTCGCGCGCGGGGCGCAAGAAGCTGGCGTCAGGCTGATCCTTGGCGGGACAGACCGCGAAGATCGTGCTGATGGACACATTGGTGTCGATGTTCGACGAACCGTCCAGCGGGTCGATTGCCAGCATCAGCGGCCGGACTTGCGGCGGCATATGGGTCGTTTCGATGCTGGGCGCGGTCATCGGCCCCTCCTCATGGCGTTCGACGAGGGCAGATTGACAGGCAGAAAATTTCAAGGAAATTTAATAATCTGGAAGATGTATTAAAATTTGATGAAAATGAAGATTGATGGGATCAGCTTGCGGCAGCTGCGCTGCCTGCGCGCGGTGGCTGACAGCGGCAGCCTGACGGGCGCCGCAAGCCTGCTGGGATTAACCACGCCCGCCATCCACAGCCAGCTGCGGGGGCTAGAGGAGTTGGCCGGTCGTCTCCTGGTAGCTCGGGCCGAACACGGCGCCTTTCGCCCGACCCCCGAGGGGCAGGCCTTGCTTTTGGCCGAGGCGCAGATCGCCACCGCCTTAGCCCGCGCAGGGCGTGATATCCGCGCCTTGCAGCAAGGCCATGTTGGCACCGTGGTGCTGGGCGTGGTGTCCACCGGCAAATATTTCGCCCCCGGCCTGGTCGCCCGGCTTTTGCGACTTTTGCCCGATATCGAGGTGACGTTGCGCATTGGCAACCGCGACACGATCCTGGCGGCGCTTGCGGCCGATCAACTGGATCTGGCGATCATGGGCCGCCCGCCGCGCGAACCGGCGGTGATCGCCGACCCTGTCGGACCCCATCCCCATATCATCATCGCTGCACCCGATCATCCATTGGCCCCCGCCGACCCGGTGATGCCCGGCGACCTGCTGGCCCAGACCTTTCTGTCACGCGAGGAAGGATCGGGCACCCGCACCCTGATGACCCGCTTTCTGGATCGCATCGGCGAAGGCGCGACATGGCGCGCGGTCGAAATGGGCACCAACGAGACGATCAAGCAGGCGGTGATCGCGGGCCTGGGGATCGCGCTGATATCCCAGCACACCGTGACCGAGGAATTGCGGTCGGGCCGCCTGATCGCGCTGCGGGGCATCGGACTGCCGATCCAGCGAAGCTGGTATCTGCTGCGCCGCGCCGATCGGCAGCCCAGCCCCGCCACCGCCCGGATCAGCGAGGAGATCCTGACGATGCGCGGCGCCTTTCTGCCGCAGCTTTAGGTTCCGCCGCGAAGGGCCTCGATCTGGGCAGCAAGGGCCGATCCGCCCCCTTCAAAGATCAACTCGACCCCTTGTGCGCCGACCTCGGCCTCGGCCACGCGGACATAGGCGCCGACCCGATCTTCGGAAATCACCTCGCCCGACTTCATGCTTTCGATGACAAAGAAATAGCGACCGTCGGCCAGCTTCTCACCGCTGTCATTGCGGCCCAGCCAGTCGATCTGGCCTTCGCCCGGCCCGATTTCCTCTCTCAACACCTCCTTGCCCGCTTCGTTCAGCGTCACCAAGGTGACGTTGTCGGCACGGCTGTCCGGGGCGATGTCCAATGTCAGAGGCTTGTCCCCGAACCAGACGGGTTCGGTCGTCCGCACCTCTTTCCCAATCCACTCGGCCAGCTGGCCCAGGCTGCCGCCCGACTGCGTCAGCATCTGTTCCAGCAGCTTGTTGGTCTGCGCCTGCTGTTCGACCCCCGAGAAGGTCGCAAGCTGGACGGCGAAATCGCTGCCCTCCATCGGGTTCAGGGGATCCTGGTTCTGCAACTGCGTGGTCAGCATCTTGAGGAAGGTGTCGAAATTCGTCGACTGGGCGGTCGTGAAAGCGGTGGGCGGGGCGGCCGAGGCGGCGGTCGCGGTCGTTGCGCCGGTGATTGCGGAAACCAAGCGTTTTTCCTTTCAGATGCGGATGTCCAGACGCGCCGGGATCGCCATGGGCGTCCAGGCAACGGGAACAGGAACAGATTCGGTCACGTCAAAGCCCTGCCGGGCCGCTTCGGGAAACGGCTTCTGGCCGCCGGTCCCGGTCCCGTTGTCGTCTTGGAACTCAAAGGACGCGTCGGCCATTCCGGCATCGCCGAAACAGTCCTGCAAGATCGAGGCATTGCGGCGCAGCTGGTCCAGGATCTCGGGCCGTTCGGCCCAGACCAGCACATGGGGGCTGTGTTCCGGCCCGGTCATGACCATGCGGATGCGGCCTAGTTCCTCGGGCGCAAGGGCAACCTCGATCCGGTCCTCGCGGGCTGTGACGATCGCCTCCGCCATCTGGCGCACCACCGATGGGACAGGAACCCGGATCAGCGGCCGGTCCGGGGAGGCCGCTGCGGCGTCGCGCGACGGATGAACGGGCAGGAGGGACAGGTCGGCGGGCACAAGGTCGATCTGCGGCATATCGGTGGCTGCCTGGACCAACAGGACAAGCGGGGGATCAAGTGGCGCGGCCTGGGCGACCCGCGGCCCCAATTCGGGCGGGGCCACCTTGATTTCGGGGATATCCGCCTCCACTCCCTCTTGCCCCTCCTCGGCCGGAGCTTGGCGAAAGGCGCCGGTAATCCCCGACAAGTCCTCGATCAGCATCTGCAACCGGTCCTGGGGGGGCTGGCCCCCATCAACCATGTCTGCCGAAATCGCATCGGTCGGCAACTCGTCAATCGCAACCTCCTCGACGGTGAAGTCCGATGCATCCTCCTCGCCCTCGACCACAGGTTCGGCAAGAACCGAGGCTTGGATCATATTCGCGACCGGTAAAACAAAACTCTCTGACATAGGCCCGATTCCCAACCTGAGGCCTTCAGGAATAAGGATAAGTCCTTACGATTTATTTACCGTGAGACGCTAATCATGAAAAATATCCGCAATCGGGAAAATGGTCATGCAGGTCAACCAAGTTTCAACGGCGTCCGCGTCCGCGTCCGCGTCCCCGCCACGCCCGCCATCCGAACAACTCGAACAACTGTTTCTGGAGGAGATGCTGAAATACTGCGGTCCGAAATCCAACACCGGCGCGTTCGGCGGCGGCATTGGCGAAGACCAGTTTTCCAGCTTCCTGATCCAGGAACAGGCCGCGGCCCTGGCGGACCGCATGGATCTGGGATTCAGCAAATGGATGGGGCAATGAAACCCAAGCACCGCGAAATCCTGCGCGGCATCGAACAGGCCATCATTTCCGGCGACGCAGCCCAGGCCCTTGTCCGGATCGAGACGCTTGCCCACCGATTCGAACGCGACGGGCTGGATGCCGAATCGAAGGCGCAAACCGAGCAGGTTCTGCAACACCTGCGCCGCCTGGCCGAGGATTCGGCGCGCGGCACCCAGCGTGCCATCGACCAAATCCGCGACATCGTCAAGAATGCGCGCAGCCTGCAAACCTATGACCAGGCGGGCCAGCGCCGCAATACGCCCACCAATGCCATGCTGGCGCAGCGGTTTTAACTAAAATCCTTTGTGTTCGGTATTTGAGGGGCGAGGGAAGATTCACTATCCATCAATCACCGGCTGCTAGGACTGTGGTCATGCCAAAAGCGGCACAGGGATAAACACCCAGGGTCAGAAGGCCAATTGTCACAATCAAGGATGCAAAGCATCCATTATATCCGAGGATAAGATGTCCAGTATTCTGACCAACAATGGCGCCATCGTCGCCCTGCAAACCCTGAAGAACGTCAATGCCAACCTGAACAAGGCGCAGTCGGAAATCGCGACCGGCAAGTCGATCGGTTCCGCCAAAGACAACGCTGCGGTCTGGGCTATCTCGAAAATCATGGAGACAGACCAATCGTCGCTTCGTTCGATCCAGAGCAGCCTGAATGTTGCCGGAGCAACTGTTGGGACTGCACTCAGCGGCTCTGAGCAAATTGTAAAAGTTCTGAATGAGATGAAGGATCTCGCTTCTCGAGCAGGAACCGATGGCTTTGACTTCGCCAAGGTCACCAATGACATTGCCGAGAAAGAGAAGCAGATCACGTCGATCATTGCTGGCACGCAGATGAACGGGGTGAACCTGCTGAAGGCTGGTGGTGTGCCCGGTCAAGCTGCGGTAACAGGTACGGCCGTTCAAAACTTCACGGTGCTGGCTTCTCTGAATCGTGCCTCTGGCAGTGGCACGACCACTGCGGGGCTGATTCAGGTTGCTTCGCTTGGATATGATCGTGCCTACGTTGCTACAGACGCCTCCACCTTGGCGACGAGCGGGGTGGGACATTCCTCTTCCGCTATTGGCACGCTGGCCGACCAGGACGACGTGACTACTGCAGTTTCGAAGATCGAGAACCTGTTGGACATCGCCGTAGCTGGCTCTGCCAAGCTTGGTGCGGCTGCCAAAAGGATCTCTGATCAATCAGAGTTCGTTGGGAAGCTTGCCGACTCTCTTAAGGTGGGCATCGGTTCTCTGGTGGATGCCGACATGGAAGAAGCCTCGGCCCGCTTGCAGGCGCTACAAACCCAGCAGCAGCTGGGCATCCAGGCCCTATCGATCGCCAACCAGGCGCCCTCGGCGATCATGAGCTTGTTCCGCTGATCCAGGATACTCGTTGGGGCGCCCTGTGGCGCCCCGCTATCGCTGACCCTTCAGATCAGGATGATCACCCTTGAACGCGGTCCCTTCTTTTTCCAACACTGGCTATGGCAACAGCGTCGTCCGCACCGCGCGCGATGCCGAATACGATGTCTTCTCGCGCGTGACCCGGATGTTGCGCCAAGCGGCCGAGGCCGGGTGTGGCCCGGATACGATCGCCGCCGTGGACAAGAACAACCAACTTTGGACCATTCTGGCAAGCGACCTTGCCGACCCCGGCAACGCGCTGCCGGACGCTGTCCGGGCGGGGCTGCTGTCGCTGGCCGGCTTTGCGCTGCGTCACGGCCATCAGGCTTTGTCTGGCAAAGTCAGCCTTGCCCCGCTGATCGACATCAATATGGCCATGATGCGCGGGTTGCGCCAGGAGGCCTCGGCATGAGCGGCCTTGTTCTAAAGCTTGCGCCAAACGAACGCGTGCTGATCAACGGGGCCGTTATCGAAAACGGTGATCGTCGATCCAAGATCGCCATCCGCACACCCAATGCGAATGTCCTGCGCCTCAAGGACGCGATCCATCCCGACCGCGCAAACACCCCAGTCGGCCGTGCCTGCTATATCGCGCAACTGATCCTGTCAGGTGACGCTGCTCTGGACGAAGGCAGGCGCCAATTGCTCCTGGCTATCGCACAACTGGCCTTGGTGTTCGAGGACAAGGCCAGCCAGGCTGCCCTATGCGACGCGCGGATCAGCGTCGAAGACGGCGCAGTTTATCCCGCCCTGCGGCGGCTGCGTGACCTGCTGCCCCAGGAAGACCAGCTTATCCAAGCCCGCCGTCAATGAGGGTGCCATGACCGCAGCAATCACCGTGGGGTTAAGCGGCTTGGCGGGATGGCGTGTGTTGCAGCGCATGGAATCCCGTCAGCTCGAGGCCACGGCGAAAGACCCTACGGTGCAACGGGCCACCGCCTATCTCCAGGAAAACCTGACGGCCACCACCACGGCTGCGGATTTGGTCGGTGATTACAAGATGCTGCAGGTGGCGCTTGGCGCCTTTGGCCTGGACAGCGATCTTGCCAGCAAGGCCTTCATCCGCAAGGTGTTGGAAGCGGATTTGGGGGACAGCGCATCCCTGGTCAACCGGTTGGGGGACAAGCGTTATCTGAAGCTGGCCCAAGCTTTTGACAAGCGGACAGACGCCGTCGCGACGGGTAAGGCACTGACGCAGGCCTATGTCCAACGGCAATTCGAAAAGCGCGTGGGCGAGGGGGATGAAAGCTATCGCTTGGCCCTGAACGCCCGGAACGAGGTCAAGGCCTTTGCCACCCGCACATCCAGTGACAAGACCCTGTGGTATGAAGTTCTGGGCAACGAACCTCTGCGCACCGTTTTTGCAGGGGCCTTCAGGATGCTCAGTTCAATCGCCAACCTGTCGGTCGATCGTCAGCTTGAGGAGTTCATGTCGGCCTCAGAACGGTTTCTAGGCAGCAGCAGCTTTTCCGCGATTTCGACGGACGCCACCATCGACAAGCTGACCACGCGCTATCTTGCCCTGTCACAGGTCCAAACCGCGACGACCAGCAACCGCTATGCTGCCGCATTGTCCCTGCTATCGAGATAAAGGACTGAAATGCAGGGAGCAGGTAGCTATGAGCTTGGCGACGGCCGAGTCATTGCGCACTCCTTCATCACCTATCTGTAAACCTTGGAAGCGTGTCTGTATCGGCAAGGCGACACGGGCGACTGTTTCGGGTTGCCGCGGCGTGATCCTGCGTCGAGTCGAGTCATCGGCACGGATTTGGCAAGGCGCGCCACGAACAACCTGCTCGGCAGGCAGCACGCCTGCCCGGATGAGGCGGCGTATCCGGTGGTTTGCGACGCCCACGACTTTGGCTGCTTCGGTCATGGTCAGCCAGGCGCCATCCATTTCCGTGGACCGGCAGGCGTGGATGCCACGCACAGGCCGGCCCAAGGCGACACAGTGCGCCGTCTAGGTTTTGCCCTGTCCTGTGGGCATTCCCATGCGATTGAGCGAGGCGGCGACATGGTCGTCCGACCAGCGTCCTGCCATGCTCCGCATCACCCCCAGCGCATCCCCGGTGGTCTCACAACCCTGTTCGCCCGCTCGAGGTTTGCGAACCCTCAGTTCCGAGTGGCGACCGCCCCGCCAATGGATCGTGAGGACGACCTCGCGCACCGCATCTCAACATCCACGACAATATCGGCAATCAGCGTTCAGAGTATCCGTCCTGGTCAAGTCGGTTTAGGGGCCCAATTGCGGTCGGCTTTGACGAGAGCGTTGGCCGTTTCGATGAGCTTGCGCATGAGCGTGACGATGGCCAGCTTGGCGGGCTTTCCGGCCTCGCGCAGGGCGTGATACTTCGCCTTGAGATCAGGGTGGAAGCGCATGGCCACGAGGGCAGGCATGTAGAGCGCGTCACGCAGGGGCTTTCGCCCGCCGCTGATGAATGACTTTCCCTTCCATTGACCGGACTCGCGGCTGTTCGGGACAAGACCTGCGAGACTTCCGGCCTGCTTTCTGTCGAGGGTGCCGATTTCCGGCAGGAAGGTGAGGATCAGCGCGGCGGCGATGGGTCCGAGGCCGGGGATCGAGCACAGGATCTCGCGCTTGCGCTCCAGGGCTTTGTCGCTGGCGATATGGCGTGCAATCGCGGCATCAAGCTCGGCGAGCTGGCGCTCGACGAGGGTCAGGCGCACCTTGCTCTGGCGTTTCAGGATCGGATTGAGCTGCACATGGCTGCGGTTGCGCAGGCGGGTGCGCTCCTTGACCAGTGCCGTCCGTGCCACCTGCAAGTCTTTGAGCGCAAGCAGGTTTTCCGCGGCTGGCGCATCCGGTTCCAGCCTCAGGGCGGCCCCCATCCGAGCCAGGATGCGTGCATCGATGGCATCGGTCTTGGCCCGCATCCCGCACGCTTCGGCAAAGCGCCGGGCCTGCAGCGGATTGACCTTGACCAGCGGCAGCTTGCCCGACAGCGCCGTCTCGAAGGCCCGATGATAAGGCCCTGTCGGTTCGAAGACGATGCGGGCGACCGGCGTCTGGCCGAGCCAGCGGATCAAGGCCCGGAAGCCCCGGGGCGCGTTCTCGAACCGCCGCGCCGCCTGGTCTTCCAGTCGGAAGGCGTCGAGATGGGTTTTCGAGATGTCGATGCCAATGGTATGTTCAGTCATCTTCGCCATGTCCTATGCTTGTCATGCGTGACGCAAACACGCGTATCCGTTCAGGCCCCTGGTGAAGACGGCGGTTGATCAAACTCCGAAACGGTCCTTGCTGACCCAGCAGATGACGATCCAACCGCCGCCACTGCCCGCCATAAATGGCGTTGCGGGCAGTGGCTCCTGTATACCCTCAGAAGCCAGCCCCTGAATAAGACAAGGAGGAATAATCGTCCCATTGTCACATCGGGCGCATTCCAAGCCGCTGACAGATTGTCCGCCAGATTGGCGAAGGTGCGCGGATCGATCTCGATGGTCGATGAATGTTTGCCAAATTGGCGGGCTTCCAGATCCCGCACGCGGCGCAGCGCTGTTTCCCAGTTCTTCTCCAACCGCGCGGCGATCAGACGGTTGTCAGGATCGCAGGCCGCATAGCAACGCTCGGCAAGAGCGGCTTCGCAACAGGCCTGCTGCAGTTCCAGATCGAGGATCTGGCGCCGATCCTCCTGTCGTTCCCGGTGTATTCGCTCTGCCTCGAACGCGGCCTCGATCGCCAGCGGTTCTCCCGCGCAGCAGCGCGCGCGCAACCGCCCCCTCAACACTTGGACGCCAAAGGTCATGCACCGGGGCAGGCATATCATCAGGTTGGGCTTGTCCCAACGATAGACCGGCCGACTTTGCGGGTTGCCTGTATAGGCGACACTCAGTCGTCGTCCACACCGCCCGTACGTTATGATCCCCGACAGTAACGCCTTGCCGCCCCAGCCTGACTTCGTGCCGCCGGCGCGCGGCCATAGGTGCTGAGCGCCAACTGCTTCTGGTTGCGCTCTTAGACCTCCCAACTGATGTAGCCCTTGTAGTGGTCCTTGATGAAAATTTCCCAAGTTCCTGCCGGCTTGCCCTACCCGTAAATCCGCGCGGCACGCCCGTCGACAAGGGAGATACGCTTCTCACTCTTTCCGTAAGGATAAGCGCCTGCATAGAATGGTTCTTGAGAACCGCGATGACATCGCGGTAGCGGGTCGGCAACCAGGTGAAGCTGGTCCCGCGGCCCTCATCTGAAGGCTGAGGGAGGTGGATCTGATCCGCCGTCACCGGCAACAGCACCTGGCGCGCGCTGCCAAGTTCGTGGAAGCGGGCGAAGATGAGCCGGATCACTTCCTGCATTCGGAGATCTGGATCGAGCCCCAAGCCTGCTTCGCGATGCCAGACATAGCCAAACGGCACCGAAAGGTACAGTTTGCCCCGGCGCGCCTTCGACCTGGCAGCATCGAGCATCCTCGTTCCGAGCACGCCCAACTCGAACTCGCCGATGCTGTCCTTCGGTCACGACCGACAGTTATGTACACTGTCGGTCGGTCGCATTCCGATATCCCCTCAGGCCTGCAGGCTTCTGACGCCGACCTCGCCTTCCTCGCGCGACTTGACGGCTGCGACGGCCGCGATGCTGCCCGCGGCCGTGGTGAAGTAGGGGATCTTGTCATACAGCGCCACCGCACGGATCTCGCGGGAGTCGGCGATGGCCTGGACACCCTCAGTCGTGTTCAGGACCATGGCGATTTCACCATTCTTCATCCGGTCGACGATGTTGGGGCGGCCTTCGTAAACCTTGTTCACACGGGCAGTCTCGACCCCCGCAGCCGCCAGGAAATCGGCAGTGCCGCTGGTTGCGATCAAGGAAAAGCCCATCGATGTCAGGTCGCGGGCGGCGCCGGCCAAGGCCTCGGTCTTGTCGGCGTCCTTGACGGAAACAAAAATGCGGCCTTCAAAGGGCAGGTTCGATCCCGCGCCCATCTGCGCCTTGAGGAAGGCGCGGGCGAAATTGCGGTCCCAGCCCATGACTTCGCCCGTCGAACGCATTTCCGGGCCAAGCAGCGTATCGACGCCAGGGAAGCGGGCAAAGGGCAGCACGGCCTCCTTGACGGAAAACCAGGGTGTGATCGGATCGGCCAGGGTCATCGGATCGGCGAAGGGCAGGTCGGTTTCCGGGCCGACGCCTTCGGGATAGGGCGCGCGCAGGGGGAAGTTCGACATGGGCTCGCCCGCCATCAGCCGCGCCGCGATCGATGCAATGGCGCTGTCGGTAGCCTTGGCGACAAAGGGCACGGTGCGGGACGCGCGCGGGTTCACCTCGAGCACATAGATCGCGCCGTCTTTCAGCGCGAATTGCACGTTCATCAAGCCCTTGACCTTCAGCGCGCGCGCCATCGCCACGGTCTGCTTTTTCAGTTCCTCGATGGTGGCGGCGTCCAGGGTATGAGGGGGCAGGGAACAGGCGCTGTCGCCCGAATGGACCCCCGCTTCCTCGATATGTTCCATGATGCCCGCGACATGGACGTTTTCACCGTCCGACAAGGCGTCCACATCGACCTCGATCGCGCCGGACAGATAGCTGTCCAACAGCACCGGATTCTTGCCGGACACCTTGACCGCCTCGGTGATATAGCGGCGCAGGTGGTCCATGTCGCGCACGATCTCCATCGCGCGGCCCCCCAGCACATAGGACGGGCGGATCACCAGCGGAAAGCCGATGCGCTCGGCGATCTGAATGGCCTGCTCGTCGGAATGGGCGATGCCGTTGATGGGCTGACGCAGGCCCAGATCGTTCAGCAGATGCTGGAACCGCTCGCGGTCCTCGGCCAGGTCGATGGCGTCGGGGGTGGTGCCCAGGATCGGGATCCGTTCGGCTTCAAGGGCATTGGCCAGCTTCAAGGGAGTCTGGCCGCCGAACTGGACGATGACGCCGTGCAAGGTGCCGTTTTCCTGTTCCACGCGCAGGATTTCCAGAACGTGTTCCAGCGTCAGCGGCTCGAAATACAGCCGGTCGCTGGTGTCGTAATCGGTGCTGACCGTTTCCGGGTTGCAGTTGACCATGATCGTCTCGTAGCCCGCATCGGTCAGCGCAAAGCAGGCGTGGCAGCAGCAGTAATCGAACTCGATCCCCTGGCCGATCCGGTTCGGCCCGCCGCCCAAGATGACGACCTTCTTGGCATTGGTCGGGCGCGATTCGCATTCCACGTCGCCCATCGCCGGGGCTTCATAGGTGGAATACATATAGGGGGTCTGGGCCTCGAATTCGGCGGCGCAGGTGTCGATGCGCTTGAAGACGGGAACCACGTCCAGCTTGCGGCGGATGCGGCGGATGTCATGTTCGTCGCGCTTGGTCAGGCTGGCCAGGCGGGCATCGGTAAAGCCCATCATCTTGACGGCGCGCAGCCCTTCGGCATCGGCAGGCAGGCCATTGTGGCGCAGCTTGTGTTCGGCATCGACGATTTCGCGGATGCGGGCCAGGAACCAGGGGTCGAAGCTAGTGATGCGCCCGATTTCGTCATCGCCCAAGCCAAAGCGCATCGCCTCGGCAATGACGCGGATGCGGTCGGGGGTGGCTTTCGACAAGGCGGCGATGACGGCGGGCTTGCCTTGGTCGGCGGCGCCTTCGATGGCGATCTCGTCCAGGCCAGTCAGGCCGGTCTCCATCGAGGCAAGTGCCTTTTGCAGCGATTCGTGGAAGGAACGGCCGATGGCCATGACCTCGCCCACGGATTTCATCGCCGTAGTCAGTTCGGGCTTTGATCCGGGAAACTTCTCAAAGGCAAAGCGCGGGATCTTGGTCACGACATAATCGATGGAGGGTTCGAAAGACGCGGGCGTCACCTTGGTGATGTCGTTGTCCAACTCGTCCAGCGTATAGCCCACGGCCAGTTTCGCGGCGATCTTGGCAATGGGAAAGCCGGTTGCCTTCGATGCAAGTGCCGAGGATCGCGACACGCGCGGGTTCATCTCGATCACGACCATGCGGCCATCGGCCGGGTTGATCGCCCATTGCACGTTGGATCCGCCGGTTTCCACGCCGATTTCGCGCAGCACGGCGATAGAGCCGTTGCGCATTATCTGGTATTCGCGATCGGTCAGCGTCAGGGCCGGGGCCACGGTGATGGAATCGCCGGTATGCACGCCCATCGGATCGACGTTTTCGATGGCGCAGACGATGATGGCGTTGTCGTTGCGATCCCGCACGACCTCCATCTCGAATTCCTTCCAGCCCAGCAGGCTTTCATCGACCAGAACCTGCGCCACGGGGCTGGCGTCCAGGCCGGACCGCACGATCCGTTCGTAGTCGTCGCGGTTATAGGCAACGCCGCCGCCGGTCCCGCCCAGGGTAAAGGCGGGACGGATGATGGCCGGCAGGCCGATGTCCTCCAGCGCGTCCATGGCCTGCGCCACGCCCGCGTTGACGTCGTATTTGCCGCTGGCAAGTTTCGGCGCGGCGACGATGGTAGCCTTGGGGTTTTCCAAGCCGATCCGGTCCATCGCCTCGCGGAACAGCTTGCGATCCTCGGCCATCTCGATGGCGGCACGCTGCGCGCCGATCAGTTCCACGCCATAGCGGTTCAGCACGCCCATGTCGGCCAGCGCCAAGGCCGTGTTCAGCCCGGTCTGCCCGCCCATCGTCGGCAGCAGCGCGTCGGGGCGTTCCTTGGCGATGATCTTTTCGACGATCTCGGGGGTGATCGGCTCGATATAGGTGGCATCGGCCATTTCCGGGTCGGTCATGATCGTCGCGGGATTGGAATTCACCAGGATCACCCGGTATCCTTCCTCGCGCAGCGCCTTGCAGGCCTGGGCGCCGGAATAGTCGAACTCGCAGGCCTGGCCGATGACGATGGGGCCTGCGCCGATGATCAGGATCGACTTGATATCGGTTCTTTTCGGCATGGCTTGGTCCTTCGGGCTTCGCGGCGGCGGGCGGCGGCTAAATCGTCCGGGGTTATAGCCATGCGCGGTCGGGGCGCAAGGTGGCACGGGCCGGCAGATGCGGGTTTTGCCGAAAGGCTATCGCGGTGGCTGGCGCAGCGCCGCCGCCAGCGCCCGGTCCAGCGATTGCAGGAACCGCGACCGGTCCGCCTTGGAAAACGCCGCCCCGCCGCCCTGCATGAACGGATTGGAGGCGCGAAGATCCGCCATCAGGTCGCGCGTGGCAAGCCGCGGGCCGATATTGGCAAGGCTCAGCACCTCGCCGTCATGGGTCACGACCTGCGCACCCTCCTTGAGGCAACGGTCCGCCAGCGGCAGGTCGCCCGTCACCACCACGTCGCCCGGCCCGCACTGGTCGGCGATCCACTTGTCCGCCTCGTCCGGGCCTTCGGCGACGATCTTCAACGTGACCAGCGGGTTGGCGGACGGCCGCAGCCCGCCATTGCAGACCAGCACCATCGGCACCCGCAGGCGCGTCGCCACCCGTTCAGCCTCGGCCTTGACCGGGCAGGCGTCGGCGTCGATTAAAAGCGTGGTCACCCGTCGCGCCTCAATCGCGCAGCAGTTCGTTGATCGAGGTCTTGGACCGCGTTTTCGCATCCACGCGCTTGACGATCACGGCGCAATACAGGTTGACGCCGTTCTTCGAGGGCATCGACCCGGCAACCACGACCGACCCGGCCGGAACCTCGCCATACATGACGGCGCCGGTTTCGCGGTCCACGATCTTGGTGGACTGGCCGATGAAGACGCCCATGCCAAGGACCGATCCTTCGCGGACGATGCATCCCTCGACCACCTCGGACCGGGCGCCGATGAAGCAATCGTCCTCGATGATCGTCGGCCCGGCCTGCAGGGGTTCCAGCACGCCGCCGATGCCGACACCGCCCGACAGATGGACGTTCTTCCCGATCTGCGCGCAGGAACCGACGGTGGCCCAGGTATCGACCATCGTGCCCTCGCCCACGCGGGCGCCCAGGTTCACAAAGGACGGCATCAACACTGCCCCCGGCGCGATAAAGGCGCTGCGCCGCACGATGGCGCCGGGCACGGCGCGGAAACCGGCCGCGCGCCACTGGTTGTCGCCCCAGCCTGCGAATTTTGACGGCACCTTGTCCCACCAGTTGGACCCCTGCGGACCGCCCGACATCTCCTCCATGTCGTTCAGGCGGAAGGACAGCAGCACGGCTTTCTTCGCCCACTGGTTCACGTGCCAGTCGCTGCCGCGCTTTTCGGCCACGCGCAGGTTGCCGCTGTCCAGTTGCGCCAGGGTTTCCTCCACCGCCTCGCGCATGAAGCCGGTCGTGCTGGCGTCGATGTCGGCGCGGGCTTCCCACGCGGCCTCGATGGCGGTCTCAAGTGCTTGGGTCATGGCCTCTCCTCTGCGGCGGGTGGAAACTGGTTCACCGGGGCTATAAGCCTGGGACAAGCCCCGTGCAATCCGAGGATCCGATGAACGACGCGACCAAGACCACCGAGGACCGCGCCCACCCCTTTCCCCACAGCGACGAGGATGCAGTCCGCGCCGAACAGATTCCCGATACGCCGCAGACCCGCTCACCCGCCTATCAGTTGGCCTTCACCGACCGCGACTTCTTGTTGCGAGAGGAACTCCGCCCCATCCGCCTGCAACTGGAGTTGCTGAAGCCGCAGATGCTGCTAGACGAGGCAGGGGTCGAATCGACCGTGGTGATGTTCGGCGGCGCGCGCATCCCCTCGCCTGAAAACGCGGCCAATGCGCGGACCCCCGCGCTGGCCGGGCTGTCTGCCTATTACGAGGAAGCGCGGCTGTTCGCGCAGGAAATGACCCGCCGCAGCCTGGAAACCGGTGGGCGTGAATTCGTCATCACCACCGGCGGCGGCCCCGGTGTGATGGAGGCGGGCAACCTGGGCGCGCACGAGGTCGGCGGCAACTCCATCGGCCTGGGCATCGTGCTGCCCCACGAACAGGCGCCGAACGTCTATGTGACGCCGGAGCTGTGCTTCAACTTCCACTATTTCGCGATCCGGAAGATGCATTTCCTGATGCGCGCCCGCGCGATCACCATCTTTCCGGGCGGCTTCGGTACCCTGGACGAGTTGTTCGAGACCCTGACCCTGATCCAGACCGGCCGCATGGCCCGTGTACCCCTGCTGATGTTCGGCAGGGAGTTCTGGGAGGGGATCGTCAACTGGCGGGGACTGGCAGACGCGGGGACGATCTCCGAGGAGGATCTGGGCCTGTTCCGCTATGTCGAGACAGCGGAGGAAGCGGTGGAGATCATCGACGGTTGGGAACTGCTCGGCCGCAACTAGAATCGCAGCCGGAGGCCCACGACATTGGCATTGGTGGCGCCGCGCATATTCCCCAGCGTCTGTCCCCCGCCCGAACGGTGATGAAGCCGCCAGAAGACGGACCAGTCCGTGTCGGGGGCGGCAAGCTCCAGTTCGGGTGAAAGATAGAACAGCAGTTGCGCGTCGCCGTCATCGCGCGCAACTTGTTCGGTTTCCCGGCCCAGATGCGCCGCATCGACATAGCTGAGGCCGAAAATGATCGACGGGGTCAGCACAAGATCGCGCATCAGCCTGTACCGGCAGCAGCGGATGCCGATCCCCGCCCAGGCTTCGGTGGTGGTGTCCCGTCCAAAGCGATGCGCCATACCGCCCTTGTAGCCGATATCCACATGGCGGCCCCGCCAGGTCCAGCGCTGGATGCCGATCCCGAGGATCCCGTTGTCCTCATAGGAAACACCGGGGATGTTGACGCTTTTGGGCATGGCCTCGGCGGTCATGCGGCCGCCGAAGGCGAACAGGTTCCGGTCCACGGGGGCAACGGGTTCGGCCAATGCGGTTCCTGCGGCAAGGCTCCAGGCCAGAAGCCACAGGACAAGCGCATGGGGCATCCAGAACCTACGCCACGGGCGACGGCGTCACCGGCCCAGACCTTCCTTGTATCGGACAAATCCTAGCAGCCGATTGCCTACGCGGCAATGGGCTGCACAGGGCGTACCCGGCTCAGGCGCCTGCCTCTGCCGCAATCTCCGCGCGCGACTTCCGCCCGCGTTCCGTGGCCGATTTCAACTGCCCGCAGGCGGCCATGATATCCTCGCCGCGCGGGGTGCGGATCGGGCTGGCATAGCCCGCCTTGTAGATGATGTCGGCGAAGGCGTGGATGCGGTTGTTGCTGGATCGCTTGTAAGGCGCGCCGGGCCATTCGTTGAAGGGGATCAGGTTGATCTTGGCAGGGATGCCCCGGATCAGTTCGATCAGGCGATGGGCGTCCTCGTCGGTGTCGTTCACGCCAGCCAGCATCACATATTCAAAGGTGATCCGCTCGCTGTTCGACAGGCGCGGATAATCGCGCAACGCGTCAAGCAGGGTTTGGATGTTCCAGCGCTTGTTGATCGGCACCAGAACGTTGCGGACCTCGTCGGTGGTGGCGTGGAAGCTGACGGCAAGCTGGCAGCCGATCTCCTCGGCGGTCCGGGCGATCTCGGGGACCACGCCGCTGGTGGACAGGGTGATGCGGCGGCGCGACAGGGACAGCCCCTCGTTGTCCATGCAGACGCGCATCGCGTCGCGCACGGCGTCAAAGTTGTACAAAGGCTCTCCCATGCCCATCAGAACAATGTTGCTGACAAGGCGGGTTTCGTCCTTGGGGGCACCGGGCACCGGCCATTCGCCCAGATCGTCGCGGGCCAGCATCAACTGCCCGACGATCTCGCCTGCGGTCAGGTTTCGCACCAGCTTCTGCGTGCCGGTGTGGCAAAAGGAACAGGTCAGCGTGCAACCGACCTGGCTGGATACGCACAAGGTGCCCCGACCTTCCTCGGGGATATAGACCGTCTCGACCTCGTGGCCGCCGGCGATGCGGACTAGGTACTTGCGCGTCCCGTCCTCGCTGATCTGACGGGTCACGATCTCGGGCAGCACGATCTCGAACCGGTCCGCCAGCAGGGCGCGGTAGTCCTTGGCCAGGTTGCTCATCGCGGCAAAATCGCGCACGCCCCAATGGTAAATCCATTGCCACACCTGGCCCACGCGCATCTTGGCCTGCTTTTCCGGCGTGCCCGCGTCAATCAGGGCCTGGCGCAATTGATCGCGCGTCAGCCCGACGATGTTCACCCGACCGGTATCTGGCAGCTTGCGGGGAAGGGTCAGGACATCGGGCGTGAGGGGCGCGTTCATGGGACTTCCGGTGTTATGCGAAGACCCGCAGATAAGCAAAACGAGGCCGAAAATCAACCGGCCTCGCCTTTGCCTTGGTCTAAGTATCCCGGGTGAGTCCCGAAGGCATGGGGGCAGCGCCCCCAACCCTTACTGACAGCGCGACCGCGCCGTGTTCGTGGCCGCCGTGATTCCCGCCAAGCTGAACGTGTCCTTTGTCACGGTGCCGCGCGATGACCGCCCGGTAATGACCGCGTTCGTGCCGCCGCGCAGGGCTGCAATCAGCTTTTCATCCTCGGACGCGCTGCCGGTCCAGGCGCTTTCGCCTTCGGTGAACAGGTTGAACTTGGTCCCGCCGATATCGACCTCGACCGTGCTGTCGGGGGCAAAGGGATAGCCGCCGCTGAAAGACACCTCGCCGTTGCCGCCCCGATACGCGACATACAGGCGGATGTCGCCGCGCGTCACCTCTCTCGGGGCGCCGTTCGCGTCGGTGTTCTGCGTGGCCTTGGGCGGGGAGACCGCCCAGCATTCCTTGGGATTTTCCGCCGCAAAGACCGTCCAGTCGCCTTCGGTGGCAACGACATTGGTCGATTCCTGTGCCGCTGCGGATCCAAGTCCGGCGATCAGGACAAGGGCGGCGGTCACGCCGCGCAGCGTGGTGTTGGTCATGCTCTGGCCTCCTGCCATGGGTTTCGCCACATCAGGGGCGTTCTTTCCCGATTGCTGTGGTCTTTTCAACCGTTCGCGGTCACGATAGCCAAAATCATTGCGCAAGAAAGAGCGCAAGGCAGGAAATCGCGCAATTGTCAGGGGGACAGGCGATGCGTTCGGCCGAATTGATCGAATTGTGGCGCGGCGGGCAACGCGAGAGCCTGCATTCCGGCCATGCCGTCATCTGCGACACCAAGGGTGTGGTCGAGGCCTGGGGCTGTCCAAGCGAAATCATCTTTTCTCGCTCGTCCTGCAAGATGATCCAGGCACTGCCCCTGATCGAAAGCGGCGCGGCCGATGCCGCCGGGCTGACCGACCGGCAGCTTGCGCTTGCCTGCGCCAGCCACAGCGGCGCGCGGATGCACGTGGACGCCGTGGACCAGTGGCTGCAGGCATTGGACCTGGGCGAATCCCACCTTCGTTGCGGCTGCCATATGCCGAGCGACCGCGATGAAAACCGCCGCCTGACCTGCGGGGACGAGGCTCCCAGCCAGTTGCACAACAACTGTTCGGGCAAGCACGCGGGTTTCCTGACGCTGAATCGCCATCTGGGTGGCGGGACCGAGTATGTCGAACCGGACCATCCCGTCCAGCAGGCCGTGAAAGCCGCGTTCGAGGAGGTGACGGGTGAATCTAGCCCGGGCTATGGCATCGACGGCTGTTCGGCCCCGAACTGGTCCTGTTCGCTGGCGGGCCTTGGCCGTGCCATGGCGGCCTTTGCCGATCCGGCCGACGATGGGCGGGGCCGGGCCATGCGGCGGCTGGTGGATGCCATGCGCGCCCATCCCGAAATGGTTGCGGGCGAAGGCCGCGCCTGCACGGTCCTGATGCGCGCCAGCGGTGGCCGCGTCGCCACAAAGACCGGGGCCGAGGCCGTTTTCGTCGCCATCCTGCCCGATCAGGGCCTGGGCGTGGCCTTGAAGGTGACGGATGGCGGCACCCGCGCCGCCGAGGCTGCCATTGCCGCCTTGCTGGTCCATCTTGGCGTGCTCGAGCGGAATCACCCGGCGGTGGGCCGGTTCCTGACCGACCCGATCCGCAACTGGCGCGGCATCGTCACCGGGGAAATGCGGACCGCCCCCGGCTTTCCCGCCTAGATCATCTGCCAGATCAGCCGCAGCGCAAGCGCCAAGGATGTCGCCACCAGCAGCGGCTTGATCAGCCGCGCGCCAATCCGCGTGGCCAGCCGCGCGCCCAGCATCGCGCCCGCGATTTGCGCCCCGCCCATCACGATCCCCACCAGCCACAAGGGCTGGCCAAACAGCGCAAAAGCCGCAAGCCCCCCCAGATTCGAGGCAAAGTTCAGCAGCTTGGTATGCGCCGTGGCTTTCAGCACGCCGTATCCCGCCAGCGTGACAAAGGCGATCATATAGAACGAACCGGCCCCCGGTCCCAGGACCCCGTCATAAAACCCGACCAGCGGCACCGCCGTCAGGGCAAATGCTGCGGGTGCCACGCGCCGCACCCGGTCCAGGTCGTTAAGCCCCGGCTTCAGTGCAAAGAACGCGGCGATGGCGATCAGGATCACCGGCAGGATCAGCCGCAGATCGTCGGTCGGAAGATAGCTGACCAAGGCCGCCCCCAGGGCGCCTGCCGCCCCCGCAATTAATGCCGATTTCCACTGGCTTCGCAGATCGACCAAGCCGCGCGAGGCATAGCTGACCGCCGCCGTCGCCGCGCCAAAGACACCCTGCACCTTGTTCGTTGCAAGCGCCTGCGCCGGCGGGATCCCCGCCAGCATCAGCGCAGGCAGGGTGATCAGCCCGCCGCCGCCGGCGATCGAATCGATAAAGCCGGCAGCGAAGCCAGCAAAGGCGAGAAGCAGGAAAAGGTCCAGGGAAAGGTCGATCATGGCCGCGCCATGCGCCTTTGACAGGGGTTTGTAAAGACGGGGGTTTCACACTCCCAGACCCCCGTGGGATATTTGGACCAAGGCAAGGGCAAGAGCAGCAGAGGTTCGTCGAATGGACCAACAGGTTGCGCCCCTTCTTCAGGTGTTTCAGGGCGGAACCGTCTGCAATGTTGTTCGAGATCTATCCCGGACTTCGCAGTAACCAGCCATGCTGTTGGTGCTGTTGGCGGAAAGGCCTGCCATCCTCGACCGCCACTTCGCCCTGTCCATGCCGGATCGGATCGGTGCGCTGAAGGGGCCGGCTGTTGGCAACTAACCCCCCCGGTCGCCGAAGGGCAGGCGATCATGGACCGCATTGCTGCCTGCGCCCGGTCTGTGGCGGAAACGGTACAGGCGATCAGCCCGTGACGAAATCCTTGGCAGAATAACCCTGCAAGTACAGCAGCGATGTCAGGTCGCCGTGGTTGATGCGAATCTGCGCCTGCGCCGCGACCGAGGGCTTGGCGTGCAGCGCAACACCCGTCCCGGCAAGCTGGATCATGCCCAGGTCGTTGGCGCCGTCGCCCACAGCAATCACATCGGCAGGCGTCAGGCCGCGCGCCTTGGCGATCTGGATCAGCGCCTCGACCTTGGCCTCGCGGCCCAGGATCGGTATCGCGACCCGTCCGGTCAGCAAGCCGCCTTCGGCCACCAGGGTATTGGCACGGTGTTCGTCAAAACCCAGCCTGTCGGCAACTGCTTCTGTAAAGGCCGTGAACCCGCCCGAGACAAGCGCCGCATAGCCGCCGTTCGCGCGCATTGTCGCCACAAGTTCCGCCCCGCCCGAGGTCATGGTGATCCGCGAGGCCAGCACATCCGCGATCACACTGTCCTTCAGCCCGCTCAGCAGCCCGACGCGTTCGGTCAGTGCGCTGTCGAAGTCCAGTTCTCCATTCATGGCCCGTGCCGTAATGTCGGCCACGCGCGGTCCGACGCCCGCCATGTCGGCCAATTCGTCGATGCATTCCTGCCCGATCATGGTCGAATCCATGTCGGCCAGCAGGATCGCCTTGCGGCGGCCCTGGGCCGGTTGGATCGCCAGATCCAGGGTTTGCCGCTGCATATCGGCCCAGGCATCCTGAAAGTCGGCAGGCTGGGTTGCCACGTCGAATTCCGCAGCGATGGCGGGGTTCAGCCAGCGGATCGGTTCGCCCCCCCAACGGGCGGCCAGGCCCCCGGCCACGGCCTGGGTCAGGTTGGCGCGCAGGGGCGATGCGATCAGCGAAACGGTGAACATGGGCCGCAACTCCTTTGCGCGGCGGTCTAGGCCAAAGTGGCGGGCTGCGCCAGAGGCGGGCGGCGGATGCCAAGGAACGGGCCATCGCCTGCCGCATCGATTCGGGCGATGGCGTCGGGGATGGATTCGACGATCACCCCCATGGCAAAGGCGGTCGCATGGATCATCCGGTCGGGCGACATCGCCAAGGCTACGTGGCCCGGCCAGAACAGCAGATCGCCCCTTCGGATTTCGTTTGCCACTGGAAAGGCAGCGCGCTGCAGGTCGCTGTCGCCGGGGCAGGGGATGTCGCAGGCCGTCAGCGCCGCTTGGACCAGGCCCGAACAGTCAATGCCCGCACGGCTGTTGCCGCCCCACAGATAGGGCGTGCCGGACAGGCTTTCCGCGACCGGCACCGGATCGGTGGCGGGCTGGTCGCCGATATGCTGCACGGGAACGAAGCCGCCGGTAGCAAGACGGGCGAACCGCCCTTCGACCCCCGTGACCGAGAGGCGGGCGCCCAGGGACAGGCTGACAATCTGCGGCTGCTTCATGTCGGGGGCGGGATAGACATGGGTGGCAGGGGCCGTTACCCGATGCGTGATCGGCGGCAGGTCATGGCCCAGCGAGGAGCCAGCCAGCCAGCCGCAATAGCCGTCTAGATCCGTTTGCACGAAACACCAGTCGCCCCGCGTCTCGATCACCGTCACGTCGGCGCCGAAATTCACCTGCCGGTCGCGGCGCGCGTCTGGTGCGGTCAACAGGTCGGCCAGGGGCACCACCAGCCGCGCGGCATTGCCGGGCGTATAGGCGGGGCGTTCCAGCACCCCTGCCAGGCATTCCAGCGCGATCCGGTCGGTTGCCGGGGTCAGGCGGCGGTCCAGCGTCATGCCAGGATCTGCGGCAAGGCGGCCAGGATCGCCCGTGCCCCCTGGCCGACACCCCCCTTGGGCCTGCCGGGGGCCAGGACCGGCTGCCAGCCATAGATGTCCATATGGACATAGCGCCCGGCGCCTTCCGCGAAGCGGCGCAGGAACAGCGCGGCGGTGATCGACCCCGCCATCCCGCCCGAGGGGGCGTTGTCCAGATCCGCGATAGGCGGCTCGATCTGGGATTCGTAGCCATCCCAGAAGGGCATCCGCCACAGCGGATCGCGCACGGCCATTGCGGCGCGCGACAGCGCATCGGCGGTGGCATCGTCGTCGCAGTAAAAAGGCGGCAGGTCCGGCCCAAGCGCCACGCGCGCGGCGCCTGTCAGCGTCGCCAGCGAGATCATCAGGTCGGGGCTTTCCTCGGCCCCCAAAGCCAAGGCATCGGCCAGGATCAACCGGCCCTCGGCGTCGGTGTTGTTCACCTCGACCGTCAGGCCCTTGCGGCTGGTCAACACGTCGCCGGGCCGGAATGAGCTGGCCGAAACGCTGTTTTCCACGACCGGCAGCAGCAGCCGGATCCGCATCCGGTCCGCAGCCCCGGTCAGCGCCAGCATCTTCAGAAGGCCAAGCGCGGTCGCCGCGCCGCCCATGTCCTTTTTCATCAGCAACATGGATGCCGAGGGCTTGATGTCCAGCCCGCCGGTATCAAAGCAGACACCCTTGCCGACGACCGTCAAACGCGGGCCGCTGTTGCCCAGTCGGATGTCAATCAGGCGCGGCGCCTGTTCGGCCGCGCGCCCGACCGCGTGGATCATCGGCAGGTTGGCGTCCAGAAGGTCCGGCCCGGTCGTGACCGTGACGCTTGCGCCCACCTCCTTGGCCAGGGCGCGGGCGGCGTCTTCCAGATCAATCGGTCCCATGTCGTTGGCAGGGGTGTTGATCAGGTCGCGGGTCAGGAACTCTCCTGCCGCCTGCGCATGGATCCGGGCGGCATCCACACCCTCGGGGCAGGAAAACTGCGGGCCGGAATAAGGTGTCCCCTTGTAGCGGGTAAAGCGATACTGGCCCAGCAGCAGCGCCAAGGCAGCCTCATCCGGGTCAAGGCCGTCGGGCAGGATCGCGCGCCATGTTCCTGGCGGCAAGGCCGTGGCATGGGCCAGGGCAAAGCGGTGGCGGGGGGCGGTCGTTCGATCCCCCAGGCCCAGCAAGGCCCCCGCAAGCCCGCCCGAAGGATTGGGCAGCAGGCAGATTTCCCCGGTCTTTCCCGAAAATCCGCTGGCGCCCGGCCAGGGACCAGCCTGGTCGACCAGGGGGTCGCCCTTCCACACCGCCCACAGCGGCAGGGCATCGGCGGAATCGGGGGCAAAATCGGGGATCATGGGCCTGTCCTTGGTCTGTCGAACGCCAGACTACAAGTTGGGCGCGCGCCCGCAAGCCCGCCTCAGGCAAGCTGGCTGCGGTCCCAGATCGCCGTCAGGGACCGGTTGCCCACCCGCATCAGCCGGGCATGGACCGCGGCAATGGCAACCCGATCGCGCTTGTCCGCGCAGGCCCCCAGATCCATCGCCACGCCCGCAAGCGACAACAGCCCGATCTGCCAGGCCAGCCGGGCCAGCAGGTCGCATTGGCGCGCGCCCTCGGGCAGGTCGCTTGCGCGGATGGCCTTGTCGGCGGCGGTCAGGGCGGCTGCCAGCTGTTCCAGGGCCAGGCCGATGACGTTCTGCGCCGCCGTTTCGCCCAGTTCGGTCACGATGTCGCCCAGGCGGCGGGAATCGACCCGAACCGGCTCTGATACGGCCAACGCCATGATTTGTGCCATCTGCCTTAACCCTTGTCTTCCTGAAAGTCCGGTCTGTGCAAGATGACCGTCTGCGGTGAAGAAAGGCTTGATGGCGCCAAAAGAAACCTCTCGAATTTGTTTCAATCTCCGCCTATCAAGCGGCGTGATGACAAGGGTGAGCCATGCATAACATTCGTCCTTTGCCGCAATATCTGGCAGGCCGCTTTCACGGCTGGAAGGCCACGTCCTATGCCGAAAACAGCGCCTGGTATCGCCGCCTGGCCACCGACGGGCAGCGCCCGCGCGCCATGGTGATTTCCTGCTGCGACTCGCGCGTCCACGTTACCAGCATCTTTGGCGCGGATACGGGCGAATTCTTTATCCATCGCAACATCGCGAACCTTGTGCCGCCCTATGCCCCGGACGGGTTGCAGCACGGCACCTCGGCGGCGGTGGAATATGCGGTGCAGGCCTTGAAGGTCGCGCATCTGATCGTGGTGGGCCATACCATGTGCGGCGGCGTGGCGGGCTGTCATGCGATGTGTTCAGGCCATGCCCCCGAACTGGAGGAAAAGACCAGCTTCGTCGGCCGCTGGATGGACATCCTGCGCCCCGGCTATGACCGGGTGAAGGATCTGCCCGAGGACCAGCAAGTTGCCGCCCTGGAACGCGAGGCGGTGCTGGTATCGATCGAGAACCTGATGACATTCCCCTTTGTCCGCACGGCGGTCGAGGCGGGGCAGATGTCGATCCACGGCCTTGTCCACGACATCAGCGAAGGCACGTTGTTCCAGGCGCTTGAGGGTGGAAAAACCTGGGCAACCATCTGACAGGGCGCCCGGCGTTCAGGCGTCGGGCTTCCAGCGGATCACGCGCCAGACATACAGCGCAATGATGCCCATCACGACCGCCGTGGACACCGGGTTGATCCAGTGTTCGACCCGTTCATACTGGTCTTCCAGCAGATAGCCCGCAAGCGCCAGCCCACCCGACCAGATGAAGCTGCCAAGGGCGGTGAACAGCAGGAACTGCGCCTGCGGCATCCGCTCGATCCCGGCGGGGATCGAGATCAGCGTGCGCACGGTGGGGACAAAGCGCCCAAGGAACACGATCTTGCGGCCATGGCGTTGAAACCATCCCTCGGCCGCCTCGAATTCCGACAGGGTCAGGGTCAGCCAGCGGCCATGGCGCGCGATCAGGCGGCGCAGCCGGTGGGCGCCAAAGGCGCGACCGACCAGATACCACAGATAGGCCCCCGCAAGCGATCCCAGGCCACCGGCCAGGACCGCCAGCCACAGGGGCGTGCCGCCGCGGGCGGCGTTGAAGCCCGCCAGCGGCATGATCAATTCGGACGGGATCGGCGGAAAGACGTTTTCCAGCAGCATCAGGGCGGCGATGGCCCAGGCCCCGCCGCTGTCCAGAAAGCCCGTGATCCAGTCGAACACCGGGTCAGCCCTTTTTCAGGACGCGATTGCCCAGCAGTTCCGCGATCTGCACGGCGTTCAGGGCGGCGCCCTTGCGCAGGTTGTCGCTGACGCACCACAGGTTCAGGCCGTTTTCCACCGTCACGTCCTGGCGGATGCGGCTGATGAAGGTCGCGAACTCGCCCACGCATTCGACCGGGGTCGTGTATCCGCCCGGCTCGCGCTTGTCGACGACCAGGATGCCCGGCGCCTCGCGCAGGATGTCGCGGGCCTCGTCCTCGTCCAAGAAGTCCTCGAACTCGATGTTGATGGATTCCGAATGTCCGACAAAGACCGGCACGCGCACGCAGGTGGCCGTGACCTTGACCTTGGGGTCGAGGATCTTCTTCGTCTCGGCCACCATCTTCCATTCTTCCTTGGTGTCGCCGCTGTCCAGGAAAACGTCGATCTGCGGGATCACGTTGAAGGCGATCTGCTTGGAAAACTTCTTGGGGGCGACTTCCTGACCCGGCACATACATGCCCTTGGTCTGGTTCCACAATTCGTCCATGCCGTCCTTGCCCGCGCCCGACACGGACTGATAGGTGCTGACCACGACCCGCGTGATGCGCGCGCGGTCGTGCAGCGGCTTCAACGCCACCACCATCTGCGCGGTGGAACAGTTGGGGTTCGCGATGATGTTCTTGTTCTTGTAATCGTGGATCGCATCCGGGTTCACCTCGGGCACGATCAGCGGGATCTGGGGGTCATAACGATAAAGCGACGAATTGTCGATCACGATGCAACCCGCCGCCGCGGCCTTGGGCGCATGGATTTTCGTCGCATCCGACCCGATGGCGAACAGCGCGATGTCCCAGCCGGTCCAGTCGAACTGCTCGATGTCCTTCACCTTGAGGGTCTTGTCGCCAAAGCTGACCTCGGTGCCCTGCGACCGGCGCGAGGCCAGCGCGGCAATCTCGTCCACGGGGAACATGCGTTCCTCCAGGATGTTCAGCATTTCGCGGCCCACATTCCCCGTGGCGCCGGCGACGACGACTTTGTAGCCCATCTGAGGGGGACTCCTTTTCTGGCGGTCAGGGGCGTTTAGCGCATGGGTGGACCAAGGGGAAGGGGGCGCCGCCGCACCGCCTCGGGTAACGCCAATGTCATAAAGGACCCGGCCAAAGCGCGATACCCTTGCCACGGGATTATCATGCACAAGAGTCTTGCCATGCGCCACGGCTTCAAGGGGATCGTCGCCGGACTGATGATGCTGGCCGCGCCGGTGGCCGCGCATCACGGCTGGTCCTGGGCCGAGGGTGACCAGGTTCGGCTGGACGGCCTGATCGAGGACGTGTCGATGAACCCGCCCCATCCCAGCCTGCGGGTCCGGGCGGCGGATGGCACGGTCTGGTTCGTCGAACTGGGCAATCCGGGCCGGACGGCGCGGTCGGGCTTTGACGGGGATACTGCCAGCATCGGCGATGCGGTCACGGTGATCGGCAACCGCGACCGCGATCCCGCCGAGGCGCATATGAAGGCGGTGCGCATCGTGATCGACGGCCGGAACTATGACATGTATCCCGAACGCATCCAGGCCGACTGACAGCTGATGGAGCTTGCGGCCTGGATCGAAGCCTCGGGCCTGGCGCGGATGCTGCGCGGGTCGGGCGATCTGTACATGGTGCTGAACGCGCTGCATATCCTGGGAATCGGACTGCTGCTGGGCGCGATCCTGCCGCTGGATCTGCGGATCCTGGGGGTTCTGCGCGGCCCGTCCTTGCCGGTGATCGGACCGTTCCTGTCGCGGATGGCGGGCATCGGGTTGGGACTGGCCGTCCTGACGGGCGCCTGCCTGTGGTCGGTCAGTGCGGCCGAGTATCTGGGCAACGCGGCCTTTCGCTGGAAACTGGTCCTGCTGGCCGTGGCCTTGGGCAATGTCGTCCTGATGCACAGGCTGGGATGGAAACAGATGATCGCCACGGGGCGGCCCGGCCCGGCCGCCCGGATCCTGGCCGCCCTGTCGGCGGTGATCTGGCCCGGCGTGCTGCTGGCCGGGCGATGGATCGGGTTTCTTTAGATCAGGCTCAGCCGCCCATCGCTGCGCCGCAAATCCGCAACCCAGGCCGCTTCGGCGCCAAAGTCATGGGGCACCTGATCGGCGGTGCGGCGGCCCGACAGGCTTTGGCTGGCGAAGAAGTCGAAGCCGTGAAGGGTCAGGCTGGAAAGGCCGGACCGCAGCAACAGGTCGATCATCATCGCCCCGGTGGTGGGCGGCGCGGCAAGGCGGTCTTTCAAGGCCTGATGATCGGCCAGCGGATGCAGATAAAAGCCGTCGCCCTGCGCGATGCGATAGCCCAGGCGCTTGCGCTTGGGCGACATCCACAGGATCCGCCGGGGCGCGATGCGGGCCAGATCCTCATCGGACAGCCGCACGGCCAGGGCCAGCCAGTCGGTGCGGGTGCCATGGCTGCCGGGCCCGGGCTGGGGGGCGCGGTTGATGCGGATGACGACATCGGCGGCGTCGATGGCCGCGCCCTGTGCGCTGTCGGCCAGCGACCGGGCATTGCCGACCAAGGCAACCGACTTGCCGTCCAGATCAGCCAGCAGATCGGCCTGGGGAACGGACAGGGCTTGCAGCGCAGCTTCATCGCGCAGCGTCCGGGCGGCATAAAAGCGCAGCTTGTTCATGGCCGGGCCAGCAGGTCGTTGTAAATGGCGACCAAGGCGCGGGCCTCGCCGTCGATGGCATGGTTGGTGGCAACGTGGTCGCGGGCGGCTCGGCCGGCGGCATCGCGCGCGGCGGGATCGTCCAGCCAGCGCCGCAATGCCTCGGTCAATGCCTCCTCATCGTCAGCGGGCACCAGGCTGCCGGTCACGCCGTCGCGGATCAGGGTTTCATAGGCCCCGACGCGGGCGGCCACGGTGGGGACGCCGCAGGCCATCGCCTCCAGCGGCGTCAGGCCAAAGCCTTCCCAGCGGGCAGGGGCCGCGAACAGATCGAGCGCCTGGTAATGCCGCACAACCTGGTCCCAGGGCAGTTCCCCCAGGAAACGGATGCGATCCCCCAGGCCTGCCGCCGCGATTTCGGCCAGCAGCCCATCGGCAAAGGCGCGGTTGTCCGGCGTGATGCGCCCGGTGAAGACGATCTGAACGCCCGGCCTGTCGGGCAGCAGCCGCAGCCCTGCGCGGACTAGCAGATCGACGCCCTTCTGCGCGCGAACCCGGCCGAAGCAGCCGATCAGCACCGCATCGGGGTCAAGGCCAAGGTCGCGGCGCAACGCGGCCCGGTCGGCGGGCGGCTGGAACACCTTGGTATCCACGCCATGCATCACCACCGTGGCGGGCCGGTCCAGATAGCCTGCGGCCTTGCCGGATGTGGCGACAAGCGCATCCTGCTGCCGGATCAGCCACTTGGTGAACCCGGTGTGGCGGCGTTGGGCGGCGGATGTGAACATCAGCCGGTATTTTCGCCGCAGCACCCGCCGCAGCACCAGCCCCAGGGCCATTTCCGTGTTGCGCCGGGCGTGCCAGACGCGCCAGCGGTCGCGCGGCATCAGGACGGCGCGGGCCAGCGGAATATGCGGCACATCCGGCGGCAGGCCGGGACCGGTCGCACGGATCGCGATCATTCGTTCCTGCACCGGGATCAGCCGGACCACGGTCGCAGTGACGCCCGACAAGCGGCGCTTGAGGTTGGGGGCGATGACCAGCGGGTCAGTCATCGGATCAGGCATTGCGGGCCTCGGGCGTCAGGAAATACAGGGCGAAGCCGATGGCAAGCGGGATCAGGAAGAACAGGAACAGCATTGCGAAGGCCTGCGGCGGGGGAAAGGCCCCGGACGCCGCCTGGAAGACCGGGCGCGAGGCGAACTGCATCACCCCCACCCCACCGATGGAAATCATGTTCAGGAATGTCACCCCACGCCCGACCAGATGATCGGGCAGGAAGGACCGCCCATGGGCCATCAGCAGGACGTATCCCGCCCCAGACAGCCCGATCAACGCCAGCAAGGCCACGGCCAGGCGCAGGCCGGGGTCGGGGTTCAGGACCAGGAACCCCATCACCACCAGCGTGGCGCCGGTAAAGATCAGCACCGTCCGGCGCAGGCTGCCCACCAGCCGCACGGCGGGGGCCACCAGGAAATTGCCCAGGATCATGGCCACGCCCATGGCAAGGGTCGCCCGCCCGATCACGACGGCATCCGCGTCGAAGACACGTTCCAGATAAGGCGCGGCCCAAAGCCCTCGGATCGCGCCCGAGGCCGCGTAGTTCACGAAGAACAGCGGCAGGATGAACCACAGGGCGCGCAGGCGCAGAACCTCGGCCAGCGACCCCTGCGGATGGTCTGTGCCCAGCTTCGCAGGATCGCGCACGGTGCCCGCGATCAGCAACGCCACGCCGACCGTGGCAAGGCCCAGGCCAGCAATGCTGGCACGCCAGCCCAGCGTCTCGATTGCCCAGACCAGCGGCGTCGCGCCCAGGATGTTGCCGAGCGAGCCGAATCCCACGATCATTCCCGCCAGGGCGCCAAAGGCCGCGGCGGGGTATTCGCGTGCAATGATGTAATAGGATCCCATCAGGGCCGGCGCGCAGCCCACGCCCAGCAGCGCCATCGCAAGATGCAGGTGCCAGGGCGCCTGGGCCAGGGCAAAGACCGCAGCCCCCGCGCCCCCCGCGCCCCCCAGCAGCAGGGCCACCGTCAGGCGCGGCCCGATCCGGTCCAGCATCCGCCCGACCGGGATCTGCATCGCCGCGAATGTGGCGAACCACAGCCCCGACGACAGCGCCAGATCGCCGGGCATGGCCCCCAGTTCCGTGCCCAGGACCGGCGTCAGCACTGCCAGAAAGGCGCGATAGAACTGGCTGAGGACATAGGCCAGCACCAGGCTGACAAGGCCCACGGATAGGACTGGCATTCGCGGCGTTCCCCCCTGGCGGTTCGGGCGCAGGCTGGGCCATCGCCGCGGAAGGTGCAAGACGTGCAATTGCCCGCCTGCGTCAACTTGACCAGCCCCAGCGGGGGGGCTAGCACCGGACGCGATGCCGCGACCCAAGGACCGGAGGAACCATGTCCGACAGCTATTCGCTTCTCATCCTGCCCGGCGACGGGATCGGTCCCGAGGTCATGGCCGAGGTGGTCAAGGTCATCGACTGGTTTGGGGCCAATCGCGGGATGTCCTTCGACATCAGCGAAGGTCTGGTCGGCGGCGCTTCCTATGACGCGCATGGCACGCCTTTGACGGATGAAACGATGGCAAGGGCGCAGGCGGTGGACGCGGTGCTGCTGGGCGCGGTCGGCGGGCCGAAGTACGACGTGCTGGATTTCAGCGTGAAACCTGAACGCGGCCTGCTGCGCCTGCGCAAGGAGATGGACCTTTACGCCAACCTGCGCCCGGCGCAGTGCTTTGACGCGCTTGCCGATTTCAGCAGCCTCAAGCGTGACGTGGTGGCGGGCCTGGACATCCTGATCGTGCGCGAGCTGACCAGTGGGGTCTATTTCGGCGAACCGCGCGGCATCCATTCGGACGGCAACAACCCCGACAACGAAGGCGGGCGCGTGGGCATCAACACGCAGCGCTATACTAGCGGAGAGATCCGGCGCGTTGCCCGGTCGGCCTTTGAACTGGCCCGGCGGCGGGGCAACAAGGTCTGTTCGATGGAAAAGGCCAATGTGATGGAATCCGGCATCCTCTGGCGCGAGGAAGTCCAGTGGGTCCATGACAACGAATATTCCGACGTGGACCTGACCCATATGTATGCCGACAATGGCGCGATGCAGCTTGTGCGCAACCCGCGCCAGTTCGACGTGATCGTGACCGACAACCTGTTCGGCGATCTGCTGTCGGACGCCGCCGCGATGCTGACCGGCAGCCTGGGGATGCTGCCCTCGGCCTCCTTGGGCGCGCCCATGGCGAATGGCCGCCCCAAGGCAATGTACGAACCCGTCCACGGATCGGCACCCGACATCGCCGGGCAGGGCCGCGCCAACCCGATCGCCTGCATCCTGTCCTTCGCGATGGCCCTGCGCTATTCCTTCGATGAAGGGCAGGCGGCGTCCGATCTGGAACGCGCGGTCGAACGGGTGCTGGCCGATGGCGTGCGCACGGCCGACCTGATGGGACCGGAAGGCGGCACCCCCGTCACCACGTCTCAGATGGGCGATCGCATCGTCGCGGCCCTGTCCCAGGGCTGATGGAATCGGCATCGAACGTCCGCGGAGCGGCCCTGGCCTTGCTGGCCATGGGCATCTATGCGACGCATGACGTGGTCATCAAGGTGCTGGGGGCGCAGTATCCCGCATTGCAGGTGCTGTTCTTTTCCTCGCTTCTGTCCTTTCCGCTGGTCACGCTGATCGTCATGCGCGACCCCACCCCCGGCACGTTGCGCCCGGCCAATCCCGGCTGGGTGGCGCTGCGCACCGCCATGGGGGTGGTCGCGGGAATGGGCAGTTTCCTGGCCTTCTCGCATCTGCCGCTGGCACAGGTTTATGCGATCCTGTTCGCCGCCCCTCTGCTGGTGACGATCCTGTCGATCCCGATCCTGGGGGAACGGGTGGGGCCGCATCGCTGGGCCGCCGTGGTGATCGGCCTTCTGGGCGTGCTGATCGTGCTGCGCCCGGGTGCGCAGGCCTTGGAATGGGGGCATCTGGCGGCGCTGGCCTCGGCCATCGCATCGGCGACGACCGCCGTCATCCTGCGCAAGCTGGGTCGGGCCGAACGTCCGCTGGTTCTGCTGATGTGGCCGATGCTGGGCAACTTCGTGGCCACCGGTGCGTCCCTGACACTGGCTTACCGCCCAATGGAGTTGCCGGATCTGGCCCTTGCCGGGGTGATTGCCTGCCTTGGGCTGATCGCCGGGTTCCTGCTGATCCTGGCCTATCGCGCGGGCGAGGCCGCGATCGTTGCCCCCATGCAATATTCCCAGATCCTGTGGGCCACCGCCTATGGCTGGTTTCTGTTCGACGAGGTTCTGGACGCCCCCACCGTCCTGGGCGCCACGGTTATCATCGGGTCGGGCATCTATATCGTCTGGCGCGAAGGACGGGGCGGCAATTCCGCCAACCGCCCGGTGATCGCGTCCCGCATCCGGGCGGAAACGGTGACGGCGCCGCGCACCTCGCTGCTGCAAAGAATATGGCCGCCGCGTCCCTGACGGGGCTTGCAATCCGCCCCGCCCCGCGCTACCTGCCCCACCTACGGTCGGAGCGTAGCGCAGCCTGGTAGCGCACCTGCTTCGGGAGCAGGGGGTCGGAGGTTCGAATCCTCTCGCTCCGACCAATTTTCCCCGAATTTCGTTTCAGGCCTGGCCGATCAGAAGCATGACCAGCGGGATCGTCACGATGCTGGCGGTGGTCGATATCAGGATCGCGGCGGAAACCCGTTGCTGCGCCACGCCGAAATACTGCGCCAGGATATAGACATTGCCCGCCACCGGCAGGGCTGCGGCGGCAACCATCACGCCGGCGGCAAAGGGTTCCACGCGCAGACCCCACGCCGCCAGACCCACGGCCAGGGGATGGATGACCAGCTTGGCAAAGGACAGCCATCCCGACGCCGCAAGCCGCCCGATCCGCCGCCCGGCAAGGCTGGCGCCGATGGCAAACAGCGCGCCAGGGGTGGCGGCGGCCCCCAGCATGACCAGGAATTCATCCAAGGGACCGGGCAGGGGCAGGCGCATCTGCGCCCAAGCCAAGCCCGCCACCATCGACAGGATCATCGGGTTGGCGACGATGCCCCGCCCGATCGGGACCACCGTGGCAAGGCGCAGCCCGCCACTGCGGCCCGCATGGATGATCAGGGTGATCAGCGTCGAAAACACCAGCATATCGATGGTCAGAACCATCAGCACCGGCCCCACGGCCCGTTCGCCCAATAGCACGACCAGCATCGGCACGCCCAGAAAGCCCGTGTTGCCGATCATGCAGCACTGCGCCTCCATCGCTGAATCAGACAAGGGCAGGCCGCGGACGCGGGCAGCGGCCATGCCGACCAGCCAGACCGCAAGGGATCCGGCCAGATAGGCGCCTGCGAACCGCGCATCGAACAACGCTGCCAGATCCAGCCGGGCGGCAAAGCGGAACAGCATTGCCGACAGCGCGAAATAGAAGACGAACTTTGTCAGCCACACTGCCCCTTCCTGGGGAAAAAGCCGCGTCCGTGCCGCCAGCCACCCCAGGCCGATCAGCCCGAAAAAGGGCAGCGTCTTCAGGAATACGGCAAGCATGCCTTCTTCTTCACTCAAATATCCTCGGGGGGTGAGGCCGCGATGGCGGCCGAGGGGGCGGAAGGCCCCCTTTCGACGGTGAATTCATGAACGCCGCCGCCAATGTCGCGCTGCCCGACCAGCCGGTGCCCCGAGCCCTCGCAGAAATGCGGCACATCCACCAGGGCCATGGCGTCAGAGGCCCACAGCCGCACCCGCGCGCCCGGCGGCCGGTCCCCCAGCAGCTTGCGCAGCCGCAAGACCGGCAGCGGGCACAGCAACCCGCGCGCGTCGATCACCGGATCTTCGGTCACTGGACGCCCGTAACCTGATCCAGGCACCATTCGGCCAGGGCGCTTGGCGGGATGCGCTGTCCCATTCCTTCGCGGAATCGGTCAAAGTCGGCGCGCTGTTCAGGGGGCACGTGCAAAAGGACCGGCACGTCCTGGGCCAGGGCTTGCGCGATCAGGCTGCGAAAGCCCCGGCCAATGGCTTCCTGCCGGCCGAACTTGGGCAGGATCAGCAATTCGGCACCCGCCAGCCGTGCCTCGACACGCGCCGCCGCCATTTCCAGGGCGCCGGGATCCAGCCGGCAGCCGGACGATCCGCTGCCCAGCGACTGGGAAATGCGGATCGGCGCGTCTTCCTCGCCAATCACCAGCACGTCCATGTCGCAGGCGCAATCCGCGCCCAGGTCCGTGTTGCGCTGGACGGCGCCCGCCAGCCGCAGCCCGGCATCGGCAAGACCCTTTGCCAGCCGTGCCAGGATCCGGTCGGCTTCCCCGTCCGGGGCGTCGTCTTCCAGGCTGAACCATCCCAGCATTGCCGTCATACCCCGCTGTCCAGGGCGAATTTCATCAGCCCGTTGATGCCGTCCACGCCCAGCTTCTTTTTCAAGGCGGACGAGGTGTTGGCTGCCGTCTTGTAGCTGACGTCCAGCTCGTCCGCGATGGCTTGCAGGCCAAGCCCCCGGCCGATCAGCGCCAGCACCTGCCGTTCCCGGTCCGACAGCGCGCCCAGAGGATCGGCGGATGCCCCCGCCCGCAGCGTTGCCAGCGCCATCGCGTGCTTGGGCGACAGATAGAATTCGCCCCCTTCCAGCATCCGCACGGCGTCGCGGAAATCGGCAGGCGGCGCGTTCTTGGACAGGAATCCTTGCGCACCTGCCTGCAAGGCCCGGGCGGCAAAACCGGTCTGGTCGTTCATCGAAAAGACCAGGATGCGTGCATCGGGCGCGGCGTCGCGCAAGGGTGTCACCAGATCCAGCCCGCCCCGCCCCGGCAGGCTGATGTCCAGGACGATCAGGTCGGGCGCATCGCCGCCGGACAGTTGCGCTAGGGCGTCCTCGCCCGACATGGCCTGGCCGATCCGCTCATACCCCAGTTCGCGCAAAAGGCGGTTCGCGCCCAGGTGGGTGATGGGGTGATCGTCGATGACAAGCGCGGATTTCATCGTGATGTCGAACCTTCATTCCGGCTGCTGCAAGGGCAGGCTGGCGCTGATGGTGGTCCCCTCCGACCCCGAGGACAAGGACAAATCGCCGCCCAGAAGCGTGATCCGTTCGCGCATCCCGGTCAAGCCGGTGCCTTCCCGGCTGTCCGGCGCCATCCCGCCCCCGTCGTCGGACAGCACGATCCGCCAATGCGCGGGATCTGTCCACAGACGCACCGTCACGCGGTCGGCCCCTGCATGGCGCAGGGCGTTGGTGGTGCCTTCCTGCACGATGCGGAACAAGGTCAGGGCGGTCGCCTCGTCCGGCTCGGCCAGGCCAGGAGCCAGGTCCAGGTCAATGTCCAGGTCTGGAAAGCGCCGCCCCAGATCTGCCACGTAATCGGAAAGCACTGTCGCCAGCGGCAGCTGGCCGATGGCGGCAGGCCGCAGGTCGCCCAGTAGCGCGCGGTTCACGCGGGCGATTTCCTCGGCGATGTCGGCAATGGCCTGGGCATGGGCGGCGATGGCGGGGGAGGCCGCCGCCTCGCGCAGGGCATCGGCCTCGACCCGCAGGCCGAACAGGCAGGGGCCCATCTCGTCATGCAGGTCGCGGGCGACGGCCTTGCGTTCCTCGTCCCCGCGCGTGACCACGCGGCGTTGCAGCCGGGCGCGGTCCGCCTGGGCCTGTTGCAGGGCCTGGGCCAGATCGTCCACACCTGCGGCAATGGGGATCAGGTCGCGTTGCGCCACAGGGCCGACCCGCGCCGACAAATCCCCCCGGCGCAGGTCGGCCAGGCGGCTGGCGATCGTCGTGACCGGACGCAGCGCCTGTCGGGTGGCCAGCAGGATCAGCAGCCCTTGAACCACCGAAGCCAGGGCGGCCAGGCCCAGAAAGGCCGACAGGTTCCGCCAGGCCAGGGCAATTTCGGCCTCGGGGTCGGTGGCGATGAAGACATAGCCGCGCGGGCGGCCCTCGATCACCACGGGCAGCCGGGTTTCCAGCAGATTCGGCGCGACCAGGGCCGCGAACCATCCGGGTGCGGGGGTTTGGGCCTGCGTCGGCGCGCGGGCGCGGCGCACCACGCCGTCCAGGACATCGACGGTTCCCAGCGTCACATGGCGCGGCACCACCAGCCGTTCGGGCAAAAGCTGCATGATCCGGTCGGGCGGCACCGCCCCATGCATGGTGCCCACCGTCGCCAGCACCAGGGCGCGCGCGGTTTCCACCGCCAGACGCGTTTCGGCGGCGATGTCGCGGCGCGCACCCTCTAGGCTGGCAAACGCCAGAGCCGCGAACAGCGCCGCCTGAACGGCCAAAATCACCAGAAGAATGCGCTGTGTCAGGCTGATGCGGGTCATGGCCCGCAGATTGGCCCAGGGCCGAAGGGCCGTCCATGGCACAATCGCGGCTTTTCGCGGCCTGTCGCACGGCATAGAAGAAGCCATGACCGATTATGACGCCCTGACCGCCCGAATCCGCGCCCTGACCCAGGGCGAAACCGACGAGGTCGCGCTGATGGCGACCCTTGCCTGCGAGATCCATCATTCCGACGACCGCTTCGACTGGACCGGCTTCTACCGGGTGGTCGCGCCCGAATTGCTGAAGATCGGCCCTTACCAGGGCGGCCATGGCTGTCTGGTGATTCCCTTCTCCCGCGGGGTCTGCGGGGCCGCGGCGCGCACGGGGCAGGTGCAACTGGTGCCCGACGTGGATGCTTTTCCCGGCCATATCGCCTGCGCCAGTTCCACCCGGTCCGAGATCGTCCTGCCGGTCCATGGCAACGGCGGGCGGCTGATCGGCGTTCTGGATATCGACAGCGACCGGCCGGACGCCTTCACCGACGAGGATGCCACCCGACTGGCCTTCATTCTGGAGGAGGTTTTCGGTCATGTCTGACTTCACCGGGCGTTGCCTGTGCGGCGCGGTCACCTTTACGGGCCGCTGGGGCGGCGATCCCTTGCGGGCCTGCCATTGCAGCCAGTGCCGCCGCTGGTCGGGCCATGTCTGGGCCGCCGCCCAGGCCGCCGATCTGACGATCGGGGGCCAGGTCAAGTGGTTCCGATCCTCGGCCGAGGCCGAGCGCGGCTTTTGCCCCGACTGCGGCAGCAGCCTGTTCTGGCGCCGCCAGGGCCATGGCGGGATCGAGGTCGCGCCGGGCGCGGTGGACAATCCCACCGGCCTGCGGATGGCGGGGCATATCTATGTGGCCGACAAAGGCGATTATTATGACATCGCGGACGGCCTGCCGCAGGATCCGCAGGGATGATCTGGGACACGATCGCCGCCATTCCGCTGGCGCAACTGGCCACGTTCGTCGCGGGCGGGCTGATGCTGAACGTGGCGCCGGGTCAGGACGTGTTCTTCGCCAGTGCCTGCGGGATCCAGGGCGGTCCGCGCGCGGGGGCCTTGGCGGGCCTTGGGGTGGGCCTGGGCGTGCTGATGCACGTGACGCTGGCGACCGTGGGCCTGGGCGCGGTCGTCGCCGCCCATCCCGGGGCACTGCTGGCGATCAAGTATGCGGGCGCGGCCTATCTGTTGTGGCTGGCCTGGAAAAGCTGGCGGGCGGGTCCGGCCGATCCTTCGGCGCGCGGCAGCGTGCGGCCCTGGAACATCATCCGGCGCGGTTTCCTGTCCAACGCCCTGAACCCCAAGCCGGTGCTGTTCCTGCTGGCCTTTCTGCCACAGTTCACCAGCCCTGCCTGGGGTCCGATCTGGCAGCAGATCCTGGGCCTGGGGCTGATCTTCGCCTTTACCGGCACGCTGGTCACGATGGGCTATGGCATCGTGGCGGGCTATGCGGGTCATGTGATCGGTCAGCGATTGGGCCTGATCAACAAGATCGCCGCCGTGATGTTCGCGGGCCTGGCGATCCGGCTGGTCGCGAAGTGACGGTCTTTACCTATGCCCCGCCCCCTGACGCGCCGCAGGTGATCCATGCCGATCACGAAATCCTGGTGGTTGCCAAGCCCGCGGGCCTTTTGTCGGTTCCGGGCCGGGGCGAGGGCAAGGACGACTGCCTGATCAACCGGCTGCGCGGTGCCTTTCCGACCGTGCTGCTGGTGCATCGCCTGGACCAGGATACGTCGGGGGTAATGGTCTTTGGCTTGACGCCTCACGCGCAGCGCACCTTGTCAAAGCAGTTCGAGGATCGCCGCGTCAAGAAAGTCTATGTCGCCCGCCTGTCCGGGCGATTGGAGCCGAAGACCGGCGCCGTCGATCTGCCGCTGATCGTCGACTGGCCGAACCGTCCGCGCCAGAAGGTCGATCACGACACGGGGCGCCCGGCGCTGACCGAATGGCGGGTGATCCGCGCCAGCGATGCCGAAACCCGCGTCCGCCTGTTCCCGCTGACCGGACGCAGCCATCAATTGCGCGTCCACATGGCGGAAACAGGCCATCCGATCCTGGGCGATCCCTTGTATGCGACGGGCGCTGCGGCGGATCACCCGCGCCTGATGCTGCACGCCGAAAGCCTGCGCCTGCGCCATCCCGACAGCGGCGCGCAGGTCAGCTTCAGCCAGCCCGCGCCGTTCTAGGCCCCGATCACCTGGCCCGCCACCTGTTCGGACCGCAGCATATCCTCCAGCGTCAGCGACTCGATCAGGATCAGATAGGACCAGAAAATCTCGGCGAAAACCTTGCGGATGCGGCAGGACGCCTCGTCGCGGCAATCCTCGCAGCGTTGATAGGCGCGGCGCGACAGGCAGGGCAGGGGGGCGATCGGTCCGTCGATCAGGCGCAGCAGTTCGGAAATGGAAATGTCGCTGGGCCGCTTGATCAGCAGATAGCCGCCCGACCGGCCGCGAATGGAACTGACCATGCCCGCGTTCCTGATTTCCAGCAGGATCTGTTCCAGGAACCGCTTGGGGGTGTCCGACCGGCGGGCGATCTTTTCGATGGTCAACGCCTCGGGGGCGGGCTGGGCGGCTTCGTCCCCCAGCACCAGCATCGCCTTGAGCGCGTATTTCATCTTCTGCGTGATCATGGCCCACCCTACGGCGATAAAATACCCGCATCAAGGTCGAGATTTGTCGCAGGTTATGGCGTTCCAGATATATACGACAAAGACGGTGGACATTTGATGTTTTTCTGGCAGTCTGCACGAAAGACCTGCCGCCGAGGATACGCATGACCAGCCTGGACCTGATCGACCGCAAGATCGTCGCCGCCCTGATGGCCGATGCAACCCAGCCGATCGCGCAGATCGCCGACCAGGTGGGGCTGTCGCAAACCCCCTGCTGGAAGCGCATCCAGAAGCTGGAATCGACAGGCGTCCTGACGGGCCGCGTGGCCCTGGCCGATCCGGCAAAGCTGGGGCTTGGCCTGACCGTCTTCGTGGGGATCGAGGCCGCCGATCACGGCGCAGGCTGGCGCGACGCGTTCATGGCCGCCGTCAGGAAATTCCCCGAGATCATGGAGGCCTACCGCATGGCCGGGGAAATGGATTACCTGCTGCACGTTGCGGTGGCCGACATGGCTGCATACGACGATTTCTATCGCCGGCTGACCGATGCGGTTCCGATCAAGAACCTGACCTCGCATTTCGCGATGGAACGGCTGCGCCACAGCACCGCCTATCCGGTCAATACCCGCGACCGCTGAGGGAACGGCATTCCCTTTGGAAGGGGATCTTTGGGAACCAAATCACGACAGGAATTGTAGTGTTATCGGAACGGATGAAAGGAACCGCCCCATGTCCAAGACCCTGATCGTTCCCGGCCTTGACGGATCGCCCAGCCCCCATTGGCAGGACTGGTGGGCGCGCACCGATCCGAACGCCATGCTCGTCGATCTGCCGGACCCCCGCCGTCCCATCCGCGAGGCCTGGGAGGCTGCCTTGGCCGTGATGATCCTGCGCCACCCCGGCAGCATCCTGGTCGGCCATTCCTTGGGATCGGTGCTGATCGCGCAGATGCTGGACCGCTGGTCGGGGCTGCGGGTGCGCGGCGCCGTTCTGGTGGCCCCGGCCGATCCAATGGCGGGATTTGACGACTGCAGGCGCATCCGCCGCTTCGGCCCGCTGCCCGACAGGGCGCTGGACGTGCCCACGGTGCTGGTTGCCAGCCGCAACGATCCGTGGATGTCCTTTGACCGCAGCCGGGATCTGGCGGACGACCTGGGCGCGGACCTGATCGACTTGGGTCATGCGGGCCATGTCAACGTGGCCTCGGGCTTTGGTCCCTGGCCGGGGGGCAAGGTGATCCGGGACCGGCTGCTGGACCAGACCGCGCGTCCGTCGATGCTGCGCAGGTTGCTGGGCCAGGCCTCGTCCCCGCGCCGGGCACCCCCGGCGGGCGCATGATGCCCGCCCGCAGTATCAGACGCCACAGCGATCCCTGCCCCATTGTTCATTTCGGAGTGCCTTTTATGTTCGACATCCAGACCGAACTGCATTTGCGCCGCATCGGGCAGGACGCCTGCACCCTCGACACCGGACGCGGCATGGCCCGCGCTCTGCCGGTCCTTGCCGCTCTGTCGGGTCTGGTTCTGCTGGCCGCAGCCCTGGGCTGACCCCCGGCCTCAGGCTTGGGCCAGATACCCGTGCAAGACCTGCAACTTGGCGGCGGCAACATCGACGATGCTGTCTGGCGACATCGCATCGTCATTGGCCCAGATGCGGAACGTGTCGGCCAGGGCGTGCGAGATCGCCTGGGCCAGCAGTTCGGCATCGGGACGGGAAGCCTCGCCCAGGCGGGTGACGGCCAGGTCGGCGATCTGGTCGCCCAGGCGTTTCAGCGACCCGTAAAAGATCGGCAGCAATTCCGGCGCCCTGTCCAGCAGCCGGTCGATCAGCTGTGACGTTTCCCGGTTCAGGTCGCTGTTGCACAACAGATGCCGCAGCGCCTGCAACAGATCGTTCAGCAGCGGGCCGGACGAATTGCGGAACCAGGCCACGGTCGCGTCGTCGAAGCTGGGCGCCGTGCCGATGATCGCCGCATTCTTGTTCAGGTAATAGTTGAAGAAGGTCCGCTGGCTGATCCCGGCCTCGGCCGCGATCATTTCCGTGGTCACGCTGTCATATCCCTGGCGCAGCGCCAGCGACAGCGCCGTCCGCTGGATTTCCCGCGCGGTCTGGATCCGCCTTCGGTCACGAAGCGTTGTTTTCACGACCATGCCAGTCTCCCAGATTCATTTCAAGCAAATATTGCACACTGTGCATGATCATGCAACAAGGCCACCAAGCATTGCCGTTCTGGCGCCCTTTCAGAAGGAATCATCCGATGTCCCGAATCCGCCCAGTGGTATGCGTTGCCTTTCTTGCCTTGTGGTTCCTATCCCTGCCGGCCCAGGCGCAACAGGATCAGATGCCCCCGACCCAAGTCGGCGTGGTCCAGGTGCAGCCCCAGCCGGTGCCGCGGATCCTGACGCTTCCCGGTCGCGCGGTGGCGCAATCCGAAGCGGCGATTCGCCCCAGGGTCGGCGGGCTGGTGACGGAAATCCTGTACAAGCCCAGCACCGCGCTTGAAGCAGGCGCGCCGATGTTCCGCATCGACCCGACCACCTACGAGGCAAACCTGAAAAGCGCCCAGGCCCAGGTAAGTTCTGCCCAGGCGGCGCTGACGCAGGCGCAGACATCCTTTGGGCGGACCGAACAGTTGCTGGGATCGGGCACCACGCAGGCGCAGGTGGACCAATCGCGCGCCACCCTGGAACAGGCCGAGGCCGCGCTGCAAGCGGCCGAGGCCGCGCTGACCCTGGCGCAGGCCGAACTGGGCTGGACCACCGTGACCAGCCCCATCGACGGCATGGCCAGTGTGGCGGCCGTGTCTGTGGGCGATCTGGTCACGGCGGGCCAGGCCCAGGCGCTTGCCACCGTCACCAGCCTCGATCCCATCGAAGTGGATATGTACGAGCCCTCGGCCCGGATGCTGTCCTTGCGCGACGACATCAGCGAAGGCCGGTTGCAACTGAACGAACGGCTGCAAGCCACCCTGACGCTGGAAACCGGCGAAACCTATGCGGCGACCGGGGAACTGGTCGCGCCGGGCTTTACCGTCTCGACCTCGACCGGGGCGGTGGACACGCGGTTCCGGTTCGACAACCCGCGCCGCCTGATCCTGCCGGGAATGTTCCTGCGCGGCCAGATCGACCTGGGCACGACCGAGGCTTTCCTGGTCACGCAGAACGCCGCGGCGCGCGGCAAGACCGGCCAGCTGACGGCCTGGGTCGTGCGCGACAACAAGGCCGTGCAGGTGAACCTGACCGATGACGGCAGCTATCGAAACCACTGGATCGTGACCGACGGGCTGGAACCCGGCGATCTGCTGGCGGTCGATAACCTGGCCGCGCTGAGCGAAGGCGCGGCGGTGACGGCCGTGCCGGTCACGCTGGACGAAAACGGCGTGGTCCGCGAACAGCCCGCCCCCACGGCCCCGGATGCTCCGGCCCAACCCGAGGCGGCCGAAGCCGCCCCGGCAGAGTAACCGCGCATGGCCCGCTTTTTCATCCACCGTCCCGTCTTTGCCTGGGTTCTGGCCTTTGTGACCATGCTGGTCGGCGCCCTCGGCCTGCAATCCCTGGCGATCGAGCAATATCCCCAGATCGCCCCCACCACCGTCCGCATCAGCGCGAGCTATACCGGCGCATCCGCCGAGATCGTGGAAAATTCCGTCACCACCGTGATCGAGGACGGGATGACCGGGATCGACGGCCTGATCTACATGACCTCGAATTCGACGCCGGGATCTGCCTCGGTGTCGCTGACCTTTGACGACACGGTCGATCCCGACATCGCGCAGGTCCAGGTCCAGAACAAGCTGCAACTGGTCACCAGCCAGCTGCCCGACATCGTGCAGAGCCAGGGCGTGAACGTGTCGCGCTCGACCTCGTCGATCCTGCTGGTGGGGGCGCTGACCAGCAGCGATGGCAGCCATTCGACGGTCGAGCTGGGCGATCTGGTGTCCCAGATGATCGAGGATCCGGTCAAGCGGACGCCGGGCGTCGGATCGATCAACACCTTCGGGTCGGGCTATGCGATGCGCATCTGGCTGGATCCGATGAAGATGGCGCAATACCAGGTCACGCCCGCCGATGTGACCGCAGCCGTGTCCCAACAGAACAGCAATGTCACCGTGGGCGACCTGGGCGCCGAACCCAGTGCCGAAGGGCAGCGGCTGACCATGACCTTGTCGGCGCAGTCGCAGTTTTCATCCGTCCCCGAATTCGAGCGGATCCTGTTGCGGGTGGACCCGGACGGGTCAACCGTCTTCCTGGGGGATGTCGCCCGGATCGAGATCGGGCAGGAATCCTATGGCGGGGCTGCGCGGTACAACGGCAACCCGGCGGCGGGTTTCGGCGTGAACCTGGCGACGGGGGCGAATGCCGTCGATACCGCCCATGCCGTGCGCGCGGTCATCGACACTGTTGCGCCGTCCCTGCCTGCGGGGGTGCAGGTCGTCTATCCCTATGACACCGCGCCCTTTGTCGAAAAGTCGATCCACCAGGTCTACAAGACCCTGGCCGAGGCCGTGGTGCTGGTCTTCCTGGTGATCCTGGCCTTCCTGCAAAGCTGGCGCGCCACAATCATCCCGGTGGTCGCCATCCCGGTCGTGCTTCTGGGCACCTTTGGCGTGCTGGCGGCGGCGGGCTTTTCCATCAACACGCTGACCATGTTCGCCCTGGTGCTGGCCATCGGCCTTCTGGTCGACGACGCCATCGTCGTGGTCGAAAACGTCGAGCGGGTGATGGAGGAGGAAGGCCTTGGCCCCGTCGAGGCCACGCAGAAAAGCATGGACGAGATCACCTCGGCCTTGGTCGGCATCGTGATGGTGCTGTCGGCGGTGTTCCTGCCCATGGCCTTCATGTCTGGGGCGACAGGGGTGATCTATCGCCAGTTCTCGCTGACGATCATCACCGCCATGGTGCTGTCGCTGGGCGTGGCCGTGATCCTGACGCCGGCCATGTGCGCCAGCCTGTTGCGCCCGCGCAAGCATGGCGACGGGATCGCACCCGCCCGCTGGTTCAACCGCAACCTGGATCGCGCCACCAACGGCTATGGCGCGGCGGTGTCGCGGCTGGTGCGCCGTCCGTTCCGGATGTTGATCGTGCTGGTGGCCATCGGCTTCGGGGCCGGGGCGCTTTACGGCAAGCTGCCCGGATCCTTTTTGCCGGACGAGGATCAGGGCGTGATGATGGTGATGATCCAGACGCCCGACGGATCGACCACCGCCGCAACCCAGGCCCTGGTCGAAAAGGTCGAGGAATACCTGCGCGTCCAGGAATCCGACACAGTCGAATCGACTTTTTCCGTCCTGGGCTTCAGCTTCGGCGGGTCGGGCCAGAACAATGCCATGCTGTTTGCCAAGCTGCGCGAATACGAGGATCGACCGGGCCTGGACGTGGCATCGCTGGTGGCGCGGGCGAACGGGTATTTCTTCATGAACAACCGCGCGGGCCAGGCCTATTTCCTGCAACCGCCCTCGATCCCCGGCATGGGTGCGTCGTCCGGCTTTTCCATGTATCTGCTGGACCAGTCGGGCCGGGGGCAGGAAGCCCTGTCCGCTGCCGCCGACCAGCTTGTTGCAACCGCGCAAACAGATGGGCGCGTCACCAACCTGCGCGGAAACGAGGCGCCGTTCCAGACCTCCCTGCGCCTGGACATCGACCAGCAGAAGGCCGCGGCCTTTGGCCTGTCCATATCCGAGGTGAACGCGATGCTGTCCGTGATCTTTTCGGGCCGTGACGTGAACGATTTTGCGCTTGGCACCGAACTGCGCCCGGTGATCGTCCAGGGCGAGGCTTACGCCCGGTCCCAGCCCGAGGATATCGACCGCTGGTTCGCCCGCAATTCCGACGGCGACATCGTGAATTTCGGAGCCTTTTCCACCCAGGTCTGGGATCAGGAACCCCAGGCCCTGGCCCGCTATGGCGGCACCCGCGCCCTGGAACTGTCGGGCGCCTCGGCCCAGGGGCTGTCGTCCGGCGCGGGCATGGACGCGATGGAGGAGATCGTGGCGGAAATGGACGGCGGCTACGGGACCGCCTGGACGGGCCTGTCCTATCAGGAACGGCTGTCGGGCAACCAGGCGCCGGTGCTGTTCGCGCTGTCTGCCCTGGTCGTGTTCCTGGCGCTTGCCGCGCTTTACGAAAGCTGGACGGTGCCGCTTGCGGTGATGATGACCGTGCCGGTGGGCATCCTGGGCGCCCTGGCGGCGGCCTTGTTCTTCGACCAGTCGAATGACGTCTATTTCAAGGTGGGCTTGCTGACGACCATCGGCCTTGCGGCGCGAAATGCCATCCTGATCGTGGAATTCGCGCAATCGCTGGTGGCGCAGGGCCGTCCCCTGCTGGAGGCCTCCATCGAGGCGTCCAAGATGCGCCTGCGTCCGATCCTGATGACCACCTTTGCCTTCATGCTGGGCGTGCTGCCCCTGGCCATCGCCAGCGGCGCCGGGGCAGGGGCGCAGAACTCCATCGGGATCGGGGTTCTGGGCGGCATGGCGTCATCCGCCGTAATCGGGATCTTCCTGGTGCCGGTCTTCTATGTGGCCGTGCTGAAGGCGGTTGAGCTTGTGAAGAAAAGAAGGCGGAAGCCCGCATGAGTTTCCGAATGCACCGCCCCGCACTGGCTGATTCCGTTTAGGACACTGGGGCCTGCGCAGCGGTCCGGCCAGATCCGAATGCCTTGCCTGGTCCCGTGCCCGTGCCTGCCGCTCGGGCCGGTTTGACGAAGGATGGTGCGTGTGAACACGCACCCTACGGGCGGCGATCGGCGCAGGGAATGCACCGTAGGGTGCGTGCTTGCACGCACCTTTCGCCTGCCCGTCAGACGATCCGCGTCACCAGCGGCGTCAGCCCTTCGATCTCGACCGTGACAACCTGCCCGCGCGTGACCGCCCCCACCCCTGCCGGGGTGCCGGTGAAGATCAAATCGCCCGGCTCCAGCCGCACCGACTGCGACAGATGGGCGATGACATCGGCGACGGGCCAGATCATCTGCGACAAATCCGACTCCTGCCGGATGGCGCCATCGACCGTCAGCGCGATCCGCCCGCCGTTCAGCGCGCCTGTCTGCCTGGCGGGATGCAGCAGCCCGCAGGCTGCCGACAGATCGAAGCCCTTGGCCAGATCCCAGGGCCGCCCGGCCTTCTTCGCCGCCGCCTGCAAATCGCGCCGGGTGAAGTCGTTGCCGGCGGCATAGCCCCAGATCAGCCCCTGCGCGTCGTCAGGTGCAATGTCCACCCCGCCCGCACCAAGTGCCACGACCAGTTCCGCCTCGAAATGAAGGTCGCCCGTCTGGGGCGGATAGGGCAGGTCGGCGTCCCCTGACAGCAGCGTGTCGGCTGGCTTGGAAAAGAAGAACGGGGGTTCGCGATCCGGGTCATGGCCCATCTCGCGCGCGTGGTCGGCATAGTTACGGCCCACGCAATAGATCCGGCGCACCGGAAAGCGGCGGCTGTCGCCTGCCACGGGCAGGGACGGAATGGCTGTGGGCGGGATGATGAAATCGGACATTGGCGCAGGCCTTCGCTGGTTCGGCGGGCAGAGTGTTGCCGCGCCCCGTCCCCGTCAAGGCCAGCTTCGCCCCAAGGATGCCGGTTCCAGAACCATCACCGTCGGCCTGTCCGGCAGCCCGCGCAGGGAGGTCAGGTATTCGCTGCCCCCTGGCCGCTGGATGGCGAACTGGCCTGACATGCCGGTCAGGAAGGTTTCCAGCCGCGCAGGGCCGAACCAGTGCATCGGGATCACCACGGAACTGTTCAGGCGGCTGACGACGCGCATCATCGCCGCCTGCTCCATCGTATAGCTGCCGTCCACCGGGACCAGCAGGACATCGACGCGGCCAAGGCGGGCGTAATCCTCGTCCGTGGGTTCGTGATGCAGGTGGCCCAGATGCGCGATGCACAGCCCGCCCGCCTCGAAGACGAAGATGGAATTGCCGCCTTCCTCGACCGTGCCAAAGGACCGGATGTCGGTCGGGACATTGCGGATCAGCGCGTCGTCCAGCGTCAGGTAATGGTCAGCCGCCACCCCGAACTGGTCCGACCAGCCGCGCAGCACGTGTTCAATCCCGTCCACCCGGTCAGTCCAGTGGCTGGAATGGGCGCGGTTCATCGTCACCACGTCCGGGACCGGCGCGCCGGGATGCAGGTTGCCGTTGAAGTCGGTGACGATATCCAAGCCCCCCGGCGTCTGGATCAGGAACATCGCGTGTCCCAGGTATGACAGCCTGACCGACCGATCCGGCACCGGATCGGACCAGGCGGCCTGCTGGACACGCTCGGGTCCGTTGGCAATCGCGATGCAATGGCTGGGCCTGCGTTCCTGACCCTGCGCGGCCAGCGGCAGAACGGCGATCACGGCGGCGGCAAGGGCAAGGCGCATGGTCGTCCCCCGGAAAGATCGCGAAAAGCGTAACCCGGAACGTCCGCGTGCCCCGTCACAAGCGCGTGACAGGCGCCGGGTCGGGGCTTATCCATGACGGCAAGATCGGCAGGATCGCCGGCAAAAAGGAGTGTCCCCATGTTCATCGCCATGAACCGCTTTACCGTCCCTGTCGAGAATGCCGAAGAATTTGAGGCGCTGTGGCTGTCGCGCGACAGCAAGCTGGACAGCCTGCCGGGCTTTGTCGAGTTCCATATGCTGAAAGGCCCCGAGGAGAACGGGCGGCGGCTTTATGCCTCGCACACGGTCTGGGAGTCCGAGGATCATTTCATCGGCTGGACCCGCAGCCAGCAGTTCCGCGACGCCCATGCGCGGGCGGGCGAGACGAAGAAGCTGTATGAAGGCGGTCCCCGCTTCGAAGGCTTCACCGCGATCCAGCATATCGGCCGAGCTGGCTGACCGCATAAAAGGGGAGGGGACATGACCAACACCATCTTTGACCAAGGCCTCGACGCCTGCGCGGCCAATTTCGCGCAACTGACGCCTCTGGATTTCCTGGCTCGCACCGCCGCCATTCATCCCGACCGGCTGGCCTTGGTCCATGGCCCGATCCGGCGGACCTGGGGCCAGACCCATGACCGCTGCCGCCGCCTAGCCTCTGCGCTGTCGGCGCGCGGGATCGGGCGCGGTGATACGGTGGCGGTGATCGCCCCCAACATCCCCGAACTTTACGAGGCCCATTTCGGCGTCCCCATGCTGGGCGCGGTGCTGAACGCGATCAACACGCGGCTGGACGCGGAAACCGTCCGCTTCATCCTGCAGCATGGAGAGGCCAAGGCCCTGCTGGTGGACAGCGAATTCGCCCCCCTTGCGCGCGAGGCCTTGCAGGGCTGTGACATCAAGCTGGTCGTGGACATCCTGGACCCCACGACTATCCATGGCGACCCGGTCGGTGCCCTGGACTACGAAGCCCTACTGGTCGAGGGCGATCCCAGCTTCGACTGGCAGCCGCCTGCCGATGAATGGGATGCGATCGCGCTGAACTATACCTCGGGGACGACCGGCAACCCCAAGGGCGTGGTTTATCATCACCGGGGGGCCGCGCTGAACGCGATCTCTCAGCTGCAGGACTGGGGGATGCCCGCGCATTCGGTTTATCTGTGGACGCTGCCGATGTTTCACTGCAACGGCTGGTGCTTTCCCTGGGCCATGGCCGCCAATGCCGGAACCTCGATCTGCCTGCGCGCCGTCCGGGCCGAGCCGATCTTCGACCTGATCGCGGGCGAGGGCGTCACGCATTTCTGCGGCGCACCCATCGTTTTGAATATGCTGGCGCAGAACGCGCATCTGAAGCGCTTCGACCACCCGGTGAAGGTGATGACCGCCGGTGCCTCGCCCCCCGCCGCCGTGATCCAGGCGATGGAGGACATGGGCGTCGAGGTCACGCACGTCTATGGCCTGACCGAGGTGTATGGCCCCTCGGTCGTCTGCGTCTGGAAGCCGGAATGGAACGACCTTCCGCCGGATCGGCGGGCGCGGCTGAAGGCGCGACAGGGCGTGCGCAACGCGGCGCTTGGCGGGCTGATGGTGGCCGATCCCGAGACACTGGCCCCCGTCCCCCATGACGGCCAGACGCTGGGCGAGATCTTCATGCGCGGCAACAACGTGATGCGCGGATACCTGAAGAACCCCGAGGCGACCGCCAAGGCCTTTCGCGGCGGCTGGTTCGCCACCGGCGATCTGGGAGTGATGCATCCCGACGGCTATGTCGAGATCAAGGACCGCAGCAAGGACATCATCATCTCGGGCGGAGAAAACATCTCTTCGGTGGAAATCGAGGACGTGCTGTATCGCCACCCGGCGGTGAACGAGGCCGCGGTGGTCGCGCGCCCCGATGCCAAATGGGGCGAAACCCCCTGCGCCTTCGTGGACCTGCGCCCCGGCAAGCAGGCGTCGGAAGCCGATATCATCGCCTTCTGCCGCGACCACATGGCCCATTACAAGGCGCCGAAGTCGGTGGTGTTCGGGCCGCTGCCCAAGACCTCGACCGGCAAGATCCAGAAGTTCGTGCTGCGCGATCAGGCCCGCAGCCTGTCTGGCTGAGGGGCGGGCAGGACCGCCCCCGCAAAGCCGTCATCCGCGATGTCGCGGCACAGGCCGGACCATTCGCAGCCCTTGCAGGCGGTGCGGATCGCGCCGCCCGCGAAGGCTCGGCGCATTCGGTCCAGCGTGGCGGGGTCCAGCACCAGCCGCTGCCCGGCCGACTGCGGGCAGCCCAGAAGCGCGGCGACATCGCGGGCAGCCTGCGCATCGCGCCGCGCCACGCTGCCGCCCCGGCAATGGCAGCCAGGATCGTCCAGCATCGGCGCGCAGACATCGTCGGGGCCGTCCACCAGCACCACCGCCTCGCCCGCCGCGATGCGGGTGGCATGGTGGTGAACCCCGCCGTGAAGGCGGGGCTGTAACCCTTGCCCGCCCAGGTCAGCAGGCACAGCAGGTGATGCGCGCGAAGGCGGACCGTCATGCGCGGCGCGCACGGCCCAATTGGCGCAGCGCAAGCGCGCCCACGGCGGATTTCAGCACCGCGCCGATCAGGAAGGGCAGGACGCCATGGGTGATCGCCGCGTCCCAGCCGATGCCGCGTGACAGCCAGGCCGCGCCCAAGGCCAGGCAGATCAGGTTGCCCGCCAGCATCGACAGGAAGGCCAGCGCGGCCCGGTCGCCGTTCCAGCCGCGTTCCGCCAGCCAGCCGATCTGCGCGGCCATCACCGCGAAGGCCACAAGATAGCCGCCGGTCGGTCCCGCGAAGTGGGCAAGGCTCCCCGCGCCGCCCGCCAGCACCGGCAGACCCAGGGCTGCCTGCCCCAGCCAAGTCAAAACAGTGGCTGTTCCCAGCCGCCAGCCATACAGCGCGCCGATCATCGCCACGGTAAAGGTCTGCATGGTGACCGGCACCGGCACCATCGGCACCTCGATGCGCGACGAGATGGCCAGCAGGACCGTGCCAATAGCCATGGCAAGCAGGCGGATAAGCAGGGACCGGGTGTGAAGATCCACGGGGCTGAAAGAGTTCAAAGCTGACATGATCGTCCCGCTGTCTATTTTATAGATAATTATGGAGTCGTCGTGATCAGATAATCCATGAATTATCTATTTCATCAAGAGGGGGCCATTCAACGTCGTGTCCAGGGCCGCTGGCCGCTGAATTGCAGATGCCGCCCCAGCACGGCGCAGGCGCGGTCCAAGTCGCCCGACCGCAGGGCGTGCAGGATGGCGCGGTGGTCGCGATCGGTCGGCGCTTCCCATTCAGCGCGCCATCCGGAAAACAGGAACCGCGCGCTTGCACTGTGCAGATCGGCGATGGATTTCAGCAGGCGCGGCATCCCGCAGGGATCCAGGATCAGCCGGTGAAACTGGCGATTGGCCTCTTCCCAGGCCTGGATATCGCCCGCGTGATCGCCCGCCCGCGTAGCCTCCTCGGCCTGATCCAGGATCGCGGGGGTCAGGCGGGGCGCGGCATGGCGCAGGGCCAGAACCTCAAGGGCCGCGCGCATCTCGGCCACTTCGCGCGCCTCGGCGGGGGAAAAGCCCGCGACGCGAAAGCCGCGCCGGGGCTCGCTGACGGCAAGGCCCCGGCTTTCCAGGTGACGGAACGCCTCTCGCACGGGGACATGGCTGGCGCCGAACTCGGCGGCGATGTGATCCTGGCGCAGGCGTTCCCCCGGCGCGATCTGGCCGGATATGATGCGGTCAGCCAGTTCCTGACTGATGCGGTGGGCAAGGGGTTCCTGTGTCATGGATTATAGATAATCCGGTCACCGCTTGCCGTCCAGCGGTCAGAAACCCTTGTGGGTTTTCAGGAATTCATCCTCGTCTGGGGTGTTCGGGCGATCCAGGGCAGCATTGCGATGCGGAAAGCGGCCGAAGCGTTCGACGATGTCGCGGTGCTGGATGGCGTAATCCAGGCTGTTTGCATTGCCCAAGGCCTCGTAAAGTTCGACCGACCGGGTCTGGTCGGGCAGATCCTCGCTGTGCATGAAGGGCAGATAGAAGAACTGCCGTGCCCTTGCATCCACCTGTTGGTCAAAGCCCGCATCCAAGGCCTTGCGGGCGTGGTCCAGGGCGATGTCGTTTGAGGCGAAGGCCCGCCCGCTGCCGCGGAAGATGTTGCGGGGGAACTGGTCCAGCACGATCACCAGGGCAAGCGCGCCTTGGGGCGTTTCGGCCCAGCCGTCCAGTTCCCGGCGATGCGCGGCCTGATAGGTGTCGGCGAACCGGTCCCGGATCGCGGCGTCGATGTCATCGGACTTGACGAACCAGTTCGGCGCCACGTCTTCGGAAAACCAGAAGTCCAGCACGTCTTGCGCGGTCTTTATCGTCATGGGTTCAGTTCCTTTCCGGCAAGGGGATATGTTCGGCCCGGTCGGTGAGCGGCAGGTCGAACAGACCCTGGCCCCAACGTTCCGCCCGCCATTGGCGTTTCGCCTCGTCTATGCGTTCGCGCGACGATGCCACGAAGTTCCACCAGATATGGCGCGGCCCGTCCAGCGTTTCCCCGCCAAGGACCATCAGGCGCGCGCCCCGGTCGCCCGCCTGCACGGTGATCGCGTCGCCTGGGCGGAACACCATCATCTGCCCGGCCTCGAAGTCCTGGCCCGCGATGCGGATGCTGCCCTGGGTGACATAGATGCCGCGATCCTCGTGATCGACGGGCAGGGGAAAGCGGGCGCGTGGACCAAGCACCACGTTCAGATAGAAGGTGTCGGAATACAGCGTCGCAGGGGCCGTTTCACCATAGGCCCGGCCCAGGATCAGCCGCGCCTCGATGCCCTGATCGCGGATTACCGGCAGGGCGTCGCGCCCATGATGTTCAAAAACGGGCGCCATGTCCTCGTGCGTCTCGGGCAGGGCGATCCAGGTCTGGATGCCAAACAGGCTGTGCGGCCCTTCGCGCCCGGCGGCGGATGTGCGTTCGGAATGCGTGACGCCGCGCCCCGCAACCATCCAGTTCAGCGCGCCCGGCGTGATGACCTGATCGGTGCCGATGCTGTCGCGGTGATGAAAGTCGCCGCGATACAGATAGGTGACGGTGCCCAGGCCGATATGGGGATGGGGACGCACATCGACGCCGCGCCCGGTCAGGAATTCCGCCGGTCCCATCTGGTCGAAGAAGATGAACGGCCCCACCATCTGCCGCTTGGGGGCGGGCAGGGCGCGGCGCACCTCGAACCCGCCGATGTCGCGGGCGCGGGGGATGATCAGCGTCTCGATGGCGTCCGGGCCGACCTCGTCGGGGCAGCCGGGCGTCAGGGCGGGGTTCCAACTCATCGGGGCCTCCTGTTGCTGCGATCAGGATAGGTCCGATGCGGCAGAACCCGAAGGTAAAAATCGTTCGCCCTGGCCGAACGCCGTGTCCACCATGGGACGGATGGCGGACAAGGGTCAGGAACCGCATCTTGGGGGCAACTGTTTGAACCAGAGGTGTGCGATGACCAGCGGAATCCATCACGTCACGGCGATCACCCGCGACGTTCAGGCCAATGTCGATTTCTGGATGGGCTTTCTGGGCCTGTCCCTGGTCAAGCAGACCGCCGGGTTCGAGGATGCGGACCAGTTGCACCTGTTCTATGGCGACCCCGCCGGCAGCCCCGGCAGCCTGGTCAGCTTTCTGGTCTGGCAGGACGGCGCGGCGGGACGTGTGGGCCACGGCCGGGTGACAGAAATCGCCCTGGCCATCCCTCGCGCCCGGATCGGCGACTGGCTGACCCGCGCCATGCAGCGCGGCTTGCGTGTCGAAGGCCCGGTCCGCGAATGGGACGAGCCTGTGCTGCGGCTGAAGGATCCCGATGGCATCATCGTCAAGCTGACGGGCACGGACACCGCCGATACCGGCTGGCCCGCCGCCCCCGCCCGCATCCGGTCCCTCACGATCTGGTCCGGGGTGCCCGAACAGACCGCCGCGTTCCTGCGGCCCTTCGGCTATCGCCAGGGCGGGGCCGAAGGCGGGTTGACCCGGCTGCTGTCCGACACCGACGCCATCGACATCCGCGACGCATCCGGCTTTGTGCCGGGCATCCCGGGAACGGGCGTGATCGACCATGTGGCGCTGCGGGTGCCCGATCTTGCGGCATTGGGGGACCACCGGAGTGCCTTGCGGGACATGGGCGATGTGACGGTGCATGACCGCAAGTATTTCACCTCGCTTTACGTTCGCGAACCGGGCGATACCTTGATCGAACTGGCGACCGACGGTCCCGGCATGGCGGTGGACGAACCGGGCGGCCTGGGCCGGACCCTGATGATCCCGCCCCATGTCCCGGATACCGTCGATCTGCACCTGCGCTTGCCGCAATTCGCCCGCCCGGGCGAGGAAAGGACAAGGATGAGACAGCTTCCCTTTGTGCATCGGCTGCGCCAGACCGATCAGCAGGACGGCTCGGCCATGGTGCTGCTGCACGGCACCGGCGGGACCGAGGCCGACCTGATGCCCCTGGCCCACCGCATCGCGCCCCATGCCACGTTGCTGGGCGTGCGGGGCCGTTCGACCGAGGAAGGCGTGGCGCGGTTCTTTCGCCGCATTTCCATGACCAGCTTCGATCAGGACGACATCCGCGCCGAGGCCGAGGTTTTCGCCGGTTTCTGGACCGGCGCACTTGCCGCCTATGACCTGGATCCGGCGCGGATCACGGTGATGGGATACAGCAATGGCGCGAACTTCGCCGCCGCCGTGATGGGGTTGCAGCCGGGGCTGATCCGCCGTGCGATCCTGATGCGCCCCATGGCGGTCCTGGAGGATCTGCCGCAAGCCGACCTGACCGGCCTGTCGGTGCTGACGCTGACCGGGGCGCGCGACCCCTATGGTCCCCATGCGCCGCGCCTGAACGACTGGCTGTCCCGGCAGGGGGCCGACCTGGATGCCCGCGTCGTGCAGGCGGGACATGACCTGAACGCCGATGACCTGGCGGCGGCGGCAGACTGGATGACAGGGGCAGATCATGGCTGAGGTGACGATCACCAGGGAAGACACCGACGCCCGCCACGGCCGCTATGTTGCCCGGATCGCGGGGATCGACGCCGAGGCTGAACTGACCTTCACCCGGCACGGCCCGGACCGGGTCAGCGCCGACCACACCGGCGCGCCCGAGGCGCTGCGCGGCACCGGCGCGGCGGCGGCCTTGGTGGATGCCATGGTCGCCGATGCGCGCAAGTCGGGGTTTCGGATCGTGCCGCGATGTTCCTATGTCGCGGCGCGCTTTGCCCGGCATCCCGAATGGGCGGATGCTTTTGCGTAAGGTAATGCGTTACCACACCCTGCCGTGAAGGCCGTCAGACGAAGCGGAACGGGGTTCCCCAGGGATCGGCAATCTGCTGTCCCGCGCGGGCGGGATCGTGAACGGCCACCTCGGCCAGGCCCGCCATTCCCGCATCGCGCATCCCAGCGTCCCGGCTGTTCCAGGTATTCCCGGCAAGGTGGTGATGGTAACCGTTCCAGCCGTACCAGGCGCCGCCATGGGCATCGAAGGTGCGGGTCAGGCCAAGGTCGCCCGAAAAGAAAGCGTCCGCCCGGTCAAGATCACCGACCTGCAGATGGACATGGCCGATGGCGCTGCCCTGGGGCAGGCCTTGCCAGAGGGCCTCCGGGGCCGACAGCAGGTCGTCCAGATCCAGCCTGTGCGTGAACATTTCGATCCGGTCGCCATCGCGGATCCAGTCAGACGGCGGACGGTCCCAATAAATCTCGATGCCGTTGCCCTCGGGATCGTCGAGATAGAGCGCCTCGCTGACGCCGTGGTCGCTGGCCCCGGTCAAGGGAACGTGTATTTCCGCCGCATGGCGCAGCCAGCGGGCCAGATCGGCGCGTTCGGGCAGCAGGAAGGCGGTGTGGAACAATCCGGCCTGGCGCGGATCGCGGGGCCGGGCAGTGTGGTCGCCGCGCAATTCCAGCAAGGTGCGGCCACCCGCGCCAAGCCGCGCGGTTTCGCCGTCGCCGCCCAGCGAGGTCAGGCCAAGCGCGTCGCGATAGAACGCCGTCATGGCGGGCAGGTCGCGCACGGTCAGGGCAATATGGTCAATGGCGGGGGTCATGGCCGATCCTTTCCCCGGGACAGGCTGGCGGCAAATCCCGCCACGAAATCCGCGACAAGCGCCCGGGTCTTGTCGTCGGTCAGGTTGCCATCGGCGTCGAACAGCCCGCCCGCGCGCGACACCATCAGGCGGCCGTCCCACCAAGGCCGGGTCTTCAAGGTCCGCAGCACGGGCCACCAATGCGTTTGCGCCTGGGTGGTCCCGAACCCGCCCGGCGATGCGCCCATCACCGCAACGGGCTTGCCTGCGAACAGCGCCAGCCCCTCGCCCCGCGACATCCAGTCGATGACGTTCTTGAACACGCCCGGAATGCCGTTGTTGTATTCGGGCGTCGCCAGCAGCAGCCCGTCCGCCTGCGCCAGTTGTTCGTTCAACGCCGCGACTGCAGGGGGCGTGCCATGGGCGGCTTCCTCGTCGCCATTGTAAAGCGGCACCCGGGTGATATCGCCGATGATCACCCGAACGCCGCCCGGCGCGCTGTCGCGGGCCGCACGCAGCAGCCCCCCGTTCAACGAGGCGCGGCGCAGGCTGCCCGACAGGCCGAGGATGGTGGTCATGCGCGTCCTTTCGGTGAAACCCGGGAACAGGGTGCCCCCGGGACTTTGCTTAGTCCAGCGGTTTCAACCCTGCCTCGATGGCGGCGCGCCTGCCTTCCAGGAAGGGCGGCAGGGACAGGCCCTGACCCATGGTTTCGCGCGGCTCGTCCACGTCGAAGCCCGGCCCGTCGGTCGCCAGTTCGAACAGGTTGCCGCCCGGCTCGCGGAAATAGAGCGAGCGGAAATAGAAACGCTCGACCTCGCCGGAACTGGGCAGGCGGAAGGTGCGGACGCGGTTCGCCCAGTCGGTCAGCGCCGCCGTGTCGGGCACGCGGAAGGCGACGTGGTGGACCCCGCCCGCCCCCTGTTGCGCAGGCGGCAGGCCCGGCTGCACCGCGACGTGCAGTTCCGCCGCAGCCCCGCCCGCGCCCATCGCGAACACATGGACCGTCCCCTGCCCGTCGGGACTGGGATAATCGCGCAGGCGAATCATGTTCATGACCTGGGTCAGCAACGCTTCGGTCGGGGCCAGGTCGGGGACGGATATGGTGATCGGGCCAAGCCCATGGATCTGGTGCTGCGTCGGGACGGGGCTATGATCCCAGGGCTGCCCCGCCGGGTCGGGCGCGCCCACAAGGCGCAGCCGCTGGCCTTCGGGATCCTCGATATCCAGGCTGGCGCGGCCATCCAGCATCGTGACCTTGCCGATCGTCACGCCCTTGTCGGACAGGCGGGCGGCCCACCAGTCCAGGCTGTCTTCCGCCACGCGCAACCCTGTGCGGCTGATCGAATGCGTGCCGCGCCGTTCCCGGGCCGCCGGCCAGTCGAAGAATGTGATGTCGGTGCCGGGCGTGCCCGCCCCATCGGCGAAGAACAGGTGATAGGCCGAGGTATCGTCCTGGTTCACCGTCTTCTTGACCCGGCGCAAGCCCAGGGTTTCGGTATAGAAACGGTTGTTGCCTGCCGCGTCGGCGGTGATCGCGGTCAGGTGGTGGATGCCGGTCAGTTGCATGATGCGGTTCCCTTCCTTGCTCCATCCCAATATGGCGCAGACAGGCCGTTCGGGACAGCCGCCTGACAGGCAATGCGGCGTTCGGTTCTTGCGAACGGCCGGGCGCGGGGTATGTTGCACGCATGGATTGGTCGATCAGCGACATTCGGACGTTTCTGGCCGTGCTGGACGCGGGCAGCATTTCGGGCGCTGCGGCGCGGGCGGATCTGTCGAAATCCGTCGTCAGCAAGCGGATCAGCGATTTCGAGGCGGCCCTGGGCGTGGCCTTGTTCACCCGACATGCGGGCCGCATCGCGCCCACGGACGCCGCCCTGGCCCTGGCCGACCGGCTGCGCCCGGCCTTGGCCGAACTGGTCGCGGCGACCGAAAGCGTGGGCGCGCAAACCGACCTGCGCGGTCGCCTGGCCATCGCCGCCCCGATGAGCTTCGGCATCCGCCATCTTGGTCCGGTGATCGCCGGTTTTGCCCGTGCCCATCCGGGGCTGGAAATCGTGCTGGATTACGACGACCAGTTGGCCGACCTGGGCCGGGCCGGGTTCGATGTGGGCCTGCGCATCGGCGTGATGAAGGACAGCAGCCTGATGGCCCGCCGGGTCTGCGCCGATCCCCGCGCGCTGGTGGCAAGCCCGGATTACCTGGCCCTGCACGGCGCGGTCGAAACCCCTGCCGATCTGTCGCGCCACCGCGCCATCGGCTATCTCAACGCGCGGCTGGGCGACATCTGGCCCTTTGGGGACGTGCCGCCCCCTCCCCTGGGCCGGATCACCGCCAACAACGGCGAGGCGATGCGCGACTTGGCGATTGGCGGGTTGGGACTGGCGCTGTTGCCGATGTTCATCGTCCATGACGCACTGCGCGACGGGCGGCTGGTGCGGCTGCTGCCCGGCCTGGCACAGGAACCCCTGCCCATCAGCGTGGTCTGGCCACAGGTCCGGCCGATGCCCAGGAAAACGCGCGCCTTTATAGACCATGTGGCGGCTGCCCTTGCCGATGCTCCGCCTTGGCTGGCGGGATTGGGATAGCCGGGGGCCAGCCCCCGGACCCCCGGGATATTTGAACCAAGGCAAAAGCAGGAGCCGTACAAGATGCTGGTTGATCCGAATGCACCGTTTTTCCGCCACCTGTGGGTGCGGGTGTTGTGCGTGGTGGTGCCGCTGGCCTGGGCGGGGGTCGAAATCTATACCGGCAGCCCCTTCTGGGCGCTGTTGTCGGGGGCTGCCGGTCTTTATCTGGCCTATGAACTGTTCCTGCGGCGCAACCCCGACTGATCAGGCCAGCAGGCTGACCGGACCGTCCAGCCAGGCGAATCCGTTCGGCGGCAGGCTCAGCACCCTGCCCGACAGGGCGGCTTGCGATGGTCCGGTCAGGTCCGCCTTGTCCGACAGGGTCAGCGTGGCCGGGTTGGGGGACAGGTTGAAGACGCAGGTCAGCACCTGGTCCCCGGTGCCGCGATGAAAGGCCAGGATCGGTTCGGGCAGGTCCAGGAATGCGGTATCCCCCACCCGCAGCGGCATCTGCGATTTACGGAAGGCGATGGTGGCGCGATAGGCTGACAGCACGCTGTCGTTGCCGTCCTGCTGTCCGGTCACGGCGCGGGCTGCCTGGGGTTCCTTGACCGGCAGCCAGGGCTTGGTTGTCGAAAAGCCCGCATGGGGGCTGTCGTCCCAGACCATGGGGGTGCGGCAGCCGTCGCGGCCCTTGATCTCGGGCCAGAAGCGCAGGGCAGGGGGGTCGGTCAGTTCGTCATAGGAAAGGTCGGTTTCGGTCTGGCCCAGTTCCTCGCCCTGATAAAGGCAGATGGTGCCGGGGAAGGACAGCAGCATCGCCGCCGCCTGCCGGGCCATGGCTTCGGGCGATTCCGCATGGGGCAGCCAGCGTGTCACGTGGCGGAACACGTCATGGTTGGAAAAGGACCAGCAGGCATGGGCGTCGGGCGCGCCCTGGTGGACGCCTTTGATCGTGTGGCGGAAATGGCGGGCCGTGAACTCGTGGCTCAGCATCTCGAAGCTGTAGCACATATGCAGGCGGTCATCCCCTGCCGTGTATTCGGCCATGATGCGGATCGAGGTGTCGCCGCTTTCGCCCACCTCGCCCACCATCATGCGGGCGTCGTAGTCGTCGGTCAGCTTGCGCATCCGCTTCAGGAAGGCGATGTTTTCCGGCCGGTTCTTGGAATAGACATGGTGCTGGTAGTTATAGGTATCCGGCGCAGCGTGGTCGGGACTGGGCGGATTGTTCCGCAGCCGGGCATCGTGGAAATAGAAGTTGACGGTATCCAGCCGGAACCCGTCCACGCCCCGGTCCAGCCAGAAGCGCATCGTGCCCAGAAGCGCGTCCTGCACGTCGCGGTTCCACAGGTTCAGGTCGGGCTGTTCGATCAGGAAGTTGTGCAGGTAATACTGGCGCCGCCGCGGCTCCCATTCCCAGGCGGGGCCGCCGAAGACGGATGGCCAGTTGTTGGGCGGGGTGCCGTCGGGATTGGGATCCGCCCAGACATACCAGTCGGCGCGGTCGTTGTCCCGGCTTTGGCGGCTTTCGGCGAACCAGGGATGCTTGTCGCTGGAATGGCTGATCACCTGGTCGATGATGACCTTCAGCCCCAGATCGTGCGCGCGGGCAACAAGCGCATCGAAATCGGCAAGCGTCCCGAACAGCGGGTCGATGTCGCAATAATCGCTGACATCATAACCCATGTCCTTCATGGGCGAGGTGAAGATCGGCGACAGCCAGATCGCGTCCACGCCCAGCGATGCGACATGGTCCAGCCGCCGCGTGATGCCGGGCAGGTCGCCGATGCCGTCGCCGTTGCTGTCCTGAAAGCTTCGGGGATAGATCTGATAGATCACCGCGTCGCGCCACCATTCCGTCATTCGCCGCTCCTGTTTCGTTCGGGGGATTGAACACGACCGGCATGGCACCGGAAAGGCCGTTTCGGCGTTAAGTGACGGATTGCCCTGATGCGCGGGCGGGTTAAGGTGGGTGCATGGGACAACTGCCTGACATCTTGCAAGTGGCGAATGGCGGTATTTCCGCCCTGTCCAGGGGGCATTGCGACCGTCCATTCGACAGCCCGGGGCTGGATGGTGTCTGGGCGACCGTGTATCACCCCGACGTGCCCGCCATCAGCGCGATGACCGACCGGGGCGATGTTTCCTGGGCCGAATTCATGGCGACACGCCCGTGCCCCGCACCCATGTCCGCATCGGCGTGCCAGCCGGGCCGTTGGCACAGGGCGATCAACATCGATGCCGGGCCGCATGGGGGCACAGGCACTGGCAACCTGGGCGGGGTAAAAGCCCAGAAAGAACCGCAGGACGGCCAGCCCGCCTTCGTGGAGGTGCTGCCGCCGCCCTTGCTGGTCGTGATCTTTGTGGCAGGCAAGGATGATAAAGGGGAGGATGTTTGATGGCCGAGATAAGATTGACCCGGCGCGCGATGGCATTTGTGCTGGCCGGCGGGCGGGGCAGCCGCCTGAAGGAACTGACCGACCGGCGCGTGAAACCGGCGGTTTATTTCGGCGGCAAGACCCGCATCATCGACTTCGCGCTGTCGAACGCGATGAATTCCGGCATCCGCAAGATCGCCGTGGCCACCCAGTACAAGGCCCACAGCCTGATCCGCCACGTTCAGCGCGGCTGGAACTTTTTCCGGGCCGAGCGCAACGAGTTCATGGACATCCTGCCTGCCAGCCAGCGGATGTCCGAGGACCACTGGTATCGCGGCACGGCGGACGCCGTGACTCAGAACATCGACATCGTGGACAGCTATGACGTGGATTACATCGTGATCCTGGCAGGCGATCACATCTACAAGATGGATTACGAGGTGATGCTGCGCGAGCATTGCGAAAGCCGCGCCGATGTCACGATAGGCTGCCTGACCGTGCCCCGGATGGAGGCCGTGGCATTCGGCGTGATGGCCGTGGACGAAACCGGGCGCATCACATCGTTCCTGGAAAAGCCCGCCGATCCGCCTGGGATGCCCGACGATCCCGACAGTGCGCTGGCATCCATGGGGATCTATGTCTTCAGCTGGCCCTTTCTGCGCGACCTGCTGCTGAAGGACGCCGAGGATCCCAATTCCAGCCACGATTTCGGCCACGACCTGATCCCCGCCATCGTGAAGAACGGCAAGGCCATGGCGCACCGCTTTGACGTGTCCTGCGTGCGCGATCCGGGCGCGCCTGCCTATTGGAAGGACGTGGGCACGGTCGATGCCTTCTGGCAGGCCAATATCGACCTGACCGATTTTGTCCCCGAACTGAACCTGTGGGACCGCGACTGGCCGATCTGGACCTATTCCGAAAGCGTTCCGCCCGCCAAGTTCATCCATGACGAAAAGGACCGCAGGGGGATCGCGGTGTCGTCGATGGTGTCGGGGGGCTGCATCATTTCGGGGACGGAAATCCGCAATTCTCTGCTGTTCACGCAGGTTCACACCAACAGCTATGCCCAGTTGGATCATGTCGTGGCGCTGCCTTATGTCACCGTACAGCGTCGCGCCCGGCTGACCCGCGCGGTGATCGACCGGGGCGTGGTGATCCCCGAAGGGCTGGTCGTGGGCGAGGATCCGGCCCAGGACGCAAGGTGGTTCCGGGTCACCGACGGGGGCATTACCTTGATCACCCAGGATATGCTGGACCGGCGGGCGGCAAGCCTGTGACCCGAGTGCTGTCGGTCGCTTCCGAATGCGCGCCGCTGGTAAAGACCGGCGGTCTGGCGGATGTGGTGGGTGCCCTGCCTGCTGCGCTGCGGGACCAGGGGGTGCAGATGCGCACCCTGGTCCCGGGCTATCCCGCCGTCATGGCCGCCCTGCAGGACGGCACCGAGGTGGCGTATTTCCACGACCTTTTCGGTGGCTGGGCCCGGATCCTGTCGGGGCAGGCGGCGGGGCTGGATCTTGTGGTGATCGACGCGCCGCATTTGTTTGCGCGTGCGGGTTCGCCCTATATGGCCCCGGGCGGGCAGGACTGGCCCGACAATCCCGAACGCTTTGCCGCGCTGTCCTGGATCGGCGCGCATCTGGGCATCCATGGCATGGGCGGCTGGCAACCGCAGGTGCTGCACGGCCATGACTGGCAGGGGGGCTTTGTCCCCCAATACCTGCGCCAGATGGGCGGCGGCCCGGCCACGGTGCTGACCATCCACAACATTGCCTTTACCGGATCCACCGATCCTGGCCGGATGCATTCGCTGCGCCTGGATCCCTGGCACTTCCATCTGGAAGGCTATGAATTCTATGGCGGCATCTCGGCGCTGAAGGCGGGGCTGATGGGCGCGGATGCCCTGACTACCGTGTCCCCCACCTATGCCGAGGAACTGATGACCCCGGAATATGGCATGGGCCTGGACGGGGTGATGCGGCATCGGCGGGAATCGCTGATGGGCATTCTCAACGGCATCGACACGGATGCCTGGGATCCGGCGGCGGATCCGGCGATCCAGCCCTATGGCGCCCCAGGCGGGAAGGCCCCCAACAAGGCTGCCCTTCGGGCCGAGATGGGCTTGCCCGACGCGGACGGTCCCCTGTGCGTGATCGTGTCGCGCATGACGCATCAGAAGGGCCTCGATCTACTGCTGGAGGCGCTGCCCGCGCTGCTGGATCACGGCGGGCAACTGGCGCTGCTGGGATCGGGCGACCCGGGTCTGGAATACGCCTTCCGCATGGCGGGCGAACGGAACCCCCATGTCGCGGTCCGTATCGGCTATGACGAAGCCTTGTCGCATCGGCTGATCGCCGGGGGGGACGCGATCCTTGTGCCGTCGCGGTTCGAACCCTGCGGGCTGACGCAGATGTACGGCCTGCGCTATGGCGCGGTGCCGGTCGTGGGCCTGACCGGGGGACTGGCGGACACGGTCATCAATGCATCCCCCGCGGCCCTTGCGCGGGGGGTGGCGACGGGGCTGCAGTTTTCCCCGGTGACAGCGGATGCGCTGCGCGGCGCGTTGACGCGGCTGTGCCTGCTTTACAGGGACGCCGAAACGTGGTCCCGGCTGCAGGACAATGCGATGGCGCATCCCGTGGGCTGGGACCAGTCGGCACGGGCCTATGCCGCGCTTTATGCAAGGCTGACGGCCCCACGATGACCCATGCAATCACCGCGGGGCACCCCTTCCCGCTTGGCGCCTGCTTCGACGGGGGCGGCGTCAACTTCGCCATCTTTTCCCAGCACGCCGATCAGGTGGTGCTGTGCCTGTTCGACGACCGGGACCGCGAAACCCGCATCCCGCTGCCGGAACGCGAAGGACATATCTGGCACGGATACATCGCCGGTGTGGCACCGGGGCAGCGGTATGGATACCGCGTCCACGGTCCCTATCGCCCGCGCGACGGGCATCGCTTCAACCCCAACAAGCTGCTGATCGACCCTTATGCAAGGCGCTTGACCGGCAGTCCCCAGCCCCACGACGCGCTGTTCGGATACCGCGCAGGCCACCCGGATGCCGACCTGTCCTTTGACCGCCGCGACAGCGCCGCCCGGATGCCGCGCTGCGTGGTGGTGGACCCGGCCTTCGACTGGGGCGAGGACCGCCCCCTGCGCACACCCTTGACGCAAACCGTGATCTACGAGGCCCATGTCAAGGGGCTGACCATGCTGCATCCCGGCGTAAACCAGCCGGGCAGCTATCTGGCCATGGCCTCGGATCCGGTGCTGGACCACTTGACCAGCCTGGGCGTCACGGCGGTCGAACTGCTGCCGGTCCATGCCTTTGCCGACGACCGCTTCCTGGCGGACCGGGGGCTGGCGAATTACTGGGGCTATATGTCCTATGGGTTCTTCGCCCCCGAGCCGCGCTATATGCAGGGCCACGACATCGCCGAGTTCCAGCAGATGGTGGCGCGGTTCCACCAGGCGGGGATCGAGGTGATCCTGGATGTGGTTTACAACCATACGGCCGAGGGAAACGAGCTTGGCCCCACCCTGTCCCTTCGCGGCATCGACAACGCGGCCTATTACCGCTTGGCCGACGAGCGGCGGTTCTATGTCAACGATGCCGGAACAGGCAATGTCCTGAACCTCGACAGCCCGTTCGCGCTGCGGCTGGTGATGGACAGCCTGCGGTATTGGGTCACGGTGATGCGCGTCGATGGCTTCCGCTTCGACCTCTGCTCGGTGCTGGGCCGCACGCGGGGCGTCTTTGACCGGGACGGGCCGTTCTTTCGCGCCGTGCAGCAGGATCCGATCCTGAACCGCGTCAAGCTGATCGCCGAACCTTGGGATCTGGGGCCGGGGGGATATCAACTGGGCGCATATCCGGCGCCCTTTTGCGAATGGAACGACCGGTATCGCGACGGAGTGCGCGCCTTTTGGCGCGGCGATGCCGGGGTAACCGGCCGCCTTGCCAAGCGCGTCGCGGGATCGGCGGCGCGGTTCGACCATGACGGCCGGGCCGCCACGTCATCGGTCAATTTCATAGCCGCCCATGACGGCTTCACGCTGATGGATACCGTCAGCTATGCCCGCAAGCAGAACGAAGCCAATGGCGAGAGCAACCGCGACGGCCACGATCACAACATCTCGGACAACGGGGGGGGCGAAGGCCCGACCGACGATCCTGCCGTCCGTGCCCGGCGCGACCGCCGTCGCCGCAACCTGATCGCCACCCTGATGCTGAGCCAGGGCACCCCCATGATCCTGGCGGGGGACGAACTGGGCAATTCCCAGAACGGCAACAACAACGCCTATTGCCAGGACAATCCCCTGGGCTGGGTCGACTGGGACGGCGCGGACGCGGCTTTCCTGGATTTCTGCCGCCAGGCCATCGCCTTTCGCAAGGCCCATCCGATCCTGCGGCAGCGCCGCTTTTTGCACAGCCAGCCGCGCGAACAGGACGGCCTGCCCGACCTGTTCTGGCGCCGCGCCGACGGGTCGCCCATGACGCTGGCCGACTGGGCCGACCCGGACCTGCGCCTGCTGGCGGCCGAGATGCGCATGGCCTCCGGCACCCCCGCCTATGCCGCGCTGCCGGGGGCGGTGTTTCTGGTCTTCAACAATGGCGGGGACACGAGTGTTCGGATGCCTGATCCCGCCCGGGGCGCCCACTGGCGCAGGCGGCTGGACAGCGCGCGCGACCGGATGCCCGACGATCCCGCAGGCCCCGTCGAACGGATCGAGGCCGAAAGCGTGGCAGCCTTTGTCTTGTGCGATCTGGCAGGGGATTGATCGAAACGCCCGCCCGGCGGGCATTGCCGCATCGTAATGCACGCCCAGCCCTTTCCAACCGTCGGTAAAGCTGGCAACAAAATTAACCCTTGGGCGCTATTCTGGCGGCCATGGCATTGCCCCATGATTTCCCGCCGCTACGAGGCTTGATTTGCACACCATTCCTTCGGCCCAGGCCCTGCACGACCAGATCCTTCACCACCTGACCCACAGCCAGGGGCGGGGGGCGGAATTCGCGACGCCCTTTGACTGGCGGATGGCCGTCAGCTTTGCCGTGCGCGACCTGATGGCGGGCACCTGGGTCGATGCGTTCCGCGCCGCCCGCGACCAAGGCGCCAAGCGGGTCTGCTATCTGTCGATGGAATTCCTGATCGGGCGGATGCTGGGGGATGCGATCATCAACCTGCGGCTGGAAAAGCCCATGGATGAGGCGCTGCGGATGCTGGGCCTCGACAAGCAGGAAATCCTGGACAACGAACCCGATGCGGCGCTTGGCAACGGCGGGCTGGGGCGGCTGGCGGCGTGCTTCATGGAATCGCTGTCGTCGCTGCAATGCCCGGCCTTCGGATATGGTATCCGTTACGAACACGGGCTGTTCCGCCAGCGGTTCGAGGGCGGACAGCAGGTCGAAACGCCCGAGGACTGGTTGAACCAGCCCCACCCCTGGGAATTCGTCAAGGTCGACTACAGCTATACCATCGGGTTCAAGGGCCATGTCGAGACGGTGGATGGCCGTGCCGTCTGGCGTCCGGGCGAAAGCGTCATCGCGCGGGCCTATGACACGCCGGTGGTGGGCTGGGGCGGCAACTGGGCCAACACGCTGCGCCTGTGGGGGGCCCATCCGACGACGTTGCTGGATCTGCACCGCTTCAACGCGGGCGACCATACGGCGGCGGCCGAACCCGAGGCATTGGCGCGCGTGCTGTCGCGCGTCCTTTACCCCGACGACACCACCGAATCGGGCAAGGAACTGCGGCTGAAGCAGGAATATTTCCTGACCTCGGCTTCCTTGCAGGACATCCTGCGCCGCTTCATGCAGGAACATGGCGAACTGAGCCTGCTGCCCGACAAGGTGGCGATGCAGTTGAACGACACCCATCCCGCCATCGCCGGGCCGGAACTGATGCGCCTGCTGATGGACGACCACGGGTTGCCCTTCGACCAGGCCCGCGACCTGGCGCAGGGAACGCTGAACTATACCAACCATACCCTGATGCCCGAGGCCTTGGAACGCTGGTCCACCTGGCTGCTGGGCGGCGTCCTGCCGCGCCATATGCAGATCATCCAGATGATCGACGACGATCACCGCAAGGCAACCGGGCGTCCGCCCCATGTGGGGATCGTCCAGCACGATCAGGTGCGGATGGGCGAACTGGCCTTTATCATGGCGGGCAAGGTGAACGGCGTATCCGCCCTACATACCGACCTGGTCAAGGACACTGTGTTCGCCGACCTGCACCGGCTGCACCCGGACCGGATCGTGAACCAGACCAACGGCGTCACCCCGCGCCGCTGGCTGCGGATGTCCAATCCCGGCTTGGCCCAGCTTATGGACGACACCATCGGCGAGGGGTGGACGACCGACCTGGACCAGTTGCGCGGCCTTGAAGCCCATGCCGGGGACGCGGCCTTCCGCGAGACGTTGGGACAGGTCAAGCGCGCGAACAAGGTCTGGCTGTCGGACGGGCTGCTGGCCGATCTGGGCGTCAAGGCCGACCCGGACGCGATCTTCGACATCCAGGTCAAGCGCATCCATGAATACAAGCGCCAGCTTCTGAACATCCTGGAAGCCATCGCCCTGTGGCAGCGCATCCACGACGATCCGAACGGGGACTGGACGCCCCGGGTCAAGATCTTCGGCGGCAAGGCCGCGCCGGGATACTGGCTGGCGAAATCCGTGATCCACCTGATCAACGACGTGGCGGCCACGATCAACAACGATCCGGTCACGTCCCGGTATCTGCAAATCGCCTATCCGCCGAACTACAACGTCTCAATGGCCGAGGATCTGATCCCGGCCGCCGATCTGTCCGAACAGATCAGCACCGCCGGAAAAGAGGCGTCGGGCACCGGCAACATGAAGTTCACGCTGAACGGCGCGCTGACGATAGGCACCCTGGACGGGGCCAATGTGGAGATCCGCGACCTGGTCGGGGCCGAGAACTTCTTCCTGTTCGGGATGACGGCGGATCAGGCCGCAGCCGAGGTCGCGACCCCCGGTCATGCCCGCCGCGCCATCGAGAAAAGCCGCGATCTGAATGCCGCGCTGCACCTGATATCGGAAGGCCGCTTCGGCCGGGCCGAATCCTATTATGCCTTGCTGGACCGGACCTGGAACGACGATCCCTTTCTGGTCGCCAGCGATTTCGACGATTACTTCGCCACGCAGCGCCGGATCGACGCCGTTTATCGGGACAGCGCAACCTGGGACCGGATGGCGGCTCTCAATATCGCGCGGTCGGGGTTCTTTTCGTCCGACCGCACGATCCGGGGATATATGACCGATATCTGGAAGGTTCTGCCGGTGGCGATCTAATCCAGGCCCATTCGTGCCCTGATCCGGAATTCCAGCGCCTGAAAGCCGTGATGGATCAGCACGGCCAGGATGCCCACCACCAGCCCGCCTTGCAGCACAAAGGCGGTGTTGGATGACAACAGACCGGCGATGATGACCTCTCCCAGTGTGCGGGCGGCCACGGTCGATCCGATGGTGGCCGTTCCAAGCGAGATCACGGCGGTCAGCCGCATCCCTGCCAGCAGCAGCGGCAGGGACAGGGGCAGGTCGATCTGCCACAGCCTTTGGCGGGGCGTCAGGCCCATGGCGCCCGCGGCCTCGGCCACAGGCGGGGGCTGGCCGGTCAGCCCGGCAACCGCGTTTTCAAAGACCGGCAGCAGGCCATAAAGGAACAGTGCCACCAGCGTCGGGCCGGTGCCGAAGCCCAGGATCGGCACGGCCAAGGCCAGCACGGCGACAGGCGGAAAGGTCTGGCCCACGGCGGTGACGGTCCGCGCCAAAGGCAGGAATTCGCGTCCTGCCGGGCGCGTCACAAGGATCGCCAGGGCCAGCCCCACTACGGTCGATGCCGCCACCGCCACGGCGACAACGGCCAGATGCGACAAGGTCAGCGACAAAAGGCTGGTCTGGGCATAGATCGCGGGCGCATTGTTGCGGGTAAAGGGCTGAAACAGCGGCGCAAGAGCGGCAGGCCAGATCAGGAAGCTCACCAGAAACAATGCCGCCCCTGCCAACAGGATCCGCCCGGTCATCGGGGGCGGGCCTGCGCGCGCAGGGCGTCCAGCGTCACCACCCCGCCGCCCTGGACGGGCAGGGCCTCACGCCCGCTCCACAGGCATTCGGCCAAGGCGTCGCGCAGGCTGACCCCGGGCGCAATGGCGGGACCATCGGCCCGGCCTGGCCGTGCGATGTCCCCCACCCGCATCAGCGACAGCAGCCGCAGCGCCCGGTCCGTCGTTCCGATCAGGTCTGCCACGAAGGGGGTGGCCGGTTGGGTCAGGATGCGCGCGGGCGTGTCGTATTGCAGCAGTTTGCCCCCCTGCATGACCGCGATGCGGTCGCCCAGATCCACCGCCTCGGCCATGTCATGGGTGACCAGGATCAGCGTCGTGCCCAGCCTTTGCTGGATCTCGCGCAGATCATCCTGTGCCTTGGCCCGGATCAGCGGGTCGAGCGCGCCGAAGGGTTCGTCCATCAGCAGCAGGTCGGGTTTCGCGGCCAAGGCGCGGGCGACGCCCACCCGCTGCGCCTGCCCGCCCGACAACTGGTACGGCATCCGGTCGCGGAACGTGGCCGGATCCATCTGGAACAGTTCCAGCAGTTCATCGACGCGCGCGCCCGTCTGCGCGCGGGACCATCCCAGCAGGCGGGGAACCGTGGCGATGTTCTGCGCCACGGTGCGGTGCGGAAACAACCCGTGGCCCTGGATGGCATAGCCGATCCGGCGGCGCAGCAGATGCGCGGGCAGGGTGGCGGTGTCCACCCCGTCAATCAGCACCTGCCCCGAAGACGGCTGCACCAGGCGGTTGATCATCCGCAAAAGCGTTGTCTTACCCGACCCCGAGGTGCCGACCAGCACCGCCAGTTGCCCGGTTTCCACCGTCAGGCTGACATCGTCCACCACGGCCAGGCCGTCATAAAGGCGGGTCAGGTTGCGGATCTCGATCATGCGGGATCCCTGCGCGCGGCCTGGACCAGCAAGTCGAGCGCGATCCCCGCCACAAGCGCCAAGGCAATAGTCGGCAGCGCCCCCAGCAGCACCAGATCCATTGCCGTCTGGTTCAGGCCCTGAAAGACGAAGGTGCCGAAACCGCCGCCGCCAATCAGCCCGGCGATGACCGCCAAGCCGATGTTCTGGACCAGCACGATACGCACCGCCGCCAGCAGCACCGGCAGCGCCAGCGGCACCAGCACCTGCGACAGAACCTGCACGCGGGTCATGCCCAAGCCCACGGCGGCCTCTCGCGTGGCGGCAGGGACGCCCGACAGCCCGGCCAGGGTGTTCGACACCACTGGCAGCAGGGAATACAGAAATAGCGCCACAAGCGCCGGAAAGGTGCCGATACCCGATATCCCCAGCCGCGCGGCACCGGGCAGGGTCGCGGCGATCCAGCCAAAGACCGGGATCATGATGCCGAACAGCGCCAGCGACGGAATGGTTTGCAAAACGTTCAGCACGCCCAGCACCGGACTCCGCCAGCGGGGCATCTGAAAGACCGCAATGCCTGCCGGGATGCCAGTCAGCAACGCCAGCCCCAGCGATCCGAAGGCCAGCATCAGATGCGCCTGCGCCTCGCGCAGGAACAACTCGCGGCGGGTGGCGTATTCGCGCATCACCGATACGCCGTCCAGCAGGCCTGACGCCAAGATCGCGGCCAGCAGCCCAAGGGCCGCCGCCAGCAGCAGCCACCGCATCGGCAAGGACGGACGCAGCCGGCTGACCGCATCGGCCAGCATCAGCCCGAAGGCCAAGAGCAATAGCCAAAAGCCCGAGGCGGGAGAGACTCGGGCCAAGGTATTCCCCTCGGGCGTCAGGTGGATCGCGGCCAGGCCAAGCGACAGGATCACCGCGACAATCCCCGTGACCGCAACCGCCAGGCGTATCGCGGCAGGCCACAGCGCCAGGCAAGCGGCCAGCAACAGGCCGCCAAGCGCCGCCGTCAGCAGCAGGCCAAGGGGCAGCGCCGGCAGGTCGATCCCTTCGCCCGGAACGATCCGGTTGGCCTTGAACTGGACCAGCGGCAAGGCCAATCCCGCCCCGCCGATCAGCGCGAACAGAACCGGCGGGGGCGACAGCCGCACGGCAGGATCAGTCCAGGAAGCCCGCCTGCGTAAGGTAATCCTGCGCGACCGCCGCCGCCGGCTCGCCCCCGACCTGGATGCGGCCGTTCAGCGTTTGCAGCGTTTGCAGCGTCAATGAGGCGAAGATCGGCTCCAGCACCTCGGCGATCCGGGGATGGGCTTCCAGCACCTCGGACCGAACGATGGGGGCGGGCTGATAGACGGGCTGGACGGCCTTGTCGTCCTCCATCACCAGCAGGCCCGCTTCGGCGATCGCGCCGTCGGTGCCATAGACCATGGCGGCGTTCACGCCCGATGTCTGCTGCGCCGCGGCTGCGATGGTCGCGGCCGTGTCGCCGCCCGCAAGCTGCACCAACTGGTCAGGCGTCAGCGTGAAGCCATAGGTTTCCTGAAACGCCGGGAGCGCCGCCGGCGAGGTCACGAATTCCGTCGAGGCCGCCAGCTTGACCTGTCCGCCGCCCGCGATCCAATCGCCCATCTGCGTCATGGTGGTCAGGCCGTTCTCCTCGGCCACGTCCTGGCGCAGGGCGATGGCCCATGTATTGTTGGCGGGCGATGGCGTCAGCCAGACGATGTCGTTCTGTTCGCGGTCCAGTTCGGCCACCCGGGCATAGCCCTGGGCCGCGTCCTTCCACACGTTGCTGTCGGCTTCGTTGAAGAAGAAGGCGCCGTTCGCGGTATATTCGGGATAGATGTCGATCTGGCCTGCGACGATGGCGTCGCGCATGATCGGCGTGCCGCCCAGTTGCAACCGGTCCTGCACCGGCAGGCCCGCATCCCTTAGCACCAACAGGATCATGTTGCCCAGCAGCCCGCCCTCGGTGTCGATCTTGGACGAGACGACGATATCCTGCGCGGCCAGCGGCGTTGCCGCCATCAAAAGGGCGGCGACAAGCGGGGCAACACGGGACATGGCAGACTCCTGCAGGGATAAGGGCCAATCAAGACGCCCTGGTCCGGCAAAGGTTCCCCTAAATCCCGGCGGCGATCAACCGCCGAAACCGCGGCTGGCGCCGGTGGACCCGATTCCCCCGCGCGAGGCTGCGGTGGCCCGCGACATCGGTGCCTGCCCGGCAGTCGCGGCAGGGCGGGCGAACTGGCTGCTGTTCAGCGCCGCGCGGCCGGTGTTGCTGGAAAACGTGCTGGTGCGCGCGGCGTTGGTATAGCCGCCCTGGGGCGTGCGATACATGGGCTGGGACCGCGACAGCCCGCCCCCGCCCAGCATGGACCCGATCAGGTATCCCGCCAGCAACGGCATGAAGATGCTGCCCGACCCGCCGTTCGACACCTGCTGGTCTTCCGATCCGCAATTGCCGACGCCGTGCTGTTCCTCGCAGACCTGCAGGCTGTCATAGCGGGGCGCGGATTCGACATGAAGCTGTTCGGCCTCGGCAAAGGACTGCTGGCATTCGGCCTCGGTGAACAGTCCGCCCTGGGCCGCAGCGGCCTGGCAGCTTGCCAGATCGGGAAAGGCCTGCGCGTCCACCTGTTCCTCGCGGCAGCCCGCGATGGCAAAGCTGGCGGCGCCAAGGATGGTCAGGGCGACGGCTCTGGAACGTTTCCTCATGTCTTTCCCCCTTTAGTCCGCGATGAAATGCGGCTTGAAGCGCGACAGATCCTGCGTGATGCGGGACTTGTCCTCTCGCAGGCCCATGCCCACGCAGGCATCGCCCACGATCCAGGCCCCGACGATCGGCTTGAATCCGTCGAAGTCGGACAAGGGCGCATAGGCCTGCACGATGCGCGGATGCTGGTCATAATCGGTATTTGGGGACGCTTCGGTGATCTCGCCACCCTCGACGATGCTGATCGAGGCGCCTTCGCGTGAAAAGATCGGCTTGACCACATGGGCCTGCCGGAACTGGTCGGCCACGCGGCCAAAGGCATCGGCCACCGCAGGCACCGCACGCCCCCCCGCCACAAGCGCATCGGCCACGTCGTCGGCGAAGAAGGCGGGCAACAGGTTCGGATGGCCCTCGAACATCTGCCACAGCACGGGCAGGATCCCCTTGTTCGACACAAGCGCCTTCCAGGCAGGTTCCAGGAACAGGCAACCCGACCCCGCGATATGGCGCGCGTAATCGTCGCGCAGCAGGTCTTCCCACGGGTACAGCTTGAACAGCGTGCCGATCACCCGGTCCTCGGCATCGACGAACTGTCCCTGCTTGGTCACGCCCAGCTTGTCCAGGTCGCTGTAATGCGCGCCCATCCCGGCCTCTCGCGCGGCCCAGGCCATGGCCTCGACGGTGGCGTAATCCTCGGGGTTGTCGGCGACGGCGGTGAAGTGGATGTCGGTGTTCCGGTCGAACAGCGCGCGAAAGCGTTCGACCAACGCCTCGTGGATGCCGTTGAACTGGTCGGCGCCGCGCGGCAGCACGCCCGCCGCCAGCTGGTCCTCCAGCCATTGCCACTGGAACGCCGCGCTTTCGTAAAGCGAGGTCGGCGTGTCGGCGTTGTATTCCAGAAGCTTCGCCGGACCCTTGCCGTCATAGGCCAGATCCAGGCGGCCATAGATCTCGGGCTCGTTGCGGCGCCAGCTGTCGGCCACCAGGTCGCGATGCTGGTCGGGGATGCCCAGACGCTCCATCATTTCCTGGCTTTGCACGATCTCGGCCACGGCGTCGCGGCACATATTGTGCAGGTCGGTCGAGGGATCCTCGATGTCGTCCTCGATCTGGCGCAGCGTGAACCGGTATGCCGAGCTTTCGTCCCAATAGGGTTCGCCATGCATGTCGGCAAAGGTAAAGCCCACCTCTTTCGCGGTGTCGCGCCAATGGGGCCGTTCGGGAAGCGTGATCTTTTGCATTTGAAATCTCTAGCGCGGGATGCGAGGCGAGGCCAGAAGGAACGCTTCACATTGCGCCGAGCGGCCCGGGCCTTCGCTCCTCGGACAGCATCACATTCGCCTCGACCTGGCCCACGCCGGGCAGGGTCATGATGCGGCGGCGCAGGATGCGTTCGAAATCGGAAATGTCGCGCGCAGTGATGCGCAGGCGATAATCGAACTGGCCCAGCACGTGCTGGACGGTCTGCACCTCGGGGATGGCAGTCACGGCGCGTTCGAAATCCTCCAGCGACGTGCGGCCCTTGGCGGCAAGGCGGATGCCCAAGAAAACGGTGACGCCAAAGCCAAGCGCCGCATTGTCCACGATCACGCGGCGCCCGGCAAGGATGCCGCTGTCGGTCAGCCGCTTGATGCGCCGCCAGGCGGCGGGCTGGCCGATGCCCACGGCACGCCCGATCTCGGCCGCGCTTTTGGTGGCGTCCTGCGCGAGGATTCGCAGGATCGCCAGGTCGGTCGCGTCCAGCCCGCTCACAATGCCAGTTCCCCGCTGTCCTTGATGGTGGACACCAGCATCAACGCGTCGCTGTCGGACACGTGCGGCAGGCGCAGGATCCGGTCGCGATAGATCTGCTGCCAATGGGCCATGTCGCGCGCGATCACCGACAGGCGCAGATCCACGCTGCCCAGGAAGGTCTGGATTTCCGTAACCTCGGGCACGTCGCGCGCGGCGGCGATGAATTCGTCAAAGGCGCGCGGGCTGGTCTTGTCCAGGGTGAATCGCAGGCTGACCTGCACCTCGTATCCCAGGGCGCGCCAGTCGATGCGGGTCTGTATGGCGGCGATGACGCCGGTGCCGCGCAGCTTTTCCAGCCGCCGCCACAGGCTGGCGGGGGTGACGCCAGCCCGCTGTGCCAAGATGGCATTCGGCGCCCCGGGGTCTGCAAGCAGGTGGCGCAGAATGCGATAGTCGGTTGCATCGGGCATGACATTCAAACAATCAATGGTATTTGAGCATGATTATTTCACCTAACTACTCTCTTTCGGGAAAATTGAACATCCCTTCGCTGCACTTCCGGCTAGAACCGCCGCAATCGAAGGAAAAGGAAATCCCATGCGCGTTTACTATGACCGCGACTGCGACGTGAATCTGATCAAGGACAAAAAGGTCGCCATTCTGGGCTATGGCTCGCAAGGCCATGCCCATGCGCTGAACCTGCGCGATTCGGGCGCCAAGAACGTGGTCGTCGCCCTGCGCGAAGGCAGCCCCTCTGCCAAGAAGGCCGAAGGCGAAGGCCTGAAGGTCATGGGCATTGCCGAGGCTGCGGCCTGGGCGGATCTTATCATGTTCACCATGCCGGACGAATTGCAGGCCGAAACCTACAAGAAATACGTCCACGACAACCTGCGCGACGGCGCGGCGATCGCATTCGCGCACGGCCTGAACGTGCATTTCGGCCTGATCGAGCCAAAGCCCGGCGTCGATGTCATCATGATGGCCCCCAAAGGCCCCGGCCACACCGTGCGCGGCGAATATGTCAAGGGCGGCGGCGTGCCCTGCCTGGTGGCCGTCCATCAGGACGCCTCAGGCAAGGCCATGGATCTGGGCTTGTCCTATTGCTCCGCCATCGGCGGTGGCCGGTCCGGCATCATTGAGACGAACTTCCGCGAGGAATGCGAAACCGACCTGTTCGGCGAACAGGCTGTGCTGTGCGGCGGTCTGGTGGAACTGATCCGCATGGGCTTCGAAACCCTGGTCGAGGCGGGCTATGAGCCCGAGATGGCCTATTTCGAATGCCTGCACGAGGTGAAGCTGATCGTCGACCTGATCTATGAAGGCGGGATCGCCAACATGAACTACTCGATCAGCAACACGGCCGAATACGGCGAATATGTCAGCGGCCCGCGCATCCTGCCCTATGACGAAACCAAGGCCCGCATGAAGGCGGTGCTGAAAGACATCCAGTCGGGCAAGTTCGTGCGCGACTTCATGCAGGAAAACGCCGTCGGCCAGCCTTCGTTCAAGGCGACGCGCCGCATCAACGACGAACACCAGATCGAGCAGGTCGGCGCGAAACTGCGCGAGATGATGCCCTGGATTTCCAAGGGCAAGATGGTGGATCGCGCGCGGAACTGATCTGCGTCCCGCGAAAGCCGGGGGCTGACTGCCCCCGGACCCCCGTGGATATTTCGGACCAAGGCAAAAGAGGCTTTCACTTTGGTCTAAATATCCCGGGGAATCGCCGCAAGGCGATGGGGGCAGCGCCCCCGATCTTACTTCTCCAGCTTGTCCTGCGTCCGGGTCTGGAAGTCTCTGGCATCGTGGCGCTCCCACAATTGCTGCGACGGCTCTCCGCTGGTCTTGTTGACCATGATCCCGCGCTGCACGGCGGGGCGGGCGGCGATCTCGTCATGCCAGCGGCGAACATTGCCATAGATATCCGCGCCTAGGAAGGTTGCGGCGTCCCCATAAAGCTTGCCTGCTACGATCTGCCCATACCAGGGCCAGATCGCCATGTCGGCGATCGAGTATTCATCGCCCGCCATGAAGCGGTTGTCAGCCAGATGCCGGTTCAGAACGTCAAGCTGGCGCTTGGCCTCCATCGTGTAGCGGTCGATGGCATATTCGATCTTGACCGGCGCATAGGCGTAGAAATGCCCAAAGCCGCCGCCCAGGAAGGGGGCCGAGCCCATTTGCCAGAACAGCCAGTTCATCGCCTCGGTCCGACCGGCCGGGTCAGCGGGCAGGAAGGCGCCGAACTTTTCCGCCAGATAAACCAGGATCGACCCCGATTCGAACACCCGGCGCGGTGGGGTTGCAGAATGGTCCATCAACGCGGGAATCTTGGAATTGGGATTTGCGGCCACGAAGCCGCTGCCGAACTGGTCGCCGTCGCCGATGCGGATCAGCCAGGCGTCGTATTCCGCGTCAAAGCCCGCCTCCAGCAATTCCTCCAGTAGGATCGTGACCTTTTGCCCGTTGGGCGTGGCCAGCGAATAAAGCTGCAAGGGATGCTTGCCGATCGGCAGATCCTTGTCATGGGTCGGGCCGGCCACGGGACGGTTGATGCTGGCAAACTGGCCGCCGTTCTCGCCCTTCTGGCTCCATACCTTTGGCGGGGTGTAATCGTCGCTCATGATCCCTCCTGATGCTGGGTTGGTGGCAGGATGGGGGCGGGGGGCGTGAACATCAACCGCCAAAGCACTGGAAACTGTTCTTGTATTGTTCTAGCATGATGCCATGCTGCCGCCCCGCAACCCCGAAGAACGCCTGAAGGCCCGTGGCACGGACACCCGTCCCGATGGGCGGTTCGAACGGCATCAAAGAACGTGCGAGTCCGACGGCTGGGACATTCCCGAGGAGGTGCGCCTTTTGCGGACCGAGGTCACGGTCGAACGGCCGCGCAGCATCATCACGCGAAATACCTCGCCCGATATTTCCTTTGACCGCTCGATCAATCCGTATCGCGGTTGCGAACACGGCTGCATCTATTGCTATGCGCGGCCGACCCACAGCTATCTGGGCCTGTCGCCGGGCCTTGATTTCGAAACCCGGATCACGGCCAAGCCCGATGCGGCGGTGCTGCTGGCGCGCGAACTGGCGCGGCCCGGCTATCGTCCTGCGCCGATCGCGTTGGGGACGAACACCGATCCTTACCAGCCGGTGGAATCGAGGCTGGCGATCATGCCGGGGATCCTGCGGGTGTTGTCGGACTGGAACCATCCGGCGACGCTGGTCACGCGCGGGCAAACCGTGCTGCGCGATGTGAATCTATGGGCCGAGCTGGCGGCCCGGCAGATGGCGGCGGTGGGCGTCAGCATCACCACATTGGATGCGGATCTGGCCCGCGCGATGGAGCCGCGCGCCCCCACGCCCGCGATCAGGTTGCGGATGATCCGCACCCTTGCCGCTGCCGGGGTGCCGGTGCGCGTCATGGTCGCCCCGGTGATTCCGGTCCTGACCGAACCTGAAATCGAGGCGATCCTGGCTGCCGCGAGAGAGGCGGGGGCGACGACGGCCAGCATGATTCCCTTGCGACTGCCGCTGGAGGTGGCGCCGCTGTTTCGCGACTGGCTGGACCGCCACCGCCCCGGCATGGCGGCCCATGTGATGAACCGGGTGGGGGCCATGCGCGGCGGGCGCGACAACGATCCGCGTTTCGGCCATCGCTTCCGGGGCGCTGGGATCGAGGCGGAACTGGCCCTGCAGCGGTTCCGGCTGGCCCGCAGGCGGCTGAACTATCACAAGGAAAGCGCGCCCCTGGATTGCAGCCGCTTTGGCCCGCCGCCCAAGGCCGGGGACCAGTTGTCGCTGTTCTAGGCCCCCCGATCCTGTTCGTTCTTGGCCCAAAGATAGCCGATGAAGGCCCCCTTGACGAAGCGCAGCAGGATCAGCGTCAGGATCGTCGTGATCCCGCCCGTGATGGCAAGCAGCATGACCGGGCTTGGCCGGAACAGGATCCAGGTGAACCCGATCAGCGGGATCAACAGCAACAGCATGATCGTCATGGCGAAAAAGGCCGGTCCGTCGGCGGCGGGATAGCGGCCCAGGGGCGCATGGCAAATCTCGCATTCTGCGGGGACGCCCAGGTATCCGCGCAGCAGCTTGCCTTCGCCGCAATTGGGGCACTTGTTCAAGAGTCCTCGGACGATGGCCGTCCGGCTGTCGCGTTCCTCGGTCATGATGACTTCGCCCTTTTGTTCCGCCGCCCCGCCCAACGCTTGTGCGCCGCGCCGGGATGCGTCCGACCGGCGCGCTCGGTCAGTATTCCCCGACCGAGCTGAACCCTCCCAGCTGTGCCGCGATCTCCTCCAATGAGGGGCGGGGGCCCGCGGGCCGGGTTTCCAGCGCGTCGCGCATGGCCCGCAGATGGGCAGGGGTGGTGCCGCAACAGCCGCCGATGATGCGCACCCCCATATCACGCGCCAGGCAGGCGTAATCCGCCATGATCGCGGGGGTGCCGTCGTAATGCAGGTGGCCTGCTTCCAGATGCGGGATCCCGGCATTGCCCTTGGCGATGATCGGCCGTTCGTTGCCCGAGGCGACGAAGTCGCGCACCGTTCGCAGCAGATCCGCCGCCCCCACGCCGCAATTCGCGCCATAGGCGACAGGCGGGTTCGGCAGACGTTCTACCAAGGCCGACAACTGGACCGAGGTCACGCCCATGATCGTGCGGCCCGCCGTGTCGAAACTCATCATGCCGCACCAAGGCATCTCAGCAAGGCGCGCGGCCTCGGCTGCGGCGCGGAATTCGCGGTCGCAGCCGATGGTTTCCACCCACAGCACATCCGCGCCGCCTTCCTTCAGCGCGCAGGCCTGTTCATGGAACATCTCGACCGCGCGGGCATGGGACAGGCTGCCCATGGGGGCCATGATCTCGCCCGTGGGACCGATATTGCCGGCGACGACGACCTTGCGCCCGGATGCGTCGGCGATGTCGCGCGCCATGGCGGCGCCCGCCAGGTTCAACTCGCGCACGCGATGCGCGGCGCCTTGCAGGCCCAGACGGCTGGCATTGCCGCCAAAGGTGTTGGTCAGGAACAGGTCCGCCCCGGACTGCACGGCGTCGCAATACAGGCGCCGCACATGGTCCGGCTGGTCGGCGTTCCACAATTCGGGCGCGACATTGGATTGCAGGCCCATGTTGAACAGGTTGGTGCCCGTCGCCCCGTCGGCCATCAGCCAGTCGCGGCTGGCAAGAAGCTGGCTGAGAGGGTCGGGCATGGGCGATCCTTGGGTAAAACGCGAAAATTCCGTCCGGGGACGGCTGCCAATCATCAGGTCCATGATATGGTCGGTTCCGGCGGGAAACAATTTGAACCCGAACGAAAAACGGGCCGCGGCGGTTTCCCGTCGCGGCCCTGAACTTTGCGTGTGCCCGATAAAGGGGCGCGGCCGGATCAGTTCCGGTCGTCGGCCTCTTCGTCGTTCGCCGCACCGATGTCGTCGAACAGTTCGGCGATCTCGAACTCGGCGGCGGCATCGGCCTCGGCGGCCAGTTCCTGGATCGACTTGCCCTGCGCTTGCAGTTCAGCTTCCTCGGCAGAACGGGCGACGTTCAGGATGATGGTCGCATCAACCTCGGGGTGCAGCACGATGCTGATATTGTGCAGGCCCAGTTCCTTGATCGGCTGGTTCAGCACGACCTGCTTGCGGTCCAGCGTGAAGCCCGCCTCGGTCGCGGCATCGGCTGCGTCACGGGTGGTGACGGACCCATACAGCGCGCCGGCGTCGGATGCGGAACGGATGACCACAAAGGTCTGGCCGTCCAGCTTGTCGGCGATTTTCTGGGCCTCTGCCTTGGATTCGGCGTTCTGCGCTTGCAGTTGGACCTTGCGGCCCTCAAACGCCTTAATGTTGGCGTCCGACGCGCGCAGCGCCTTGCCTTGCGGCAACAGGAAGTTGCGGGCAAAGCCTTGCTTCACGTTGACGACTTCGCCCATCTGGCCAAGTTTCGCCACGCGTTCCAGCAGGATGACTTGCATGTTCAGGTCTCCTTACTTCACGACATAGGGCAGCAGCGCCAGGAAGCGGGCGCGCTTGATGGCGCGGGCCAGCTCGCGCTGCTTCTTGGCCGAAACGGCGGTGATGCGCGAGGGCACGATCTTGCCGCGTTCGCTGATATAGCGTTGCAGCAGGCGCGTGTCCTTGTAGTCGATGGCCGGGGCGTTTTCACCCGAGAACGGGCAAACCTTGCGGCGGCGGAAGAACGGTTTGTTCGCCATGATTCCAGATCCTCTCAGTTCCGCTCGCGGCGGTCGCCGCGATCGCCACGGTCGGCGCCACGATCACCACGGTCGCGATCGCCGCGCGGACGGTCGCCGCGGTCGCCGCGGTCACGGTCGCCACGCTCTCCGCGTTCTTCACGCTTCTGCATCTGGACCGAGGGGCCTTCCTCGTGCTTGTCCACGCGCACGGTCATGACGCGCATCACGTCGTCATGCAGGCGGGCCAGGCGTTCCATTTCCTGCACGGCGGCCGAAGGCGCGTCCGAGCGCAGGAAGGCATAGTGGCCCTTGCGGTTCTTGTTGATCTTGTAGGCGAGGGTGCGGACACCCCAGTATTCGTTTTCGACGACCTGGCCGCCATTGTCGGCAAGCACGGTCGAGAAATGTTCGATCAGCCCTTCGGCCTGCGTGTTCGACAGGTCCTGGCGGGCAATCAGCACATGCTCGTACAGAGGCATGGCATCCCTTTCGGTTTCAGGCGCATTTCATCGACGGGCCATCCCTTCCGCACCCGTCACGAGAGGCTGCGCCGGTTGCAATATCCGGTCGGAAGGATGGGGTCTTATAGCGGCGAAAGCCGGGGATGCAAGGCGATTCGGGGGTTGCCCGGCCCAGGGTCGCCGAGCCGGGCAGGGATGTCACGGCATCATCGGCTGGGGCCGGGGCGTATCCGTGCTGCGCACCGGCAGGATCGGGTGGACCACCTGGGGCTGTTCGCCCGTCAGGGTGCCCAGGAAGGCCACGATCTCATCGACCTGCGCTTCGGCCAGTTCGGTGCCCAGTTGGGACGAGGACATGATGCTGACCGCCTCGGCCAGATCCCAGACGGCGCCGGAATGGAAATAAGGCGCGGTCAGGGCGACGTTGCGCAGGGGGGCGGCGCGGAAGACGTAATCGTCATCGGCCGTCTTCGTCACGGTAAAGCGGCCCCGGTCGCCTTCGGGCAACACCGATCCGCCGGGCCGCTCGACCACGCCGAAGGGGTAGTAATCCTGCCCGCCCACGTTCACGCCCGAATGGCAGGCGGTGCAGCCGGTGTCCATGAAGGCCGCCAGCCCGCGCTTTTCCAAGTCCGTCATCGCCGCGTCGTCGCCCTTCAGAAAGCGGTCCAGGTCGCTGTTCGGGGTGATCAGCGTCGCCTCGAAGGATTCGATGGCAGTGGCGAAGTTGTCGAAACTGACCGGCGTCGCCTCGTCCGGGAAGGCCGCCTTGAAGGCATCGACATAGCCTGGCATGGAATTCAGCGTGCCGATCAGGTTTTCGGGCGTGTTGTTCATTTCCACCCCCGCCTGGACCGGACCCTTGGCCTGTTCGGCCAAGTCGGGCGCGCGGCCATCCCAAAACTGCGCGATGTTGAAGATGGCGTTCAGCATGGTGGGCGAGTTGCGCGGTCCCTGCTGCCAGCCATGCCCGATCGAGGTTTGCAGCCCGTCCACGCCGCCGATGCCGACGTTGTGGCAGGATTGGCAGGAAAACAGGCCCGACAACGACATCCGCGGATCAAAGAACAGCATCGCCCCAAGATCGACCCGTTCCGGGCTCAGCACGTTGCCCGGAGGGGCTTGGGGCGCGTCGGGGATCGGTTCGAACCATTCCAGGGCGGCCTGGCGCAGCTCGGCGTCCGATGGAAGGTCGGTCTGGGCCAGCACCGGCTGGGCCAGGACGCCCAGTGCGGCGATGGCAAGAAGGGATGTCTTCATGGCGGTCTTTCATTTCATGTCTCGCGCGCTCGTGACCCATGATAACCGGAGGAGACGGGGTCACGCCCTGATGCAGATCAAATCGGCGGCGCTTGCGGCGCGTCCTGCGCTGCGCCACCATGCGGGGGCATAAGGGCGGGAAAGGTCGCGATGGCACTGGAAGATGCGAAAAATCAGGTCGATCAAGCCTTTACCAGGAAAGATCCGCGCGGCCTGTCGTTCGAGAATGCGTTCGGCGGGGCAACAAGCTTTCTGCGACGGCGCTATACCAAGGATCTGGCCGGGGCGGACGTGGCGGTCACCGGCATCCCTTTCGACCAGGCGGTGACGCACCGGCCCGGCACGCGCTTTGGTCCCCGTGCCATCCGCGAGGCGTCGGTGCTGCAACCCTATGACGCCCCCTATGGCTGGGGCTATGACCCCTTGTCGATGCTGTCGGTCGTGGATTACGGCGACATGGCCTTCGATTATGCCAATGTCGCAGAGGTTCCGGCGCGGATCGAGGGGCATATCGGAGCCATCCTGGACGCAGGCGCGGCGCCGGTGACGCTGGGGGGCGATCATTCCATCACCCTGCCGATCCTGCGCGCCGTGACCGCCCGGCGCGGCCCGGTGGCGTTGATCCAGTTCGACGCCCATTCCGACACCTGGGTGGACGATGATCCCGACCGGATCGACCACGGCACGTTCCTGTACAAGGCCATCCGCGAGGGGGCCGTTGACCCGGCAGCCAGCGTCAGCGTGGGGATCAGGACCGACAATCCCGACACAATGGGCGTGACCATCCTGGATGCGCCGTCCGTGCATCGCGACGGGGTGGATGCGACCCTGGCCCGGATCCGGCAGGCGGTCGGGGACCGTCCGGTCTATATCACCTTTGACATCGACGCGCTTGACCCCGCCTTCGCGCCTGGCACCGGCACGCCGGTCTGGGGCGGGCTGGCATCATGGCAGGCGGCGGCGTTGCTGCGCGGGCTGGCGGGGGTGGACCTGATCGGCGGCGACGTGGTCGAAGTCTCTCCTCCGTATGACACGACGGGGGCCACGGCGATCGCGGGAGCCCATGTCGCGACCGAACTGATCGCGCTTTACGGCTGGACGCGTCGCTGAAGCGCGTCCCGCGACAGCCGGGGGGCTTCGCGCCCCCCGGACCCCCTGCGGGATACTTAAGTGAAGAAGAAGCCCTTGCCGGTGGGGGGGCGCGCGGGTAATCCCCCACCATGTTGCCCGAGGATCGCCTTGTCCAGATCGTCCAGCGGTTCGAGTTTCTCGAAGCGCAGCTGAACGCGGGCCCGGCACCGGATCAGATCGCCCGGATCAGCCGCGAATATGCCGAACTGAAGCCGGTGGTGGAACAGATCGCCCGCTGGCAGGCCGCCCGTGACGGTCTGACCGAGACCGAGGCCATGCTGGCCGATCCCGAGATGCGCGAACTGGCCGAAGATGAACTGGCACGGTTGCGCGACGAGATGCCCGTCCTGGAACAGGCCCTGCGCATCGCCCTGTTGCCCAGAGACGCGGCCGACGCACGCCCGGCCATCATCGAGATCCGTCCCGGCACCGGCGGCGACGAGGCCGCGCTGTTCGCGGGCGACCTGTTGTCCATGTATCGCCGTCATGCCGAACAGCAGGGCTGGACCTTCCAGATGCTGGATCTGACCGAATCCGACCTTGGCGGCGTCAAGGAAGCCGTGGCGCGCATCGAGGGCGAGGGCGTCTTTGCCCGGCTGAAATACGAATCCGGCGTTCACCGCGTCCAGCGGGTGCCGGAAACCGAATCGGGCGGGCGGATCCACACCTCGGCGGCAACCGTGGCGGTCTTGCCCGAGGCCGAGGAGGTCGACATCGACATCCCGGCGGGTGATATCCGCATCGACACAATGCGCGCGTCGGGTGCAGGGGGGCAGCACGTCAACACCACCGATTCGGCGGTGCGCATCACCCACCTGCCGACCGGCATTGTTGTCACCAGCAGCGAAAAATCCCAGCACCAGAACCGCGCCAATGCCATGGCGGTGCTGCGTGCCCGGCTTTTCGACATGGAACGCGCCCGCGCCGATGCCGAACGGGCCGCCGACCGGCGGTCCCAGGTGGGGTCCGGGGATCGCAGCGAACGGATCCGCACCTATAACTTTCCGCAGGGCCGGATGACGGATCACCGGATCAACCTGACGCTTTACGCGCTGGACCGGATCATGGCGGGCGATCTGGGCGAAACCATCGACGCGCTGACCGCCCATGACCAGGCCGCGCGCCTGTCCGCCCAGGAGTGAGGCTGGCGCAAGCCCGTGCGGATGCCGCCCGCAGGTTGGCCGAGGCGGGGATCCAAGGTGCCGCGCGCGATGCCGACCGGATCCTTGCGGCTGTCCTGGGGGTGGACCCAGGGCGGCTGCGGAGCTTGGATCGCGATCTGACAACTGGCGAACTGGCGCGGCTGGACCAGGGCATCGCCGCCCGCGCCGCGCATCAGCCGGTGGCCCAGATCGTGGGCTTTCGCGATTTCTATGCCCACCGCTTTCATGTCACCCGCGACACGCTGGACCCGCGCCCCGAAACCGAGGTGCTGGTGGATGCAGCCTTGGCGCTGCCCTGGTCCAGCGTTCTGGACCTGGGAACCGGGACGGGGGCGATCCTGATCTCGGTTCTGGCCACGCGGCCGGGGACCAGGGGGGTGGGAACCGATATCTCGGGCGCGGCCCTGGAGGTTGCGCGTCGGAATGCGGGGGAGATCGGCGTCCCGGCGGAGTTCATCCGGGCTGACTGGTATGACGGGGTGGCCGGGCGGTTCGACCTGATCGTGTCGAACCCGCCCTATATCGCGGCGGATGAAATGGCCGGGCTGTCCCCCGATGTGCGCGATTGGGAACCCCATGGCGCCCTGACCGATGGGGCGGACGGGCTGACCGCCTATCGTGCCATCGCGGCGAAGGCGGGGGATCACCTGAATCCCGGTGGGCACGTGCTGGTCGAAATCGGGCCGACACAGGCGAGGGCGGTGGGCGCGTTTTTTGCCGATTCGGGGGCTGAAACGCAGGTGATCCACGATCTGGATGGGCGGGATCGTGTCATTCTGGCACGGTTTTCGGCCTGAATCGCGGGCGCAGACCAAGTTTTTGCTTGTCAGCCTGCGCCGGGCGTGGTTAGTCGCCCTTGTGCAGGGGGCAGCGATGCCAACGCACGGGTCAGCCTGCAAAAGCCGATTCCCTGATGGACGCCCGTTGCGTTTGTCCGGGCGCAAGCCTTTGGCTGAACGGCAATGCGCGCCTTTCGCGGCGCCCGTGCCGCCCGCGACGCCGTCCAGACTCCTGGATCCCGGATTATACTGGAATCACGACAGATAAACTGATGAGATCATCAAAATCCCGTTCGCGCAACAAGTCGAACCGCCAGCGCAGCACGCTTGGCAATGTCGTCAACCGCGTTTTCGACAGCTCTGGCCCCGAGGGCAAGGTGCGCGGAACGCCCCAGCAGATCATTGAAAAATACCTGAGCCTGGCCCGCGACGCGCAATTGTCCGGCGACCGCGTGGCCGAGCAGTCCTTTCTGCAACACGCCGAGCATTACACGCGGATGCTGGGCGAGGCGCAAAAGGAAATGGCCGAGCGCCAGCAATATCACCAGCCCCGCCAAGACGGTGAAGAAGGGCGCGAGGCCCAGCCGAACGGCAACAATAACGGGCATCAGAACCGCGATGGGGGCGGACGCGACGATGCTGGCCGCGAAAACGGAAACGGCAACGGACGCGATCATACCCGCCGCGACACCGGCGGGCGTGACACCGGCACGCGCGACAGCGGCGGGCGTGACACCGGAGGACGCGACAGCGGCAACCGTGATGCCGCGCATCGTGACCAGCAGCGCGATCAAGGCGGCCGCGACCAGGCCCCCCGCGATGGAGGCCAGCGCGAACAGCCCGGCTTTGAACCGGTCGCCGAGGTCCGGGAGGAGCAGCCGGAACTTCGCCAGCCTGATCCCCTCATGGAGCCCTTGCCCGAGGGCCTGCCGGACGCCGTGACGACATCCGAGGACGAGACCGCAGGCCCGGTCGAGACGCCCGAGGCCGCGTCCAAGCCTGCCCGCAGCCGCGCCCCACGCGCGCCGCGTGGCGAAAAGCCTGCGGCACCTCGTGCCCCGCGCGGCCGACGCAAGGCGCCCGAGGACGAGACAAGGTCTGAGGATACGCCCGCCACCGGCGAGGAATAGGAACAAGGGGCCGCGGCGATCAGCCAGCGGCCCTTTTTCAATGCCCGCTGCGGGCGGCCTGCAAGGCGCGGGCAAGCGCGCAGAACCGTTCCAGTTCGATCTCCTCGGCCCGTGCGGTGGGGGGGATCTGCGCCTGTTCCAGCAGCGCATCGATCCGGGGATGCAGGCCCCGCAAGGACGCGCGCAGCATCTTGCGCCGCTGGTTGAAACCCGCTGCCGTCACCTGCGACAGGATCGCCGGGTCGGCGGGAAAGCGGGGGACAGACAGGGCGGTCAGATGGACCACGGCGGAATGGATTTTGGGAGCGGGCACGAAGGCCTCGGGCGGCAGGGTCATCACGATGCGTGCATCCGCCCGCCACTGGGCCAGCAGCGCCAAGCGACCATAGGCCTTGCTGCCCGGTGCGGCGACGATCCTTTCCGCGACCTCTTTCTGGAACATCAGCGTCAGCGATTGCCAGAAGGGCGGCCAGTCGCGCGGCGTCAGCCAGCGGATCAGCAGCTCCGTTCCGACATTATAGGGCAGGTTCGCCGCGATTCGGATCGGCGGGGTCAGATGCGCCAGCGGGTCGATGTCCAGGGCGTCGCCATGGATCACCGTCAGTCGGCCCGGATAGCGGTCGGCGATTTCCTGCAAGGCAGGCAGGGCACGGGCATCCTTTTCGATGGCTAGGACATGGCGCGCCCCTTCGGCCAGCAACCCGCGCGTCAGTCCGCCAGGACCGGGACCGATTTCCAGCACGTCGCATTGCGTCATGTCGCCCGCCTGGCGTGCGATCTTGGCGGTCAGGTTCAGGTCCAGCAGGAAGTTCTGGCCCAGCTGCTTTTTCGCGCGCAGGTCGTGGCGGGCGATCACCTCGCGCAGGGGGGGCAGGTTGTCGATGGTGGTCATGCCCGCGCCGCCGCCATGTCGCGGGCCATGCGCAAGGCGGCGATGGTCGAGGCCGGATCGGCGATGCCCTGGCCCGCAATGTCAAAGGCGGTGCCGTGGTCGGGCGAGGTGCGGATGAACGGCAGGCCCAGCGTCACATTCACGCCGCCCGCGAAATCTAGCGTCTTGATGGGGATCAGCGCCTGGTCGTGATAAGCGCAGACCGCCGCGTCATATCGGGCGCGGGCGGGGGCGTGAAACATCGTGTCGGCGGGCAGGGGGCCGGCCAGGTCAAAGCCCTCGGCCCGCAGGCGCGCCAGCAGGGAAACCATCCAGTCGGTTTCCTGGCGGCCCATCGTGCCGCCTTCACCCGCATGGGGGTTCAGGCCCGCAACCGCCAGTCGCGGGGCGGGGATACCGAAGTCGCGGATCATCGCGGCGTGCGTGATGCGGATGGCCTGTTCCAGAACCGCATCGGTCAGCGCGGCGGGCACGTCCTGCAACGGGATATGGATCGTCGCGGGCACCACGCGGCAGGGCGGATCCACCGTGGTCGAGGCCAGCATCATCACGACCGGAACATCACCGGCCAGATGGGCCAGGTATTCGGTATGGCCCGGAAAGGCAAAGCCCGCGCCTTCCTTCAGCGCCTGCTTGCTGATGGGCAGGGTGCAGATTCCCGCCGCCCGTCCCGACATCGCCAGATCCACCGCGCGTGCGATCACGTCGATCACGCCTGCCGCATTGGCAGGGTCGGGGCGGCCCGGTTCGGCGGGCGCGGCAAAATCGTGGCGCAGCACGGCCAGATGCCCGGCAGGCACCGGATCGCCGGGCGCGGCGATTTCCGTGAAGGCCGTGCCCGCAGGCAGATGGCGCGGATCGCCCATCCAGGCAAAATCCACACCTGACGCAAGCGCCTGCGGGGCCAGTTCCGGCCCGACGCCCGCCGGTTCGCCGCAGGTCAGGATGATGCGGCCCGCCGTCACGGGCGGCGAATGATAGCTTCGGCCCGCAATTCGGCCAGATAGGCTTCGGCGGCGGCATTGGCCTTGCGGTTGAAGATCTCGTCGCGCACGGCCTCGCGGGTGGGCAGGTCGCTTGCATTCGGCACCGCGGCCTCGACTCCGTCGTCCGGCAGGGCGGTCGTGGGCACGTCGGCCGCCATGTCCGCCACCAAGGCAGGCTGGCGGGAACACAGCATCACCAGATCGGCGCCGTTGCCATAATCGACCACGCCGGCCTCGTCCGCGTCCATCGAGGCCAGGCGTTGCGCGACAAGCGTCGGGATCGCGCCTTGCGGCACAGTCTGGCGCTGCACCTGGCCCGCTTGCGCCCCTGCCTGGACATACAGGTCGTCGCAGGACAGCGCCCGCGCGGCCAGCGTTGCTGCATCCGCGGCGGACGCCAGGCGCAGGGTCGCATAGTCGATCACCTGTTCCGTCGCACCGGGTCGCAGCGTCCCCTGGCTGTCGCGCAGGTGGAACAGCACGACCGCCCCCTCGACCGTCAGCGGCTGGGTGGTTTGGCCGGGCTGCAGGGCGGTGATCACCGGACGCAGGCCGGGGGGCAGGTTGTCGATGTTGACCCAGGCCAGCCGCCCGCCCGCCTGCGCCGATTCGGCGGCGGAATATTGCCGCGCCGCAGCCTCGAATTCATCCGACGACAGCCCCGCGCCGGCGATCTGGCGGGCTAGGTTCAGGGCCTGCTGTTCCTGCCCCGGCGGAGCGGGAATGATCAGTTCGGAAATCAGCACCCGCGATAGGATCGGCGTTTCGACCACGCGGCGCAGTTCCTGGTCCACCTCGGCATCCGACACCTTGATCCGGGGGACCACGCGTTCGCGGATGACCGACCGCCACACCAGGCCCGCGCTGACGAAATCGCGATAAGCCTGGGGTTCGACGCCCGCGTTTTCCAGGGCCGCGGTGAATTCGGCCGCAGACAGGCCCGCCCGGCTTGCAAATTCCTCAAGCCCGTTCTGCAGGCCTTCGTCGGTAGGGACAATCCCCAGCTGCCGCGCCGCGTAATTGCGCAGCCGGTCGTCGATCAATGCCTGCTGCGCCTCGGCGGGAGTAGTGTTCGGCGCACCCACGATCTGCATGAACCGCTGGCGCTGCCCGACCTCGTATCGGGTGATGGCGGCGTTGTTGATATAAACCACCGGCTCGAACAGGTTCTGCGCCAGGATCGGCGCGGGCGCCGCCGCCAGGGCCGCCGTCAAGGCGAGGCCGGAAAGGAAATGCCGCATCTGCTGCCCCTTTGTGTTCGTTTCTTGGCGCAAACCTTAGCGTATGCAGGACCGGCGCGCCACCGTGCCCGGCAAGTCTTCCTGCGTCCCGAAACCGCCCAGGCGGACCGACAGGCCCAGGCTGGTTTCCGCCCGCACACTGTCCGAACTGGTGAAGCGGCGCGAGACGCCCATGTCCACCGTTAGGCATTCATTGCGATAGGTCAGGTCCAGCGACGCGCGCTGCGCCCGGTCGGCCACGAAGTCATAGCGGGTTTCGGCACTGCCCCACCAGCCGTCGCGAATCTGCCATCCGACATTGGCGGCCAGTTCGCTGATGGTAGGGCGTTCCGGATTCCCGTCATCGCCGTCCAGCCACAGATGACCCGCCGACAATTGCAGATCGTTGCGCAGCCAGCCCAGCCGCAATTCGTTGCGCGACATATCCAGGCCGTCGTCGAACAGCGCCCGGTTGGCGATGGCAAGGCCCGTCCCGCTGTCGTATTGCGCCGCCACCAGCCAATCCGAACGGGTTCCCGACAGGGCGGATCCCTCGGGGAAGGCGGGTTCGGGATCGGCGCGCAGCACCCGGCCCCCTGTCAGGGCCAGCGACCAGCCTGTCGGGTCCATGCGGGTCCAAGTCACGCCCAGGTTGGCGCGCAGGCCCCCTTCGCGCGCGTCCCAGCCCGGGAAGCGGTTGTCGGAAAACAGGTTGCCTTCGTCGAACTCGACAAGGCGGCTGTCCTCGTTCGGGATGTCGTCGTCGTTCCCTGACGGGGAATACAGGATCTGCGCCACGGGTTCGACCAGATGCGTCGCCCCGTCGCGGCCGCCGATCAGCGGCCACCGCAATTCCACGCCCACCATCGGGTCGGCGCGCGCCACGAGGTCGTCAAAGCGGCTGTCCTGCGCGATGCGGTAAATGTCGGCGTCGATCCCCGCCAGGGCGGCGCCTACCACGCCGCCCGCAAGGATCTCGCTGCGCCGCCAGTCAAGGCCTACCGAGGCGCGGGCCATGTCGCGCCCCACCTGATCCTGGTCGGACGGGCGGCGATGCGCATGGACCGACCATTCCAGGGCCGCCTGTCCGCCGATATAGCGGGGGCTGAAGCTGCGCTGCCAGATCACGTCGGCCACCTGGGCGGGCGAGGTGCTGTTGTCTTCGTCGTCGCGGAGGGAATGGTAATTGCCGACGCGCCCGAAGAACAGCTTGTCGCGGGTCACGCGTTCCACGGTAAAGCCGCTCCACAGCCGGTCGGCCTCGGTGATGTCGTAATCCAGCAGATATCCCCGGTCGGATGCCGCCTGAACCTGGACCCCTAGGCGATAGCCGCGCGGCAGGTCGACCAGGGCATTGCCAAAGACGTATCCCCGCGTCTCGCCCGCCTCGATGTCATCGCGGCTGACCGCGCCGTTCCATTCGGTCACGCCATTCGACCAGGCTTGCCTGTAACGCAGTTCCAGCGTCCGCGTCCGGCTGGCCGAGACATAGGGCGTGACCGTAACATCCGCATGATCGCCCAGGGTGACGAAATAGGGAAGCTTGATCCCGAACCCCAGCCCCGAGGTTGTCCGGAATTCCGGCCGCAGGAAGCCCGTGCGACGTTCGACCGTGGGATCGGGGGCGGTCACGGTAAAGGGCGCGGCGGCAAGCGGGATGCCCCAGGCGCGGAATTGCGGATGATCAAAGGTCAGCAGCCGGGTTTCCGCGTCATGGGTGATGCTGCGGGCGCGAATCTCCCACAAGGGGGTCGGGTCGCTGGCGCAAATCTGGCAGCTTGAGGCGACAACCTGGCGCAAGGTGGTGGTCCGGCCGTTTCCGGTGCGGGTCAGTTCGGTGGCGGCAAGCTGCAATTCGCGGGCCAGCACCAGCCGCGCGCCTCGGATGATGCCGTCTTGCAGCTCGCGGTCCAGCTGGCCGCTGTCGGCAATCAGGATCGCCTCGGCATCGGGGTCCACGGCACCGGGGCGGGACAGATGGATCGGGCCTTCTATGGTCAGGTCGCCCGATGGACCGTCCACGACGATGCGGGAGGCCACCAGCCGGGCACCCTGGTACCAGACGACCACGCCGCCCGCCGCAATCAGCGTCTGGTCGCCTTGCAGGACCATGCTGTCGGCCAAAACCGTTGCCGCATCGTCGCGTGGTCCGTCCAGCGGGCGGGCGGGCAGGGTCACGTTCGTGTCGGGGGCCGCGGCCCGCAAGGGGGTGGCATCAGGGGTGCGGTCGCCCAGGATGCTGTTGCCCAAGGGGTCGGCGGTGGGCGCCAGGGCAGCCTCGTCGGTCCAGCGGAAGGTGCTTGGGCCGCCCAGGCTGCCTGCGCCCAGGCCCGGATCCTGGGACAGCATCGTCTGGCCAAGCGCCATGCCCGGCAGCAATGCCAGCCCCAATGCCCAGCCCTTCAGCACGCGCGTCGTCATCCGTCCTCCCGCGCCAGGATCAGCGCCAAGGCCAGAAGCCCGCCGACCAGGGGCGGCGTCCATCCTGCCAGCAAGGGCGGCACCTGGCCATTGTCGCCCAGAACCTGCGCCAGATTGCGCAGAAAGAACAGCCCGATCCCGGCCCCGAAGGCCAGCAGCACTGCCCCGCCGGTATTGCGTCCCCGGACGTGCTGCATGGTAAAGGCGGCGGCGATCAGCACCATCGCCCCCATCAGGAAGGGCCGCGCCAGTTCCATCTGCAACCAGACCTTGTGGCGCGCGGCCGAAAAGCCCGCCCGCTCAAGTCCCGCGATAAAGCCCGGCAGTTGCCAGACCGGCACCGCCTCGGGACGGCCAAAGCCCTCGCGGATGCGCTGCGCGGTCAGGTCGGATGCCAGTTCCATCCGGTCGGCGGACGTGGCGGCAGCTTCGGGATTGGAATTTGACAGGGGATAGTCGCGGACATCGGACAGTTCCCACTGGCCGGGCACCAGCCTAGCCTGCCGGGCCTCGATCCGGCGGACCGGACCGGCGGCTTCGTCGAAGACCATGAAGGTGGCGTCGTAAAGCGTCGTCGCATCGGGGCTGGCGCGGCTGGCGCGGATGACGATTTGGCCCGATTCCTCGGACCCCTCGGTCACGGCCTGGCGCAGCCAGACGGCGCTGTCGCCCACCGATACCGTCTGGCGGCTGTCCCGGTCGATCCGGGCCACGGCCTCGTCAAAGCGCGCGCCGGTAACGGCCACCAGGGGGTTCAGCAGCGCCACCGTCAGCGCGCCCACAAGCGCGGCCGTGACGGCAGGGGCGGTGACGACCTTCAGCGCGGATCGGCCCGATGCCCGGATCGCCACCATTTCCGACGTGCGCGCCAGGTTCAAAAACAGCGCGATCCCCGCCAGCACCGTCAGCAAGGGCAGGATCGAATAAAAGCTGGAAGCGACGTTCAGTCCCGCCAGCCCCAGGGCGCCGCCCAGGCCGATGTCGCGGTCGGAAAACCGGCGGATCATCTCGATTATGTCGATCAGAAGCAGGATCAGCAGGAACGCCCCGGTGATCGTGACAAAGGACCGCAGAAAGCGGCGCGCGACATAGCGGGCCAGGATCATGCCGGTGCGCCCCTGTGCTTCAGGCGGCGCGGCTTGCCCGCCAGCCACAAAAGCCCCAGGCACATCACCGTGCCCGCCGCCGCCGGAATATAGAGCAGCGGCCAAAGGGCAGGGTCGCGTCCGACCTGATTGGCGGCGGCATTGGTCAGAAACTGCACCACGATCAGCCCGAGGATCGCCCACAGCACCTGACGCCACACGCCGAACCGCGAATAGCCGCCGATCAGAAGCGTGGCAAATCCGATCATCGCGGCGATGGGCGACAACAGCGGCTGGGCGATCCTTTCATGCGCCTCGCGCCGGGCATCGGGCGCGGTGGCCCCGGTGGCGGCCAGCAGATCGGCATCCGGGTTCAACAAGCGCAGCGTGCCGTAGTCGCGCAGGTCGCGGCCTTTTTGCCCGCCGCCGGTCAGCATGGCCCCGATGTCATAGCTGAATTCCCCGAACCGCGTGACCGCCAGCGACGGGCGGTCCCCCGCCTGGCGCAGGTTCTGCGACATGCCGCGCAACAGGATCAGCACCGGTCCGGTATCCGTGCGCACGACCAGGGCTTCCTCGGACGTATAGATCATCTGGTTCGCGGGATCGCGCGCATCCTCGATGAACAGATCCAGCAGGCGGCCGTCGGCGGCGATGTCGCGGATGAACAGGGTGATGCCGTCCGTCGGGTATTGAAAGCTGCCGGGGCGCAGGAACTGCTCGGTCACGTCCTGGGCCAGTTCCGCTTGCCGGTCGGCCAGCCGCGCGCGGGCCAGGGGCACCAGGCCGTGGACCAGCACCGCCACCATCAGCCCCACGAAGACGCCGAAAACCAGCACCGGCCGCGCCAGCCGCCAGGGCGACAGCCCCGCCGCCTGCATGGCGACCAGTTCCGATTCCCCCGCCATCCGGTTCGTCCCGTAGGCCGCCGCCGCAAAGCCCGCCACCGGCAGCACGACCGAGATCACAAGGGGCAGCGTCAGCGCCGTGAATTCCAGCACCACAAGCGCGGTCTGCCCGTCGCTGAGAAGATCGTCGAACAGGCTGACCGTGCGGTTGATCCAGTAAACCGACACCAGCACCAGGGCGAAGAACCCGAACAGGGTCAGCAACTGGCTGAGGATATAGCGGTCGATCCGGGGCATATCGCGGGGGGTATCCTTGGGGCGGCAGTCACATCCTTGCTTAGCGGCAAGGGCGGCTCTGGAAAAGGGTGCGCGGGGCGTCTAGGCTTTGATCCGCAGAATGATGAGGACGCCATGACCCACCCCGTCGAAATCACCTTTACCGAAACCGCCGCCGACCGTCTGGCCGGGCATCAGGGACGGGTGGCAATGATCGTCGCCCCGGGGGGCGACCTGCCGCCGGGCCTGCCGGACGCGACCCGGCAGGCGGCGTGGCGGGCGATGGACTCCAGGGCGGGCAAGGCGCTGAAGCCCGGCGCGGCCCTGGAACTGGCTTTTCCGGCGGGGATGGAGGCGGATGCCCTGACGCTGGTGGCGCTGCCCGACGATGCCACCGTGGACCAGGCGCGCAAGGCAGGGGCGGCCATCGGCGCCAAGCTGGGCAAGACCCACACGCTGGTGCTGGCGGGCGCGCATCCGCTGGCCAACGAGGTGGCCTTGGGCATCGCGCTGCGGGGATACGACTTTTCCGTTTACCAGACAAAGCCCGTCGAGGGTGATGGGGACGCAGGCGCCGACCCGATCCCGCAAAGCATCACGCATGAACCCGACACGGCGGTTCTGGCCGATGCCCAGGCCGACAGCGCCCCGGAAGCGCCCGCCGAGCCGGTCAGCGAAAAGGCCCGCGTGACCTTCATGGCCGAAGGCCCCGAGGCCCTGGCGAAGTCTGCCCAGGACGCGGCGGCGGTTGCCGAAGGCGTGTTCTTCACCCGCGATCTGGTCAACGAACCGGCCAACGTCCTGACCACCAGCGATTTCGCCGACCGCCTGAAGGCGATGGAGGAGATCGGCCTGACCGTCGAGGTGCTGGAGGAGGACCAGCTGGCCGAACTGGGGATGCGCGCGCTGCTGGGCGTGGGGCAGGGGTCGGAAAGCCCGTCCAAGGTCGTGGTGATGCACTGGAACGGCGGCGGCGACGAGGCGCCCTTGGCCCTGGTCGGCAAGGGCGTGGTCTTCGACACCGGCGGCATTTCCATCAAGCCTGCCGCGGGCATGGAGGAGATGACCATGGACATGGGCGGCGCGGGTGTCGTCGCGGGCGTGATGCGCACGCTGGCGCTGCGCCGGGCGAAAGCCAATGTCGTGGGCCTGGTGGGACTGGTGGAAAACATGCCCGACGGCCGTGCCCAGCGTCCCGGCGACATCGTGCGGTCCATGAAGGGCGACACGATCGAGGTGATCAACACCGATGCCGAGGGCCGCTTGGTGCTGGCCGATGTGCTGTGGTATGCGCAGACCCGCTTCAATCCTTCGGCCGTGATCGATCTGGCGACGCTGACCGGGGCGGTGATCATCGCGCTTGGCCATGACAATGCGGGCGTCTTTGCCAACGACGACGCGCTGGCCGACAGCATCCTGGCCGCCGCCAAGGCCGAGGGCGAGGGTGCCTGGCGCCTGCCGCTGGGCCAGCCCTATGATACCCTGATCAAGTCGCGCCTGGCCGACATGAAGAACACCGGCGGGCGCGCGGCGGGGTCGATCACGGCGGCGCAGTTCCTGCAACGCTTCATCCGCAAGGGCACCCCCTGGGCGCATATCGACATCGCGGGCGTGGCGCTGCCGCCAGCCGCCACCGACCTTGCGCCTAAGGGTGCGACCGGCTGGGGGGTGATGACGCTGGATCGCCTGGTCCGTGACGGCTACGAGGCGAAATAGGCCCGGTGGGCAACGCGCTGTTCTATCACCTGACCCGGTCCCCCGCCGAAAGCCTGTTGCCGCAACTGATCGGCAAGTCGCTGGCGGCGGGCTGGCACGTGGAACTGCGCGGCACGGATCCGGGCCGGATGGAGCGGCTGGATCTGCACCTGTGGCAAGGCGACGGCTTCCTGCCGCATGGCCTGGCCGGCGGTCCGCATGACGCGCGACAGCCCGTGTTGTTGACGCTGGCCGGACAGGGGGCCGCCAACGATCCCGCCTGCCTGATGGCCCTTGACGGGGCCGAGATCACGCCTTCCGAGGTGCAGGCCCTGGAACGCGCCTGCATCATCTTCGACGGCGGCGATGCGGCGGCCACTGCCCGGGCGCGCGACCAATGGCGGGTGCTGACCGGCGGGGGCGTCGCGGCGGAATACTGGTCCGAGGAAGGCGGCCGCTGGGAACGCAAGCGATAGCGCCGCATCGACTTGGCGCTGGCGCCGGTGCCACAAGGCGGACCGTGTGATTGAACCCGGGCCTGGCGAAAGGAAAGCCGGATGCCGTTCGTGGCCTGATCACGCCGCCGCGTGACCGGAAAGCCTTGCATGCAGGTCGGCGCGGCGCAGGCTGGCCTTGGGGCCTTGCATCACCGCGCGGCCGCGTTCCAGGACCAGGAAATCATCGCCCAGGTCCCAGGCGAAATCGAAGAACTGTTCGACCAGGACAACCGCCATGTCGCCCCGGTCTCGCAGGCCCGCGATGACGCGGCCGATCTGGGCGATGATGTTGGGCTGGATCCCCTCGGTCGGTTCGTCCAGCAGCAGGACGCGCGGTCTTGTGATCAGGGCGCGGGCGATGGCAAGCTGTTGCTGCTGGCCGCCCGACAGATCGCCGCCGCGTCGGTGGGCCATTTCCGCCAGGACGGGGAAGCTGTCGAAGAGCTCGTCCGGAATGCGGCGGTCCCTGCGGGGCAGGCAGGCGAATCCCGTCTGCAGGTTCTCGCGCACGGTCAGCATGGGAAAGATCGCCCGGCCCTGCGGGACATAGCCCACGCCCATGCGCGCCATTGCTTGCGCCGTGACGCGCCCCAAGTCACGGCCGTCGAACCGCAGGGTGCCCCCGGATCGGGGATGCCGCCCGGCCAGCAGGTTCATCAGCGATGTCTTGCCCACGCCGTTGTTGCCCATCACGCAGGTCACGGATCCGGGGCGGGCCGTGATGTCGATCCCGTGCAGGATCTGGCTTCCGCCGTAATGCAGGGTCAGGTTGGTGGCTTCCAGCATCTTTCAGCGCCCCAGATAGACTTCGACGACGTCGGGATTGCGGGTCACATGGTCCAGGGAACCTTCCGCCAGCACCGACCCCTGGTGCAGGACCGTGACCTTGCAGTTCAGGCGGCGCACGAAGTCCATGTCGTGTTCCACCACCACCACGGCGCGGGTCTGCGCCAGCCGCACCAGCAGGGCCGTGGTTTGCTCTCGTTCCGCCAGCGTCATGCCGGCGGCGGGTTCATCGACCAGCAGCAGGCGCGGGGCCGATGCCAGCAGCATCCCGATTTCCAGCCATTGCTTTTGCCCATGGGACAATTCCCCGGCCTTGCGGGCGACCTGGGCTGCCAGGCCGACCTCGGAGGCCAGGTCCGCGACCCGTTCCGCTGACGCGCGCGACGGCCGCCAGCCCAGCACGGCAAAGGGGCTGCGGTTGGCCTTCAGCGCCATGGTCAGGTTGTCCGCGACGCTCTGGTCCTCGAAGACGGTGGGACGCTGGAACTTGCGCCCCACGCCCTCGCGGGCGATCTGCGCCTCGTTCATGCGCAGCAGCGATTTCGGCGGGCTGCCCCATTTCACGTCGCCCGCGTCGGGGCGGGTCTTGCCGGTCACGATGTCCATGAAGGTGGTCTTGCCCGCCCCATTGGGACCGATCACGGCCCGCAACTCGACAGGGCCGATGCTGAAGGACAGGTTGTTGATCGCCCGGAACCCGTCAAAGCTGACGGAAATGCCGTCCACCTCCAGCAACGCCGTCATGCTTTGGCCTCCTGTTCCTGCAACGCGCCCTGGTCGGGACCAAGGTCGCGGCCATGCCGCTGCGGCGGGCGCAATCCGCCCAGCCAATCGACGATGCCCGCGATGCCCTTGGGCGCGAACAGCGTGACCCCCACGAAGCTGATGCCAAGCGCCACCTGCCACCAGTCCACCCAGTTCACCGTATAGCCCGGCAGGCGGATCCCCGGCGCCCGCCCGCCCGTGAACCAGCTTGACAGCAGCGAGACGACGACCGCGCCGATGATCGCGCCATACAGCCTGCCGCGTCCGCCGATCGCCACCCAGACCGCCAGATAGATCGAGGCGATGGGCATCAGCTCGGCCGGGTTGATGATCCCTGCCTGCGGGTAATACAGCGCCCCCGCGATGGCGGTGATCACTGCGGCCAGGGTGAAGACCACCAGCTTGAAGCCCTCGACCGGATAGCCCAGGAAGCGCACGCGGGTCTCGTCGTCGCGGATCGCGCGGATCACGCTGCCGAACTTGCCGCTGACCAGCCATGCCGCCAAGACGTAAGCCAGGCCCAGGGTCATGGCCGAGGCCCACAGGAACCAGACCGACAGCGTCGCCTGATCGACCGCATCGAGGCCGGGAATGTTCTGCAAGCCCGACAGCCCGTTGTTGCCCCGGAAGCCACTGTCGTTCTGGAACAGCCACAAGGCCAAGGCCAGCGTCATTGCCTGGGTCAGGATCGACAGATAGACCCCGTTGACGCGGCTGCGGAAGGCCAGCCATCCGAAGACCAGGGCCAGCAGGCCGGGCACCGCCAAGACCAGCAGAAGCTGGATCGGCAGCGAATGGGCGAAGGACCAGGCCAGCGGCAGGTCGGACGATCCGACCACGCCGAAGATCTGGTTGGCGACGCCCTCCCGCAGTTCCTGTGGGGTGGGTGGAATGGGGTTTCCGGCCATGGATGCCGCGACGATGCCTTCGGTCCGCGCATACATCAGCCATTGCCCGATCAGGTATCCGCCAAGGGCAAAGAACGCCATCTGCCCCAGCGACAGGATCCCCAGGTAGCCCCAGACCAGATCCATCGCCACCGCCGCAAGCGCCAGGCACAATGTCTTGCCCAGCACCTTCACGGTGGATGTGGGGATCAGCCCGGTGCCATAGGCCTGGCTCAGCAGGGTCACGGCGACAATGAAGACGGCCAGAACCGCCAGCACCACCAGGATCGAGGGGTTGCGCAGGATGAAGGATTGCCGGGTCATGTCACGCCTCTGCCGCGCGGCCGCGTTGCGGGATGATGCCGCGCGGGCGGAACTGAATGAAGATGATGATGAACAGGATCATGAAGGTCTGCGCGGCCAGGGTGTTGGCGGGGTTCAGCGCCTCGATCACCTTGGACAGCCCGCCGATCAGCGTGGCGCCCGCCAGCGTGCCCCAGATGTTGCCCACGCCCCCCACGACCACGGTCATGAAGCTTTGCACGATGTATTGCTGGCCCAGTTCCGAGGTGACCTGCGCGAACAGCCCGATGGCCACGCCCGCGATGCCCGCGATGCCCGATCCCAGGCCAAAGGTCATCATGGCGATGCGATCGGGGTTGATGCCCATCGACGCCGCCATGCCGGGGTTCTGGGTCACGGCGCGGACCTCCAGCCCAAGCCGGGTGCGCTTCATGATGAACAGGAACAGGCCCAGGAACAGCAGGGCCAGCACGAAGATCGCCACCCGGATCGAGGAAATCGAGATCACGTCGTTGACGATGATGGATCCTTCCAGCCAGGCGGGGGCGGTCAGCGGGCGGGCCTGGGTGCCGAAGATGTTCTTGGCCAACTGTTGCAGCGCGATGGACACGCCAAAGGTCGCCAGCAGCGTCTCCAGCGGACGGTGCGCTAGGTGGCGGATGACCAGCCGATAGAGCAGCACCCCGGCGCCGAAGGTCACGACGAAGGCCAGCGGCAAGGCCACGACCAGCGACAGGGTGCGGTCGGCGATCAGGGTTTGCACGGCATAGCCGGTATAGGCACCCATCATGATGAATTCCCCATGCGCCATGTTGATGACGCGCATCACCCCGAAGGTCACCGCCAGCCCGATGGCCGCCAGGAAATAGATCGAGGCCAAGGACAGCGCGTCCAGCCCCAGGTCGATGCCGGTCATGGCCGCCAGCCGTACCTGCGCGCCGGTCTGCGCGGCGCGGGCGGCGTCGGTCACGGCGGCATTGGGTTCTGCGTAGGTTTCGAAAAACCGATTGGCGGCGATTGCCGCGTCAGCCTCGCCGTCCGTTGCGGCGGGGGGGACCGCGCCCGAGGCCTCGAGCGCCTCGTAGGCGCGGTCACGGGCGGCGGGGTCGGACAGGTCTGCCACCGGGACGCCGCCCACGCTTCCGTTCACGATGTTGGCGGCAAGCGCGTTGCGCTGGTCGGCGGGGGTCAGGCGGGGTTGCAGGATGCCTTGGCTGGTCAGCAGGGCAATGGCGGCCTCGCGCGGGAAATCGTCGTCACCAACGGTCAGTTCGCGGGCGATGTTGGCATCCGGTTCGGCGGGCGCGGCGATGCGCGTTGTCACCAGCAGCGGGTTCAGCGCCGCACGAAAGTCGAGACCCACCCCGCCCGCCAGGTCGTCGATGGCCGCGACGCGGACGGCGGGGTCGGGATCGAAGCGGATCGTCAAAAGGCTGGCCACGCGATCGCGCTGCAAGGCCAGGGCAGGATCGGCTTCGGGCGCGGCAGATCGCAGGGCTGCCAGATGCTCGGCCGTGCCGTCGCGGGCGATGGAGGCCAGGGCGGCAGCCCGGCGCACCGGGTCGGGGTTGGAAATCTCACTCGCGACCAGGACAGATTCGATCACGCCGCGCACGCCGGAATTGGGGCGCAGCATTTTCGGATCGGCGCCGGGAACGGGCTGGCCCGTCACCGCGTCGCTGGCCCTATCACCGGCCACGATCAGCAGCCGCCCGTCATCCGTGACGCCCAGCGACCGGTCGGCCCAGGCGGACAGCAGGGCCAGACCTTCGGGACCGGTGGCCGCGATCCGGCCCACCAGCGGTTCCACCGACCGGCGCGAGGGCTTCTCGATCTGGTCCAGGTTGTCGGCAATGACCGCTTCAAGCGCGGGGTTGGCCGCGGCGGGCGCCGCCAGAAGCAGCGTCAGGGCAAGAACGATCAGCGGGCGGATCATGGGCGCATTCCCGGAAAAGAAGGGGCGGAGAGAGCCGCCCCGACGGGTCAATAGTTGGACTGGACCTGCACGCAGGCGTTCGTTTCGGTGTTGAACATTCCGCAGTCCTTGCCCGGCCAGTCGGCGTCCAGCTTGGCCGATTCCGGCAGGAAGTCGGTCCAGGCGTCGCCCGGCACGGGCTCGGTCTGGCTGACGATGTCGAACTGGCCGTCCTCGCGGATTTCCCCGATCAGGACGGGCTTGGTCAGGTGGTGGTTCGGCAGGATCGTGGCGGTGCCGCCGGTCAGGTTCGGAACCTCAACCCCGATAATGGCGTCCAGAACCGGATCGACATCGGTGGTGCCGGCCTTTTCGACCGCCGCGACCCAGGCGTTGAAGCCGATCACCGTGGCCTCCATCGGGTCGTTGGTCACCCGTTCGTCGTCGCCGATAAAGGCCTTCCATTCCTCGATGAAGGCGGTGTTGCCGTCCGATTCGGCGGTCTGGAAATAGTTCCAGGCGGCCAGGTGCCCGACCAGGTTCGCGGTATCCAGGCCCGCCAGTTCCTCCTCGCCCACCGAAAACGCCATGACCGGGATGTCGTCGGCGCTGACACCTGCCGCCGCCAGTTCCTTGTAGAAGCCTACATTCGCGTCGCCGTTGATGGTGGACACCACGCCCACCTTCTTGCCATCCGCCCCAAGCGCCACGACATCGGCCACGATCTTGGACCAGTCGGAATGGCCGAAGGGAGTGTAGTTGACGAAGATGTCGCCTTCCGCCACGCCCTTGCCCTTCAGATAGGCGTCCAGGATGTTGTTCGTGGTGCGCGGATAGACGTAGTCGGTGCCCAGCAGCGCCCATTTCTCGACGCCCAGTTCCTCGGCCATGTAGTCCACCGCCGGGATCGCCTGCTGGTTCGGCGCGGCGCCGGTATAGATCACGTTCCTGGACGACTCCTCACCTTCGTACTGGACGGGATAGAACAGCAGGCCGTTCAGTTCCTCGATCACCGGCAGGACCGACTTGCGCGACACGCTGGTCCAGCAGCCGAAGATCGCATCCACCTCGGAAACGGTCAGCAACTCGCGCGCCTTTTCGGCAAACAGCGGCCAGTCGGATGCGGGGTCCACCACCACGGCTTCCAGCGGGCGGCCCAGAAGCCCGCCCTTGGCGTTCTGCTGTTCGACCATCATCAGGACCGTGTCCTTCAGCGTCGTTTCCGAAATCGCCATGGTGCCCGACAGCGAATGCAGCACGCCGATCCTGATCGGCTCGCCTTCCTGCGCCATGGCCCCGGTCGCCAGCCCCATCGCAGTGGTCAGCGCCAGCATCGTGGACAGTTTGTTCATCATCACCTTCCCCAGCCGTTCGGCCCGTGTCCCTGTTGTTTCCGTGAAGGCGCGGGGCCTTCGCAGGTGCAGCAAGCCGGGATTTGAAAGGTCTGAACAGGCTTGAGGCAGGATCCAGGCGCGTGGTGCGGCAACTGAACGGGCAACGGGCAGAGCAGGGGGCAACTGCCCGTGGCGCAGGCAGGCTCAGGCTGCGCAGGGTTGCAGGCCGCCTTGGTCGATCAGGAAATCGACGATATCCTGCACGCCTGCCCCGTGGCGCAACTGCGCCATGACCACCGGGCGGGCACCGCGCGCGGTTCGCGCGTCGGATTCCAGCAACAACGCGTCCACGCCCACATGGGGCGCAAGGTCGGTCTTGTTCACCACCAGCAGATCCGATCGCGCCAGTCCCGGCCCGCGCTTGCGGGGGATGTCCTGGCCTGCCGCCGTGTCGATGACATAGATGGTCAGGTCGGCCAGTTCCGGGGAAAAGGTCGCGGCCAGGTTGTCGCCTCCCGATTCGATCAGGATCAGGTCCAGGTCCGGGAAGGCCGCATTCAGGTCGGCGATGGCGGCCAGGTTGATGCTGGCGTCTTCCCGGATCGCCGTGTGGGGGCAGCCGCCCGTTTCCACGCCCCGGATGCGTTCGGCGGGCAGAACCTGGGCGCGCATCAGCGCCTCGGCATCCTCGCGCGTGTAGATGTCGTTGGTGATCACGGCCATGGACAGGCGCGGGGCAAGCGCGCGGGCCAGTTGCTCGGTCAGCGTGGTCTTGCCGGCGCCGACAGGGCCGCCGATGCCGACGCGGAGGGGACCGTTCTGGCTCATGATCTGAATATCCTGACTGTCATGGTTTCGTGCCGCATCGCGGCGATGTCTGCGCCCCAAGCCGTGCTGGCAAGGTCGTCTTCGGTGGCTTCGGCGGCGCGGCCGGCCGTGGCAAGGATCGCGGGCTGCAGCGCCGTCAGCATCCGCTGTCCCTCGACCGGGCCGAGGGGCATGAAGCGGACGGCGGTGCTGATCAGCGCTGCGGCTTGGGCTTGCAGAAAGGCCGCGATGATTTCCGGGTGCGGCAGGGGCATCGCGGCGCAGGTGCGGCCAAAGGCCACGGGAAGCGCGGCTGGGGGCTGCGGCTGGCCGGTCAGGGCCGTGATATTGGCGGCGAAGGCGGTGCCCTGTTCGACCGTCTCGGCCAGGCGTTGCGCGGTCAGGCAGGCGGCGCGGGCCAGATCGTCCAGGGACGCGTGATCCGTGGCGCGCAGCGACAGCGCGGCAAGAACGGCATCCGTCCAGCCTGCACCATGATCCATCCAGTCCGCCAGCCATTGCGAAAGGGTCGCACGGGAGACGGCCCCTTGATCCATCGCCCATTCCAGACCCTGCGACCAGGCAAAGCCGCCCACGGGAAAGGCGGGCGACAGGATCTGGGCCAGAAGCAGCCGCGCGGCCTCAGGCGTGGTGGTGGATATGGCCGTTGGAATGGCTGTGCCCGTTCGAATGGCTGTGCCCCTTGGCTGGATCGTGGTCATGTGCATGGGACGGGAGGCCCGAGGGATTGTGCCCGTGGTCGTGGCCGAAGGTCCGGCCATGGCCATAAGCGCCCCCTTCCGGGCGGAAGGGCAGTTCCTTGTGGCAAATCTCGGCCCCCAGCTTGCGCAGCATCGCCTCCAGCACATGGTCCTGGCGGATGATCAGGCGATCGGCCTCGATCCGGCAAGGGGTGTGGCGGTTGCCGATATGCCAGGAAAGGCGCGCCAGATGGCCGCGGATCACCATCACGGGTTCGGGTTTCGCGCGCACCACGATCTGGCGCCCATCGGACAGTTCAAAGGCGTCGCCGTCCTCCAGGCTGGTCACTTCGGGCAGGTCCACCAGGAAATCGCCCGCCGCGCAGGTCAGCTTCTTGCGCCGCAACAGGCGGCCTTCGTAATCCAGCGAAACCTCGCCATCGAACGGTGCGGGTGCGTTGCGGATAATGCTTGTGGCGGTGATCATGTCGGTGTCCTCCCTCAAAAGAGAAAATAGCGTTGGGCCATCGGCAGTTCCGTCGCAGGCTCGCAAGTTAACAATTCTCCATCGGCGCGCACTTCGTAGGTTTCGGGATCGACCTCGATCACCGGCATGGCGCTGTTCAAGGCCATGTCGGCCTTGCCGATGTCGCGGGTGTTTTCGACCGCGATCAGGGTCTTGTGCAGGCCTTCTCCTGCGCCGTCTTCCAATCCCGCCTTGCTGACGAACAGCGCCGAGGCGCGGCCCGTATGCCCCCACATCGGGCGGCTGAACACAGGCTGCACGGGGATGGAGCCGTTGGGGTCGCCCATCTGCGCCACGCTGATCTGCCCGCCGACCAGGACCATTTCCGGCTTGACCCCGAAGAAGGCGGGCGACCACAGCACCAGGTCGGCGCGCTTGCCGGGGGTGACGCTGCCGATATGGGCGGAAACGCCGTGCGCGATGGCCGGGTTGATCGTGTATTTCGCGATGTACCGCCGGGCGCGCAGGTTGTCGTTGTCGCCCTGTTCGCCGGGCAGCCGGCCCCGCTGGCGGCGCATCTTGTCGGCGGTCTGCCAGGTGCGGATGATCACCTCTCCGATCCGGCCCATGGCCTGGCTGTCGGACGAAATGACGCTGAACGCGCCCAGGTCGTGCAGGATGTCCTCGGCCGCGATGGTTTCGCGCCGGATGCGGGATTCGGCGAAGGCCACGTCCTCGGGGATGCGGCGGTCCAGGTGATGGCAGACCATCAGCATGTCCAGATGCTCCTCGACCGTGTTGGCGGTATAGGGGCGCGTCGGGTTGGTGGACGAGGGCAGGACATTGCCCATGCCCACCATGCGGATAATGTCGGGGGCGTGGCCGCCGCCTGCGCCCTCGGTGTGATAGGCGTGGATCGTGCGGCCCGCGATGGCCGCCATGGTATCCTCGACAAAGCCGGATTCGTTCAGCGTGTCGGTGTGGATCATCACCTGCACGTCCATGGCATCCGCCACCCTTAGGCAGCAATCGATGGCGGCAGGGGTGGTGCCCCAGTCCTCGTGCAGCTTCAGCGCGCAGGCCCCGGCGCGGACCTGTTCCTCAAGGGCCGCGGGAAGGCTGGCATTGCCCTTGCCGGCGATGCCGATGTTGACGGGCAGGTCGGCGCAGGCCTCCATCATCCGGGCGATGTGCCAGGGGCCGGGCGTGCAGGTTGTGGCCAGCGTCCCATGTGCGGGCCCGGTGCCGCCGCCCAGCAGGGTGGTGACGCCGGAATGCAGCGCATGGTCCACCTGCTGCGGGCAGATGTAGTGGATGTGGCAGTCAAAGCCGCCGGGCGTCAGTATCCGCCCCTCGCCCGCGATGATTTCGGTGCCGGGACCGATGATGAGGGTGACACCGGGCTGCGTGTCGGGGTTGCCCGCCTTGCCGATGCCCGCGATACGGCCGTCGCGCAGGCCCACGTCGGCCTTGGTGATGCCTTGATGATCGAAGACCACGACGCCGGTGATGATCGTGTCCATCGCCCCGCCTTGGCGCGTGACCTGGGATTGGCCCATGCCGTCGCGGACGACCTTGCCGCCGCCGAACTTAACCTCCTCGCCGGGGGTGGTCAGGTCGCGCTCGACCTCGATCAGCAGGTCGGTGTCGGCCAGGCGGATGCGGTCGCCGGTGGTAGGGCCGTAAAGGGCCGCATAATCGGCGCGCGACAGGCGGGTCATAGCGCCCCCATGATGTCTTTGCGGAAACCCTGGACCATGCGGTCGCCCGCATAGGGGATCAGGCGGACCTCGCGCGACTGGCCGGGTTCGAAGCGGACTGCGGTGCCTGCGGGAATGGACAGGCGCATTCCCCGCGCTGCGGCCCGGTCGAAATGCAGCGCCGGGTTGGTTTCCGCGAAATGATAATGGCTGCCCACCTGGATCGGGCGGTCGCCGGTGTTTGCCACCATCACCGTGACGGAATCGCGGCCCTTGTTCAGGATGATCTCGCCCGGGGCGGTCAGGATTTCGCCGGGGGTCACTCAGCCCACCATCGCAAGCGCCAGGCCCGCCACAGCCGTGCCGCCGCCAAGCCCGCGCAGCAGGACGCTGCGGCCCAGCAGCTTGCCCAGGCCGATGCCCGCCAGATGCAGCGCCATGGTCGCGATGGCAAAGCCCATGGCATATGCGGCCAGCCCCGCCGCAGGCCCTTCGGCGCCATGCGCCCAGCCATGGGCAAGGCCGAACAACGCCACCCCCGGCAGCAGCACCGCCAGCGGCAGGCGCACGGCCATTGCCACCAAAGCCCCCAGGACGGCGACCGAGGCAAGGATCATCGGCTCGACCCCCGGAAAGGGCAGGCCATCGAAACCCGCCAGACCGCCCGCGATCATGCTGCCCACGAAGGCCAAGGGCAGCGCCCACAGCGCGCGACCGCCGACCTGGGCTGCCAGCAGGCCAAGCGCCAGCATCGCCAGCAGATGATCGGGCCCGCCAACGGGATGGGTCAGGCCGCTGGCGAACTGGCCCGCGTCATGGTGACCGGGATGGGCCAGGGCGGCCTGGGGCAGCAGCAGGGCGGCGGCAAGGATGGGCTTTTTCATTCAGGCCTCTTGGCGGATCGGGTGATGGACGGTGACAAGCTTGGTGCCGTCGGGAAAGGTGGCCTCGACCTGCACGGAGTCGATCATGGCGGGGACGCCGGTCATGCACTGGTCGGCTGTGATCACATGAGCACCCGCCGCCATCAGGTCGGCCACCGTTCGGCCGTCGCGCGCGCCCTCGACCACGAAATCGGTGATCAGGGCGATCGCCTCGGGGTGGTTCAGCTTGACGCCGCGCGCCAACCGGCCACGCGCCACCATCGCGGCGACGGACACCAGCAGTTTTTCTCGTTCGCGGGGGGAAAGGTTCATCGTCAAACCTGCCAGATGCGGGGAAGGGGATCGGGGCGAAGCGTGGTCAGCAACCGGTTGACCTGCCGCCGCAGGGGCCAGTCGTCCCGCGCCAGCAGGCGGATCACCAGCCGGCCCGGCGGGGCGCTGGCGGCGCCCGTGACGCCCGGTTCGTCAAGACCGGCGCGGGCGGGTGCCAGCAGGTCGGGCGCATGGGGCGCGATCATCGTCAGGGTCGCCACCGCGCGGGCGTCGTCCAGCAGGGCCGGACCCCCCAGCCGGGGCAGCGCCGCGTCATCCAGGGCCATCGCGTCGTGATGGACGATCCGTCCTGCCCGGCGCACCACGCGGCGGTCGCGCAGATGCAGGCGGCGGGGACATTCGCCCATGGCAAGGCGCCCCAGCACGATCATCTCCAGCAGCAGGCAGCCTGCGCCGGGGGCCAGATCGACCGTCGTGTCACGCTCCAGCCGGGCCTCGTCGAACAGGATCGTTTCCTGCGGCAGCCAGTCGAGCCAGCCGTTGTCCCCCACGGTCAGCCGGACCTCGGCCCGCGCTGCGGGGCCTGTGGCGCGATAGGCGCGTTCGGCGGTCTGGGTGGTTGCCAGGGCGCGGGTGGCAGGCCGAAGCGTTACCGCGAATGACAGCCGGTCCCCCGAGGCCAGACCGCCCGATGTGTTCAGGAACACGATCTGCGGCAGGCCCGCCGTGATGCGGGGCAGCATCGCCTTGGCCGATCCCCCTTGCGCCAGATCGGCCAGCCCGCGCGGCCCCAGAACAACATGGGCTGCGCCACGGCTGCGCTGAAGAACGGGCATGGGATCGGTTGCGTCGAACATGAACCGAAGGGGTGGCCCACCGCCGGAAAGGTCAATCGCGGCCCATGCGGCAAATGCCCGTCAGGCACGCATCAAGGGGCGATCTGCCCAAGGCGCGGGCTTGTCGCCCACGGAAAAGGCAACTCTGGGATCAGCCTGCCGTCGCACGCAGCAGTCTTTGCCGCGCGGGCGGTATCGTTCCGATCTCGATCCCGGTGAAGACGTGCATGGTCCGCAGCACGGGATCGACGACCGCATGGTCGCTGACCCAGCCGCCCATCGCCAGATAGCTGCGCAGCAGGGGCGGCATTGCGGCCAGGGCGCGTTTCGCATCAAGGGGGCCGGGACGCAGGGCGCGGGCCAGGCGAAAGACATGGGGCGCCTTGATGCGCGGCCACCAGCGGCGCGGCGCAAGATGGCGTTGCTGAAGCATGGCAAAGGCGTCCGCATGGACCGCAGGCTCGATCCCGCCAAAGCTGGAACATCCGAACAGCATCTGCATGCCCCCATCGTCCACGATGCGCGTCAGCGCCGCCCAGGCCAGGCGGATGATGTCAGGATCGCCCGCCGAAGGGTGGACGCAGAACCGCCCCACCTCGACCATCGGGGCATCAAAGGATTCAAGCGCCGCCAGGTCATAGAATTGCGCGGAATAGCTGCGCTCGATATCCCGCCCGCCCGGCAGCATCAGAAAGCGAAAGCAGCAGACAAGCCGGCCCGCCGCATCGGTGATCAGCACATGGCGGCAATCGGCGTCCAGGGGGTCCGCGTCCAGGGGCGCGGCATCACCGGCAAGGCCGTCCCGCGCCACGAAGCACAGCCAGCGCAACCGTTGCGCGGCGCGCAGATCCTCGGCCGAGGCGGCGAGCCGTGCCAGATAGCGGCCCTTGCGAAGTGGTTCCATGCGGCTTCCCCCCAAGCTGCGGTGCCTTGTTATGACACCGTGCCGTGACCGGATTGCGACGGCATCAGTCGCCCTGCCGGTCGCCCAGCACGTCCTCGACATAGATGCGCTTGACCAGGATGATCGTGACCAACAGCAAGGGCGTCGCCAGAACGATGCCCGCGAAACCGAACAGCCCGCCAAAGGCCAGGATCGCCAGGACCGTCAGCGCGGGCGGCAGGTCGGCGGCATAACGCTGGATCAGCGGCATCAAAAGGTTCCCCTCGACCTGCTGGACGACGACGAACAGCAGCGCCACATAGACCGCTAGGTCGAACCCCTGGGTCAGCGCGAACAGCACCGCCGGGATCCCCGACAGGAACGGGCCTACGACCGGGATGATGTTGGTCAGCCCCGCGATCAGCCCCAGCACCAGGGCCAGCGGCACCCCCAGCAGCCACAGGCCCAGCCCCGTGACCAGAGCCACCAGCACCATGTCAAGCGCCTGCCCGCCCATCCAGCGGCCAAGCGACCGGGCCAGTTCGTCCGCGATCTGCCCCGCCCGCGCGCGATAGGAGGGGGGCACCAGCCGCAGGGCGCCGCCGCGATACATGGGCGCATCCAGCGCCAGGAAGATCGCAACCGTCACCAGCAGGACCAGGTTCGCCACCCCGCCAAGGACCGTGGTCAGCGTTCCCGTGACATAGCCGAAGAGCGAGGGCAGGCTGCCCCCCGGCGTCGTCTCGCCCGCCGCCTCGGCGCTCTCCAACCGCCGTTCCAGGAATTGGCCCAGGGAACTGTCGGAAAGCCAGGCGTTCACCTGGTCCAACGCAGCGGGCAGGCTGCCGATCAACTGGCCGAACTGGTCCGAAATTGACGGCCCCGCCCCCGCCACGATCCCCGCGATCACCAGCGTCGCCGCAAGGGCGCACAGCAGCACGCCCGGCTTGAGGCCGATCCCCGCGCGACGGTGCAGGACCGCCGCCCCCGCTCGCAACGCAATGGCGATCAGGATCGCCCCGAATCCCATCAGCAGGACATTCGACCATTGCCACATCGCCGCCAGCAGCAGGACCAAAGCCATGACCATGGCGATGGGACCGGGGCGCAGCCGGGGCCGGGGGTCGGACAAGAGGGGACGGTTGGTCATGCAAACAAGGCCTTTTGCCGGGATCTTGCGCCCATCATGCCCTTGGCTTGCCCGCAGATGCCATCCCTGATAACCGGGCGCGGATCGAATAACCGGGCGGGAATGCCCCGCCTGTCACATCACAAGGGACGCCCCATGGCCATCGAACGCACGCTTTCCATCATCAAGCCCGACGCCACCCGCCGCAACCTGACCGGCAAGATCAACGCCAAGTTCGAGGATGCGGGCCTGCGCATCGTCGCGCAAAAGCGCATCAAGCTGTCGCCGGAACAGGCGGGCAAGTTCTACGAAGTCCACAAGGACCGCCCCTTCTATGGCGAGCTGGTCGAGTTCATGGCCTCCGAGCCGGTTGTCGTGCAGGTGCTGGAGGGCGAGGGCGCCATTGCCAAGAACCGCGAAGTGATGGGCGCGACCAACCCCGCCCAGGCCGACGCAGGCACCATCCGCAAGGAGTTCGCCCTCTCCGTGGGCGAGAACTCGGTCCACGGCTCTGACGCGCCCGAAACGGCCAAGGAGGAGATCGCGTTCTTCTTCTCGGGGCTTGAACTGGTCGGGTGATTGGCTGAACGGCCAAGATGGAAAGGGAAAAGGGGCCAGTGGCCCCTTTTTCGTTGATCCGTTCGGTGCAAGAGCTGGTGGTCCACGTGGCCAGCTTTTTGCTGATGTGCTGCATATTGCCAAAAGTTAAAAAAAGCGCCCGAAGGCGCTTTCCTTGTTGTGCGAGTCTGCCCGATCAGGCGGCGCGCTTGCGGCGGCGCAGGGCGCCAATTGCCAGAAGCCCGGAACCCAGAAGGGGCAGGCCGGCAGGAAGCGGAACGGGCGCGGGTTGCGGTTCAGGGTTGAGGTCGGCTTTGATGCTGCCCTCAGGATTGCTTGTCGACTGAGCACGGAACGCAAATTGCGAAAACGGATTGCTGCTCAGGTCGCCTGCGAACGCCACGTCAAACACAACCGTTTTGACATAGTTGTTCTTACCCCCGCCATTTCCACCGATGCGGATGATATAGTCAAAGTCGGATGCGCTTCCCGAGCCATTGAAGTTGCAGCCATTGCCACATGTCGATTGGCTTGCGGTATTGTCCCCGAACAACTTCAAGACCGGCTTGATGGACTCGTCGTCTGACCCTGTTGCGCTGACGAGGGTCAGGTCGCCATTCGAAAGCATCGAACCTGCGAAATTGAAGCCCAGACCCAGGAAATCAGCCGTACCCAGCAAAGTGGAAAGGCTGAAGCGGAATTTTCCGGGCGAAGCAGCGTCGTCAACGGTCAATTGCACCTGCGGCGTCGGATCCGAGTTTGTGTAGGACACCGTCGCCGCCTGTCCGATTGCCGGGGACGGCAAGCGAAAATGCCGCAACGGCAATAGCATACTTCACCTTTTGCATTCGTTTTTACCTTTTACCAAATAAGTCCAGCCAACCCGGCTAATTGCAACCAACGGAGACGAGTACTCCGTGGTGATGTTGCACTATATCTTCGTTGATGTGTTTTCCCAGAACAATCAATGCAACCTTAGATAGATAAGTCGAAGATTTCACATCTGAGAACAGAAACGGCCAAGGAATATCCGCCCTGCAGATCAGTGATCTATATCAACATATTATTAGGGCTATAAAAAACTTTTGTGTCCTGGAACACGACTCTGATGGCCCTGTCCAAAAAGACAAGCTGCCTGCACGTCGCGTGCCTGGGATTGCGAAGGATTTGAATCGCACTGAGATGCAATTGGCACAGAAGATCGCACTTCTCGGCCCCCCTTTCACCTCATCCCCATCCGCGCTATCCCTCCTGAACCCATATCAAGCAGGAGGCCCCCATGCGCGCATTCGTCTTTCCAGGCCAGGGGGCGCAGGCTATCGGCATGGGGCGCGAACTGGCCGAGGTCTATCCCGCCGCGCGCGAGGTGTTTGAGCAGGTGGACGAGGCGCTTGGGGAAAAGCTGTCGGACCTGATCTGGAACGGCGACATTGAAACCCTCACGCTGACGCAGAACGCGCAGCCGGCGCTGATGGCGGCATCGATGGCGGCGTTCCGGGCGATGGAGTCCGAGGGCCTGACCATCCAGGACGCGAATTTCGTGGCGGGGCATTCGCTGGGCGAATACTCGGCCTTGTGCGCCGCAGGGGCGCTGACGCTGGAGGATACGGCGCGGCTGCTGCGCCTGCGCGGCCAAGCCATGCAAGAGGCCGTGCCAGTGGGCCAGGGGGCGATGGCGGCGATCCTGGGTCTCGATTTCGCGACGGTGGATCATATCGTCAGGGATATCGGGGGCGAGGGCGTCGTGCAGGCCGCCAATGACAACGATCCGGGGCAGGTCGTGATATCCGGCCACAAGGACGCGGTGGAACGCGCGGCGGCGGCGATGAAGCTGGCGGGCGCCAAGCGGGCGCTGATGCTGCCTGTCTCGGCGCCGTTTCATTCGGTGCTGATGCAGCCTGCCGCGGCGGTGATGGCCAATGCGCTGGCGGGCGTTGACATCCATCCCCCCGCAGTTCCCCTGGTCGCCAATGTCCGCGCCGAGGCCGTGACGGAACCCGGCGCGATCCGGCGATTGCTGGTGGAACAGGTCACGGGCACCGTTCGCTGGCGCGAATCCATCGCCAACATGGCCGAGGCCGGCGTGACCGAATTCTGGGAAATCGGCGCGGGCAAGGCGCTGTCGGGGATGATCAAGCGCATCGCCAAGGATGCAACCGTGCGCAACATAGGCGTGCCTGCGGATATCGCGGCGTTGAAGGGCTGAGGCCGGCTTTGGATATTTGGATAAAGAAGAAGGATCAGCCATGTTCGATCTGACAGGCAGGACCGCCCTGGTGACGGGCGCATCGGGCGGCATCGGCGGTGCCATCGCGCGCGCACTGCATGGGGCGGGCGCGACCGTGGCCCTTTCCGGCACGCGCGAGGGGCCGTTGCAGGAACTGGCAGCCTCCCTGGGCGATCGCGCCCATGTCGTGCCTGGGGACCTGTCTAAGCCCGAGGCCGCAGCGGCGCTGGTCAAGGATGCCGCGGCTGCCATGGGTTCCATGGATATCCTGGTCAACAACGCGGGCATTACGCGCGACAACCTGTTCATGCGCATGTCGGACGACGAGTGGAGCCAGGTCATGGACGTGAACCTGACAAGCGTCTTTCGCCTGTCGCGCGCGGCCCTGCGGGGGATGATGAAGGCCCGCTGGGGGCGGATCGTCACCATCACCTCGGTCGTGGGGTCCACGGGCAATCCGGGGCAGGGCAACTATGCCGCCGCCAAGGCTGGCCTGGTGGGGATGTCGAAGTCCCTGGCCTATGAGGTCGCAAGCCGGGGCATCACGGTGAACTGCGTGGCGCCCGGTTTCATCGTCACGCCCATGACCGACAGCCTGACCGACGACCAGAAGGGCAAGATCCTGTCCCAGATCCCGGCGGGCCGCATGGGCGCCCCCGAGGAGATCGCGGCGGCGGTGCTGTATCTGGCCAGTCCCGAGGCGGCATATGTCACCGGCGCCACGCTTCATGTGAACGGCGGCATGGCGATGGTCTGACGCAACCCTTTCAAGCGAAAGCGGTTGCAAGAGGGTTCACGGGTGCTATATCCCCGCCTTTAGCAGCAGGGGAAACCGCCCTGGGCAGAACCGGGCCGTATGTGCCCGTGCAAAACTGGGCGGATGCCCGCGAGAATGAGGATGTGACATGAGCGATATCGCTGATCGCGTGAAGAAGATCGTGGTCGAGCATCTGGGCGTCGAGGAAGACAAGGTGGTCGAATCCGCCTCGTTCATCGACGACCTGGGGGCCGACAGCCTCGACACTGTCGAGCTGGTAATGGCGTTCGAGGAAGAATTCGGGATCGAGATCCCGGACGACGCCGCCGAAACCATCCAGACCGTTGGCGACGCGGTGACCTTCATCAAGGGCGCGGTCTGATCCGCATCCTCGCCACGAACGGCATTCCGAAGCGGCGTCCCTGAGAAGGGACGCCGTTTTTCATGGCAGCCATGCAACCGGAACCGTGTATGGCAGACGGCCGTTGACTGGGCAAACCAGACAAGGAGCCGATCATGGCCGTTGCATTGAAGGGGCTGTCCGACAACGCCCGCAAGACCTCGATTTCCGAACTGAACGGGCGGCTGGCCGATTCCGTTGCCCTGGCGCTTGCGGTCAAGCAGGCGCATTGGAACGTGAAGGGCCGCAACTTCATCGCCATTCACGAACTGTTCGATGCCGTCCATACCAACCTGCGCGACCAGATCGACATCATGGCCGAACGCGTACAGCAACTGGACGGCGTGGCCGTGGGCACCGCCGAACGGGTGGCGGGTTCGACCACGCTGGCAGAATATCCGACAGACCTGACACGGGCCGAAGATCACATCCGCGCCCTGTCCGACCGCTTCCGCGACCATGGCGAACGGCTGCGCGCCGCCATCGATGCGACGGACGAGGCGGGCGATGCGAATACCGCCGACATCTTCACCGCAGCCTCGCGCGGCGTGGACAAGGATCTGTGGTTCATGGAAAGCCATCTGGAAGGATGACCGGCCAGGCTGCCCCCTTCAGCGGCCCAGTTTTGCGTGCACCTCGTCCAGATCGATCTCGCCCCCCGGCATCTTGTTGTCGGGGTTGTCGAAGTCATACCGGAAAAATTGGAAATCGTCCTTGTAGATTTCCCAGATCAGGTGGCGCGACAGGTCGTCGAAATAATCGCTGACCTTGTGGGCGCGTTTCGGCCCGTGCCCCTCGGATTCATTGAACCGAGGCACGGCCGCCAGATCGACCGCCACGGGGGTAGGGGCCGCATCCAGCACCTGCACCATGCCGGTGTTGAAGGTTTCGGTAAAGAAAATCCGGTCATAGCGGCCGCCATTGGCGATGAACGTGCCGACATGGCCCGACATGGCCGACCAGTGGATGTCCGGCTCCATCGGGCGGCGCCAACGGATGGTGTCGCGCGCGAACAACAGGAACCGGCGAAAGCTGGCGATCTGGTCGAAATCGAAATCGTTTTCCGGGCTGCCCACGTCGATGCCGTATTGCTGCGCCAGTTGCGGCACCAGATTGCCGCGATAGCGTTTGCCGTTGCGCTGGATGCCCGCGATCTTGTCGAAGAACGACGACAGGATCCGCGCATAAGGGTTGCGCACGCAGGTGAAGGTCATGGCGTCATGGCGCGCGACCGCGCTTTCGATCAAGGGCTTGCTGTGGTCCTGGGACCATTTGTGCAAGCCTTCGGTGGAATCATGGATGTCGCCGTCGAAAAACCGGCTGTGATCGGAATAGAACATGATCTGCCCGATGGTCGAGCAGGCGCATTTCGGCACCACGCGATAGATCATGCTTTCGCTTTCGGTCATCCAGACTCCGGGAAAGCCCATTGCCATTCTCCTTATTGGGGTGCCCGGCTTGCTCAGGGGCGTCAAACGCGGCTAGACACAGAAACCAAACCCGGGCGAAAGATTCAACGCCTTCAATGGAATTGCGAACCGACGTGAAAGCCTGCGCCCGATGGCCCGTATCGCCTTCATTCTGCTGACCCACAAGGATCCGCAAGGCGTGGTTGATCAGGCGCGCCGCTTGACGGCCGCGGGCGATTATGTGGCGATCCATTACGACCGGGGGGCGCCTGCCGACGGGTATCGTCTTATCCGCCAGGAACTGTCGGACCATCCGGGCGTGACCTTTGCGCCGGTCCGCATCCGTTGCGGCTGGGGCGAATGGTCGCTGGTGGCCGCCACCCTTGCCGCCCTGCAACAGGCCGAGCGCGCCTTCCCCGAGGCCACGCATTTCTATATGCTGTCGGGCGACTGCATGCCCATTAAATCGGCGGAATATGCGCGCGACTTCCTGGATCGCGACGATTGCGACTATATCGAATCCTTCGATTTCTTCGACAGCGACTGGATCAAGACCGGGATCAAGGCGGAACGGCTGATCTATCGCCACTGGTTCAACGAACGCCGCAGCAAGCGGCTGTTCTATGCCAGCATGGCGGTGCAGAAAGCGTTGCGGCTGGACCGCCCGCTGCCTCGCGGCATCCAGGTCATGATCGGGTCGCAATGGTGGTGCCTGCGCAGGCAGACGGTGGAAGCGGTGCTGGGCCTGGTCGCGGAACGGCCCGAGCTTCTGCGTTTCTTCCGCACCACCTGGATCCCGGACGAGACGTTCTTCCAGACCCTGGTCGCCCATCTGGTGCCCAAGGGCGAAATCCGCCGCCGTTCGCCCACCTGCCTGATGTTCACCGACTATGGGATGCCGGTGACCTTCTACAACGACCACTACGACCTGCTGATCCGGCAGGATTACCTGTTTGCCCGCAAAATCAGCGCCGATGCGCTGGACCTGCGCGCCCGGCTGGGGGTGCTGTGGCAGGCCCAGGGCGTGGGCTTCGCCATCTCGAACGAGGCGCCGCGGTTGTTCCGGTTCCTGACCGGGCGGGGCCGGGTGGGGCGCCGTTTCGCCCCGAGGTTCTGGGAAGATCAGGGCGCGGGGCGCAACCAGACGATCTGCCTGATCGTCGCCAAGAAATGGCACAGCGCCAAGCGGCTGACAACGGCGATCCGGGCGCTGACCGACATTCCGGCGGTTGATTACATCTTCAACGAACGCGAGGCTGGCCTGCCGGATCTGGGCGGCATCGCATCCACCGTGGCCAAGCGCGAGCGTCATCGCCGCGCTCTGGTCCGGCTGCTGCTGGATGATTTTGCATCGAACCGGCTGGTGTTGTGCCTGGATCCCTCGGCCCTGACCCTGATCGCCGATTTCGCGGGCGACAAGGCGGAAACGCGGATCCTGTTCATCGACAGCGATTTCGACGAGGAATATCTGCGCGGCCATATGCGCCGCACGGGCCTTGCGGGACCCGCGACGCCCGACCCGTTGATCCGCGAGCTGCTGCCCGTCGTGGCCAGCGATCTTGCCCACGAGGCCGAGCGTTTGCGCGACATGGCGGTTTCGCGCCTGGCCATCCTTTCCCCCTCGGCGACGATGGACGCCAATGCCCATGCCATCGCGCAGTTTCTGGATGTTCCGCCAAACCTCGCGCATGATCTGGCGCAGACGCCGCATCTGTTCACCGACTGACCACAGGAACACCCATGGCCATTGCTTACGACGACACCAATATCTTTGCCCGAATCTTGCGCGGGGAAATCCCCTGCGACAAGGTGGCCGAAACCGATCATGCCCTGGCATTCCGCGACATCCGGCCCCAGGCCCCCGTTCATGTGCTGGTGATCCCCAAGGGCAGCTATGTCAGCTTCGACGATTTCGCGGCCAATGCCTCGGACGCGGAAATCGTGGACTTCACGCGCCTTTGCGCCCGGGTCTGCGCGTCCGAGGGGGTGGATCTTGCACAAGGGAACGGGGGTTTCCGGGCCATTGCCAATACCGGCCCCCATGGCGTGCAAGAGGTTCCGCATTACCACCTGCACATCATGGGCGGGCGGGTGATGGGACCGATGCTGTCGCGCCAGGGCTAGGCCCGCGTCATTTCCACGAACACATCCTCCAGATCGGGCTGCTCGGTCGCGACATCCAGGATCGGGATGCCCGCGCCGCGCAGCGCGTCCAGAAGCTGGTCGGCGCGCACCCGCGACGGGGGATAGCTGATCGCAAGCCGCCCGTCGGCGCGCCATTCCGGATGCGCGCCATCCGGCAATGGGGGCAGGGCGATCCGCCCGCCCGTGTCCAGCACCAGCGTCTTGCCGTCGGCGCGCGACAGCAGGCTGCGCGTGTCCTGCCGCACCACCAGTTCGCCGTGGTTGATGATGGCGATCTCGTCGCACATCTGTTCGGCTTCCTCCAGGTAATGGGTGGTCAGGATGATGGTCATGCCCTGCCGGTTCAGCGCCCGCACGTTCTGCCACAGCATTTCGCGCAGGGTGATGTCCACGCCGGCCGTCGGTTCGTCCAGGACCAGGATCTGCGGGCGATGCACCAGGGCCTTGGCCAGCAGCAGGCGCCGCCGCATCCCGCCCGACAGGTTTCGGGCATAGGCATTGGCCTGGTCCACCAGCCCCACGAGTTCCAGCAGTTCATCCGTCCAGCGTTCGCGTTTCGGGACGCCGTAAAGGCCCGCCTGCACTTCCAGGCTGGCGCGAGGGGTAAAGAACGGATCCATGTTCAGTTCCTGCGGCATCACCCCGATGGCCGCGCGCGACTGGCGCGGGTTCACGTCCTGGTCAAAGCCCCAGATCGTGACGCGGCCCGCCGTCTTGTTCACCAGCCCGGCCAGGATATTGATCATCGTCGATTTGCCCGCCCCGTTCGGTCCCAGCAGCCCGAAGATGCTGCCCGCCGGGATGGTCAGGTCGATCCCCTTCAACGCCTCCTTGGCGGGGGCCGATCCTTGCGCGGCATAGGTCTTGCGCAGGCCGGTGATCTCGATGGCGTTTGGCATGGGTCTTGTCCCCCGGACAGCTTGCGAAGGCAGGCGGCGCTGCGGTATCAGGGGATAAGACCAGATGCCGCCCGCCGCCACAAGAAGGCCAGCCATGACGCAATACATTCCCCCGGAAAACTCGTTGTCCACCGAACAGACGGATTTGTCCGAACTGAGGCTGCCCCCGCCCGCGACCCAGACCGTCACCACCTGGAAGGTCGCCTGCGACGGGGACGATGCCGGGGGCATGGGGCATCCGCGTGTCTGGCTGGCGATTTCGCCTGAAACGGGCTTTGTCGATTGCGGCTATTGCGACAAGCGTTTCGTGATCGACCGGGACCACGCGCACGACGACCACTAGGGCTTGGCGGGGCGGGGGGCCTTTGTCCCCCGGCAGCGGTCCGAACAATACCGGACCTGGTCCCAGTCAAGCGCCCATTTCTTGCGCCAGGCAAAGGGGCGCCCGCAGCAGGCGCAGATCTTGCTGGGCAAGTCGCCCTTGCGGACCATCCTGGGCATTGCCACCTTCTGCATTCTGCCGGGCTGGGGCGCGTCTGGAAACAGGCGCGCGATCGTGCCAGAACCGGACCCTGGAACAAAAGGAACATGCACATGGTCGAAGGCTTCGGCAAGGGTTGCCACCTGCACCTGATCGACGGATCGGCCTTCATCTTCCGGGCCTATCACGCCCTGCCGCCGCTGACGCGCAAGTCCGACGGGCTGCCGGTGGGCGCGGTCGCGGGTTTTTGCAACATGCTGTGGAAATACGTCACCGACGAACGGGGCAGCGATGCGCCCACCCATGCGGCGGTGATCTTCGACCATTCGTCCAAGACCTTCCGCAATGACATCTACAACGCCTACAAGGCCAATCGTCCCGAGCCGCCCGAGGATCTGCGGCCCCAGTTCCCCCTGACCCGCGATGCCACCCGCGCCTTCAACATCGCCTGCATCGAAACCCAGGGGTACGAGGCCGACGACATCATCGCGGCCCTGTCCTGCAAGGCGCGCGACGCGGGCGGCGCGGTCACCATCATCAGCAGCGACAAGGATCTGATGCAGCTTGTGGGCGACGGCGTGCAGATGCTGGATCCGATCAAGAACAAGCCCATCGACCGAGACGAGGTGTTCGAGAAATTCGGCGTCTGGCCCGACCGGGTGGTGGACGTGCAGGCATTGGCCGGGGATCCGACCGACAACGTGCCGGGCGCCCCAGGCATCGGCATCAAGACCGCCGCCCAGTTGATCACCGAATTCGGCGATCTGGAAACCCTGCTGGCGCGGGCTGATGAGATCAAGCAGCCCAAGCGCCGCCAGACCCTGATCGACCACGCCGAACAGATCCGCATCTCGAAACGGCTGGTGGAGCTGGACTGCAATACGCCCCTGGATTTCACGCTGGAAAGCCTGGAAGTGCGCGCCCCGGATTCGGCCCAACTGCTGACCTTCCTGTCGGAAATGGAGTTTCGGACCCTGACCGTCCGCGTGGCCGAAAAGCTGGGGACCGAGGCGCCGGCGGTCGTGTCCGCCCCCTTGCGCGACGCGCCCGCCGTTCCCGACCTGCCGCCCATCGACCGCGCGGCCTATGAAACCGTGACCGACCGTGCTGCCCTTGACCTTTGGGTCCAGGCGATCCGGGAAACCGGTTATGTGTCGATCGACACCGAAACCACCGGCCTTGACGAGATGCAGGCCGATCTGGCGGGCATCTGCCTGGCTGTGGCGCCCGGCAAGGCCTGCTATATCCCCGTGGGCCATGTCGCGGGCGGCGACGACCTGTTCGGCCAGTCCGCCCCCGTGGCGGGCCAGTTGCCGATGGCCGACGTGCTGGCCGCGCTGAAGCCGCTGCTGGAGGATCCGGCGATCCTGAAGATTGGCCAGAACCTGAAATACGACTGGAAGATGCTGGCCCGCCATGGCATCCGCATGGCGCCGCTGGCCGATACGATGCTGATGTCATACGCCCTGAACGCGGGCACCCACAATCACGGCATGGACGAGTTGGCCGAGCGTTACCTGGGCCACAAGTGCGTCCCGATCAAGGAGTTGATCGGCACCGGCAAGTCGCAGATCAATTTCGCCCAGGTGCCCATCGACAAGGCCGCCCCCTATGCGGCGGAAGACGCCGATGTCACCTTGCGCCTGTATCAGCATTTCGCGCCCCTGCTGCCCGTCGAACGGGTGACGACCACCTATGAACTGACCGAACGCCCGATCATCCCCGTCCTGGCCGAGATGGAGATGGCCGGCATCCGCATCGACGCCGAGGTGCTGCGCCGCATGTCCGGCGCCTTCGCGCAGAAGATGGCGGCATTGGAGGACGAGATCTACGCCCTCGCGGGCCAGAAATTCACCATCGGCAGTCCCAAGCAACTGGGCGAGATCCTGTTCGACAAGATGGGCATGACCGGCGGCAAGACCGGCAAGACCGGCGCCTTTTCCACAAGCGCCGACGTGCTGGAGGATCTGGCCGCCGAGGGCCACGACCTGCCGTCGCGCATCCTTGACTGGCGCCAGATTTCCAAGCTGAAATCGACCTATACCGACGCGCTGCCGACCTTCGTGAACCCCGACACGGGGCGCGTCCACACCAGCTATTCCATCGCCGGGGCGCAGACCGGGCGGCTGGCATCCACCGACCCGAACCTGCAGAACATCCCCGTGCGGACCGAGGAAGGCCGCCGCATCCGCGAAGCCTTCATCGCAGCCGAGGGGCACCGGCTCGTCAGCCTCGACTACAGCCAGATCGAACTGAGGATCCTGGCCCATGTGGCCGACATCCCCGCGCTGAAGCAGGCCTTCCGCGACGGCATCGACATCCATGCCATGACCGCCAGCCAGATGTTCGGCGTGCCGGTGGAAGGCATGGACCCGATGATCCGCCGCCGCGCCAAGGCGATCAACTTTGGCGTGATCTATGGGATTTCCTCATTCGGCCTGTCGCGCAACCTGCGCATCCCCCGGGCCGAGGCGCAGGAGTTCATCGACACCTATTTCCAGCGTTTCCCGGAAATCCGCGCCTATATGGACCGCACGCTGGCCGATGCGAAATCCGATGGATCGGTCCGCACCCTGTTCGGCCGGCGCATCAACACGCCCGGCATCAACCAGTCCGGCCCCGCCGCCGGCGGCGCACGGCGCGCGGCGATCAATGCGCCGATCCAGGGTGCTGCCGCCGACATCATCCGCCGCGCGATGATCCGAATGCCCGCGGCCATTGCGCATCTGCCCGCGCGGATGCTGCTGCAGGTCCATGACGAACTGGTCTTCGAAGTGCGCGATGACGCCGTTGACGACCTGATCGTCGCTGCGCGCGCGGTGATGGAGGGCGCCGCCGATCCCGCCGTGAAGCTGTCCGTGCCGCTGGTCGTCGATGCGGGCCAGGGCGCGAACTGGGCCGAGGCCCATTGATGGGCCACGGCCACAGCCATTCGCACGGTCATGGCCACCACGGCGACGCGGCGATCGGCTGGGCGGTCATCGTCAACCTGGCGCTGACGGCGGCGCAGATCGCGGGCGGCTATGCGGCGGATTCCACCGCGCTGATCGCGGACGGAATCCACAACCTGTCCGACGCCCTGGCGCTTGTGCTGGCCTTCGGCGCGCGCCGCCTGTCGCGCAGGGCGGCCACGCCCGACTGGTCCTTTGGCTGGGGCCGGGCGGAAATCGTCGCGGCCTTCGTCAATTACCTGGCGCTGATCGCCATATCCGTCTGGCTGGCGGTCGAGGCGCTTGGCCGCTTGTCCGACCCCCCTCAGGTCGCGGGCGGTCTGGTCATGGGGCTTGCCGCCTTTGCCGTGGTCGTCGATCTGGCCACCGCCGCGTTTGTCTGGCGGGCGGCCAAGGACAGCGCCAATATCCGCGCGGCCTTCCTGCACAACCTGGCCGATGCGGGCGTGTCGGTCGCGGTGATCCTGGGCGGGGCGCTGATCTGGGCCTTTGGCTGGAATCTGGCGGACCCGATCCTGACCTTGGTGATTTCCATCGTGATCCTGTGGCATATCGGGATCGAGATCGGCCCGGTCTTCCGCACCCTGATGCTGGCCGCGCCGCCCGGCAGCGATCCGGGCGCCGTCCTGTCAGCCCTGCGCGCGCTGCCGGGCGTCAGCGATGCCCATCACCTGCACCTGTGGCAGATTGACGAGACACGCGCGGCGGCATCGGTCCACCTGGTGGTGGGCCAAGGCGATCATTTCGCGATCACCCGCGCGGCCAAGGAATTGATGGCCCATGAACACGGCATAGCCCATGCCACCATCGAGATCGAGCCGCCCGAAGGTTGCGCGGATCACAAGGCGCACGATCACTCGTAGGGTGCGTGCTTGCACGCACCGCGCGGGATTCACACGGCGGACGAATGGCTGGTCGGCGCGGCCATATAGCTGTCCATCATGTTGGCCACCATGCGCGCCAGCGGACGGCCTTCCGGCGTGATCCGCAGGCCCCAGGGACCGACCTCGACCATGTTGCCGAACTGGGCGATCACGGGGTCGAAGACCTGTTGCAGGCGGGCGGGCGTCAGGCCGTAATCGCGCACCATTTCCTCGGCATCGACGCGGAAATCGCACATCAACTGCTCGATCATCCGGCCGCGCCAGTGATCCTCGGGGGTGAAGGCATGACCCTTGGTATAGGGCAGGCGCCCTTCGCGCACATGGCCGGTATAGGCGCCGGTCGCGGGGGCGTTCTGCGCATAGCCCTGCGGGAAGCGGGAAATCGACGACGCCCCCATCCCCAGCAGCACCTCGGCCCGGTCGTCGGTATAGCCCTGGAAATTGCGCCGCAACTGGCCCGCCCTTTGCGCCAGGGCCAGCCCGTCGCCGGGACGGGCGAAGTGGTCGATCCCGATCTCGGCATAGCCATCGGCCACGAACAGGTCGCGGGCGGTGTTGAACAGGGTCAGCCGGTCCTCGTTGCCGGGCAGGGCATCCTCGGGGATCATCACCTGGCGCTTGGACATCCACGGCACATGGGCATAGCCGTAAAGCGCCACCCGGTCGGGCGACAGGGCCAGCAGCTTTTGCACGGTTTCCGAAATTCGGTTCCGGTCCTGATGGGGCAGGCCATAAAGGATGTCGGCATTCAGGCTGGCGATATCGTGGCTGCGGATCAGATCGACCGCCTGGCCGGTCAGCTCGAAGGACTGCATCCGCCCGATGGCTTCTTGGATCTTCGGATCGAAGTCCTGCACCCCGATGGACGCGCGGTTCATCCCCGATGCCGCAAGCGCGGCCATGCGCGGCGCGTCGATTTCCGACGGGTCGATCTCGACCGAAAACTCGCCCCCCTCGGCCATCGGCACCACGTCGAAGATCGCATCCGCCACGCGACGCATCTGGTCGGGCGGCAGCAGCGTGGGCGTGCCCCCGCCCCAGTGCAGCCGCGACAGCCGCACCCCGCGCGGCAGGTGCCGGCGTAGCAGCGCCAGTTCCGCCAGGACCGTGTCCACATAGGCAATGACCGGGTCCAGCGTCTGGGTGCCCTGCGTCCGGCAGGCGCAGAACCAGCACAGCCTGCGGCAGAACGGCACGTGCAGATACAGCGAGATCGCCGCGCCCTCGGGGATGGAATCAAGCCAGCCCGTGACCATATTGGCGTTCACGCCGGTTTTGAATTGTGTCGCGGGGGGATAGCTCGTGTAGCGCGGAACGCGCGAATCGAACAGGCCCAACCGCTTTAGTTGCGAAACATTGCTCATGCGGTTAGGATTAGATGGAAACGCGCGAGATTGCCTTGACCCAGATCAATCAGAAATCCGTCCGTCAGGACGGCGGTGAACGCTGCGGCGACTGTCCCATCCGCTATCGCGCCGTCTGCGCGCAGTGCGAAACGGACGAGCTTTCGCTGCTGGAAGGGATGAAGTTCTATCGTTCCTTCGAACCAGGCCAGCCGATCGTCTGGGAAGGCGAGCGGATGGAATTCGTGGGTTCGGTCGTGACCGGGGTGGCGGCGCTGACGCAGACGCTGGAGGACGGGCGCACGCAGATGGTGGGCCTGCTGCTGCCCAGCGATTTCCTGGGCCGCCCGAAACGGGAAATCGCCGCCTATAATGCCGTGGCCGCCACCAAGGTCGTCTTGTGCTGTTTCCGCCGCAAGCCGTTCGAGGACATGATGCGCACCACGCCCCATGTCGCGCACCGGCTGCTGGAAATGACGCTGGACGAACTGGACGCGGCGCGCGAATGGATGCTGCTGCTGGGCCGCAAGACCGCGCGGGAAAAGATCGCGTCCTTTATCGCCATCATCGCCCGGCGCGAAGCCGCGCTGCTGAAGCGCAATCCGGGCGGGCGGATGCGCATCGAACTGCCCCTGACGCGCGAGGCAATGGCCGATTACCTGGGCTTGACGCTGGAAACCGTCAGCCGCCAGGTCAGCGCGCTGAAACGCGACGGCGTGATCGAACTGGCGGGCAAGCGTGCCATCATCCTGCCCGATTATGGCCGCCTGGTCGAGGAATCGGGCGATGACGCGGATGGCGGTTACCTGAGCTAGGCCCAGTCCGGGGGGATTCGCGGGATCGCTGCCACCAGGGCGCGCGTATGATCGTGCCGGGGGGCGTCGATGATCTGGTCCGGTGGACCTTCCTCGATGATCTGGCCTGCCTGCATGACCAGGATACGGTCCGTCATGCCGCGCACCACCGACAGGTCGTGGCTGATGAACAGATAGGACAATCCGTGATCGGCCTGCAGCCGCGCCAGCAGGTCCAGAACCTGCGCGCGGACGCGGACATCCAGGGCGCTGACGGCCTCGTCCAGGATGATCAAGGCGGGGCGGATGATCAGGGCGCGGGCGATGGCCAGGCGCTGACGCTGCCCGCCCGAGAATTCATGGATGAACTTGCGCGCGTCGTCGGGCTGCAAGCCCACCTCGGACAGCGCGGCGGCCACGCGGTCGCGCCAGTCGGGCGGGCGACCGGTCAGGTGAAAGGGTTCGGCCAGCAGGCGGTCCACCTGCCAGCGGGGGTTGAAGCTGCCAAAGGGATCCTGGAACACCGCCTGCATCCGCGCGCGCAACCGGGCCGGCATCCGGCGGCCGGCCGTCACATCCTGCCCATCCAGCCGGATATGCCCAGCCTGCAAGGGATCCAGCCCCAGGATCGCGCGGGCCAGCGTCGATTTCCCGCAACCGGATTCGCCCACCAGCCCGACGCTTTCCCCACGCCCGATGGTCAGGCTGACCCCGTTCAGCGCGCGCAACCCGCCATCGGCCAGGCGGTATTCGCGCACGCCATCCGTTACCTGAACCAGCGGTTCCGCCAGGGGCCGGGGGGCGCGCGCGGGAACATGACGCGACGCCGCGAACAACTGCCGGGTATGGGGATGGCTGCGGCGTCGGAACACGTCGGCGGTCGGGCCGCTTTCGACGATCCGGCCCCCCTGCATCACCGCCACCCGGTCGGCCATGCCCGCCACCACCGCCAGGTCATGCGTGATCAGCAGCAGCGCCATGCCTTCGTCCCGGACCAGGCCCTTCAGCAGATCCAGGATTCGCGCCTGCGTGGTCACGTCCAGGGCCGTCGTGGGTTCGTCGGCGATCAGCAGGCCGGGACGCAGGGCGATGGCCATGGCGATGGCGACCCGCTGGCGCTGTCCGCCGGACAGTTCATGGGGATAAAGCGTCAGCGGAAATCGGCGGCTGGGCAGGTCCACGCGGTCCAGCCGTTCGCGTGCGCGGGCCAGGGCTGCGGGGCGGTCAAGTCCCTGGTGGATGCGCAGCACCTCGGCCACCTGATCGCCGATGGTCATCAGCGGATTGAGAGCCGTCATCGGTTCCTGGAAGATCATGCCGATCCGCGCGCCCCGGATGCGGCACATCCTGGCTTCGGGCAGTGTCAACAGGTTGCCTGCGTCCAGCACCGCCTGGCCCGATGCCCGTGCCCGGTTCGGCAGCAAACCCATGATCGCAAGCGCGGTCATGGACTTGCCGCTGCCGGATTCGCCCACAAGGCCGGTGATGGTGCGGGGCGCCAGATCCATCGACACACGGTCCAGGATCGGCTGTCCGTCGATGGCGACGGACAGGTCGTCCAGCCGGATCACCGCATCACCCGCAGGCGCGGGTCCAGGGCATCGCGCAGCCCGTCGCCCAGAAGGTTCAGCCCCAGCACGGTCAGCACGATACAAAGGCCCGGGATGATCGCCACATGGGGGGCCAGCGTCACCATGGTCTGCGCCTCGGCCAGCATCCTGCCCCAGCTTGGGACAGGGGGCTGCGCGCCAAGGCCCACATAGGACAAGCCTGCCTCGGCCAGGATCCCCAGGCTGAACTGGATCGTGGCCTGCACGATCAGCAGGCTGGCGATGTTGGGCAGGACGTGGTGCAGGCTGATCAGGGCCGCCCCCTTGCCCGCAACCCGGGCCGCGCGGATGTAGTCCAGCACCCAGATCGGCAGCGCCGCCCCACGCGTGACGCGGGCAAAGACAGGGATGTTGAAGATGCCGATGGCGATGATGGCGTTTGTGGCCGACGGTCCCCAGACCGCTGTGATCAGGATGGCGATCACCAGGGATGGAAAGGCGAAGATCAGGTCGTTGCCGCGCATCACCAGGTCGTCCAGCCAGTGCCCGCGCCATGCCGCCGCCAGCAGGCCCAGCGGCACCCCCAGGCCCATGCCGATCACGACCGCCGCAAGCGCCACCGCCAGCGAGGTCTGCGCCCCCAGCATCGCCATTGACAGGATGTCGCGGCCCAGGTGATCGGTGCCCAGCCAATGCGCCGGGGAAGGCGGCAGCAGCTTTTGCGCGATCGCCAGCCGGGTGATGTCGTAAGGCGTCCACAGGGCCGACAGGACAGCCGCCGTCAGCGCCAGCCCCGCCAGGACGGCGCCCAGGATCAGGCCGATCCTCATGCGCGGCGCAGCCGGGGGTCCACGGCGGCATAAGCCAGATCGACCACGAAGGTCACGGCGATGACCGCGCCGACCAGCACAAGCACCGCCGACTGCACTACGATCAGGTCGCGCTGGGTGATCGCCTGAAAGATCATCCGCCCCAGGCCGGGCAGGTAGAAGACATTCTCGATGATGATCGCGCCCGCCAGCAGGAAGCTGAACTGCATCCCCAGAATCGTCAGCACCGGGATCAGCGCATTGCGCAAGGCGTGGCGCCGCAGGGCCTGGCTTGTCGTAAGCCCCTTGGCGCGGGCGGTGCGGATATAGTCCTGGCCCATCGTCTCGACCAAGGCGAACCGCAGCACGCGGGCCAGGATCGCGGCCTGCGGCAGGGCAAGGGCCACGGCGGGCAGGATCAGCGACCGCAGCGCCGCAAAAGGGTCGGTCCAGCCGGGAAAGCTCCCGGCGGGAAGCCATTGCAGGTTGACCGCAAAGACAAGCACCAGAAGCATCGCCAGCCAGAAGTTGGGCAGCGCCACGCCCAGATGTGCCGCGCCCATCGCCAGCCCGTCGCCCAGCCTGCCACGGCGGCCCGCTGCATGAAGCCCGACCGGCAGGGCCATGGCCACCGCCAGCATCAACGCCGATACCGCCAAGGGCAGCGAGACCTGCAGCCGGTCCAGGATCATCCCGCCAACCGGCGTCTTGTAGGTGAAGCTGGTCCCGAAATCCCCGTGCAGGATCGCCCCCAGCCAGGCCGCGTATCGCAGGGCGAAGGGCTGGTCCAATCCCAACTGCTGGCGCAATGCGGCCACCGTTTCAGGCTGTGCGCCCGTCCCCAGCATGAAGCTGGCCGGATCGCCCGGCACAAGGCCCATGATCGAAAAGATCAGGGCCGAGGCCGCCAGCAGGCTCAGCCCCATCACGATCAGCCGGCGCAGAAGGTATCGCAACATGGCCGCCTAGCTATCCTGCCGCGCCGCGCCGGTAAAGAAGGGCCGTCAGCCAGCCTCGCCGCGCGGGTACCAGTTGGCAAGAACGACCAGGCTGCCTGCGCCCGTCCCCTCGACCAGGCGGGCGAATTCCTGCACGTCGCTGCCCCCGTGGTGATAGGGGAATACCGAAACCGGCCGGAAGTCCCCCACCGCGTCCGCTGCCTGCTGGACGGTCATCGTATAGGGCAAGTTCATGGGCAGGAAAGCGACCTCGATGTTGTCCAGGGCGCGCATCTCGGGCGTGTCCTCGGTATCGCCTGCGATATAGAACCGCTTGCCGCCGATGGTCAGGACATAGCCGTTGTCGCGCCCCTGGGGGTGATACTGCTGCTTGTCGGCGCTGGTGTTATAGGCGGGCACGGCCTCGATCCCCATCCCGATGGCCTGGGCCTGATCGCCGTTGGCCATGGCGGTGGCGCGGGACTGCATCTCGGCGGGCAGCATCCCGTGGACCGCCGGGTTGGCGATGATCGCCACGGCGGGAAGGGCTTGCAGGGTCGGCAGGTCGAAGTGATCGCCATGCTCATGCGTGATCAGGATCAGCGAGGGTTGCGGCATCCCGGCATACAGATCCGCGCCGCCGACCGGATCGACATAGATCACCCCGCCCGGCGTCTCGACCACCATGGATGCATGATCGACCGGGTGGAAGACGACCTGCCCCCCTTCGACCGGGAAGGAAAACGAGGTCGGCGTCGCTGTCTGGGCCATGGCAAGGCGCGGCATCAGGGTGGCGGCACTGGCGGCCAGGCCCAGCATCAGGCTGGCGCGTCGGCTGAGGATCATCGGACTCTCCAAGCAACAGGAATGGGAACAGGGTGGAACACCATCCGGGCCATGGGGGTTCCCTTGCCGCCCCCGGCGCCCCCGCGCTAGATGACGGGGCCACCAAGGATCGAGGCGACGATGACACATCTGTGGGTGCGGGCCGAAAGCCGCGCGAACGAGGAACGGGCAGGCATCACCCCCGAGGGCGTGGCAAGCCTGGTCGCGCAAGGCTTCAGCGTCACGGTCGAGGACAGCCCCCACCGCGTCCTGCCGACCGAGGATTATGCCCGCGCCGGGGCCGTGATCGCGCCGCCAGGCAGCTGGCCCACCGCGCCCGACGACGCGATCGTCTTCGGCCTGAAGGAACTGCCCGACGACGGCCTTCCCCTGCGCCACCGCCATGTCATGTTCGGCCATGCCTTCAAGGGCCAGCCCGCGGGCCAGGTTCTGCTGCGCCGGTTCCAGGCCGGGGGCGGGTACCTGTATGACCTTGAATACCTGACGGACGATACCGGACGCCGTCTTGCGGCCTTTGGGTACTGGGCGGGCTATGCGGGGGCGGCCGTGTCGCTGAAGGCATGGGTCGCGCAACAGGGGGGCGGTCTTTGCGGGCCGGTCCATGCCTATGCCGACAAGGAGCTTTGGCTGGACGAATTGCGTGCGCAACTGGACGCCACCGCACGTCCGCGCCCGCACGCCCTTGTGATCGGCGCCAAGGGCCGGGTGGGCACTGGTGCGGCCGACCTGCTGGTCGCCTTGGGCGTGCCCGTCACCCGCTGGGACATGGCGGAAACCGCGCATGGGGGCCCTTTCCCACAGGTTCTGGCGCATGAACTGTTCATCAATGCGATCCTGGCCCAGCCGGGCGCACCGGTCTTCGTGCCCGAAAGCGCGGTGGCCCCCGGACGGCGGCTGACGGTCATCGGCGATGTGGCCTGCGATCCCGCCAGCGATTTTTCCCCCATCAAGGTCTATGACCGCACGACCACTTGGGACCAGCCGGTGCTGCGGGTGGCCGACAATCCGCCGCTGGACGTGATGGCCATCGACAACCTGCCATCGCTTCTGCCGCGCGAAAGCTCGGAGGATTACGCGGGGCAGTTGTTGCCTGTGCTGGCGCAGCTCGATCGGATCGACGAGGGGCCGTGGGGCCGGGCCGGGGCGCTGTTCCGGGACAATCGGGATCGCCTGACACAGACGTGAAGGCAGGGGCGGAACGTCGTTTCCGCAAGGGGGTTTGACCCCCAATCCACTCCCATACGGAAAAAGGCGCGCGCCCTATGTCCATGACCCGTCACCTGACCCTGACCGCAGCGGCCCTGCTGGCCGGAACCGCAACCGCCCAGGATTTCAACGCGGCGCCGCCGAACGCGCCCGACCAACAGCCCGCCTTTGAAAACCAGACCCGCGCGCCGGTGCTGGCCGATGACATCGCCCTGGACCAGACGGTGATCGCCGACGGGCTGGACCATCCCTGGGGCCTTGCCGAATTGCCGGACGGCGCCTGGCTGGTGACGGAACGCGCGGGCAACCTGCGCATGGTGGGCGCGGACGGCGCGCTGTCCGATCCGATCGGCGGGCTGCCGGACATCGACACCCGCGACCAGGGCGGGCTGCTGGACGTGACCGTGGCCGAAGACTTCGCCGATACGCGCCGCGTCTGGATCAGCTTCGCCCAGCCGCGCGAGGACGGCAAGACCGCCACCGCGGTTGGCACCGGCACCCTGTCTGCCGATGGCAGCACGCTGGACGGCACGCAGGTGATCTGGCAACAGCAGCCCGCCTGGGATTCGACCAAGCATTACGGCTCTGTCCTGGTCCATGACGGGCAGGGCGGGCTGTTCGTGACCACTGGCGAACGCTCGAACCCTGACTCGCGCGTCTATTCCCAGAACGTCACCACGACCCTGGGCAAGGTCATCCGCATCAACCCCGAGACGGGCGCGCCGATGGGCGATCCCGGCGTGGCCGAGGCATTGCCCGAAATCTGGTCCTGGGGGCACCGCAACCTCCAGGGCGCGGCGCTTGACGATCAGGGCAGGCTGTGGACCATCGAGCATGGCCCCAAGGGCGGGGACGAATTGAACCTGCCCCAGGCGGGCCGCAACTATGGCTGGCCGCGCGTGACCTATGGCGTGGAATACAGCGGCCGTCCCATTGGCGAAGGGATCACCCAGCTGGAAGGCACTGAACTGCCCGTCTACTACTGGGATCCCGTGATCGCGCCGGGCCAGATGACCTTCTATGACGGCGAGATGTTCCCCGACTGGCAGGGCGACCTGCTGATCGGCGGGCTGAAGTCCAACGATCTGGTGCGCCTGGAAATGGAGGCCGACCGCGTGACCGGCGAGGCGCGCCACCTGCAAGGCATCGGCCGCGTGCGCGAGGTCGAGGTTGCCCGCGACGGCGCCCTGATGCTGCTGACGGACGAGGACAATGGCCGGCTGATCCGCGTCACGCCCGCGCGCTGATCAAACCGGACGGTTCAGGTCGTCCTCGGCATCCTCGGGCGAGATGCCGAGGGCTTCCAGACCGGATTCCAGCAGATCGGCCAGCCGGGGTTCGCCCATCAGGTAATCCTCGGTCGGGGTGGTGCGTTCGACACGGGCGGTCTGGATGGCTTCCTCCAGTTCCTCGGGTTCGAAGCTTTCGCGGCCGATCCACATCACCGCGACAAGGCTGGCCTGTTCGTCCTCGTTCAGGTTGGCGATGAAATCGCGCAGTTCGGATTGCACCCCGTGCTGCGCCCTGCTGCCTGAATGTGCCCAGGGGTTGACGCCGCTGTCGTATTGGCGGGCGCGGATGATGATATGGGCGATCTTGTCGGGACTGATATGCAGCATGGCGATGCTCCGTTGATTGCGCCGACTGTCGCGCCGTCCGGGGCGGCGGTCAATCCTTGCGGCCGAACAGCCGCTCGATATCGGACAGGCGCAGCTTGACCCAGGTCGGGCGGCCATGGTTGCACTGGCCGGAACGGGGCGTGCGTTCCATGTCGCGCAACAGCGCGTTCATCTCATCGGCGGTCATGCGGCGCCCGGACCGGACCGATCCATGGCAGGCCATCGACGACAGAACCGCATCCAGGCGCCCCTGCAGCCGGTCCGATGCGCCCTGGTCCGCCAGATCGTCCAAGATGTCGCGGATCAGCGCGGCTACGTCCAGTCTTGCCAGCATTGCCGGGGTTTCGCGCACCGCGACGGCGCCCCCGCCAAAGGGTTCGATCACTAGGCCCAGATCCGCCAGATCGCCCGCGACTGACAGGATCCGCGCCGCATCGGCGTCGGACAGATCCACGATCTCGGGGATGAGCAGGGCCTGGCGGGCAATGCCGGTGGCCGCCGCCTGCGCCTTCAGCCGTTCGTAAACCAGCCGCTCATGGGCCGCGTGCCCATCGACGATCACCACACCGTCCCCGGTCTGGGCGATGATATAGTTCTCATGGATCTGCGCCCGTGCGGCGCCCAGGGGGGCGTCCGTTGGCGCAGCGGGTTCCTCGGTCCGGGCCGAGGGTGCCTCGGCAAAGCCCGGAACCGGTGCCTGCAAATCAAGGCTGGCCCGGATCGCCGTGGCCGAGGGCCGATAGTCCGCCCGATAAGCGCGGGGTTCGGCGCTGAAGGCCGCCAGCGTTGCGTCCCCCACCGTTGACGAGGCGCGATGCCCCGCACCGGCCAGCCCGTGGCGCAAGGCGCTGACCACCAGGCCCCGCGCGGCCTGGGGATCACGGAAACGGACCTCGGCCTTGGCGGGATGGACGTTCACATCGACAAGCTGCGGGTCGCAGGCCAGATACAGCACCGCCGCCGGATGGCGCCCCGATGCCAGCACATCCATGTATCCCGCCCGCAAGGCGCCCGTCAGCAGCTTGTCTCGCACAGGCCTGCCGTTCACATACAGATGCTGCGCCACTGCCGCGCCGCGTGACCAGGTGGGCAGGGCGGCAAAGCCCGTCAGGACCAGCCCGTCGCGTTGGGCGTCGATGGCAAGGGCATTGTCGATGAAGTCCCTGCCCATCACGCGCGACAGCCGGGTCTGCAAGGCGCCGAACAATTCGCCCCCTTCGGCATCGGCGCGAAAGATTTCCTTGCCGTCCGCCGTCAGCGTGAAGCCCACGAAAGGCTCGGCCATGGCCAGGCGGCGGATGCAATCGGCCACGGCCATCGTCTCGGCCCGGTCGCCGCGCAGGAATTTCAGACGGGCGGGCGTCGCAAAGAACAGATCGCGCAGTTCCACGACCGTGCCAGGATTGGCCGCCGCCGGACGCACTGGCGCGACCTTGCCCCCCGCCACCGCGATCACCGCGCCATCCCCGCCCCGCGTCCGCGACGTGATGGTCAACCGGCCCACCGCGCCCAGGGACGGCAGCGCCTCGCCCCGAAAGCCGAAACTGCGGATCGCAAGCAGGTCCGATCCGTCGATCTTGCTGGTGGCGTGGCGCGACAAGGCCAAGGGCAGGTCGCCAGGCGCCATGCCGCAGCCATCGTCGCAAACCCGGATCAGCCGCTTGCCGCCGTCCTCGATGGCGATGTCGATGCGTGAGGCTCCGGCATCAAGGGCGTTTTCCACCAGTTCCTTGACCGCCGAGGCGGGCCGTTCCACCACCTCGCCCGCCGCGATACGGTTGGCGACCGCTTCGTCCAGTTGCCGAATGACTGGCCGGATATGGGGGTCATGGGTGTTCATGCACCCAAATCTAGCAGGGGCAGGGCGGTGGAGCCAGCGATTCCCGTGTCCCTTGCCCTGCCGGTCCTTGCCTTGGTCCAAATATCCCACAGGGGGTCCGGGGGACGTGAAGTCCCCCGGCGGGTGGTCAGTTCACGACCTTGGCCGCATCGGTCCTGTCCGTGGCCTCGATCCCCCCGGGCCGGCCCACCAGCACAAAGCGCAGCTTGTCCGCAGCCAGCAATTCTTCCGCGACACGCTTTACGTCCTCTGCCGTGACGGCCTCGACCTTGGCGTTTCGGGTGTTCACATAGTCAATGGGAAAGCCGATCAACTGCATCCCGGCCAGAATCCCCGCGATGCTGCCGTTGCCGTCAAAGCGCAGGGGATATTCGCCGGTCAGATAGGTCTTGGCGTCGGTCAGTTCCCGGTCGGTCACGCCCTGCGCCATGCGGTCCCATTCAGCCTTGATCAGATCGACCGCCTCGCCGGTGGTCGCGTTCGACCCGGCCATGCCGCCTCGCCAGGTCTGGCCGTAAACCCCGGTGGCCAGCGTCGTGCCCACGCCATAGGTCAGCCCGCGCTTTTCGCGGATCTCCTCCATTAGGCGGGAGCTGAAGCCGCCGCCGCCCAGGATATGGTTGGCGACAAAGGCCGCGAAGTAGTCGGGATCGTCGATGGGCAGACCCGGCCCCGCAAAGCTGACAACGGTCTGCGGACTGTCCCAGTCGATCACCGTGACCCCGCCGGTCAGTTGCAGTCGGGCAGGTTCCGGCAAGGGCGCAGTCCCCTGTTCGGGCAGGCCGCCCAGCACCTTGTCCAGCAAAAGGCCCAGTTCCTCGGGCGATATGTCGCCTGCGGCCCCCACCACCACGCGGTCGCGGGCCAGCACGCGATTCTTGGCGGCCACCAGATCCTGCCGCGTCAGGGCCGCCACGGAATCCTCCGTCCCGTTGAGGGAGGTCGCATAGGGATGGTCGCCCCAGGCCTGCCGCGACATTTCCTTGGCGGCGATGGATTGCGGATCCGTCGCCTCGGACCGGATGATCGATTGCACCTGCGCGCGGACGCGTTCAATCGCCGCGTCGTCGAAGCGGGGCTGGGTCAGCGCCTCGGCCAACAGGGCTGCGGCCTCGTCGCGGTTTTCGGACAGCGCGCGCATCCCGACGGACAGCGAATCGTCGCCCGCGTCGAAGGAAAACCGGGCGCCCAGATCCTCGACCGCCTGGGCGAATGCCACGGAATCGCGGCTGCCTGCGCCTTCCTCCAGCGTGGCGGCCATTAGGTTGATGGCGCCGCGCTTGCCGGGCTGGTCCAGGCTGGCGCCGCCCTTGAAGGCAAATTCCACGGCAACAAAGGGGATCGTGTCGTCCTGGACCAGCCAGGCCTTGATGCCGCCGGGGGATGTAACGGCCTGGATGTCGATGGCATGGGCCGGGACGGCCAGAACGGCAAGGAACAGGGCAATGGCGGCGCGGATCATCCTTGCACCTCGGGGCTGGGGGTGTCGGTGGGGGTATTGGCTGCCGGCGTTGGGACCGCATCCGCCGGAGGGGGCAGAAGCCAGCCGGTCACGGTGGCCTCGCTGCCCAGCACCTGACGGGCCATCTGCATCACGTCATCGGCCGTGACTGCGGCCAGGATATCGGGCCAGTCGTTCACGTCCTGGACCGTCAGCCCGGTGGCCAGCCCCTGGCCATAATCATAGGCACGCCCATGGGCCGAATCGAGCGTATAGACCCGCGCGGCCTCGATCTGGGTCTTGACCCGGTCCAGGTCAGCCTGGTCCGGACCGGTTTCCAGGAATTGCGCCAGCACGCGGTCCAGTTCGGCCTCGGCCTTGTCCGGCGCCATGCCGTCGGCAGGGACCAGAGAGATGCCGAAGTTGGTCGGATCGACGGAAAACCCGTCATAGCCCGCGTTCACCCACAGCGCCTTGCCCTTCATGGCCAGTTCCTGCCCCAGGACGGATGTCTGCATGGAACCGCCCAGCAGTTCCGCCAGCACGGTCAGGGCGGCGGCATCCGCCTGGTCGCCGGGATTGCGTTCGGGGGCCAGATAGCTGCGCGTCATCACCGGTTGCGGCACGCGGGGATCGGTCATCTCCATCCGGCGCGGCGACCGCTGATCGGGTTCCTGCGGGCGGATGCGCGGCTCGGCCTCTCCCTTGGCCGGGATCGGGCCATAGTATTTCTCGGCCAGTTCGCGGGCCTTTTCGGGCGTCACGTCGCCCGCCAGGATCAGGATCGCCTCGTTCGGGGAATAATGGTTGTCATACCAGGCCAAGGCATCGTCGCGCGTCAGCCCCTCCATCTCGGCACGCCAGCCGATCACCGGGCGGCCGTAAGGGTGGTTATAGAACAGCGTGGCGTTGCGTTCCTCGGCGAACAGGGATCCGGGATCGCTGTCCACGCGCTGCGCCCGTTCCTCCAGAACCACTTGCCGTTCGGCCTGCCAGTCATCCTCGCCGATGCGCAGGTTGGCCATCCGGTCGGCCTCCATCTCCATCACCAGCGGCAGGCGGTCCGAGGCGATGCGCTGGAAATAGGCGGTATAGTCGTAACTGGTGAAGGCGTTGTCCATGCCGCCATTGGCAGTCACGGTCTTGGACAACTCGCCCGGCTCCAGTTTTTCGGTGCCCTTGAACATCAGGTGTTCCAGGTAATGCGCGATCCCCGACTTGCCGGGCGGCTCGTCCGCCGATCCGATCCGGTACCAAACCATCTGCACCACCACAGGGGCGCGGTGATCCTCGATCACGACGGTTTCAAGGCCGTTGGGCAGGGTGAAATGGGTGACGCCGTTGTTTTCGGGGGACGGCGTTTCGGCAAGCGCGGGCAGGGTGCTGACAGCCAGGGCCAGCAAGGTGGGCAGGGTCGGTCGAAGCATGGGGGCGGAACCTCCTTGGTCAGGGCAAAATCTGACCAATGAGGGCCGCTTGCGCAACCTGTCACACGCTAATGTGTCGTCACATGAACGGGCTGGCTGGCCGGACCATGGGATTGCAGCCCGGTCTTCCAGGTCGCCAAACCGGCAGGGAAGATGCCGCGGGTCCGGGCCAGCAGGGCGGTGAACAGGATCTCCATGTTCAACCGCGCAAGGTTGTTGCCCAGGCAGACATGGGGACCGGCCCCAAAGGCCAGATGCAGGTTCGGCTTGCGGCCCACGTCGAAACGGTCGGGATCCGCAAAGGCGGCGGGATCGCGGTTGGCACTGGCATAAAGAAGGCCAAAGGTCGTTCCCTTTGGCCAATCCTGCCCGCAGATCGCCAGATCCTCGGATGCGTGGCGGTGAAAGAAGATCAGCGGCGGCGCAAAGCGGAACACTTCCTGAACCGCCGTCGGCATCAGGCCGGGGTCCGCCCGCAGCCGGGCCAACTGGTCCGGGTGGGACATCAGCGCGTGCAGCCCGCTGCCCATCACGTCGATGGTCGATCCGTGGCCTGCGTGCAGGATCTGCATCACCGTGGCGATCAGTTCGTCATGGGACAGCAGGCCCGCGCCCTTGACCCTGGTCATCGCGCTTATCAGGTCGTCGCGGGGCCGGGCCTTGCGGGCGGCATAAAGGTCTTGCAGCGCGTCATGGAACAGCCGCGCCGCCGTCTCGGCCCGCTTCTTGCGGTCTGGGGTGCGGCGGCTGACATCGAAATAGCTGACGGTGTCGTCCGACCACCGCGTCATCTGCGGGGCAAGCGCGGGGTCGGTGCCGATCAGGTGGCCGATCACCTGTCCCGGCAGATGGGCCGCCAGATCGGCGACGAAATCAAAGCCGCCCTGCGGGAGCAGGCGGTCAAGCGCGGCATCGACCCAATGCGTGACAAAGGGCCGCAGGCTTTCCAGCCGGGTCTTGGTAAAGAATGGAAACACCGCGCGCCGCAGCCGGTCATGGTCCGGCCCGTCCAATTCCAGCATTGATGTCTGCACGAAGCGTTCGTGAAACGGCATATCGTGGAAATTCCCGGTCACCTGCACCTGCCGCCTGGCACCGGGGTCCATGAAGCCCGTGCCCCGCACCATCCGTCGGTCGAAGGCGATGGCCTGCACATCCGCGAACCGCGTGGCCAGGTGAAACCCGTTCCACAGCGGCAGGCCGGGTGCCGCCCGCAGCCGGGCATAGGCAGGCCAGGGATTTTCGCCGAAATCGGGATGCGCCGGATCGAAATCCGCCGTCATTCCTCGGGCGGGGCGGGCGAGGTCTGGGTGATCGCGCCCGCACGCTGCCAGCGTTGCTGTTCGGTCTGCGAATCAAGCGCCAGGGGACGATAGGCCCGCTGATAGACGGTGGTGCCGAACAGCGCCTCAAGCGGGCGGCGCTTGTTGCGCGACCGCCATTCGGCGTCAGATTCGGCCAGGCGTTCGCGGATCGCGGGGTCGGTGCCGCGCCGTGTGGCATGGGCGATCAGTGCCCCGTCCGCTGCGGCGACGCCTTGGTTCGCCAGCCGCGCGGGATTGCCGCCAAGCGCAGCCACCGCGTCGGCATTGGGGTTCGGGTCGGTGATGTTGGCCCCGCCCGGCGTGGGGGCGGGCAGCAGCGCCAGGTTGGGCGGCATGGACAAGGCGCGGGTCGGCAGGATGGCGAATTCGTCCGGGCTGTTCTGGCCGGTTTCGATATTCATCAACTGGTTGCTGCCGCAGGCGCCCAGCCCCATGACGCCCGCGACGGCGATGCCCTTGACGAAAGCCTGCATGAACCTGCCCCTTTATTCCTTGCGCCCGTTCTAGCCGGATTTGCCGGTGCCGTCACGGGTCTTGTCACGAGGCTTTCGGACCGGCTTTTCTGGCTGCTTCTTCTGCGGCACCAGCACCAGGCCAATGGCGCCCGCAAAGATGGCGATGTCGGCCACGTTGAAGCTGTAGGGGTTCTGCCAGCCGGGCAGGGACATATTCAGGAAATCCGCGACCGCGCCATACAGCAACCGGTCGATGACATTGCCAAGCGCGCCGCCGATCAGCATCCCCGCCGCAATGCGTGCAAGCGCCCCGGCATCGCTGCGCCAGATCCAGATCCAGACCCAGGCGACGATGGCAAGCGCGACCGCGACCAGGATCCATTTCGTCACGCCGGTGTCGGATGCCATCAGCCCGAAATTGACACCCTGGTTCCAGGCCATGCGCAGGTTCAGCCAGGGGGGCAGAACGTCGATCGCTCGGATGCGGTCCAGTTGCAGCACATGGACGACCCAGTATTTCAGCACCTGGTCGACCACGAAGATCGTCGCCGCGACCCAGATCACCAGCCTCATGTCGGTGCGGGCCGGAGGCTGCGGTTTTTTCGGTGCGCGGGGGCGCCGGGCCTTTGCAGCCGGTTGGACGGCAGCCGGTGCCGGCGGGTCCAGGGGCAGTTCCTGTTGCATCAGTGCCGGAAATGCCGCTGGCCGGTGAACACCATCGCCAGGCCCAGGCGGTTCGCCGCCGCGATCACCTCGTCGTCGCGCATGGACCCGCCGGGCTGGATCACGGCGCGGGCGCCAGCCTGGGCCAGGGCCTCAATGCCGTCGGCAAAGGGGAAGAAGGCGTCGGAGGCGACAACCGCGCCGACCGTGAGGGGCTGGGCCAGGCCAAGCGCCTCGGCCATGTCCTCGGACTTGCGACGGCCGATGCGGGTGCTGTCCACGCGGCTCATCTGGCCCGCGCCGATGCCCACGGTCGCGCGATCCTTTGCATAAACGATGGCGTTCGACTTGACGTGCTTGGCGACGGTCCAGGCGAACAGCATATCGGCCAGTTCCCTGTCATCCGGCTGACGGTCGCTGACGACCTTGAGGTCGGGCAGCCCCACATGGCCGTTATCGCGGCCCTGGACCAGGAACCCGCCCGCGACCTGGCGGAAGGCCAGCCCCGGCGCTTGCGGATCGGGCAGCCCGCCGGTGGTCAGCAGGCGCAGGTTCTTCTTGGCGGCAAAGATGCGCTTCGCATCCTCGTCAGCGTCGGGGGCGATCACGACCTCGGTGAAGATCTTCGCGATCTCCTCGGCAGTGGCGCCGTCCAGCGTCCCGTTCAGCGCGATGATGCCGCCAAAGGCCGAGGTCCGGTCGCAATCGAAGGCCCGCTTATAGGCATCGAGCGCGCTGTCGCCCCGCGCGACGCCGCAGGGATTGGCGTGCTTGATGATCGCGCAGGCAGGGCCTTCCGCCGGGTCGAATTCCGCCACCAACTCGAATGCCGCGTCGGTGTCGTTGATGTTGTTGTAGGACAGTTCCTTGCCCTGCCACTGACGCGCCGTGGCAACGCCCGGGCGGTTCTCGCCGGTGACATAGAAGGCCGCCCCCTGATGCGGATTCTCGCCGTAGCGCAGGGGTTGGGACAAGGTGCCCGCAAAGGCGCGGCGGCGCGGCGTTTCGTCGCCGATGGCGCCCGCCAGCCAGGTGCTGACGGCAGCGTCATAGGCGGCGGTGCGGGCATAGGCGATCTGGGCCTGGCGCTGGCGAAAGGCCAGGGTGGTGCGATCATCGTTGGCGTCCAGTTCCGCCAGCAGCGCGTCGTAATCCTGCACATCCACGATCACGGTGACAAAGCCATGGTTCTTGGCCGCAGCCCGGATCATCGCCGGGCCGCCGATGTCGATATTCTCGATGCAGTCGTCATAGCCTGCACCTTTCGCTGCCGTTTCCTCGAAGGGATAAAGGTTCACGACCAGCAGGTCGATGGGACCGATGCCATGCGCCTCCATCGCGGCCAAGTGTTCGGCATTGTCGCGCAGGGCCAGCAGCCCGCCGTGGACCGCCGGGTGCAGCGTCTTGACCCGACCGTCCATCATTTCGGGAAAGCCCGTCACATCGGCCACGTCCACCACCGTCAGCCCCGCCTCGCGCAGCGATTTCGCGCTGCCGCCGGTGGACAGGATCTCGATCCCCCGGGCGTCCAGCTTGCGGGCAAAGTCGATCAGCCCGGTCTTGTCTGAAACGGAAATCAGGGCGCGTCTGATCGGCACGGGACGGGACATGGGGGCCTCGCATCTGGTTCGGCGGTGGCTTAGCGCCAAGCAGGCCAAAGGTCCAGTGGCGCCACCGGGGGCTTCGCGCCCCCGGACCCCCGCGGGATATTTCGGTGAAGAAGAAGCGCGGCAATTTCTTCTTCACCTCAATATCCCGGGGTGAATTGGCCGCAGGCCAAGAGGGGCAGCGCCCCCGTTCTAAACCGGCTTGCGCAGCCGGATCATGAAGAAGCCGTCCATGCCGCCGCGATCCGCCCAGCAATCGGGCCGGGTGCGCAAGCCGCCTTCGGGTGTGATCCACGCGGGGTCGATGCCCGGAAGATCGGGGGTTTCCACCATTAGCCCGGGATGGCGGGCCAGCGCGGCTGCCACCTGCGCCTCGCCTTCGTCCGGCAGCAGCGAACAGACGGCGTAAACCATCCGCCCGCCCGGCGGGATCAGGGACAGGGCATGGTCGATCAGCCGCGCCTGCAGGTCGATCAGCGGCGGGATGCCCGCCCCTTCACGAAGGAATGGCAGGTCGGGATGGCGCCGGATCGTGCCGGTGGCCGAACAGGGCGCGTCCAGCAGGACCGCGTCCAGGGGCGCATCGGGGCGCCATTCCAGAGCGTCGGCTGCGACCAGATCAGCATCCAGGTCGCAGCGGCGCAGGTTCTCGGCCACGCGCCGAAGCCGGGCGGGGCTGATGTCCACCGCCGCGACCTGTGCGCCCGCAGCGGCCAGTTGCAAGGTCTTGCCGCCGGGCGCGGCGCACAGGTCAGCGATTCGTTCCCCCGGCTTCGGATCCAGCAGGCGCACGGGCAGGGCGGCGGCGGCATCCTGCACCCACCAATCCCCTTGCGCATAACCGGGCAGGGCGGATACCTGCGCCGGACCATGAAGGCGCAGGGAGCCGGTCGGCAGCACCTCGGATCCTTCGACCGAAGCGCCGGGCTTGGGGGTCAGGTCCAGCGGCGCGCCTGCCTGATGCGCGGCCTCGATGGCTTGGGCCACGCCCTCGCCCCAAGCCAGTGCAACCGGCTCGCGCAGCCAGTCGGGCATCGGCTGCGGCGGCAGGTCGGACCAGCCTTGATAGCCCGCCACCTTGCGCAGCACCGCGTTCACCATGCCCGACGCGGCCTGGCCCTTTTGGCCCAGCCCGCGCGTCAGGGTCACGGCCGCATCGACCACGCCATGCGCGGCGCCGCCCAGATCCAGCATCTCGACCACGGCCAGGCGCAGGATGTCGGCCACCTGCGGGCTGGGCTTGCGGCTGACATGACCTGCGATCACCGCGTCGGCGCGCGACTGGTGGCGCAGCACGGCTCCTGCCAGACGCCCGGCGCGGGCCTGGTCCGCTGGCGGCAGCGCCTTCAGCGCGCCTGCCTGATCGGACAGCGACAATCCGTCCCGCACCCCCGATAGCAGGCGCAATGCGCCCCCCCGTGCCATATCCATGCCCCGCTTTGCCAAATCGCTTTCCTTCACCTAAGTCTTGTTGGAAGACTGATCCCGACCCCTTACGCCCAGATGGGAGATCTTTCCATGAGCGAACACCCACAACCAGACCAGGCCGACCTGCCCCCCGCAGCCCGCCGTGCCTTGGCCGAGGCCGAAGAACGCCGCAAGGCCGCGTCGCAACCCCTGCCCAAGGAATACGGCGGCCGCGACGGGCCGGAGCCCGTCCGGTATGGCGATTACGAAAAGAACGGCCTCGCGGTGGATTTCTGAATGGATTGGCTGCGCGCGCCCGCCGCCCAGCAGGGCCGTGCGATCATGGCGGGGCTGCTGGATCCGCTGGACCAGTCCGAGGCCTATCTGGCCGCGATCAAGGCCCATCCCGATGCCCGGCGCATCTATGCCCGGGTGACCGACGTGCGCGCCCGGTCCGAGGCCGTGGCCGCCCATGACCGTGCCAAGCTGGAACAAAGGCGCGGATTGCTGGACGGCGTGGCGATCAGCTGGAAGGACAATATCGACAGCGGCGGCACCGTGACCGAAGCCGGATCCAGGCTGCTGGAGGGTCGCGTCCCGCGCAAGGATGCCATCGTGCTGGCCCGCGCCGCGCGGCAGGGCACGATCTGCCTGGGCAAGACCCACATGACGGAACTGGCTTTTTCCGGCCTGGGACTGAATCCCCGCACGGCAACGCCGCCCAATGCCCTGGACCCGGACCTGGCACCGGGCGGGTCGTCATCGGGGGCGGCGGTGTCGGTGGCCCTGGGGCTGGCGGCGGCGGCCATCGGGACGGATACGGGCGGGTCGATCCGGGTGCCTGCAGCCTGGAACGATCTTGTGGGCTTTGCCCCTACGCCCGATTCGCTGCCCGAAAAGGGCGTCGTGCCCTTGTGCCGCCGGTTCGACGTGACCGGTCCCATCGCCCGCACGGTCGAGGATTGCGCCGAGTTGTTCGCCCTGATGGGGGGCCGCAAGACCGCCGATCTTCGGGGTGCCGATGTTGCGAACCGCCGCTTTTTGGTGCTGGACGGCGTGCCATTCGAGGGTGCCGAGGAAGGCCCGGTTGCCGCCTTCGAGGATGCCGTGGACCGGCTGGCCCGAGTAGGGGCGCGGATCGAGCGGCAGTCGCCCGACTGGGTTGCCAAGGCCATGCTGCTGTCGGCCGCCCTGTTCGCACCCGAGGCCTATGGCATCTGGCGCGCCCAGATCGAGGATGCGCCCGAACTGATGTGGGGGCCGATCCTGGACCGGTTCCGCAGCGGCGCGGGCGTCAGCGCCCCCGATTACATCGCCGCCTGGGAAAGCCTTGTGCGGATCCGGCGCAAATGGATCAAGGAGATCGCCTCGGGCTTTGATGCGATCCTGCTGCCTACGGTGCCAATCCTGCCGCCGAATGCCGCCCGGCTGATGGCGGACGAGGAGGAATTCGTGCGCGCGAACCTGCTGACCCTGCGCAATACCCGGATCGGCAACCTGCTGGGCCTGCCGGCTTGCACGCTGCCCACTGGCCACCGGGCCTGCGGGATCTCGGTCATGGGCCATTCCGGGCGGGACGGGCATCTGCTGCATCTGGCCGCCGGGGTCGAGGCGGCATTGTCCGTGAGGTGATGGGACGGGGCAGGGGGCTTCCGCCCCCTCTTGGCCTGCGGCCAATTCACCCCCGAGGATATTTGGATGAAGAAGAAGCCGCGTGCCGCAGGCTGGCTTTCGCTGGACGCAAGACTGCGATCCGGCTAGTGTTATCCCTTGATAAACGGGGCCGCAGATCCCGAAAGCGAGGCAGAGATGGCAATCCCCGAGCGGTTTTCGAACCTGCCGGAATACGCGTTCCCGCGTCTGCGGACGCTGCTGGCCGGTATCCAGCCGGGCTTGCACGAGGGCGAGGCCCCGGCGATCCTGACCATCGGCGAGCCGCGCCATGCCATGCCGGATTTCGTCGCAGAAGTCATGGCCGCGAATATCGGGGGATTCGCCAAGTATCCTCAGAACGAAGGCACGCCGGGGTTGCTGGACGCGATTTCGGGCTGGCTGGGCAGACGTTACGGCCTGGATGTCGTCCCGGACCGGATCATGGCGCTGAACGGCACGCGCGAAGGGCTGTTCAACGCGGCCCTAGCCTTGTGCCCGGAACAAAAGAACGGCCAGCATCCTGCGATCCTGATTCCGAATCCCTTTTACCAGGTTTACGCGGTGGCCGCCGCCGCCGTGCAGGCCCAGCCGGTCTTTGTCCCCGCCACGCCCGACACCGGCAACCTGCCCGATTACGCCGCTCTGCCGTCCGCCGTCCTGGACCGCACGGCCATCGCCTATCTGTGTTCGCCCGCCAACCCGCAAGGCGCGATTGCGGACCGTGATTACCTGGAACGCCTGATCGCGCTGGCGGACCGCCACGATTTTCTAATCTCTGCCGATGAATGTTATTCCGAGATATGGCGCGACGCCCCGCCGCCCGGTGCCCTGGCGGTGGCGGCCGGCATGGGACTGGCGGACCGGGTGGTGATCTTCAATTCGCTGTCCAAGCGATCGAACCTTGCGGGCCTGCGATCGGGTTTCGTCGCGGGCAGTGCCGCGAACATCGCCCAGATCCGCCGCCTTCGCGCCTATGCCGGGGCGCCCTTGTCGCTGCCTGCCCAAGCCGTCAGCGAGGCCGCCTGGCGCGAGGAATCGCACGTGGCGGCCAGCCGGGCGCTGTATCAGAGAAAATACGCGATTGCCGACCGCGTGCTGGGCAATGTGCCGGGATACCGCCCCGTCCAGGGCGGCTTCTTCCTGTGGCTGCCCGTCCCGGACGGCGAGGAGGCGGCCAAGATCTTGTGGGCCAGGGCGGGTGTCCAGGTGCTGCCGGGGGCTTATCTGTCGCGCGAGGTGGACGGGCACAACCCCGGCCGCGGCTTCATCCGGGTCGCCCTGGTGGCGGATGCCGAGCAGACCGAATCGGCGCTGATGCGGCTGCGCGCGGTGCTTTATGACGAAACGACGGACGGGGAAGGCTAGGGAAGATGGCAAGCTGGCAGGCAAAACACCGCGATCCGCTGTTCGACCAATCCACGCAGGCAGCCCTGGAACGGCGCGGCAAGGAACTGCTGGGCGCCGGTCTGGTCGTTATCGGCATCATCGTCGCGCTGATGCTGTCCAGTTGGTCGCCCGAGGATCCCAGCTTCCTGTCGGCCACCGATGAACCCGCGCAGAACATCCTTGGCAGTTTCGGCGCCTATGCCGCATCTCCCCTGATGATGATCGCGGGATACGGATCCTGGATGCTGGTCGTTGCGGCGCTTGTCTGGGGCCTGCGCTTCATGCTGCACCGGGGCGAGGACCGCTTCATGCGGGCCTTGTTCACGCCCATCGCGGTGGCGCTTGCCTCGGTCTATTGCAGCACCCTGATGCCCGTGGCGGGATGGGAGCAAACCTATGGCCTGGGCGGGCATTTCGGCGACATGATCATGGGCGCGATGCTGAACCTGCTGCCGGTCAAGGCGCAGATCGGCATCCGCCTGGCCGGGCTGGTCACGGCCGTGGGCGTGCTGGCGATCACGGCCTTTTCCCTGGGCTTCGAACGGTCGGAACTGCAGCGGCTGTGGCGCCGGTTCGTGGCCGGGCTGCTGACGGCCTTTGACCTGGCCATGCGCGCGGTGGGGCAGGGCGCGGCGGCATCCGCCGGGATCCGGCGACGGTTGCAGGCGCGGCGCGCGGCAAAGGCCGCATCCGACATGCCCGCGTTGCGCGCCCCGGCCGTGGCCCGGCGCAAGCCTGCCCAGCCCGACTTTCTGGAACTGGAGGAAGACCTGCCCGAACCCGAGCTGATCGAGCGGGATTCCGATTACGACGGCGACGCCCCCTCGGCCGAGGAGGTCAGCGGCCGCATCAACGACGCGATCCGCACCCGGTCGGCCAAGCCCTCGGTTCTGGCGGTGGTCGCCGCGCGCTTGTCGCGCGAGGGCGGCAAGGAAGGGCGCGACGAGGCAGCCATGCCCGATGTCCCCGGGGAGGAGGCGCCGCGCACGGCCGTTCCTGCCCTGAAAAAAACCGGCCCCGTTCAGAGGCCTTCTGATGAACCGGGGCCGGAATTGCATTTCGAAGACGTGCTGAACGCCTATGAGCGTCCGCCGCTGGCGCTGCTGTCCGCACCCTCGGCCAATGACCAGCAGACCGTGTCCGAAGAAACGCTGATGGAAAACGCCCGGATGCTGGAGGCGGTGCTGGACGATTACGGCGTCAAGGGCCAGATCACCGAAGTCCGGCCCGGCCCGGTCGTCACGCTATACGAACTGGAACCCGCGCCGGGGCTGAAGGCCAGCCGCGTGATCGGGCTGTCGGACGATATCGCCCGGTCCATGTCGGCCCTGTCGGCGCGGGTCAGCACCGTGCCGGGCCGCACCGTGATCGGGATCGAACTGCCCAATGCGCGGCGCGAAAAGGTACTGCTGCGCGAAATCCTGGCGTCGCGCGCATTCGGCGACGGCACGCAGCCGCTTCCCCTGGCGCTTGGCAAGGACATCGGCGGCGATCCGGTCGTGGCGAACCTGGCCAAGATGCCCCACCTGCTGATCGCGGGGACCACCGGGTCGGGGAAGTCCGTCGCCATCAACACCATGATCCTGTCGCTGCTGTATAAACTGACGCCGGACGAATGCAGGCTGATCATGATCGACCCCAAGATGCTGGAACTGTCGGTCTATGACGGCATCCCGCATCTGCTGTCCCCGGTCGTCACCGATCCGAAAAAAGCCGTCGTCGCGCTGAAATGGGTCGTGGGCGAAATGGAGGACCGGTATCGCCGTATGTCCAAGATGGGCGTGCGCAACATCGAGGGCTATAACGGCCGCGTCCGCGAGGCACTGTCCAGGAACGAGATGTTCAAGCGCACCGTCCAGACCGGCTTTGACGAAGACACCGGAGAGCCGATCTTCGAGACCGAGGAATTCAAGCCCGAGACCTTCCCCTATATCGTCGTGATCGTGGACGAGATGGCCGACCTGATGATGGTCGCGGGCAAAGAGATCGAAGCCTGCATCCAGCGTCTGGCCCAGATGGCCCGCGCATCCGGCATCCACCTGATCATGGCCACGCAGCGCCCGTCCGTCGATGTGATCACCGGCACGATCAAGGCGAACTTCCCGACCCGGATCAGCTTCCAGGTCACATCCAAGATCGACAGCCGCACCATCCTGGGCGAACAGGGCGCCGAGCAGCTGCTGGGCCAGGGCGATATGCTGTACATGGGCAACGGCGCCCGCATCACCCGCATCCACGGCCCCTTCGTGTCCGACGAGGAGGTCGAGGAGGTCGTGACGCACCTGAAATCCTTTGGTCCGCCGTCCTATAAGTCCGGCGTTGTCGAGGGAGTCGAGGATGACAAGGCCGACGACATCGACACCGTTCTGGGCCTTGGCGGCGACGGCAGCGACGCTGCGCTGTACGACCAGGCGGTGATGATCGTCGCCAAGGACCGCAAGTGCTCCACCAGCTATATCCAGCGGAAACTGGCCATCGGCTATAACAAGGCGGCCCGGCTGGTCGAGCAGATGGAGGAGCAGGGCGTCGTGTCGTCGGCGAACCATGTCGGCAAGCGAGAGGTTCTGGTGCCCGAGGTGTGAGGAGGGCGGTTCAGGCAAAGACAAAGCGCCGCGACGACCGTGATCGGCGTTGACTGACACCACCCCTTCGCCAAGCAGGCGCGCCTGTTCTTGGTTGACTATGCGTCCTGTCCTTTCCTTTGGCGAGTTTGATGCCTGGCGGCAGCCTTTGGTTTTCGAAGTCCATCGGGCACCCGCTTGCTGGCAACAGCCCTGCAAAGCCGTTATATCCACCTTATGACCTTCTGGACTCTTCACCTTCTGAACACGCGCCATGCCCTGACGCCTGTCCTGTCCGAGGTCCGGCAGGCCAGCCGGGATGCGGTGGCGCGGGCCTCGGGCCATGCCGATCTGCCGGATTTCGATCTGGTCGTCCGCGCGCATTCTGATCGCTCGGCTGATGGTGCGGTCCAGGGCAGCGCCCCTGCGCCCGGCGTGATCGAGATTGCACTGACCCCCGACCGCTTCGATCCGGCCCCCTTCACCCGTATCCTGGTCCGGCAGATGGCGCATCTGGTCCGTTGGGCAGGGCCGGGCTATGGCAAGTCTCTGGGCGAGGCTTTGGTCAGCGAAGGTCTTGCCGGGCATTTCGTGGTGCAGGTCATGGGCGGGCAGGCGGACGGCGTTGATACCGTCAGGCCCGCGCAGGGGGCCATGCGTCAAGCGATGAACGAATGGGCGCGGCGGGATTACGATCAGGGCCGCTGGTTTGGCGGCAAGGGCGATTTGCGCAAGGGAACGGGCAACAGCCTGGGCCATCGGCTGATCGCCGAGCATCTGACCGAGAGGCCCGGCGATTCGGCCGCCTCGCTGGCGATGGCGCCTGCCGACCCGTTCCGCCAGATCCTGCGCCGGATCGCGGCGGCCGAAGGGCAGGCGACGGATGAACCGCCGCCCCAAGACCAGACGGATGCGCCGTCAGAAGGTTGAGGTGCGCGGGTTGTGGCGCATTGCCATGGCCGCGCCCATTGCCAGCCCGGCCAAGGCTCCGCCCAGATGCGCTTCCCAGGCGATGGAGGGCATCAGGACGGTCAGCGCGACGTTCAGCACCACCATCAGCCCGACACCCCGCCACAATTGCCCCAGCGGACGGCGGCGGCGCCAGCCGGTGACGGCGGCATATCCGATCAGCGCGCCGGCCAACCCGAAAATCGCCCCCGATGCGCCGATCATCGGACCGCCATCCGGGGTCATCACCGCGAACAGCAGGGCGGCGGCGACCTGGGTCACGGCATAGACAAGGGCCATGCGCCCCGGCCCGATCAGGCGGTTCAGTTCCCGCGCGATGGCTACCAGCGACAGCATGTTCATGCCCAGATGCAGCAGGCCCGCGTGCAAGAAGCCATAGGTCACGAAGATAGACAGGATATGGCCCGGAAAGATCCCGTGGCCTGCCCAGACCACCGGCGACCAGAAGCCCCCGAAGATCATCAAGGCCTGACGCAAGATCGGATAGCCCAGCAGATCTCCGGCCATGACCGCCACCTGCATCGCGCAGCACAGCCCGATCACGGCCTTGACCCAGAAGGGCAGCCGGGGCTGAACCCCGTTTCGGACGGCGACAAGGGGGTCGGACTGGGCCACCATTCAATCCGCCTTGATCTGGCGCGCCTCGGCCACCAGCATGATCGGAATGCCCGCGCGGATCGGGAATGCCAGCCCCGCCGCGCGCGAAACCAGTTCCTGGCGAGCCGCGTCATAGGACAGGGTGGCGTGGGTGACGGGGCAGACAAGCGCCTCGATCATGTGGCGGTCGAAAGGGGGCGGGTTCTGGGTCATTGCAAACGATCCTCGGTGTCGCCGCCATGCAGGGCGAATTCGATCAAGCCCTGCAACAGTTCGCGCCGGTCCGACAAGGTCGGGCTTTCCAGCAGCGCCTGCCTGTCGCCGGGCGAAAAGGGCAGGACCATCGACAGCGAATTGATCAGCGCCTCGTCCTGGGCCTCGGAGGCGGCGTCCCAATCGGTGGAAAGCTCGTGCGCATCCATGTAGCGGCGCAACAAGGGAAACAGCGTGTCGCGATCCAGGCCGGGGTCGTCCTCGGTCCCCTTCAGGTCGTGGGTGAATGACGACCAGTCCACCTCGGCCATCAGGTAAGGGGTAAAGCCCTCCTGCACCTCGGTCAGGCGGAAGCGCGAGACGGCCAGCAGCGAGATCATCTGCCGCCCGTCATCGGTTTCGGAAAATGCCACCACCCGGCCTGCGCAGCCGATGGCCGCCAGCCCCTCGCCCTCGGGCTGGATCAGGCCGATCAGGCGGTGGTCGGTTTTCAGGGCATCGTCCAGCATCTGCAGGTATCGCGGTTCGAACACATGCAGCGGGATCCGCGCGCGCGGCATCAGGACCGCCCCGGACAAGGGGAACAGCGGAAGGCGCGTGGGCAGATCGAAGCGGAACCGCATGGCCGGGATCAGGCGAAGATCAGGGACGACAAGCGGCGGCGTCCCTTCTGGGCCAGGGGATCGTTGGGCTTGAGGCTGTCGAAGATCGTCAGCAACTGCGCCTTGGCCGCCCCTTCGTTCCAGTCGCGGTCGCGGCGGAAGCTGTCCAGCAGGACATCGATGGCATCTTCCACCCGGCCGGCGGCGTGCAGGGCCTGGGCGTATTCCAGCCGCGCCTGCTGGTCTGCGGGATCGGTATCGACGCGGGCCTGCAAGGCATCCAGGGGACCGGCCTTTGCAGCCTGCCGGGCCAGGTGCAACTGGGCGCGCGCGGCCTCGACCGGGGCGCTGGCGGCGGCAGGGGCGGGGATCTTATCCAAGGCGGCCTGTGCGGCATCGGGATCACCGGCGGCCAGATGGGCGCGGACCAGGCCCGCCCAAGCGTCATTGCTGGTTGGGTCTTCCTCTGCAATGGCGGCGAATGTTTCGGCGGCGTCGGTAAAGGCGCCTTCCTCCAGCATCTGTTCGGCGGCGGCGAGCGCCTCGGCCAAGCCGCCGTCATCGCCCCCAAGCGCCGCCAGCTTGTCCACGAACTGCTTGATCTGGCTTTGCGGGACGGCGCCCTGGAAGGCATCGACCGGCTGGCCCTGGAAGAAGGCATAGACCGTGGGGATCGACTGCACCCGCAGTTGCGCGGCGATCATCTGGTTTTCGTCCACATTGACCTTGGCCATGCGGACGCGGCCCTTGTGGCGCGCCACCTCGGCCTCGAGCTGCGGGCCGAGGGTCTTGCAGGGGCCGCACCAGGGCGCCCAGAAATCGACGATGACCGGCACTTGCATGGAGGCCTGCACGACCTCGGCCATGAAGGTCGCCTCGGTCACGTCCATGATGAAGTCGGCAGGTTTGGGGGCGTCGGCTGCGGTGTCGAAAAGCATGGCGGTGGGATCCCAAGTGGTTCCGGTCTGAACGGTTTGCGGCAATATGGGGGCTTGGACGCCCAAGGGGAAGGGTTGTTTCCGGTGGCGAAGCCGGGGGTTTCACACCCCCGGACCCCCGTGGGATATTTAGGCCAGGATGAAAGGACGTCAAAGGTCGAAGGATGCCAGCACCGGCACATGGTCGCTGGGCTGGTCCCAGGCCCGGCAGGGCCGCAGGATACGGCTGGCATGGGCAGCGTTGGCGATGTCGGAACTGGCCCAGATATGGTCAAGGCGGCGACCCTTGTCGGCGGTGTGCCAGTCCTTGGCCCGATAGCTCCACCAGGAATAAAGCAGGCCCGTTGGGATATCCTGGCGCGTCACGTCCACCCATCCGCCGGCATCCTGGGCCGACAGAAGGTGATCGACCTCGATGGGAGTGTGGCTGATGATCTTGAGCATCTGCTTGTGCGACCACACGTCGTCTTCGCGCGGCGCGATGTTGAGATCCCCGACCAAGATCGACTTCTGCGGGTTGTCGGCATGAAACACGTCGCGCATCTCGGCCACGAAATCCAGCTTTTGCCCGAACTTCTCGTTCACCGTGCGATCGGGAATGTCGCCGCCCGCGGGAACATACATATTGTGGATCGTCACGCCGTTTTCCAGCCGGGCCGCGACATGGCGGGCATGGCCCAGGCGCGCATAATCGCGGTCGCCCGCATCGGTGATCGGCAGGCGCGACAGGATCGCCACGCCGTTATAGCCCTTTTGCCCGCGTGCGACGACATGGCTGTAGCCGAGCGCCCGGAACTGATCCAAGGGAATCTTGTCCACCGGCGACTTGCATTCCTGCAGGCAGAGGATGTCGGGGCTTTCCTCGGTCAGAAACCGCGCGACCAGCCCTTCGCGCAGGCGGACCGAGTTGATGTTCCAGGTGGCGATGGTGAACATGGGCAGGCTCCTTTGATCGGCGCGGACCCTAATGGCGGCGCGCCACGCTGTCGAGTTAACGCAGGGGCAAGTTTTTTCTGCAGATGCGCAGTCACGGCTTGGTGATCGGGAAAACTGCCGCTAAGCAATGCCATCCGGCAAAGGGGGACGAGATGCAGTTGACGGTGGACGAGGCTTTGGCGCGCGGCGGGGCCGGGCGGTTCCAGTGGCGGCTTCTGGGAATCTTTGGCTTGGTCTGGGCAGCGGATGCCATGCAGGTGATCGCCGTGGGCTTTGCGGCACCTTCCGTCGCCGCCACCTTCGGGATCGAGCGCGTGACGGCGTTCCAGATCGGCACGGTGTTCTTTGCGGGCATGTTCCTTGGCGCCTTTGCCTTTGGCCGGATCGCCGACCGGATCGGGCGGCGCAACATCCTGGTTCTGACAGTCGGCATGGACGCGATCTTTGGCCTGGCAGCGGTCTTTGCGCAGGACTTTACGCTGCTGCTGGTGCTGCGCTTTCTGACTGGCGTCGCTGTGGGCGGCACCTTGCCCGTGGACTATGCGATGATGGCCGAGTTCCTGCCGCCCCGGAATCGGGGCCGCTGGCTGGTCTGGCTGGAAGGGTTCTGGGCCGTGGGCACCATTGTCGTGGCCCTGACTGCCTGGATCGCCGTGTCCCAAGGGGCCGTGGCACCCTGGCGGTGGATATTCGCCGTGGCCGCCGTTCCGGCGCTGGTCGGTATTTTCTTGCGCCTCTGGGTGCCCGAATCCCCCATGTATCTGGTCCGCAAGGAACGCGCGGCCGAGGCGAAGGCTGTGATTGACCGGGTTTTGGTCACGAACGGGATGCAGGCGCTGCCCGCCGACGCGGAACTGGTCCCCGCGGCCGTGCCGACAGGGGCGGAAACCTCGATCTTTTCGGATATGCTGCGGGCGCGGACCATTGGCGTGCTGGCGGTCTGGTTCCTGGTCTCGCTGTCCTATTACGGCGTTTTCGTCTGGGTGCCTGGGCAGCTGGCGACCGAGGGTTTCGGCTTTGTGCGCGGCTATGAGTTCCTGGTGGTATTGGCGCTCGCGCAGGTGCCGGGCTACGCCTTGGCCGCCTGGGGGGTCGAGGCTGTCGGTCGCCGTGCGACGCTGCTGGGCTTTCTGCTGCTCAGCGCCGCCGGTTGCGCGCTGTTCGCCGTGGCCAGCGGCACCGCGATGGTCGCGGGCGCGCTGATCCTGATGAGCTTTTCGCTGCTGGGCACCTGGGGGGCGCTTTATGCCTTTACCCCCGAACTTTATCCCACCCACCTGCGCGGCACCGGAATGGGCACCGCCAGCGCCATGGCCCGGCTTGGTGGGATCCTGGCGCCCAGCCTGCTGGCATTCGTCTTTGCCAAGGGCTTTGGTTTCGCCATCGGCGTCTTCGCGGCGCTGCTGCTGCTGGGGGCGCTTGCGCTGCTGCTGGTGAAAACCGAAACGCGCGATCAGGCCATCGCCTGAAACCCCAGGCCCCTGTGGCCCGTTTCCCTGTGAACCAGCACGGAGGATAGGGCAATGGGCCAGTTGGTCAACGGCGTCTGGAAGGACGAATGGTACGATACCGAGGCCAGCGGCGGCGAGTTCGTCCGTGACAGCGCCAAGCATCGCAACTGGGTGACAGCCGACGGCAGCCCCGGCCCGACGGGCGAGAGCGGGTTCAAGGCGGAAAGCGGGCGGTATCACCTGTATGTGTCCTATGCCTGCCCCTGGGCGCATCGGGCGCTGATCTTCCGCGCGGTGAAGGGGCTGGCGGACCACATCGACATCTCGGCCGTGCATCCCGACATGCTGTGGAACGGCTGGGAATTTCGGACCGATTTCGACGGCGCCACCGGCGACCGGCTGTTCGGAGAGCCTTATCTGTACAAGCTGTATCTGCGCGCCGATCCCAAGGCCTCGGGCCGGGTGACGGTGCCGGTGCTTTGGGACCGCGATGGCGACCGGATCGTGTCCAATGAAAGCAGCGACATCATCCGTATGTTCAATTCCGCCTTTGACGGCATCACCGGCAACACGGACGATTACTGGCCCCAGGATCTGCGCGACCGGATCGAGGATCTGAACACCCGGATCTATGACACGGTGAACAACGGCGTCTACAAGGCGGGCTTCGCCACGTCACAGGACGCCTATGACAAGGCCATCCATCCGCTGTTCGACAGCCTGGACTGGATCGAGGGGATCCTGGCCGAAAGCCGCTATCTGTCAGGCGACCGGCTGACCGAGGCCGACTGGCGCCTGTTCACGACGGTGGCCCGTTTCGACGCGGTCTATCACACCCATTTCAAATGCAACCGCCGCCGGATCGTCGATTATCCGAACCTGTGGGCCTGGGCGCGCGAGTTGTATCAACGGCCCGGCGTGGCCGAAACGGTGCGGCCCGACCATTTCACGCGGCATTACTATTTCAGCCACGACACCGTGAATCCGCACCGGATCATCCCCATCGGACCGGACGCCGATTGGTCCGCACCGCATGACAGGGGATAAAGGAAGCCCCGGCGCGGGACAACGCCGGGGCATCAGAGAAAGGAGGGAGAGAATGTGGCCGCGTCCGCCGGCCACTGGGCTTCGAGGCTGTAACGCGGAAACAGGACAAAGGTTCCCGTGGCGTGATATTCAGGCACCCGAGAACCGGGCCACTTTGTCAGGGAAAATCATCGGCGGCTAGGCAGCATCTGTCACGATAGAAGCGTCCGCGACTGTCAGATGCGCCGCGCAATCATCGACAAACCTGCCTTTGTTCAGATAATCGCGGCAGGCTTGGAATGCAGTCAGGGCGATCCGGCGCAAGTTTTCAGGATTGGCCAACGCATTTCGCACGACATCCTCGAAGTCGGAAAAATCCCATCGGACCGGCAGATAGGTTTCATGCGGGCGATAAAGGTCGGGCAGGCTGTCCAGATGGGACACATCGGGCTTGATCAGCACCGCGCCGGTCATATAGGCCTCGATGTCGCGCCAGCAGAGTTCTCCATAGCCGAATGGGCTCCAGCATAGTTTGGACTGACGCATCTCCTCCAGAAAGCGCGTCTGGCCGATGCGGTCCTTCGGGGTGGTGACGATACCGGGCAAGTCGCAGGTGACCCGGGCCGCGTGTTCTCGCATTGCCTGATACCAAGGCGTTCCCTGGGTAGCGATGCGGGCATGAAGATCAATCGGGCGCCCCTTCAAGTCCGGCAGTTCCCCTAGGAATTGCGGCATCAGATGCGGTGCGGTCAGAAAGTTCGGTATCAGCCCCAGCTTGTCCAGCAAGGCAACAGGCACCTGCCGGTCCACGACCCTCCCCGGGATGCCATATAGGGTCATGTAGTATTCGGTCAGGTTCGTGTCGCCCAGGCGCGGCGTCAGGAAGTCACGGCGGTCGCGGAACAGGGCCTTGCGCAGATAAAGATCGACCAGCGGTTCAAGCGCGCGGCCGAAACGCAGGTCGACATGGGCGAAGCTGTCCAGAAAGATCACACGGGCTGAACTGTGGCGGGCACGATAACGGGCGATCGCTTGGGCCAATCGGTCGATGTCTTCTGTAAACCAAGGCTGGACCAGCACGATATCAGCAGGCGGAGCCTCGTCGCCGAACAGATCGGCGATCGGTCGGGCGCGCAAGTCGGTGCCATAGCGCGCCGCCAGTTCGGCGCCGTGATGAAAATAAGGATAGATGCTGGCCCAGCAAATCCGGTTGGGATGATGAAAGATCAAAACCCGGGTTCGTGCCTTTCTTGAAAATCCTGTCGCCAGCAAGGATCGTGTGAGCGGTTCGTATCCTTGTTGAAGACGCCTTCGGGCCGCATGACTGCGAAGGCCGTGACTGAAAATATACACTGGTAACTACCCTCAAATCAGTTGCCTGCCCGATTATGATAAAAGGATCGGCGGGAAAAGGGTTGTCATTCTGGCTTGATGGTTAATCGTCTGGACCCTGTTGCAGGGCGACCAATGAGGTGGAAATTCCAAAACGGCGATTGCCCGCACGTATCCAGGCGGAACGTAAAAAGGCCCGGCATGATGCCGGGCCTTTCACGGGCGTCGAATGTGGTCACGCCACCAGCCGATAACCGCCTGATTCCGTCACCAGCAGGCGCGCATTGCTGGGATCCGGCTCGATCTTCTGGCGCAGGCGATAGATGTGGGTTTCCAGCGTATGCGTGGTGACGCCGGCGTTGTATCCCCAAACCTCGTGCAGCAGCACGTCGCGGGCGACCACCCCGTCCTGAGCGCGATACAGGAATTTCAGGATATTGGTTTCCTTCTCGGTCAGGCGGATCTTGCGGTCCTTGCTGTCGATCAGCATCTTCATCGCGGGCTTGAAGGTGTACGGCCCCAATTGAAAGATCGCGTCCTCGGACTGTTCATGCGTGCGCAGTTGCGCGCGCAGGCGGGCCAGCAGGACCGGGAACTTGAAGGGCTTGGTAATATAGTCGTTGGCGCCCGCGTCCAGGCCCAGGATGGTGTCGGCGTCGGTATCATGGCCGGTCAGCATGACGACAGGGCATTTGACGTTCAGCTTGCGCAGCTTCTTGCACAATTCGCGCCCGTCGGTATCGGGCAGGCCCACGTCCAGGATCACCAGGTCGAAGATCGCGCCCTTGGCGGCGTCCACGGCGGCGGCACCGGTGCCGGCCTCGGTCACGTCGAAATCCTCTGTGGCGGTCAGTTGTTCGGCCAGGGCCTCGCGCAGGTCTTCCTCGTCATCGACCAGCAGGATTTTTTTCAGTCCGGGCATGTTGCCTCCCTTCGCTTGTTGCGCGAGTAGGTGGGCGCGGCGCGCGGTCCCGTCCAGCATCATGTCGGAAATCTCACATGGAGTTGTCGGCAAGGGCGCTTATGTTTCAATATGTTTCAATTTCTCGGGACCATCCATGAGCCTGATCCCCACCCTGGCTGAAACCGTGTCGCGCGCGCGCAGCGATCTGCGCATGGGCCTGCCGGTGATGATCGGCGGTCATTTGGTCGCGGCGGTGGAGACATTGGCGCCCGCGCGGCTGGCCGACATCCGCGCGCTTGGGCGTCCGGTGCTGGCGCTGACCGAACGGCGGGCCGAGACGCTGAAGGCGCGGGCCTATGACGACGGCCTGGCTCGGGTGATCGTGCCGGGGGATGCCGATCACGCCTGGCTGCGGGCCATGGCCGATCCTGCGGGCGATCTGATGACGCCGATGAAGGGACCGCTGTTCACCGAACGCGAAGGGGACGCCACGCCGCATCTGGCCGGGCTGGCGCTTGCCAAATCCGCGCAGCTTCTGCCCGCCGTGCTGGTGGTGGCGGTAGAGCCGCTGCCCGGCCTGACGCAGATCGCGCCCGGCCCGCTGCTGGCCCAGCTTGCGCATGAGGCGGCCCTGGCCCCGGTCGCCGCCGCGAACCTGCCGCTGTTGGCTGCGGAACGGTCGCGGCTGCATATCTTCCGCCCTGACGACGGCGGGGCCGAGCATTACGCCATCGAGATCGGCGATCCGCCCCGCGACGCGCCGGTCTTGGCGCGGCTGCATTCGGCCTGTTTCACCGGCGACGTTCTGGGCAGCCTGAAATGCGATTGCGGCCCACAGCTTCATGCCGCGCTGACGGCCATGGGGCAGGCGGGGCAGGGTGTGCTGCTGTATCTGAACCAGGAAGGGCGCGGGATCGGGCTTGCCAACAAGATGCGCGCCTATGCCCTGCAGAACCAGGGCTTCGACACGGTCCAGGCCAACCACCGCCTGGGCTTCGAGGATGACGAGCGCGATTTCCGCATTGGCGCGGCCCTGCTGCGGCGGATGGGGTTTTCGAAGGCCCGGCTGATGACCAACAACCCGCGCAAGGTGGCGATGATGGAAAGCCATGGCATCGCCGTCACCGAACGGGTGCCGCTGGCAGTGGGCCGCAATCCTTTCAATGCAGGCTATCTGGACACCAAGGCCGAAAAGTCGGGGCATCTGCTGTGAGGCCCGACGATCTGGTCCTGACGCCGCAAGGGGTTCGGTATCGCGGGCGCCTGTTCCCGTGCAGCATCGGCAAGCGCGGCGTGACGCGCGACAAGCGCGAAGGCGACGGGGCCACGCCCGCAGGGGTGATGCGGATAACGGGCCTCTGGTATCGGCCCGACCGGCTGGCGCGGCCTGCCCCCTGGGCGCGGCCCATCGGGCCGGGCGACCTGTGGTGCGATGCACCCGATCATCCGGCCTATAACCACCATGCCCGCGCGCCTCTGGCGGCCAGCCACGAAAACCTGCGCCGGGCCGATCCGCTGTATGACCTGATCCTGACCACGGACTGGAACTGGCCGGATGCAGTGCCGGGCCGGGGTTCTGCGATCTTCCTGCATCAATGGCGCAGGCCGGGATATGGGACCGAGGGCTGCATCGCCTTTGCCCGGGCGCACCTGATCTGGATTGCGCGCCATGCGCGACCGGGGACGCGGGTGATCGTGGCCTAAAGAGCGTTCCTCGGCATGGGCAACTCGCCCCGGTTATAGGGCCCCCAGTCCGTCACCTCGGGATAGAACTGCTTGCGCCAGGCGCGGACGCGCGGGTTCATGCGCCGGCGCCACCAGGGCGGCACCATGGCGACAAAGGTCATCGCCGGATAGCCCAGGGGCAGTTGCGGCGCCTGGTCCGCGCCATGGGTCTGCAACAGCGGGAACCGGCGGTCGGGCTTGTAATGGTGGTCCGAATGGCGCTGCAGGTTGATCAGCAGCCAGTTCGAGGCCCTGTGGCTGGCATTCCAGCTGTGGCGCGGCAGGATATGTTCGTATCGCCCCTGGCCCAGATGCTTTCGCGTCAGGCCGTAATGTTCGACATAGTTCGTCAGCTCCAACTGCCAGATCGCGACAAGGGCCTGGAAGACGAACAGCAGCAGGCCTTGCAGGCCGCCCAGCATCAGCGCCATTCCCAGCATTGCCGCTTGCAGCGCGGCGTATCGCCAGAAGGGGTTGCGCCGGTCCCAGGGTCTGCGCCCGGCCCGTGCAAGAAGGCGCGCCTCGGCCCGCCAAGCGCTGGCCGGACCCTCGTGCAGGACGCGCCAGAAAAAGCGGTAGAACCCTTCATTGTAACGCGCCGACACCGCGTCGCGGGGGGTGGAAACCCAGGCATGGTGGACCAGCAGATGCTCGGTCCTGAAATGCGAATACAGCGCCGAGGCCAGCAGCAGGTCGCCCATCAAGCGTTCCACCGCCGTCCTTTGGTGCAGCAGTTCATGGGCATAGACCATGCCGATGGTGCCCGACAGCACGCCCACGCCGAAGAACAGGCCCAGCTTTTCCAGGCCCGACAGGTGGCCCGCCTGGGCCGCATACCAGATCGTCCCGAAGATCGCGGCGCATTGCAGCGGGAACCAGACAATCGTAACGGCCCGGTGCCAGAACAGGGCGCGGGTTTCGGTTTGCGGATCGGGGTTGGCCTTGCTTTCGCCCAGAAGGCCGTCAAGCGCGGTCGTCAGATACCAGGCATAGGCGGGCAGCAGCATCCACCACAACCCGCCCCAGGCCGCGGCAAGCGCGACCAAGGGCAGCATGACCAGGGACATCCAGAAGGGGGCTGCGGCGGGCAATCTGCCGGGGGTTGAATCGCTCATGCGCGCGACCTTACGCGGCGATCTGGGCCTGCGCCATATCCCAGACCTTGCGCATCAGGCCGGGCAAGGCCTCGCGGTCGATCTGCGCCAGGGGGACCAGATGGCCACGATCGGGGGCGGCTGACAGATCGCCCACCATCACTTGCAAGGACAGGTTGAAATGGGTGAAGACATGGCGGACCCGGCCGACATCGCGCCATTTGGCCACCCCGGGCGGCGGCAGGTCGCGCCCGTCCCAATGGGCAGAGGGAAAGGCCAGCGTGCCGCCAAGCAGCCCCTTGGCCGGGCGTTCCTCGAACACCACAGCCTCGCCGAGGCGGGCGACCCAGGCGATGCCGGTGCGGTCGGGCTTGGCGGGTTTGGGGGCCTTGCGCGGCAGGCTGGCGGCAATCCCCTGGGCACGGGCGTCGCAATCGTAGATCAGCGGGCAGATGCCGCAGGCGGGACTGCGGGGCGTGCAGATCGTCGCGCCCAGATCCATCATCGCCTGCGCATAATCGCCGGGGCGCGCGACGGGCGTCAGCGTTTCCGCCAGGGCCACCAGTTCGGGCTTGGCGGCAGGCAAGGGCGTTTCCACCGCGAACAGACGCCCCACCACGCGTTCGACGTTCCCGTCCACAACGGTTTCCGGCGCATCATGGGCGATCGCCGCGATCGCGGCCGAGGTATAGGCCCCGATCCCCGGCAGCGCCTGCAGTTCCCCTCGCGTTACCGGAAACCCGCCTGCCGCTGTCACCGCCCGGGCGCAGGCCAGCAGGTTGCGGGCGCGGGCATAGTATCCAAGCCCCGCCCATTCGGCCATCACCCGCGCATCGGGGGCTGCCGCCAGATCCTGCACCGTGGGCCACAGGGTCGTGAAGCGTTCGAAATAGGCCTTGACCGCCGCAACGGTGGTTTGTTGGAGCATCACCTCGGACAGCCAGATGCGGTATGGATCAGCGGGGCCTGCGCCCGGCGGGATGCGCCAGGGCAGAACCCGCGCATGGCGGTCGTACCATTCCAGCAGTTGCGGGGCGATCACCTTGGCGTCACGCAATATTCAGGCCCTTGTTCCGATCCCGCGCTTTCATCCGGCCACGCGTCTGCGTAAGGATATGGGCGTGATATCAGGACAGGCAATGATGGCACAGTCGCCCGACCGCACCCGCAAACCGCCCACCCGCCGCAGGCGCGGGTTTCAGCAGGCGGCAATCCTGCTGGCCGACCGGGTGCAGAAGGCGGCCGAGGGGCGTGGCTTTGCCATGGCCCGCCTGCTGACCCATTGGCCCGAAATCGCCGGTGCCCAGCTTGCCCGGGTAACGCGGCCTGTCCGCATCAGCCATGCGCGCGGCGGGTTCGGCGCGACGCTGACCCTGCTGACCACCGGGCCCGCCGCGCCGCTGGTGGAAATGCAGCTGCCGCAACTGCGAGAGCGGGTGAACGCCTGTTATGGCTATAATGCGGTGCAGCGGATCGTGCTGACCCAGACGGCCGCCAGCGGATTTGCCGAAGGGCAGGCGGTCTTTGCCGCGCCCGCAGCAAAGGTGGCGCCCCCCGACCCGCAGATCATCGAAAAGGCCGATCAGGTCGCACGCCAGTTCCAGGATCCGATCCTGGCCCAGGCGATGGCCCAACTGGCGCTGAACATCGAAACCAAACGACACCGGAACCACTGAAAGGATTTTCCATGCTGATCCGCTCTGCCGTCGCAGCCTTTGCCCTGGCCCTGGCCGCCCCCGCCGCGATGGCCCAGGATGCGCCCGCCGCCGCCGCAGCCGAAACCCTGCCCGACATCGCGCTGGGCGCCGAGGACGCGCCCTTGACCATTGTCGAATATGCCAGCTTCACCTGCGGGCATTGCGCGAATTTCCACACCGAAAGCTGGCCCAGGCTGAAGGCCGAGTATGTCGATACCGGCAAGGTGAAATTCATCCAGCGCGATGTCTATTTCGACCAGCCGGGCCTGTGGGCAGGGGTGCTGGCGCGTTGCGGCGGGGATGAGAAGTTCTATCCCGTGTCCTCGATGCTGTTCGAGGAACAGCAGAAATGGTTGGCCGGCGGCACGGGCGAGGAAATCGCCGCGAACCTGCGCAAGATCGGCCTGAAGGCGGGCATGACCGAAGACCAGATGAATGCCTGCTGGGAAGATACCGCCAAGGCCGAACAACTGATCGCGACCTTCCAGAAGAACGCCACCGCCGACGAGATCGAGGCCACGCCGACCTTCATCATCGATGGCGAAAAGGTCATGAACCAGCCCTGGGACGACATGAAGCAGGTGATCGACGCCAAGCTGGCCGAAGCGGGCAGCCAGTAAGCAACGACCGCGGCCCGTCCGGCGCCGGGCGGGCCTCCGGTATCACGGGGAATTGCTTTTCAGCAAGACCGGCCGCATTCTTGGCCTGCGCCCGCACGGCGCTTATCATAGGGGATGCTTGTCCATGATCAGAGAATTCCGGGAATTCATTGCCCGCGGCAATGTCATCGACCTTGCGGTCGGGATCATCATCGGCGCGGCCTTTACGGCAATCGTCAGCTCGCTGGTCGCCGACCTGATCAACCCGCTCCTCGGCCTGCTGACCGGCGGCGTCGATTTCACCAACAAGTATTTCGTCCTGTCCGGCAACGTCCCCGAAGGCGCAAGCCTGGCTGCGGCCCGCGATTCGGGCGCCGCCGTCTTTGCCTACGGATCCTTTGCGATGGCGGTGCTGAACTTCCTGATCATCGCCTGGGCGGTGTTCCTGCTGGTCAAGGCCGTCAACCGCTTGCAACGCATGGCGGTCCGCAAGCAAGAGGAAGTCGTCGTGGCGGCCCCCACGCAGGAAGAATTGCTGGCCCAGATCCGCGACCTGCTGGCCGACCGGTCCGTGATGGCGGATTATCCGCTGCCCCGGCCATAGCGGCAGCGGCCCCGCACGGCCATGATCCGCGCCGGGCCGGATATTCAGCCCGCCAGCAGTTGATCGGGGGTGATCGCCTCCAGTCCCAAGGCCTCGCCCACCGGGGGCGAGGTCAAGCGGCCCCCATGGGTGGACAGGCCCGCCCGCAGATGCGGATCCTCCAGCACCGCCTGGCGCCAGCCCTTGTCTGCAAGCGCCAGCAGGAAGGGCAGCGTGGCATTGCCAAGCGCCTGCGTGGATGTTCGCGCCACCGCCCCCGGCATATTCGCCACGCAGTAATGCACGATCCCGTCCACCTCATAGATCGGATCCTGGTGGGTGGTCGGGCGCGAGGTCTCGAAACAGCCGCCCTGGTCGATGGCCACGTCCACCAGAACCGCGCCGGGCTGCATGGTGGACAACTGCTGGCGCGTGACCAGCTTGGGTGCCGCCGCGCCGGGGATCAGCACCGCGCCGATCACCATGTCCGCGCTGCGGATCAGGTCGGCGGTCGCTGCCGCGCTGGAATATTGCGTCGTCAGCCGCCCCATGAAGATGTCGTCCAGATAAGACAGCCGCGCCACCGACCGATCCATGACCGTGACATTGGCCCCCATGCCGACGGCCACCCGCGCCGCCGCCGTGCCCACCACGCCGCCGCCGATGATGACCACGTTGGCAGGCCGGACCCCCGGCACCCCGCCCATCAGCACCCCGCGCCCGCCATTGGCCTTTTGCAGCGCCCAGGAACCGACCTGCGGGGCCAGGCGCCCTGCCACCTCGGACATGGGGGCAAGCAGGGGCAGCCCGCCCCGCGCGTCGGTCACGGTTTCATAGGCGATGGCGGTGACGCCCGATCCCAGCAGGTCGCGGGTCTGGTCGGGGTCGGGGGCCAGGTGCAGATAGGTGAACAGAACCTGCCCGTCGCGCAGCATCGCCCGTTCGGCGGCCTGGGGTTCCTTGACCTTCACGATCATCTGCGCCGTGTCAAAAACGGATTTGGCGTCGGCCGCGATGCCGGCCCCGGCGGCGATGTAATCGTCATCCGTGAAGCCCGCGCCAAGGCCCGCGCCGGTTTCCACGACGACCTCGTGGCCGCGAAAGGCCGCCTCGGTCACGGCGGCGGGCGTCATGCCCACGCGGAATTCCTGCGGCTTGATTTCCTTCGGGCAACCGATCTTCATACTTATCCTCCCTTGTCTTGCGCACCACTGTGTCACCCGCCGCCCGCAAGGTGCTGCGAAGCTGTTGTCCCATGGGGGCCCTGCGCGACAAAAAACACTGGCAACCGGAATGCTGGTCGAAGAATATCCCGTTATGTCCGATCTTGATGCAATAGACCGCCGCATCCTGGCCCTGCTTCAGAAGGAAGGGCGAATCAGCAATGCTGACCTGGCGCTGCGCGTCCACCTGTCGCCATCCGCCTGCCACCGCCGCGTCCAGCGGCTGGAGGAAGCGGGCGTGATCCACGGCTATGTCGCGCTGCTGGATGCCCGCAAGCTGCGCCGCCAGACCACGGTTTTCGTGGAAATCACCCTCTCTGGCCAGGCAGACGAGGTACTGGAGGCGTTCGAAAAAGGCGTGCGCGCCATCCCCGACGTGCTGGAATGTCACCTGATGGCCGGGACCGCCGATTACCTGCTGAAGATCGTGGTCGAGGATACCGACGATTTCGCCCGCATCCACCGCCAGCACCTGGCCCGCCTGCCGGGCGTGGCGCAGATGCATTCGTCCTTCGCGCTGCGCACGGTGTTCCGCACCACCGCGATTCCGGTCTGACAGCGATGGATCGCCGCAGCCTGCTGGCCCTGCTGGCGGCAAGTGCCGCCGCGCCCGCCCTGGCGCAGCCCGGCCATGACCTGCCCGAGGACATTGTCCACCCCCGTGCCAGCCATTTCGCCTTTGGTCCCGCAGGCGATCAATGGCGCATCCTTGTGGGCCTTCCCGATGCGCCGTCGCCGCCCCAAGGCTATTCGGTCATCCTGTCGCTGGATGGGCAGCGGACCTTTCCCCTGTTCTGGCGGCACCGCGAAGCGCGGGCACCGCAGGCTCCGGTGATCCTGGTCGCGATCAGCTATGAAGGCGCCAACCGGCGCTGGCGCGACCTGACCTCGCGGTCCATGAAGCCGATCGCGCCGATCCTTGGCTATCGCGCGGCGCCTGCGGACCGGCTGACCGGTGGGCGCGCGGACTTCCTGGCGATGATCGGGGATGAACTGCTGCCCGAACTGGCCCGCCGTCATCCCCTGGATCGCAGCCAGATGACCCTTTATGGCCATTCTCTGGGCGGGCTGTTCGTGCTGCACGCGCTGTTCACCCGCCCGCATCTGTTTGCGCGCTATGTCGCCGCCGATCCTTCCGTCTGGTGGAACGCGGGCGAATCGCAGCGCGAGGCGGCGGCCTTTGTGGGCGGCGTCCTGGCGGCGGGCGGGGTGATTGACCCCGGGATACAGGTGATGATCGCCCAGGCGGGCCGGGCGCGTCAGAACCACCCCCATGATCCCACCGCCTTGGTGCGGATCCTGTCAGGGGTCCGGGGGTTGGAGGTTCTGTACCGCCCTTATCCCCAGGAAGACCACGGTTCGCTGATGGTGCCATCCACGGCAGACGCGTTGGACCTGCATCTGTGGCGATAGGATGTCAGGCGGTCGCAGGTCTGGCCCGGATCAACAGGCTGGCTGCATGGCTTACTGTCAGCGACAGGAATATCATCTCGCCCCCATCCTCGATGATGCCGAGGATGCCGGCCTTTATCGAGCCGCCCGCGGCCTGGGCATGCACGAAGTCGACAGCGACGCCGCAGAATATCGCCCCCCCGAGCAGCGGGAACAGGGACATGATCTGTCGCCGGACCGGCGAGGGCGCTACAATCCAGCCATATACTAGGGGTCCGGCAACTATTGCCCCTTCGAGGGCCAGGAAGATTATCTCTCCTGAACCGTTCGGCAGTTTCAGCCCTTGGAGCCAGGCGTCAGTCAGGATGATCCCGTACCGTTCGTGCAACTGAAGGCTGTCATCCAGAAGGGCGATTACGCATAGGTTAGCGAATGCCAGAAATATCATCGCTTTCTGCTGATGAAAGAGCATGGCCGAAATCCCGGCGAGGGCAAGCCACTTCGCATAATTCAGGACTTCGCCCACGCCCCAGTCGCGGTCGATCCTCAAAGCGTCAGGGAAGACGGCGATTGTTCCCGTTACGGATAACGCGCCCAGGAGCGCGTGAACCAGGATCAGCACAAAGTCGGCTAGCAATAGTGCCAGCATGACTGGAATATTAAAGCTCATGAAAGCCGAGCCCTGAGGATCGGCCGACGTTTGCAAAGCCATTTGAACTCGTGACCCGTACACACAAACTGGCGTTCATGGAAACGTCACACAGGTCAACGTGTCAAGCAACAACCTTTTGGCAGGCTTGGGAATGCAAACCCCCGCGGCTCGCGCTGCGGGGGTTTGCGGATAACGCGGATCGCGTCGTCTTACAGTGCGCCTTCGCGCTGTGCTTTTTTACGAGCCAGTTTGCGGGCGCGGCGCACGGCCTCGGCCTGCTCACGGGCCTTCTTGACGGACGGTTTCTCGAAATGCTGCTTGAGCTTCATTTCGCGGAACACACCCTCGCGCTGAAGTTTTTTCTTCAGGGCACGAAGCGCCTGTTCGACGTTGTTGTCGCGAACATTGACCTGCATGTGGTTGTCACCACCTTCCTAGGTTAGAGTTGCAAGATTGCAGGATGCGCCCCCCTATCAAAGCCGGGCGCCCTTGTCCAGCCAGAGGCTTGTCCATGACCCGAACCGACCGTGACGCCCTTCTCGACGCCGCCCTGACCCATGTCCCGTTCGAAGGGATGAACGATCGCGCCCTGATGGCAGGGGCGCGCGACCTGGGCCTTTCGCCCGACCTGGCGCGGGTGCATTTTCCGCAAGGGGGCGCGGGGCTGGCCGCGGCCTATCATCGCCGCGCCGATGCCATGCTGCGCGACAGCCTGGCCCAGATCCCGCCGGGCGGCCGTTTCCGCGACCGCGTGGCCGAGGCGATCTGGCGCCGCCTGATGCTGGTCGATGCCGAACTGGTGCGCGCGGGGGCCGCCACCTTGTCCTTGCCGCAGAACGCCGTCCTTGCCGCGCGCCTTGTCTGGGAAACGGCGGATGTGATCTGGACGGGCCTGGGCGATACGTCCCGGGACGTGAACTGGTATTCCAAGCGCGCCACCCTGGCAGCCGTGATCAGCGCCAGCGTGCTGTTCTGGCTGGGCGACACCTCGCCCGACCATGCCGAGACCCGCGCCTTCATCGACCGCCGCATCGACGGGGTGATGCGGTTTGAATCGCTGAAATCCAACTTGCGCAAGCTGCCGGGGGCGGAAACCATGGCGAACCTTGCCTTTGGCTGGATCCGCGCGCCCCGGTCGCGCGATCTTCCCGGCCGCACCCGCCCCTGAAAGCAGGAGAAACGATGTTCCCCGACGCCATGAACGCGGTCGAGATCACCGCGCCCGGTGATGCCGACGTGCTGCACCTGACCCGCCGCCCGGTCCCCGTACCGCGCCACGACCAGATCCTGATCCGCGTGGCCTATGCAGGGGTCAACCGCCCCGACGTGCTGCAGCGCATGGGCAGCTATGCGCCCCCGCCCGACGCATCCGACCTGCCGGGGCTGGAGGCATCGGGCGAGATCGTCGGCATGGGCGCGGGCGTGACGCGCTGGCGCAAGGGCGAACAGGTCTGCGCGCTTCTGCCCGGTGGGGGCTATGCCGAATATGTCGCCTGCCACGCCGATCACGCGCTGCGCATTCCTTATGGCCTGTCGCTGCGCGAGGGTGCCTGCCTGCCGGAAACGGCCTTTACCGTCTGGTCGAACGTCGTGACGCGTGGCGGCCTGACCGGGGGCGAGCGTTTCCTGGTTCATGGTGGCACGTCGGGCATCGGCATGATGGCGATCCAGATCGCCCGCAGCCTTGGCGCGCGTGTCTTCGCAACCGCCGGCAGCGACGAGAAATGCGCCGCCATCGCAGCGCTTGGCGCGACGCCGATCAACTACCGGACCGAGGATTTCACCAAGATCATGGCCGCCGAGGATGGGGCCGACCTGATCCTGGACATGGTGGGCGGCAGTTATATCCCGAAGAACATTAAGGCCCTGGCCCCGGACGGGCGGCTGGTGATGATCGCCTTCCTGGAGGGACCAAAGGTCGAACTGAATTTCGCGCAGATCATGGCGAAACGGCTGACGGTGACCGGATCGACCCTGCGCCCGCAATCGGATGCCGCCAAGGCCGAAATAGCCGAAGCGTTGCGCAAGCGGCTGTGGCCGCTGATCTCGGCAGGTTCGGTGAAGGTCAGGATCGACAGCGAATTCGACCTGGCGGACGTGGTCCAGGCGCATCGCCGGATGGAAAGCAGCCAGCATATTGGCAAGATCGTCCTGAAAGTGGGAGGCGACAGTGCCTGAGGCACGGTCAGGAGCCTCCGGCGGGGATATTTGAAGTGAAGAAGAATTCGGCGATGGTCTTCTTCACGGAAATATCCCACGGGGGTCCGGGGGCGTGAAGCCCCCGGCTTCGGAGAGCCGCTTCACCGCACTTTTTCCATCAGCACCCGTGGCAAGGGGCAATCCTGGCGCACGTCCGGCGCGCAATCGCGCAGGCGCAGGTCGGGGGTCAGGCAGATGCGGACCTCGGCCAAGGCCTGGGCCTTGCAGGTGACGGTGACGGCATCGCCGGTCAGGCCGGGATTGGCTTCGAGGAAGGCATCCTCGACCACGGTCGGGGGCAGGGTGATGTCGCGGGGCAGATCGTCGAAAGGGCCGGGGATCGCGATCCCCTCCACCGCCTTGCGCATCGTCGCATAGTAATCCCTTGCCGACAGGCCCGAACAACGGCCGTGCTTTCGCCACTGGTACAAGGCCAGACCGGGGTCCATGAGGTCGTCCAGGGCCTGCGCCTCTCGGCGCGAGGGGTCGCGTTCAGGGGTGTCGCAATGATCCGGCCAGCCTTTTTCATGCTGCGGCCAAAGCCCGTGGACGGTGAAATCCCGGCTGCTGCCGGGGCCGCATTCTGCGGCTTTGCGCGCGTCGCCGGTGCTGCTGCACCAGCTTGGTTGCCAACTGAGCGCCAGGACATAGTAATCGAAATCGCCGGCGACGCCGTCCGCAGGGGCGGCGCCGGGCCACAGGGCCAGGGCAAGCGGGATCAGGAATGCAGGTTTCATGGCCTCACCATGCCCGGCCTGGGCAGGCACGTCCACGGGCAGATGCGAATCCTCTTTTCCCCGGACGTGAGAATCGCTATATCGGCTGTCAATTCCCCCCGAAAACGAGGAATGGCACCCGCCAAAGCCGTTTTTCCGGCCCAAGCCTGCTATCGTTCGGGGGCAGACACGCGAAGGAGATTGACATGAGCAAGCCGCTGATGGCCAAGGCGACTGCCGTCTGGCTGGTGGACAATACCACGCTGAGCTTCAAGCAGATCGGCGATTTCTGCGGTCTGCACGAATTGGAGGTGCAGGGCATCGCCGATGGCGACGTGGCGGCGGGGGTCAAGGGCTATGACCCGGTCGCCTCGCACCAGCTTGATGCCGATGAGATAAAGAAGGGCGAGGCCAGCCCGGCCTATCGGTTGAAGCTGAAGCACAATCCCGCCTCGGAAGGCGAGGAAAAGCGCCGCGGCCCGCGTTACACGCCGCTGTCCAAGCGCCAGGACCGCCCGAACGCGATCCTGTGGCTGGTCAAGTTTCACCCGGAACTGGTCGATGCGCAGATCGCCAAGCTGGTTGGCACCACCAAGCCTACCATTGCCTCGATCCGCGAACGGACGCATTGGAACATCCAGAACATGCAGCCCATCGACCCGGTGGCCCTGGGCCTGTGCCGCCAGACCGAACTGGACGCGGCGGTGCAGAAGGCCGCCAAGAAAGGCGGCACCGGCGAGGTGATGAGCGATGACGAACGCCGCAAGCTGGTCAGCACCGAAACCTCTCTGGCGATGAGCGACGAGCCGCGCTTGCCGTCGTCGATGGCAGGGCTTGAGAATTTCACGCTGACGCGGGATGAGGGAAAGACGCCTGACCGTGAACTGGACGCGGAAAGCTTCTTCAACCTGCCCGATGGGGGCGATGACGAGGATGAAGACGACGATCAGGCTCGCTGATCCACTTCCATGAAAAAAGGCCGGTGCGGGATCATCCGCACCGGCCTTTTCCTTTGCAGACCGGGGATCAGGCCCGACCGCGCACCATGCGAACGATCCAGATCAGAATGCAGGCGCCGATCACCGCGACCACAAGCTGGCCAATGACGCTGCCTTCACCGCTGCGGCCAATCAGCATATCGAACAGGAAGTTACCGATCAGGGCGCCGACGATGCCGACGATGATGTTCATCAGCAGCCCGGTATTGGTCTTCATGATCTTTTCCGCGATCCAGCCTGCGATGGCCCCCAGGATGATCGACAGAATCCAGCCGAAACCTTCCATGCACTTCCCCTTTTTGCAAACGACCCCGTTGAAGCCAGGATGGCGGGGTCTTCGGGTGTCAATGCATTATGCCCGCCTTGCGTTCCCCCCAAGCGCCGGAAATCGTTGCGATCTGTCAGATCGACAGGCAGATATATTTCATCTCCAGGTAATCCTCGATCCCGTGGCGGCTGCCTTCCCGGCCCAGGCCCGACTGCTTGACGCCGCCAAAGGGCGCCACCTCGGTCGAGATGATGCCGGTGTTCACGCCGACAATGCCGTATTCCAGGGCTTCCTGGACGCGGGTGATGCGGCCGATGTCGCGGGCATAGAAATATGACGCCAAGCCGAAGATCGTGTCATTGGCCTTTTGAATGACCTCCTCCTCGGTGTCGAAGCGGAACAGGGGGGCCAGGGGACCAAAGGTTTCCTCGGTCGCGACCTTCATGCGGTCGGTGACGCCGGTCACGACCGTGGGCTGAAAGAACAGTCCTTCCATCCGTTCGCCGCCCGTGACGACCTGTCCGCCACCATCCAGCACGTCGCGGATATGTTCCTCGACCTTTTCCACCGCGTCCTGGTTGATCAGCGGACCGGTGGTCACGCCGTCCTCCAATCCGTCGCCGACGCGCAGCTTGTCCACCGCCGCTGCCAGCTTTTGCGCGAATGTGTCATAGACACCGGACTGGACATAGATGCGGTTGGCGCAAACGCAGGTCTGGCCGTTGTTGCGGAACTTGGACGCCATCGCCCCCTCGACCGCCGCGTCCAGATCCGCGTCGTCGAAGACGATAAAGGGCGCGTTGCCGCCCAGTTCCATCGAGCATTTCATCACCTGGTCGGCGGCCTGGCGCAAAAGGATGCGGCCCACCTCGGTCGAGCCGGTGAAAGTCAGCTTCCTAACCAAAGGGTTCTCACAAAACTCCTTGCCAATGTCGCTGGATCGCGACGAGGTGACGACGGACAGGATCCCCTTGGGCAGGCCCGCGCGTTCGCCCAGAACCGCCATGGCCAGGGCGGACAGCGGGGTTTCCGCGGCGGGACGGGCAACGAAGCCGCAGCCCACGGCTAGGGCAGGGGCGGCCTTGCGGGCGATCATGGCATTGGGAAAATTCCAGGGCGTGATGCTGCCCACCACGCCGATCGGCTGGCGGATCATGGTCAGGCGCTTGTCAGGCAGGTGGCCGGGGATGGTTTCGCCGTAAACGCGCTTAGCTTCCTCGCCGAACCATTCGATGAAGCTGGCGCCATAGGCGATCTCTCCCTTGGCCTCGGGGAAGGGCTTGCCCATCTCGGCGGTCAGAATGCGGGCCAGGTCGTCCTGGTTCTGCATCATCAGGTCGAACCACTTGCGCATGACCCCCGCGCGGTCCTTGGCAGTGCGCGCGGCCCAGCCCTTCATCGCCTCGGCAGCGGCCTGGATGGCGCGGGCCGCGTCCTTGCGGGACAGGTCGGCGACCTTTGCAATGACATCGCCGCGTGCCGGGTTGATCACGTCAAACGTCGCGCCGTCCGGCGCGTCCACCCATTCGCCGGCTATAAAGGCGCGGGTTTCCAGAAACGAAGGGTCGCGCAGCAGGGTTTTGAGGTCGGTGGAATGCTTGGTCATGGCGTGGCTCCCTTTGGGCGGTTGGGGCATGATCATCACGCAGACGGGACGTTGTCAAAGCCGGGGCGCAACGCGGCGCGTGTGGCAATCGCTAAAAATCGCCTTTGCCGTGAAACCGACCGGGACCGGATGCGTTGAAAGGGCATCGTCAAGCCTTCCCTCTTGGCGACCCTCTCTCTGATCGGGGCGGTGGGCCGGTGGCGCACCGCCCTTTTTCATGCCTGCAGGTCGCGCCAGACGGGTTGCAGGTCGCCCGGTGCCTGGCTGGCGGCATGGATTCCCCGTGCAATCGCCCGCGCCAGGCAGGATGCGGCGGCATGGCCCAGCAGGAAGAAATCGACCGCCGGGTCGGCCAGGGGCTTGGTGCCAGACGATACCGCAAAGACCAGGTCGCCGTCGAAGGGCGTGTGGCTGGGCACCAGGGCGCGGGCCATGCCGTCATGGGCGGCAATGGCAAGGCGTTGCAGGGCGGCCTTGTCCAGAACCGCGTCGGTGGCGACGATGGCGATGGTCGTGGCCTCGCCCAGGCGTTTCGCGGGCCGGGGTTCATCGGCAGCGGGAAAGCGATCAGGCAGGCCAAGCGCCCCCAGTTCCCCGTCCAGTTCCCAGGGCGCCGCCCAGAAATGCCGTGTATCGCCAACGGTTGCCCGTCCAAGCGCGTTGACCACGACCAGGGCACCCACGGTCAGCCCGTTCGCCAGGATGGCCGAGGCCGAACCCAGCCCACCCTTCAGGTTCCCCGTCGTGGCCCCCGTCCCAGCACCAGCCGTTCCGATGGCGAAATCCGCCCCCGCCGCATCGTAAGCCGCCCGCCCAAGCGCAGGATAGGGATTGTCGGCCCAATCCTTTGCCCCGCCGTTCAGCAGGTCGAAGACGATCGCCCCCGGCACGATCGGCACCCGCGCCGTGCCGACCGCAAAGCCCCGTCCCGCCGCGCGCAGCCCCGCCATCACCCCGTCGCAAGCCGCCAGCCCAAAGGCCGAACCGCCGGACAGCACAAGCGCATCGACCCCGCCCACCAGCTTGTCGGGGGCTAGCAAGTCGGTCTCCCGCGTCCCCGGCGCCCCGCCCATGACATGAAGGGCCGCCGCAAAGGGCGCATCGGCGGTCAGAACGGTGACGCCCGACTTGAGGCGCGGATCGCCGGCATTGCCGACCCGCAGGCCAGGGATGTCCGTGATCAGGTTCAGCGGTCCTGGTTCCATGCTATTCCCTTGTGAACTCGATCTGGCGCACGCGGACATGACGCAGCGATTCCACCATCAGCGCGGTCATCAGGCCAAAGCTCAGCAGCCCGTTGGCGGCGGCCAGCCCACCCAGGATGCGCCAGTCCCGCGGCATCAGCACATCGCCATAACCCAGCGTCGTGAACGTCACCAATGTGAAATACATTGCCTCCTCGAAACTGGCGAAGATGCGCAGCAGGTGAAAGGTCACGGCCCACAGCCAGACCGACATCGTGACCATCGCCAGCACCGCCAGGCTGGAAGCCAGCACGATCAGGATCAGCTTGGGCCGGTGCGGGGCGCGCACAAGCTACCCTTCCCACCGGGCAAAGGCCCCCTCCAGCAGCCAGATCCACAAACCGGCAATGGCGATGCTGCCCAGCATCAGGCACGATCCGAACGCAATCTGTCCCAGCATGGCGATGCCCCCCGTGCATAGTGCAGGGGCTATCCCCTGCCGGTGCCAGGGCGCAATGCGCATCTTTACACGCCCCCTGCCGCCCCCTATCTAACCCCGTCATGGCCACAGATCCCGACAAGAACTACAAGATCATCGCCGAAAACCGGCGGGCGCGGTTCGATTACTTCATCGAAAGCGACCTCGAGGTCGGCATCATGCTGACCGGGTCCGAGGTGAAGTCCCTGCGCACCGGGCAGTCGAACATCGCCGAAAGCTATGCCTCGGTCGAGGGAGGAGAGCTGTGGCTGATCAACGGCTATATCGCCGCCTACAAGCAGGCGGGGGTGTTCGGCCACGAGGAGCGCCGCCGCCGCAAGCTGCTGGTGTCGCGCAAGGAACTGGCGCGGCTGTGGCAGGCCATCGGACGCGAGGGGATGACCCTGATCCCGCTGGTGATGTATTTCAACCACCGCGGCATCGTGAAGCTGAAGATCGGCGTGGCCAAGGGCAAGAAGAACCACGACAAGCGTGAAACGGACGCCAAGCGCGACTGGAACCGGCAAAAGCAGCGGCTTCTGAAGCAGGGTTAGCATTGCACCAGTCCGGTCGCCCTTGTAGATCGGTCCCGCGCCATGAACAGGAGGGGGCCTTGCAGGACGATCCGAAAACGCTGGTTTCGACCGAGTGGCTGGCGGCCCACCTGAACGATCCCGACCTGCGCATCCTGGATGCAAGCTGGCATATGCCGGCCACGGGCCGCGACGGGCGGGCCGAATACGACGCGGCCCATATCCCCGGCGCGCGGTTCTTCGACATCGACGCGATTTCGGACAAGCGCAGCGCCTTGCCGCACATGGCCCCCCCGGTCGAGATGTTCATTTCCCGGATGCGCGCCATGGGCGTGGGCGACGGGCATCAGGTCGTGGTCTATGACAATTCCGACGTGCGCAGCGCCGCGCGGGTCTGGTGGACCTTTCGCCTGATGGGCAAGACCGACGTGGCCGTGCTGGATGGCGGCTTCGCCAAGTGGCAGGCCGAGGGCCGCCCGATCGAAGATATGCCCCCCATCCTGCGCGACCGCCACATCACCGTGCAGCGCCAGGCGGGATTGGTGCGCGACGTGACGCAGGTGGCATCTGCCAGCAAGCTGGCCGATCACGGCATCATCGACGCCCGCGCCCCCGAACGCTTCCGGGGCGAAGCACCAGAACCGCGCCCCGGCTTGCGGTCTGGGCACATCCCCGGTGCGCGCAACGTCCCCTTTGGGCGGCTGCTGAACGCGGACGGCACGATGAAATCGCCCGATGCCCTGCGCGCCGAATTCGAATCCGCCGGGGTGGATCTGAAAAAGCCCGTCATCACCAGTTGCGGCAGCGGCATCACGGCCGCCGTTCTGTCGCTGGCGCTTGAACGGATCGGGCACCGCAACCATTCGCTTTACGACGGAAGCTGGACCGAATGGGGCAGCTTCCCCGACCTGCCCATCGCAACCGGAGACGCCTGAATGCTGTCGAACCTGAAACCCCAAGCCGCCGATTCGATCCTGAAGCTGATCGAGGAGTTCAAGGCCGATACCCGGCAGGGCAAAATCGACCTGGGCGTCGGCGTTTACAAGGATCCGCAGGGGGTGACGCCGGTCATGCGGGCGGTCAAGGCGGCGGAACAGCGGATCTGGGAAACCCAAACGACCAAGGCCTATACCGGCCTTTCGGGCGAGGCTGACTATCGCAACGCCATGGCGCAGATGGTGCTGAAGGACGTGCCGGGGGACCGGCTGGCATCCTTGGCGACGGTCGGCGGCACTGGTGCGATCCGGCAGGCGCTGGAACTGGCGCGCCTGGCCAATCCGGGGGTGACGGTCTATGTGTCGAACCCGACCTGGCCCAACCACCTGTCGATCATGAAGTTCATGGGCCTGCCTTTTGTTGAATACCGGTATTTCGATGCGGAAAGTCGGGGCGTCGATTTCGACGGGCTAAAGGCCGACATCGCCCAGGCTGGCAAGGGCGACATCGTGCTGCTGCACGGCTGCTGCCACAATCCGACCGGCGCCAACCTGTCGATGGACCAGTGGAACGAAGTCGCGGCGATCCTGGAGCAATCTGGCGCGATCCCGCTGATCGACCTGGCCTATCAGGGTTTCGGCGACGGGCTGGAGGAAGACGCGGCCGCCACCCGCATGATCGCGGCACGCCTGCCCGAAGTGCTGATCGCCGCGTCCTGTTCCAAGAACTTCGGCATATATCGCGAACGCACCGGCATCCTGTTCGCCTTGGCTGGCAATGCGGCTGCGCGCGATCTGGCCCAGGGGTCGATGGCCTTCCTGAACCGGCAGAACTATTCCTTCCCGCCCGATCACGGCGCCCGCATCGTCAGCACCATCCTGACCGACGACGCCCTGCGCGCCGACTGGGCCGCCGAGCTTGAGGAAGTGCGGGGCACCATGCTGGGCCTGCGGTCGCAGTTGGCATCGGAACTGCGTGACCTGTCGGGCAGCGGCCGCTTCGATTTCATCGAACAGCATCGCGGGATGTTTTCCCGGCTGGGCGCCACGCCGGAACAGGTGGCCAAGCTGAAATCCGAGGCTGCGATCTATATGGTGGGCGATTCGCGGCTGAACATCGCCGGGCTGAACCAGCACACCGTGCCGGTCCTGGCCCGCGCCATCATCGACGCCGGGATCTGATCCCCGGCATCATCCCGGGCTGCGCAGCATCTCGTTGACGCCGCGCAGGACGGGACCGCCCTCGTCCATCTCGACCGTCACGGCGCCTGTGGCCCGCAGGCGCCCCAGGTCCAGCATCACGCAGGGCCACTCGGCGCGCGCTGGCAGCTTTTCCGACAGAACCACAATCCTGCGCGGCTGACACGCGGCTGGCGCGCGGTCGGCCGCGCCCTTTCCGGTAAAGTGCCAGATCTGCCAGCCCCCCGGCAGCGCGGCCATACGGTCGCGCTTGTCGCCCTGCCACGCAGGCCGGGCGGCCAATTCTTCCTGGCTGGCCATGTCACCATCCTCTTGCAGCCAGGTATCGACGATAAAGGCCCCGCCCGACGGTTTCGACGCCGCCCGGCCCTGCGCGGTCATCAGGCCCACTGCCTCGCCTTCCGGGGCGATCAGCAACAGCGGGCGGCTGGCGGTCAGCCAAATCCCTCCGGCGGCGGCCAGCATCGCAACCCCCGCCAAAAAACCCCCGCCCGTCAGGCTGAACCGTCGCAAGGCCGATCCGCCCCGCCAGCACAACACCGCCATTGTCGCGCCAAAGCACATCAACGGGATCACCGGCGCGGGCGGCAGGGGCAGGGCTGTCACCGCTCCCCCTAAGCTTGCGACATATTCCGCCACCCACAGCATCCACCTGGTCCCCAGCCCCATCACCCACAGCGCCGGTCCCGCCAGGCCCACGGGCGCCAGAAGGGCGCCGATCACGCCCGCAGGCATCACCAGGGCGCCCATGACCGGCACGACCAGCAGGTTCGCCAGCAGGCCATACTGCGCCATCCGGTTGAAATGCGCCGCCGCCAGGGGCGAGGTCGCGACCGAGGCCACCAGCGACGAGACCAGCAGCATTGCCACTGGCCGCAGCCAAAAGGGGATATGGGGAGAGATCTTCGACCAGGGACCGGCGGTCAGGATCAGCGCCACGGTTGCCGCAAAGCTCATCTGGAAGCCGGGATGGGTCACGGCCTCGGGCGAATAGATCAGGATGATGGTGGCCGCCAGGGCGATGGTGCGCAGCGATATCGCGCGCCGGTCGGCGACGATCGCCAACAGCATCACCGCGACCATGACAAAGGCCCGTTCGGTCGCAACGCCTCCGCCCGAAAGCCACAGATAGGCAGCCGATGCCAGCAGCGCGCCAAGGGCCGCGATCTTGTGGACTGCTTGCGGCAGGGGCGCGCCAAGGCCTTGTCCCAGCACCAGGGCCATGCGCAGCGCGGTATAAACGAAGCCCGCCAGCATCGACATATGCAGGCCGGAAATCGAGATGATGTGATACAGGCTCGACGCCCGCATGACCTCGTTCGTGGCCTCGGCGATCCCCGATCGGTCGCCGGTCATCAGGGCCGATGCCACCGCGCCTTCCTGTCCGCCGATGCCCTTCTGGATCGCCTGGCTGACAGCCATCCGGGCGCGGTGCATGGCCCAGATGCCGCCCTCGGCCGATTCGACGGTCATGATCGGCGTGCGGGTGTAACCGACGGCACCCAACCCCTCGAACCAGGCAAGCCAACGGAAATCGAAGCTGCCCGGCGATGCCGGGGCTGGGGGCGGGCCAAGATGGCCTGTCAGCATCACCCGCTGGCCCAGTGGCGGCAGCGGATCGGACTGCTCCATCAGCGACAGCCGGACCTTGCCGGGCGTGCGTGCGGGCGCGGTATCGCGCAGCACCACCCGGTCCAGCGTCAGCCGGACCCGGTCGCGGGCGGATCGGTCGATTTCCACCAGCCGCCCTTCGATGGGGCCATAATATCGCCATTCCATGACCGGGGCTGCGACAGTGGCCGACCGCAGCCCGATCAGGCCGAAGCCCGCGATGACCAGCAAAAGCGCGGTGGATCCGATCCGCAGGGCATCCGCCAAGGTCCAGCCGATGCGCCCCCGTTCGGCCCATGGCAGGGCCAGCCGCGATACCGCAAGCGCCAAGGCTGACAGCAGGCCAAGCCCGACCCATATCCTGCGCCCAGGCGCGGCAGGAAGCGCGAACCAGAGCGCGATCCCCAGGGCAAGGCACACCGGCACCCAGGCGAACAGCCCGGTGCGGACGGTGGCCGCCATTCGGGCGGGCCGCACATCCATGTGCCGCGATGCCGCGCGCGCACCGGAAAACCCCGGCAGCGCCGCCATGTCGCCCGAAGCGGCCATTCTTGTCCTTTCGCCCTGGCTTGGCTATCTCTCGGCGCGAACACTGGCATGGACAGCTTACCAAAGCGTTAATGCCCGCCCCGATCCAGGAAGCCGCCATGTCCGACACGCCAATCGTCACCCGCTTTGCCCCTTCGCCAACGGGATACCTGCATATCGGCGGCGCACGCACGGCGTTGTTCAACTGGCTTTATGCGCGCGGCCGGGGCGGCAAGTTCCTTTTGCGGATCGAGGATACCGACCGCGCCCGCTCCACGCCCGAGGCCACCGAGGCGATCCTGAAGGGGCTGACCTGGCTGGGCCTTGATTGGGATGGCGAGCCGATCAGCCAGTTCGAACGCCGCGACCGCCATGCGGAGGTGGCGCGGCAGATGCTGGCCAACGGCACCGCCTACAAGTGCTTTTCCACCCCCGAGGAGATCGCGGAATGGCGCGAGGCCCATCCGCGCCAGCCGTTCCAAAGCCCTTGGCGCGACGCGACCGATCTGCCTGATGCGCCCTATGCGATCCGCCTGCGCGCCCCGCGCGATGGGGAAACGGTGATCGACGATGCCGTGCAGGGCACGGTCCGCGTGGCCAACGACCAGCTGGACGACATGATCATCCTGCGGTCGGACGGGACGCCCACCTATATGCTGGCGGTGGTGGTGGATGATCGCGACATGGCCGTGACCCATGTGATCCGGGGCGACGACCACCTGACCAACACTTTCCGCCAGGTGCAGATCTTCGACGCGATGGGCTGGCCGCGCCCTGTCTTTGCCCATATCCCCCTGATCCATGGCGAGGATGGCAAGAAGCTGTCCAAGCGTCACGGTGCGGTGGGGCTGCACGAATTCGCGGCACTGGGTTATCCCCCGGCGGCGATGCGCAACTATCTCGCCCGTCTGGGCTGGAGCCATGGCGACGACGAACTGTTCGACGACGCCCAGGCTCGGGAGTGGTTCGACCTGTCGGGGATCAACCGTGCGCCGGCCCGGCTGGATTTCAAGAAGCTGGAACATGTCAGCGGCCATCATATCGGCGCCATGCCGGAGGACGATCTGATGGCGGTGCTGGACCAGTTCCTGACGGACACGGGTGCCGCGCCCTTGACCGGCCAACAGTGCGGCCGGATCACGGCAGCACTGCCAGCCCTGAAGGAAAAGGCCAGAACCCTGCCGCAATTGCTGGACCAGGCCCGCTTCGCGCTGATCGAGCGGCCGGTGGAACCGGACGAAAAAGCGTCAAAGTCTCTTGATTCGGTATCCCGTGGTATGCTGTCCGCGTTGACTGCCGCAGTGCAGCATGCTAGCTGGACCCGAGACGAGCTGGAGCAGGCGGCCAAGCAGGTTGCCGAGGAAAACGGCGTGGGCTTGGGCAAACTTGCGGCGCCGTTGCGCGCCGCCCTGGCCGGACGGACCGCGACCCCCAGTGTGTTCGACATGATGACGGCGCTAGGCCGCGAGGAATCGCTGGCCCGGTTGCAAGACCAGACGGATTTGGCAGGCTGACGGCCTGCCCTTACATGCCAGGGTCGTCCCCCGCGAAGTCGAAGGTCGGCCCGGCCCAGCCGGAAAGGACGCCTTGGATGGCCGACGCGACAACCGCCACACTCAAGATCAACGACTCCGAATACGAGCTTCCGATCCTTCGTCCCACCCAGGGACCGAACGTGCTGGATATCCGAAAGCTTTACGGGCAGGCGGACGTGTTCACCTATGACCCTGGCTTCACCTCGACCGCAAGCTGCGATTCGACCATCACCTTCATCGACGGCGACAAGGGCGAATTGTGGTATCGCGGCTATCCCATCGAGCAGCTTGCCGACCAGTCCCATTACTTGGAAGTCTGCTATCTGCTGCTCTATGGCAACCTGCCCACCGCCGAGCAGATGGACGATTTCGAGCGTCGCGTGACCCGCCACACAATGGTGCATGAACAGATGCACAACTTCTTCCGGGGCTTCCGCCGCGACGCCCACCCGATGGCGACCATGGTGGGCGTGATCGGCGCGATGTCCGCCTTTTATCACGATTCGACCGACATCAACGACCCATGGCAGCGCGAGGTTGCGGCGATCCGCCTGATCGCCAAGATGCCGACGATCGCGGCGATGGCCTACAAATATTCGATCGGCCAGCCTTTCGTCTATCCGCAGAACGAACTGGATTACGCCAGCAATTTCATGCATATGTGCTTCTCCGTCCCGGCCGAGAAATACAACGTCGATCCGGCCCTGGCCCGTGCCATGGACCGCATCTTCACGCTGCACGCCGATCACGAACAGAACGCCTCGACCTCGACCGTGCGGCTGGCGGGATCGTCGGGCGCCAACCCCTTTGCCTGCATCGCGGCGGGCATCGCCTGCCTGTGGGGTCCGGCCCATGGCGGCGCGAACCAGGCCTGCCTGGAGATGCTGCGAGAGATCGGGACCGTGGACCGCATTCCCGAATTCATCGCGCGGGCCAAGGACAAGTCCGACCCGTTCAAGCTGATGGGTTTCGGCCACCGCGTTTACAAGAACTTCGATCCCCGCGCCAAGGTGATGAAGGAATCGGCGGACGAGGTTCTGGATCTGCTGGGCATCCACGACAATCCGACGCTGCAGGTCGCGAAGGAGCTGGAGAAGATCGCGCTTGAGGATGAGTACTTTATCGAGAAGAAGCTTTATCCCAACGTCGATTTCTATTCCGGCATCATCCTGGAAGCGATGGGCTTCCCCACCTCGATGTTCACGCCGATCTTCGCGCTGTCGCGCACGGTGGGCTGGATCGCGCAGTGGAAGGAAATGATCGGCGACCCGCAGGCCAAGATCGGCCGTCCGCGCCAGTTGTATGTGGGCGAGGACAAGCGCGACTATCTGGACGTCGCCGCGCGCTGATCGGTCGCAGGTTCCAGAGGCCCCTTCGGGGGCCTCTTTGCGTGGCGGGTCTTGCGAAGCCGCGGGGCTGGTGGCAAGGGACAAAGCCATGACAGAGACACCCAAAATCGCGCTGGTGACCGGCGCATCGCGCGGCCTTGGCGCCGCCCTGGCCGAGGATCTGGCCGCGCGCGGCTATCACGTCCTGGCGGTGGCCCGGACGGTCGGGGCATTAGAGGAACTGGACGACCGCATCCGCCGCGCAGGCGGCAGCGCGACCCTGGCGCCGATGGACGTGGCCGAGGCCCCTGCCATGCAGCAACTGGCCCAGGCAGCGATGTCCCGCTGGGGCGGGCTGGACGTGTGGGCGCATTGCGCGATCCATGCCGCACCCCTGGCGCCGGCGGCCCATGTGGATGGCAAGGACTGGGCCAAGTCCGTGCTGGTCAACATGGACGTGACACGTGGGCTGATCGCGCTGCTGGAACCGCTGCTACGCGCAAGGGGCGGCACGGCGCTGTTTTTTGACGACGCGCGCGCGGGGCGGAAATTCTTTGGCGCCTATGGCGCCACCAAGGCGGGGCAGATCGCCCTGGTTCGCAGCTGGCAGGCCGAGGCCGCCACCGTGGGCCCCCGCGTGGTCATTGCCGCACCTGCGCCGATGCCGACCGCCGTCCGTGCGCGGTTCTTTCCGGGCGAGGATCGCGCCAGCCTTACGCCCTGCAAGGACGAGGCGGCCCGGATATTGAACGCCTTGTAGGCTTGTATCCCACGGTGGCCGGGGGCGCTTCGCCCCCCCGGACCCCCGAGGATATTTTCATGAAGAAGACCCAAGCGGCTGCGTGGCCTGGTCCAGCCAAGCCCGTGTCGCCTCGTCCAGGTGCGGGGACAGCGAATTTTGCACCTGCGCGTGATAAGCGTCCAGCCACAGGATTTCTTCGCGCGGCAAGGCCGCGATGTCGATCATGCGGCGGTCGATGGGGCAGAGGGTCAGCGTCTCGAATCCCAGCATGGCGCGACCCGGCTCGGCTTCGGCCTGGGTTATCGCAACCAGGTTTTCGATGCGGATGCCAAAGGCGCCTTCGCGATAATAGCCGGGTTCATTGGACAGGATCATCCCGGCCTCCAGGGCCAGGGTGCTGACGCGGCTGATGCGCACGGGGCCTTCGTGGACGCACAGCGCCGCGCCCACGCCATGACCGGTGCCGTGGTCGTAATCCAGGCCCTGCGCCCACAGATGCTGGCGTGCAAGGGCATCCAGATGCCCCCCGGCGACGCCCTTGGGAAAGCGCGCCCGGCTGATGGCGATCATCCCCCGCAGGACCGCGGTGTAGGGGGCCACGGCCTCGGGCAGGGGATCGCCCAGCGGCACGGTGCGGGTGATGTCGGTTGTCCCGTCGGGATATTGCCCGCCGGAATCGATCAGCAGCACATCGCCCCGCGCCAGGCGCCGGTTGGTGGAACGGGTGACGCGGTAATGGACAATGGCGCCATTCGGACCCGACCCGCAGATGGTATCGAAGCTGATGTCGGTGATCCCGGCCTCGCGGCGCAGGGATTCCAGTTTCTCGACCACGTCGATCTCGGTCAGGGCCGCCGGATCCTGGGCATCCAGCCAGGCCAGAAGCCGCACCATCGCCACGCCGTCGCGGCGGTGGGCTGCGCGCATTCCGTCCAGTTCGGCGGCGTTCTTGCGGGCCTTGGGCAGGATCGCGGGATCGGAGGCGCGGGCGATCTGGGTGTTGGCGCTTTCCAGCAGGCGGAAGGCAGCCTCGGGGGCAGAAGCGGGATCGACGCGGACCGGGCCTTCCAGATCCAGCAGCGCGGGGGCCAGTCCTTCGGAGTGCAGGATCGCGACCTGGTTGCCCAGATGGGCGCGCAAGGCATCGTCGAACTTGGCCGGATCCGCGAACAGCGCCAGGTGGCCATTGTCGGACAGCACCGCGAAGGATTGCACGATCGGGTTCTTGGGAACGTCGCTGCCCCGGATGTTGAGCAGCCAAGAGATCGAATCCGGCAGGGTCAGCAGGGCCGCTGCCTGTCCTTCGTCGCGCAGCATGGCGGCCAGGCGGGCACGCTTGTCGGCGGATGTTTCGCCCGCCACCGCATCGTCATGGACTCGTGCCCGGCCCACCGGCAAGGCGGGGCGGTCTGTCCAGATCGCGTCCAGGGGGTTGTGGCCCACCGCGATCAACCCGATGCCGCTGTCGGCCAGGGCTTTTTCCAGCGTCTCGATTTCCTGGCGGGTGTGCAGCCAGGGATCGAAGCCCAGCCGCCCGCCCGCCGGCAAGGCATCCCGCAGCCAATCCGAAGGCCGGGTTTCAGGCCAGGGCACGGGCGTGAAGTGGGCGAGGTCCACCTGCGCCTTGACCTGCACGCGATAACGGCCGTCGATGAAGACGCCCGCCCGATCGGCTGTGACGATGGCAAAGCCCGCGCTGCCGGTAAATCCCGTCAGCCAGGCCAGCCGCGCATCGGCATCGGCCACATATTCGCCCTGATGGACATCCGCGCGCGGGACAATGAAGCCGTCCAGCCCGTCCCCTGCAAGCCGCGCGCGCAATTGCGCCAGCCGCGCCGGGTGATCGGCGCTGCCTGCGGGGTCGTCGAAGCTTTGAAACCTCACAGCGTGATCGCTTTCATGATTTCCGGTTCGATGACCCGCACGCCGGGCAGCCCGTCGATCAGCGCCTGCGCCGATTGTTCCAGCAGGGGGAAGGTCTTGTAATGGCAGGGAACCACGGTCTTAAAGTCGAAATATTTCCGGGCCGCCCAGGCCGCGCGCTTCATGTCCATGGTGAAATGCCCGCCCGCGCACAGGATGCCGATATCGGGTTGGTGGTATTCGCCCATCCAGGCCATGTCGGCCATGATGTCAGTGTCGCCCGAAACATAGATCACATGGCCGTCCCCGGCGATCATGTAGCCCGATTCATGGCCCGCATAGATCGGCCCGTCCGCCCCGTTCAGCGAACTGGAGTGGCTGGCGTTCACCATCGTCACCGACGCCCCGCCAAGATCCACCGTGCCGCCCTTGTTGAAGCCGATGCCGTTTATGTCGTGATGGGTGGACCAGCTGTCGATCAGGTCATAGATGCCCGCGACGGGGATCTTGAGTTCCTTGGCGATGGCCAGCGTGTCGCCGGAATGATCGCCATGGCCATGGGTCAGCAGGATATGGGTCGCGCCCTTGATGGCCTCGGGCCGGGCGTTTTCAGGAAAGACCGGATTGCCGGAAATCCAAGGGTCGATCAGGATTACAGCATCCTCGATTTCCAGGCGAAAGCCCGAATGTCCAAGCCAGGTCAGTTTCATCGCGTTCCCCTTGACAGTGCCGGGGGCAAGTTAGCGGCGGGGCCGTGCCGTGACCAGACGCGATAGACGGGGGCATATTCAGACCGGCGCCGCATCCTCCAGCCGCAGGCGCAGGCGTTCGCGCCCGTTCCAGGTGGACAGGTCCAGCCTGCCCGCCAGATGAAAGCGCCGCCCGCGTGCGACCAGCAGCGCGGGACCAAGCGGGCCGGTCATCGCGCCCCAAGCCACGGCCTCGAGGACCGGGCCACCGGCGCTGCGGAAGGACAGGCGCAGGTGGTTGTCGCCCATGGTGCTGGCGCTGTCGATCAACTGGTCTGCAAAGGCAAAGCGCGGCGCAGGGGCGGCCTGGCCATAAGGTCCGGCATCCTCCAACTGGCGATAGATTTGCGGCGTGGCGCCTGCGCATTCCATCAGGCCCGAAATGCGCAGGTCACGCGCGCCCGTCCGCTGGGCCAGATCGGGGGCGATCAGGTCGGCCAAGCGCGCCATGGCGGCGGGAATCAGGTCTTCGGCCACCGTCAGGCCTGCGGCCATGGTGTGCCCGCCCCCCTTGATCAGCAATCCTTCATCCGCAAGCCTGTGGATCGCGCGCCCCAGGTCAACACCGGGGACCGACCGGGCGCTGCCCTTGCCGATTCCGCCATCAACCCCGATCACGACCGAGGGAAGGTCGCTTGCCTCTTTCACCCGCGCGGCCACGATGCCGACGACGCCCGGATGCCAGCCTTGTCCTGCGGCCCAGGACAGCCGCGCATCGGACCGCGCCTCGACCTGGGCCAAGGCCTCGTCACGCACGGCGGCCTCGATGGCGCGGCGGTCGCGGTTCAGCATATCCAGTTCCGCCGCCAGCCGGCCGGCCTCTCTCGGGTCGCGGCAGGACAGGCACAGCGCGCCCAGATCGGCCCGGCCCACGCGGCCGCCCGCATTGATGCGCGGGCCCAGCAGGAAGCCCAGGTGGAAGGCGCCCGGGGGGCCGTCAAGGCGCGCTACATCCGACAGCGCCACCAGGCCGGGGCGCTGCCTGCGGGCCATGACGGCCAGGCCCTGCCGCACAAAGGCGCGGTTGACGCCAACCAGCGGGGCCACATCGGCCACGGTCGCAAGTGCCACCAGATCCAGCATCGCCATCAGGTCAGGCTCGGGCCGTCCCAGGACGCGCAGCACGCGACCCGCCTGCACCAGCGTCAGGAACACCACGCCTGCGGCGCAGAGGTGGCCCAGCGATCCATCCTCGTCCGCGCGGTTGGGGTTCACAACGGCCAGGGCAGGGGGCAGCGTCTCGCCGCCCAGGTGGTGGTCCAGCACGATGATGTCGGTGCCTGCCGCAGCCGCCAAGGCGTCATGGCTCAGGGTGCCGCAATCGACGCAGACGATCAGGTCGTGGTTCTCGGCCAGGGCCGCCATGGCAGGGGCGTTCGGGCCATAACCTTCGTCGATGCGGTCGGGGATATACAATGTGGCATCCCGGCCCTGACCGCGCAGCCAGTCCAGCAGTAGCGCGGCCGAGGCGCCGCCGTCCACGTCGTAATCGGCAAAGACGGCAATGCGTTCGCCATTGACGGCCGCCGCCACCAACCGTTCCGCCGCAATCCCCATGTCGCGCAGGGACAGCGGGTCGGGCAGCAATTCGCGCAAGCGCGGCGTCAGGAAGCCTTCGGCGCCATCCGCCTCGACCCCTCGTTCGGCCAGGACGCGCGCGACGGCCAAGGGCAGGCCGGTGCGTTGGGCCAGCCCTTCCGCCAGGCGGTCCGCCGTGCCGTCCGGGCCGACCCACCGCCGATTTGTCAGCGATTGCTCGATTCCCAGAAACGTCACGGCAGCACCTTCTTCTTCATCCAAATATCCTGGGGGAGTCCCGCAGGGACGGGGGCAAAGCCCCCTTTTACTTGATCGGGTTGCGATAGATCATCCGCCGGACCGATCCGGTCTTGGACCGCATCAGGATCGTCTCGGTCGTCAGATAGCCGGGCTCGCGCTTGACGCCAGCCACGATCGACCCGTTCGTGACCCCGGTCGCGGCAAAGATCACGTCGCCCGTCACCAGTTCGTCGCGCCCATAGATTCGGTCAAGATCGGTGATGCCCGCCTTGCGCGCGCGGCCGCGTTCGTCGTCGTTGCGAAACAGCAGCTTGCCCCACATCTGTCCGCCCATGCATTTCAGCGCGGATGCCGCCAGGACGCCCTCGGGGGCGCCGCCGGAACCCATATACATGTCGATGCCGGTCAGTTCGGCCTCGGCGCAATGGATCACACCGGCCACGTCGCCATCGGTGATCAGCCGGATCGCCGCGCCGGTGGACCGGACCTCGGCCACCAGATCCTCGTGCCGGGGACGTTCCAGGATACAGACGGTGATGTCGCTGTCCTTGACGCCGCGCGCGTCGGCAAGGGCGCGGATACGCTCCGAGGGTGTCATCTCCAGGCTGACCACATCGGTCGGATATCCCGGCCCGATGGCCAGCTTTTCCATATAAACGTCCGGCGCGTGCAGCAGGGTGCCCCGCTGGGCCATTGCGATCACGGTCAGCGCGTTCGGCATGTCCTTGGCGGTCAAGGTGGTGCCTTCCAGCGGATCAAGGGCGATGTCCACCTCGGGGCCTTCGCCGGTGCCGACTTCCTCGCCGATATACAGCATCGGCGCCTCGTCGCGCTCGCCCTCGCCGATGACCACGACGCCCTTGATGTCCAGCATGTTCAACTGGTCGCGCATGGCGTTGACGGCGGCCTGGTCGGCGGCCTTTTCGTCGCCGCGCCCGATCAGCCGGGCCGAGGCATGGGCCGCAGCCTCGCTGACGCGGGCCAGGCCCAGCGAAAGCATCCGGTCGTTGAAGTCCTTGGGCGCGGTCATGTCCATCCCTCGTTGCGACAGCTTGGACGGGTCTTACGCCCCACCCGCTGCAGCGGCAAGCCTGTCGGCGCTAACGCCTAGGCATCCGTCAGATCAAGCGCCAGGGCATGGATGCGCGGCACGATGTCGCCCAAGGTCTGGTGGACCAGCCGGTGGCGCTGCACGCGCCCAAGGCCGGCGAAAGCGGGGCTGGCCATGCGGATGCGGAAGTGAGTCTGCCCGCCATCGCGGTATCCGGCATGGCCCCGATGGCTTTCGCTTTCGTCGATGACCTCCAGCCGGGTGGGGGTCAGCGCGCCCAGCCTTTCGCGCATTTCATCTGCAATCATCCGTCAAGACCTTTCATGTCGCGTCAAAAACCCTAAACTGCCGCCTCCGAGTCGCAAAGGTGCCCCAGGATGAGCAGTAACGACCCGTTCGGCTTCGACATTTCGGCCGCGAAGGACAAGAAGCGCAAGAACAAGGGCCGTCGCGGTATGTCGGGCGCCTTCGAGACCTCGACCCGCATCTGCGACAAGCAGGGCTGCGACGAACCCGGCCAATATCGCGCGCCCAAGAACCCCCGGCATCTGGACGACTATTTCTGGTTCTGCAAGGACCATGTCCGCGAATACAATGCGAACTGGAATTACTTCCAGGGCCAGTCCGAGGAAGAATTCCAGCAGTTCATCGACAACGCCACCGTCTGGGAACGTCCCACCAAGCCCTTTGGGCGCGCCGCGGCCGAGGACAAGTGGGCGCGCCACGGCGTCAGCGACCCGCTGGAGATTCTGGGCGCCAATGGCACTGCCCCCGAGGCCCGCGCCAAGGCCAGCCGCAAGTTGCCGCCCACTGAACGCAAGGCCCTGGATATCCTGGAAGCCAAGGACAACTGGACCCGGGCCGAGATCCGCAAGCAGTACAAGTCGTTGGTGAAAGACCTGCATCCCGACATGAATGGCGGCGACCGGTCGGACGAGGATCGCCTGTCCGAGGTGGTCTGGGCCTGGGATCAGGTCAAGGACAGCCGGTTCTTCAAGGACTGAGGCCGGGCAGGGGGCTGCCGCCCCCGTCCGCTGCGCGGCCTCCCCCGCGGATATTTGAGTGAAGAAGACGCGGTCAACGGCGCTTGCGGGGCAACGTCGCCGCAAGAAGGACCAATAAGGCGAACAGGACGACAGGCGCATTGCCCCATGTCATCCAGGCGGTTTCCTGCAGTGCGGCAGGCAGGGCCGCGTCGATTTTTCCCTCCACCCCCAGGCCGAGCGATTGGCGGACTTGGCCATGGGGGTCGATGACCGCGCTGATGCCGGTATTGGCCGCGCGGACCAGCGGCAGGCCGGATTCGATCGTGCGTAGCCGGGCCTGAGTGAGGTGCTGGTAGGGACCGGAGAACTGGCCGAACCAGGCGTCGTTGGTGGCTTGCAGCAGCCAGGCCGGGCGGCCGTCAAGGCCCCGGAGGTGGTGGGAAAAGATCGCTTCGTAGCAGATCAGCGGCTGGAAGGAAGGCAGGTCTGGCACGGACATGATCGATGGGCCGGAGCCGGAGGAGTAGCCGTTGCCCTGTTGCGCTGCAAAGGCGGTGATGCCGATCCGTGACAGGGCATCGCCCCAAGGCATGTATTCGCCGAAAGGGACAAGGTGGAACTTGTCATACAGCGCGCCGATAGTCGTATCGGGGTTCAGCGTGGCCAGGCTGTTATAGAACCGGCTGCCGTCGCGACGCTGGATGCCCATGACCAGGGGTGCGCCTGCGGCCTGGGCCATGGCGGGCAGGACAGGGCCTGCGTCCTCCAGCAGGAAGTTCACCGCTGTTTCGGGCCAGATGACCAGATCGCGCTGTCCCGGTTGCGCAGACAGGTCCAGCAACCGCTGGAAAAAGATCGCGGCCCATTCGGGATCCCATTTCAGGTGCTGTTCGGCGTTAGGCTGGACGATGCGCAGGATCGTGGGGGTATCGGCAGGCAGCGGTTGCGCCAGCCGCGCCTGCCCTGCCGCCCACAGCCCGCCGGCCAGCGTCAAGGCCACCGCAGCGGCAGGCAAGGGGCGGATCAGCGAGGGAAGGACCGCCAGTCCCAAGGTGATCGCGCTCAGCCCGATGGCGCCGGTCCAGGCGGCAGCCTGCGCCACCGGCGTGTCGATCCAGGCATGGCCGATCAGCGCCCAGGGCAGGCCGGTAAAGATCCAGCCCCGAAGCCAGTCGGACAGCACCAGGGATGCGGCAATCGCAATGGCCCGGCGCGGCCCGAGGGGGGTCAGGCGCGTGGCAAAGGTGGCGGGGATTGCCCAGAACAGCGCCCCGCCCCCGGCCATCATGACCAGGGCAAAGGGGGCCATCCAGCCATAGATGTCAGGTTCGACCAGGAACGGCTCGACGATCCAGGACATCGACAAGGCAAACCAGCCAAAGCCCGCAGCCAAGAGGGGCCAGAAGACCCCGCCCGACCCCGCGACGTGCCGGATCAGGACCGCCAAGGCCAAGGGCGTGGCGATCCAGATGTCAAAGGGTGCCAGGCCAAGCGCCGCGATCAGGCCAAGCGCAAGCGGGGCCAAAAGCTGCCGCAGGGGCGGACGGCCGCGCATCGGCTGTGCTCAGGCCTCGGCCTCGGCCTTGTCGGCGGGCGCTTCGGGGGCCGCCTGGTCGGCTTTCTTGCGGCGCGTGCGCTTGTGCTTGGGCGCGGCTTCTGCTTCGGCCGGCGGGGCATCCGCGGGGGCTTCAGCTTTCTTGCGGCGGGTCCGTTTTGGCTTTTCCGCAGGCTCGGCCGGGGTTTCGCTGGCCTCGGCCGGACTGTCTGCCTCGGCCTTCTTGCGGCGGGTGCGCTTGGGCTTGGGCGTTTCCTCCGCCACGGGATCAGTGGCGGGATCGGCCACTGGACCTGCAGCGGGCGTCGAAGCCTCAGGGGCCTGTTCCGCCACAGGATCGTTGGCCGGCGTTTCAGGCGCCGGGCTTTCCTGCACATCTTCGAGCGCGGCCGTATCGACCGGGCTTTCCACGACGGCAGTTTCTGCCAGGGCCTCGGGCTTTTTGCGGCGGTTGCGGCCACGGCGCGGCTTGTCGGCCTGGCTGTCTGCCGCGACCGGCTGGACAGGTTCCGCCGGCCGGGCACGTTCGTCGCTGTCCTGCGAGGTCGAGGCCAGGGCGCGGCGCAGTTCCACCAGCATGAATTCCGGGACATGATCGCCCATGCCCATCACCGCAGGACCGCGATTGTTGTCGCGCCGTCCACGGCGTTCGGGGCCCTGATCGCGGCGGTCGTCGCGCCGTTCTTCCCGGCGCTCGTGACCGCGATCCTCGCGCCGTTCCTCCTTGCGTTCCTCGCGGACGGGTTCGCGGCGGGTTTCCTCGCGCGCGACAGGCTCGGCGGCGCGCTCTTCGCGGGGTTCGCGCCGTTCGTCGTCGCGGCTGCGGATTTCGTCGCGGCCACGGGCCTTGTCGCGACCGCGGGTCTTGTCGCGGGCGGGGCGGCGGTCATCGCGGCCCGCGTTGCGGTCTGTGTCGGACAAGGTGAAGCCTTCGGGCAAGGGAACACGGGGCAGGGCTTGTTTCACGAGGTTTTCGATGGCGGTCAGATATTTCTCGTCCGACGGGGTGGCGATGCTGAAGGCGCTGCCCAGGCGGCCCGCCCGGCCCGTGCGGCCGATGCGGTGGACGTAATCCTCGGCATGGGAGGGCAGGTCATAGTTGAACACATGGCTGACCGCCGGAATGTCCAGGCCCCGCGCCGCCACGTCGGAGGCGATCAGGAATTTCAGCTTGCCTTCGCGGAAACTTTCCAGGGTGCGGGTGCGGTGGCTCTGGTCCAGGTCGCCATGGATCGGCGCCGCGTCATAGCCGTGCTTGGCCAGGGACTTGGCCAGGATATCCACGTCGGTCTTGCGGTTGCAGAAGATGATGGCGTTCTTCAGCCCGCCGCTTTCCGTTTCCGGGCCTTCGGCGTCGATCAGCGCGCGCAGCAGGTCGCGTTTCTGCTTGGCGGCCATGTCGCGGCGGGTGGGGGTCAGTTCGACCAGCTTCTGGGTGATCGTTTCGCTTGTGGTGGCCTGGCGCGCGACCTCGATCCGTTCGGGGGCGTGCAGGAAGGTGTTGGTGATGCGTTCGATTTCCGGCGCCATGGTGGCCGAAAAGAACAGCGTCTGGCGGGTAAAGGGCGTCAGTTGGAAGATGCGTTCGATATCGGGGATGAAGCCCATGTCCAGCATCCGGTCGGCCTCGTCCACGACCATGATCTGCACGCCGGTCAGCAACAGCTTGCCGCGTTCGAAATGGTCCAGCAGCCGGCCCGGCGTGGCGATCAGCACGTCCACGCCCCGGTCGATCAGCTTGTCCTGTTCGCCAAAGGACACGCCGCCGATCAGCAGCGCCTTGGTCAGGCGGGTATGTTTCGCATAGGTGTCAAAGTTCTCGGCCACCTGGGCCGCCAGTTCGCGGGTCGGGCACAGGACCAGGCTGCGCGGCATCCGCGCACGCGCGCGTCCGCGCCCCAGAAGGGTGATCATCGGCAGCACGAAGCCTGCCGTCTTGCCCGTGCCGGTCTGCGCGATCCCCAGAACGTCGCGGCCTTCCAGGGCCGGAGGGATGGCGCCGGCCTGGATAGGCGTCGGCGTTTCATACCCGGCCTCGGCGATGGCCTTGATCACGTTGGGATCGAGCTTGAGATCGGAGAATTTCGTCATTCGGGGGCTTTCCAAGGCTTGCGCGGCGGCAGGCCGGCGCGTGGCGTTCCATTGCCGCGTCGCCCGGGTGGCTGCTGCGGCCTGCAATGGGACGCAGACTCGCACGCCCCTTCAGTCGGCCCGCCGGATGCGAACCATGCAGCGACTTAGACCAAGTGGACCGCCACGTCAATGTTTCGCCCCGGAAACCTTACGAAAAATGCAGGTTTTCGGGCTTTGTGTTGACCAAACCCCGCCCCAGGCGATAACCGGCACCGGACAGTCAGGAAAGCGATGATGAACCTATTCACCGATCTGCGCGGCGTCGTGCTGGCCGCGTTGCAGCAGATGATGCAGGCGGGCGAATTGCCCGAGGGTTTGGATTTTGGCAATGTCGCGGTCGAACCGCCGCGCGATCCCGCCCATGGCGACATGGCCACCAATGCCGCGATGGTGCTGGCAAAGCCCGCCGGGATGAAGCCTCGCGACATTGCCGAGCGCCTGGCCGCCCGCCTGACCGATCCGCGCATTGCCGCGGCCGAAGTCGCGGGACCGGGGTTCCTGAACCTGCGCCTGTCCCCCGCCGTCTGGCAGGGCGTCGTCGGCACCGCCATTCGCGAAGGGGATGCCTTTGGACGCTCGGATATCGGCGCGGGGCAAAAGGTCAATGTCGAATTCGTCAGCGCCAATCCCACCGGCCCGATGCACGTGGGCCATGTGCGCGGCGCCGTCTTTGGCGATGCGCTTGCGAACCTGCTGGCGTTTTCGGGCCACGAGGTGACGCGCGAATACTATATCAACGACGGCGGCGCACAGGTCGACGTGCTGGCCCGGTCGGCATACGAGCGTTACCGCGAGGCCAATGGCCTGGAACCCGAAATCCGCGAAGGGCTTTATCCGGGCGATTACCTGATCCCCGTGGGCGAGGCGCTGAAGGACAAGTACGGCACCCGTCTGCTGGATCGGCCCGAAGGCGAATGGCTGGACGAGGTGCGCGATTTCGCCATCCTGGCGATGATGGAGATGATCCGCGGCGATCTTGCGGCACTGGGCGTCCGCATGGATGTTTATTCCAGCGAAAAGGCACTTTACGGCACCGGCCAGATCGAGGCCGCGATCGAGCGGTTGCGGTCGCTGGACCTGATCTATCGCGGCGTGCTGGAGCCGCCCAAGGGAAAACTGCACGAGGATTGGGAGGAGCGTGAGCAGCTTTTGTTCCGGTCCACCGCCCATGGCGACGACGTGGACCGGCCCATCCAGAAGTCGGACGGGGCCTGGACCTATTTCGCGCCCGACATTGCCTATCACTGGTCCAAGATCGACCGGGGCTTCGACCAGCTGATCGACGTATTCGGCGCCGATCACGGCGGCTATGTCAAGCGGATGCAGGCGGCGGTCGCGGCCTTGTCGAACGGCCGGGTGCCGCTGGACATCAAGCTGATCCAACTGGTCAAGCTGTTCAAGAACGGCGAGCCGTTCAAGATGTCCAAGCGTGCGGGCACATTCGTCACCCTGCGCGACGTGGTCGAGGAGGCGGGCGCCGACGTGACGCGCTTTATCATGCTGACGCGCAAGAACGACGCGGCGCTGGATTTCGATTTTGCCAAGGTTCTGGAACAGTCCAAGGACAACCCGGTCTGGTATGTCCAATACGCCAGCGCGCGGGTTCATTCCGTCCTGCGCCGGGCAACTGATTCGGGGATCGAGGTCGGTGATTCGGTCCTGGCATCGGCGGATTTGACACAGCTTTCCCATCCGGCCGAGCTGGATCTGGCGCGGAAAGTCGCCGAATGGCCGCGCCTGGTCGAACACGCGGCCCGTGCGCATGAACCGCATCGCATCGCCTTTTTCCTGTACGACATCGCATCTGACCTGCATTCGCTCTGGAACCGCGGCAATGACGATCCGTCGTTGCGCTTTGTGCAAGATGGCAATCCGGACACGTCGCAAGCAAAAATCGCGCTGGTGCGTGCAGTTGGCGTTGTTATTTCATGTGGTCTCGCTATCCTTGGGGTCACGCCGGTCAAGGAAATGCGCTGACTTCACAAAGCGCCCCCACCGGTCGGAACGGGCAGTCAAGTTCAAGTCGGATCAACCGGCAGGCAGGCAGGCTATGGCAGTGATGGATTTCCGCGAAGGCGGCTATGTTTTCTCGCGGCACAAGGTGAAGCGCGAATTTTCCTATGAAGGGGGCGGCCGGGACGACCAGCCGCACCGGGACGGGGCGCGATCGGCGTCGGACCCTCAGGGCAACGACAGCCTGACCGCCCGGTTCGCGCGGTTGACGCATTACCTGGGCGCGGTCGCCTCGGTTGTGCTGATGGTCGGGCTGATGGTCTGGGGATGGCAACTGGTGTCGCGCGACGTGTCGGGCGTGCCGGTGATCCGCGCCATCACGGGCGATGCGCGCACCACTCCGTCCGATCCCGGCGGCGAGCTGACGAACTATACCGGCTATGCGGTCAATACCGTGGCCGAGGGGATCGACCACCAGCCGACCCAGCAGGTGGCCATTGCCCCCGCGCCGGTCGGTCTGTCGGACGAAGACGTGGCGATGGGCCAGCTTGGCGCCACGTCCCGCCAGCCTTCGGTCGTATCCGAAACGCCGCTCAGCTTTGACGGCGAACCTGTCCTGCCCTTGTCCGATAGCGAAGCGCGCGCCTTGGCGGAAGCCCAGGCCGAGGCGCAGCGCCTGGCCTTGGCCGACAGCGCCGTGCAGGACGCCACGATCATCGACGCCCCCGCCAGCGAAGGCCCGGTGAACGAGGCGCTGACCGACGAAAATGGCGCGCCCGCGCAGGCCGCCGCCATCACCGAGGCCTTGGTCCAGGCCCAGGCCCAAGCCAATCCCGGCGTGCTGACCGCATCCCCCCGGCCCACGCCGCGCCCGCGCAGCACCCGCGTGGCCTCGGCCGGGACAACCGCGACCGATGCGCGTCCCGTTGCCGCCGAGGCGCGGCCCGAGGCGGCACCTGCGCCCGCGCCGGTGTCCCAGGCCAGCGGCCCGCAGGTCCAGTTGGGCGCCTTTGACAGCGATTCCATCGCGGCCAGCGAATGGAACCGCCTGATGAACAAGCACGTCGTCTTTGGCGGCAAGCAGCAGGTGATCCAGCAGCACCAGTCGAACGGACGCACCTTCTGGCGGCTGCGCGTCTCGGGCTTCGATTCGCTGGGCGAGGCACGCCAGTTCTGCGCCGCGCTGAAATCGGCGGGCACGGACTGCCTTGCCTTGAACTGATGGCTGCCAACGCCACGATCCTCGGCGGCATCGCCGGGACCAGACTGACGGCGGCCGAGCGGGCTTTTTTCCGCGCGGCCGACCCTTGGGGCTTTATCCTGTTCGGGCGCAATGTCGAAAGCCCCGATCAGTTGTGCCGCCTGACGGGTGATCTGCGTGACGCGGTGGGCCGCGATGCGGTGATCACCGTCGATCAGGAAGGCGGACGGGTGCAGCGTTTGCGCGCGCCCCATTGGGCCGACTGGCCCGCGCCTCTGGATCAGGCGGCTGCCGGGCCGCGCGCGATGTGGCTGCGCTATCACCTGATCGGACGCGAACTGCGGGCCGTGGGGATCGACAGCAACTGCGCCCCCACGCTGGACGTGGCGCAGGCCGACACCCATCCGTTCCTGCGCAACCGTTGCCTCGGCACGGACCCTGCCACGGTTGCCGTTCTTGGCCGCGCAGGCGCCGACGGGATGCTGGCCGCAGGCGTGTTGCCGGTGATGAAGCATCTGCCGGGCCATGGGCGCGCCATCGCCGACAGCCACCACGACCTGCCCATTGTCGCGGCTGCGGTGGAAGACCTGGAAGTCCTGGACTTTGCTCCCTTTCATGCCTTGCGCGACCTGCCGATGGGCATGACCGCGCATATCCGCTTTACGGCCCTGGACGACGCCCCGGCCACGGCATCCCCCCGGATGATCGGCCTGATCCGCGACCGGATCGGCTTTGACGGTCTGCTGATGACCGACGACATCACCATGAACGCCCTGTCGGGAACACAAGCCGAACGGGCGACGGCCTCCATTGCCGCTGGCTGCGACCTGGTGCTGCATTGCAACGGCACGGTTGCGGACATGGAACCGGTGGTCGAAGCCGCAGGCGCCATGTCGCCAGATGCCCAACGCCGCGCCGATGCCGCCCTGGCGCAGCGCCGCCTGCCGCAGGAACTCGACCCCGGCGCGTTGATGGCGGAATGGCACAGCCTCGCAGGGGCCACTGCCTGACGCTTCTTCTTCACGAAAATATCCTCGGGGGGAGTCCCCGAAGGGGACGGGGGCGGAACGCCCCCCGCAACGCTGCCCGCTTGACTCCGGCCTGGGCAGCGCCGACTTTGATGCCCCATGACTGAAAGACACACCGTGGCCCGCACCATCAGCGATGTCCCCTACCTGAGGCCTGTCCCCGAGGCAGACCACGTCGCGCAGCGGCGCGGGGATGAAACGCTGATCGTCGACCTGGACGGTTATGAAGGCCCGCTGGATCTGCTGCTGACCCTGGCCCGGGTGCAGAAGGTCGACCTGATGAAGATCTCTGTCCTGCATCTGGCGGAACAATACCTGGCATTTGTCGAACAGGCCCGTACGCTGCGGATCGAACTTGCCGCCGATTACCTGGTCATGGCGGCCTGGCTGGCCTTTCTGAAATCGCGCCTGCTGCTGCCCCCCGACCCCCAGGCCGAGGGACCGTCGGCCGAGGACATGGCCGCGCATCTGGCCTTTCAACTGGAACGGCTGGGGGCGATGCGGCAGGCGGCGGCGCAACTGATGGCCCGCGACCGGCTGGGGATCAGCCGATTTCCGCGCGGCACGCCGGAGACCGTGGCCAGGACGCGGCGCACCGAATGGCGGGCGGGGCTGATCGACCTGATGCGTGCCTATGCCCGGTTGAAGACGCGCAGCGAATTCCGCCCCTATGCCTTTGATCGCCGGGACGTGTTCACGATGGAACAGGCCCTGGACCGGCTGCGCGGGATGATCGGATATGTGGGCGACTGGACCGATCTGTCCGACTTTCTGCCGGATGGCTGGGGGACGCAAGGCACGCGCCGTCGGTCGGCCACGGCGGCGACTTTTGCTGCTTCGCTGGAACTTGCGCGGCAGGGCCGGATCGAGATACGCCAGTCCGATCCCTTCGCGCCGATCCGCTTTCGGCGCAAATCCGACACGTCCGAGACCCCGTGACCCAACCTGCCGATCCCCAGCCTGACCTGTTCCCGCCGTCCCTTGCGGACCAGGAACGCATGGTGGAAGCCATCCTGTTCGCATCCGGCAAGCCCCTGACGTTGCGTGACCTGTCGGATCGCCTGCCCCCCGGCTGTGATCCGGTGCAGGCGCTTGCGGCCTTGGGACGGACCTATGCCGGGCGGGGCGTGGTGCTGGAACGGATCGGCGACGGATATGCGTTTCGCACCGCCCCCGACCTGTCCTTCCTGATGCAGACGGAAACCGTCGAACAGCGCCGCTTGTCGCGCGCCGCCATCGAGACGCTTGCCATCATCGCCTATCACCAGCCCGTCACCCGCACCGAGATCGAGGAAATCCGGGGCGTGGCCGTGTCCCGCGGCACCCTGGACCAGTTGATCGAGATGGAATGGGTACGCATCGGCCGCCGCCGCATGACCCCCGGGCGGCCCGCGACATTCGTGGTGACGGAAACATTCCTGGACCACTTCGGCCTGGAATCCGCACGCGACCTGCCGGGGCTTGCGGAATTGCGGGCGGCGGGGCTGCTGGAATCGCGTCCTCCTGCTGACGGGCTGGTCTTGCCCCTTGTGCCGCAGGATGGGGATGATGATATGGGTGCAACCCAACCCGCAGACTGTGTTTCCAAGGACGAATGACCGCATGGGCCTGAACCGGATCATCCATATGCTGACCCGCATGGTCAGCCGCCGCGCCATGAACTGGGGCATCAACAAGGGCATCGACCGGATTGCAAAGTCCGGGGGCAAGCCCGCGCCGGTTTCGGCCAAGCAGGCCCGGGATATGCGCACGGCTGTCAAGCGCGCCCGTCAGGCCGCCCGGCTGACCCGCCGCATCGGGCGCTGACACTCGCCTTTCCGGCGCAGCCGGGCTAGGGCTGCGCGATGGATGACAGATTCGAGATTTTCCTGGTGGCGACGCCGGGCCTGGAAGCGCCACTAGCGGCCGAGGTTGCCGGTTTGGGCTGGCAGCCGGTCGTGCAGCCGGGCGGCGTGACGATCACCGGCGGCTGGCCGGATGTCTGGCGCGCGAACTTGTGGCTGCGCGGGGCCACGCGGGTTCTGGCGCGGGTGGGCAGCTTTCGCGCGATGCATCTGGCGCAACTGGACAAGCGTGCGCGGAAGTTCCCCTGGGGTTCGGTCTTGCGGCCCGATGCACCCGTCCGGGTGGAAGCCACCTGCAAGGCCAGCCGCATCTATCACGCGGGTGCGGCCACGCAGCGCATCGAACGCGCTATCGCCGAGGAACTGGGCGCGCCGATCGCGGCTGACGCCACGGTGGTGGTAAAGGCGCGGATCGAGGATGATCTTGTCACCCTCAGCTTGGATACGACCGGAGAATCCCTGCACAAGCGCGGCCACAAGGAAGCCGTTGCCAAGGCGCCCATGCGGGAAACCATGGCCGCGATGTTTCTGCGGGAAATGGGCTTCGATGGCAGCCAGCCGGTGCTGGATCCGATGTGCGGGTCGGGAACCTTTGTGATCGAGGCCGCCGAGATCGCGGCGGGCATGGCCCCGGGCCGCAGCCGCGCGTTCGGATTTCAGCAGCTTGCGACTTTTGACCCTGCCGCCTGGGATGGAATGCGCGCCGCGGTGGTGTCCCGCCCGGCGCCCGCGCAGTTCCTTGGCAGCGACCGCGACGCTGGCGCCATCCGCATGAGCATCCAGAATGCGGGACGGGCAGGGATAGAGGGCCTGACCCGCTTTGACTGTCGGGCCATTGGCGATCTGACGCGTCCTGACTGCGCGCCCGGCATCGTCATCGTGAACCCGCCCTATGGCGCGCGCATCGGCAACAAGGGGCCGCTGTTCGGGCTGCACGCGGCGATGGGGCAGGTGTTTCGGGAACGCCTGAAAGGCTGGCGGGTGGGGATCGTGACCACCGACGGGGCCTTGGCCAAGGCGACCGGATTGCCGCTGGAATCGGGGCCGGTCGTGGCGCATGGCGGGTTGAAGGTGAAGCTGTGGCAATCGGGGGTGCTGTAGCCCCCCAAGGCCGGGGGCGCTTCGCCCCCCGGACCCCCAGAGGATATTTCAGCCAAGGCAAGAAAGCCGCCGTTCAGCGGAACTGCTTGGCAAGCTTCAGGCCCTGTCCCTGATAGTTCGACTTGATGCCCGCCCCATAAAGCCGGTCCGGGCGCGCGGCCATGCGCTCATAGACAAGGCGGCCCACGACCTGGCCGTGTTCAAGCACAAAGGGCGCTTCGTGGCATCGGACCTCCAGCACGCCGCGTGCGCCGGTGCCGGTGTCGCCGATGCCGAAGCCGGGGTCGAAAAAGCCCGCGTAATGGACGCGAAATTCGCCCACCATGGCCAGATAGGGGGCCATCTCGGCCGCGTAATCGGCGGGAATTGCCACCGATTCACGGCTGACAAGGATATAGAAGGCGCCGGGATCCAGGATCAGGCGGCCTTGAGTCGTGCGCAGTTCGTCCCAGAATTCAGCGGCTTCATAGGCGCCGATCCGGTCCAGGTCGATCACCCCGCTGTGCGGGCGCGCGCGATAGCCGACCAGATTGCCACTGGCAGGCTTCAGATCGACGGAAAAGCCCAGGCCATTGTCGATCAACGCCTGGCCGCCAACCAGCGGTTCGCGGGCGTTCAGGTCGCTCAATTCGCTGTCTGACAGCACCGCCTGGCCTTGGCGCAGCCGCAACTGGTTCAGGCGCATTCCCGGGCGGACCAGGACCGAAAAGCTGCGCGGGCAGACTTCCGCATAGATCGGGCCGTCATAGCCTTCGGGCAGGCGGTCGAATTCAGTGCCCCCGTCGGCCACCAGCCGGGTCAGAAGATCCAGCCTGCCGGTCGAGGACTTGGCATTGGCCACAGCCGTCAGCCCTTCAGGCAGCGACATATGTTCCATCAGCGGGATCAGGTACACGCAGCCGCGTTCAAGCACCGCGCCGCCAGACAGGTCCATCTGGTGCATCTGGACATCGGCCAGCCGGTCCATGACCCTGTGTCCGCGCCCCGCCAGAAAGCTGGCGCGCAAGCGATAGGCGACCGTTCCCAGGCGCAAATCCAGCGACGCAGGCTGGATCTGGTCGGGGATGATCGCAGGATCGGCCGTGATGGCGTTGGACTGGATCAGGGTGCGGATGCCGCTGTCGGGAAGAACGCCGTTCATGCCGAAACCTTTGATGCGAAAACGCCCACCCCGGAACAGGGATGGGCGTTTTCGAAATGGTCGGGCCGGAGAGATTCGAACTCTCGGCCTTCCGCCCCCCAGACGGACGCGCTAACCAGACTGCGCCACGGCCCGACGCGCATCGTATAAAGCGATCCGGCCCGGCTGCACAAGGGCCGCAATGCGGAAATCTGCGAACCACATGCCGGATCTGTCAGCAAAACCGCCCCAGGCCGTCGCGCAGGTGCGACAAGGCCTGCCGTCCACGCAGGGCTGCGGGATCTTCGGGCCGAAGCGCGCCCAGCCGGGCATTCACGGCAACCAGCCGGCCCAGCCAGTCATGCGGACCCCGATCCTCTGCCGGCATTCCGGCGGGGCTGATCCGGCGCCTGCGATGGCGCGATTTCGGCCCCCCATGGAACATCGGGTCGTTGTCCCGGGGCCTGTCCTGAACGGTTTCATCGGGTTCGCCATCCGGTTCGGGCAAATCGGCCAGGCGCAGCGACCCGCGTTCGCGCAAGCTGGCGCCCCGGTCGCGGGCCAGCAGCATCTTGGCGCCCCGGATGGTCAGCCCTTCGTCGCGCAGCACCGTGCAAAGGCCCGCCGCCAGCCGCACGTCATCGGGGCGGTAATAGCGCCGCCCATCGGGACGCTTCATCGGCTTGAGCAGCGGAAACTGCGTTTCCCAATAGCGCAGCACATGAGGCGCCACGCCCAGAAGGTTTGCGACTTCGCCGATCGACCGGAATGCGTCTGCGCCTTTTGTCATTCAGTCCGGACGCCTCTAGCCCTTGTTTCCCGCCGCCACGCGATCCTTCATCAGGTGCGAAGGACGAAAGGACAGGACGCGGCGGGGGGTGATCGGCACCTCCTCGCCCGTCTTGGGGTTGCGGCCGATGCGTTCGTTCTTGTCGCGCAGGCTGAAGGTTCCGAAGGACGAAATCTTCACCTGTTCGCCGTTCACAAGGGCGTCGGAAATATGGTCCAGGACTGATTCGACAAGCTGGGCGGATTCATGACGCGACAAGCCGACATCCCGAAAAACGGCTTCCGCAAGATCCATCCGAGTCAGCGTCTTCTCACCCATGAGTTTTCCCCTTTTATATCACTAGGATGGTTGGATTCACGCCCCCTGTCAACGAGAAGCAGGAGGATTTCGTTCCGATCCCCCGGGGCCGCAAGGCAGGCGGCGTTGCAACCTGGCTGCGGCATCCTATCTTTTCAGGATCACGGAGGACAGGACATGGCCGGTGGATGGGCGCGCGACGACGCGGTGAACGACCAGATCGAGATCAGCACGGCCGAGGCGGTGGCCCGCGCCCGGCTGCGTGCCGGACAGGTCAAGGCTGCCCGGGACAGCGCCCTGGTCTGCATCGACTGCGACGAACCCATTCCCGAGGCGCGGCGCATGGCCCTGCCGGGGGTGCAATTATGCGTGGAATGCCAGGCCGACCGTGACCGCGCCTGGCGTCCCGCAGGCGGGATCAACCGGCGGGCCAGCAAGGATTCGCAGTTGAAATAGCCGCCTACCAGCGAAGAACGACCGATCCCCAGCTGAGGCCGCCGCCGATCGCCTCGGTCACGATGAGATCGCCCGGGGCGAAGCGGTCCTGACCATCGGCCACCGACAGCGCCAGCGGAATGGACGCGGCCGAGGTATTGCCGTGATCGGCGACCGTCAGGATCACCTTGTCCATCGGCAGGCCCATCTTTTGCGCGGTGGCCGTGATGATGCGCGCATTGGCCTGGTGCGGCACCAGCCAGTCCACGGCGGAAGGCGCCAGCCCGGCCTTGTCCAAGGCGATATGCGCGGTCTTGGCCAGCTTTTCGACGGCATGGCGGAACACCAGGTTGCCCTGCATCCGCAATTGTCCCGCCGTGCCGGTGGTCCCGACGCCGCCATCGACATACAAAAGGTCGCGATATTGGCCGTCGCTGTTCAGGTCACAGGACAGGATGCCCCGGTCGTCGCTGGTGCCGGCGCCTTCCTGCGCCTCCAGCACGACCGCGCCCGCGCCGTCGCCAAACAGCACGCAGGTGCCCCGGTCGGTCCAGTCCATGATGCGGGAAAAGGTCTCGGACCCGATGACCAGGACGCGCTTGGCCAGGCCGCCGCGAATCATCGCGTCGGCATTGGCGAGCGCGAAGACAAAGCCCGCGCAAACCGCCTGCACGTCATAGGCAAAGCCGTGGGTCATGCCCAGACCGTGCTGGATCATCGTCGCGGAGGCCGGAAAGGTATAATCAGGGGTCGAGGTCGCCAGCACGATCCCGTCGATGTCGTCGGGACGCAATCCCGCCTTGTCCAGCGCCGCGCGGGCCGCGCGCAGGCCCATGTCGCTGGTGGCCTGGCCCTCGGCTGCGAAATGGCGCCGTTCGATCCCGGTGCGCGACCGGATCCATTCGTCGGTCGTGTCCAGCTTGTCCTCGAACCAGCTGTTTTCGACCACGTTGTCAGGCAGGTAATGGCCGGTGCCCCGGATCACGGATCGCAAGGTCACGATGCAGCCTCGTTCTGGGGGCCGGTTGTCACGGATGCGGCGGCGCCCTGGGCCACGCGGGCGGCCAGCCGGTCCTGGAAACCGGATTTCGCCAGTTGGAAGGCAAGCTTGATCGCTGCCGAAACGCCGGTGGCATCGGCGGATCCATGCGACTTGATCACCGTGCCGTTCAGGCCCAGGAAAATTCCGCCATTGACGCGGCGCGGGTCGATCCGCTTTTGCAGGCGCTTGAGGGATGTCATCGCCAGCACGGCGGCAAATTTGGACATGATCGAATTCGCGAATGCGTCCTTGAGAAGGGTGCCGACCAGCTTGGCCGTGCCTTCTCCCGTCTTCAAGGCGATGTTGCCGGTAAAGCCGTCCGTCACGATCACATCCACGCGCGCCGATGGCAGGTCGCCGCCTTCCACGAAGCCCATGTATTCGAACTGGCCGGCATCGGCCGCAGACGCCAGCATATCCTGGGCCTGCTTCAGTTCCGCCCGGCCCTTGTGTTCCTCGGTCCCGACATTCAGCAGACCGACGCGGGGCCGTGTCAGGCCCAGGCCGTTGCGCGCATAGGACGCGCCCATCAGCGCATATTGCAGCAGATCATGGGCATCGGCGCGGATATCGGCGCCCACATCCAGCATGATGTTGAAGCCCTGGGGGTTCAGCGACGGCCACAGGCAGGCGATGGCGGGGCGGTTCACGCCCGGCAGCTTGCGCAGGCGCAGCATCGACAAGGCCATCAGCGCGCCGGTATTGCCGCAACTGACGGCAGCGCCCGCTTCGCCCGTCTTGACCGATTCGATGGCCGACCACATGGATGTACCATCGCCCTTGCGCACGATCTGGCTGGGCTTGTCGTCCATGGAGACGACCCCCCCGGCATGGCGGATATCGCAGCGTCCCGCCAGATCCTTGCGGCGACCGACAAGGCGGCGAAGCTCTGCTTCATCGCCATGCACGATGAACCGGATTTCCGGGTTCTTGGACGCGCTTTCAGCCATTCCCGCGACAACCGCCGCCGGGCCGCGATCACCGCCCATGGCATCGACCGAAATCACCACGCTGCCCTCGTGGCCGGGGGCGGGCGTGGCAGGCGGGATCACGTCACGAACGGTCATCTGGCGCGAATGCCAAGCCCGATCAGGCCGCGTCGTCGTCCAGGTCGGTCGGGTTCGCCTGGGCCACGACCTCGCGGTCGGCATAATGGCCGCAGGACGGGCAAACGTGGTGCGGACGCTTCAGCTCGCCGCAGTTCGAACATTCGTTCGGGTTGCCGGCGACCAGGGCATCGTGGGCGCGGCGCATGTTCCGGCGGGACCGGGTAACGCGATTCTGAGGGACAGCCATGTCACAACCTCGGGCTTGTATGGGGTGCGACGCGCAGGCGTCCTGCGCACCCCGGGGATTTGAATTCGAAAATGAACCGCGCAGATACGCCATGACGGACCTGCCCGCAACCCCTAGCATTGGGGCAGGCAGGGCTAATTGCACCAGGGCGCCGGGTTTCCGCCAGCGTCAAGGACGCCTTGTCGCAGGAATCCTTGTCCGATGTGGCCCCCGCGCAACGCTTTGCATCCGGGAATCATCCCTGATCCGTGTCCCGGCCGCGCAGCAACTTGTCCAACCCTTCGAAGGGGCGGCGGGTGTCGGGGGCAGGGTCCGGGGGCGCGGCGCCCAGTTCCGCCCCCTCGGCGCGGGGGTATTCGGGCAGGGCCAGAGCCAGTTCCTCGATCATCACGGCGGCGAGGTCGATGAACTGGCCCAGGGGTTCCAGCGTATCGTCAGGCATTTCCACCTCGTCCCCCTCGGGGGCAGTCACATGGGGCGAATAATGCCGCTCGACCGGCTCGTCCAGGGCGGTCTTCACGGGCCTCAGGGTGACGACGCAGGGCTGGGTGACGCGGGCGCGCAACTGGCCCGTCAGCGCCCAGGCCTCGCCCGCTTCGGCGCGAATCTCTCCGGCGAATGTCAGCTTGGACAGGCCGCTGATCCCAAGCTCGGCCGCGATGGCGGCGCAGCGGTCCGCATCGGGTGTCAGCGAAAAGGGCGTGGGCGCGCGCGCGTTCAGATGCGCCACGCGCAGGCGTTCGGGCTGCGGATTGGGGGTGGTCATGGCGGGCCTTCGTGTCATGTTGTCCAGGGGAACGGCACCGGCAACCGGCGGCAAATCCCCGACAGGATTGTCATTCTTGAGCGCGGTGCCCGAGTTTGCTAAGCCGGGCGGGCCGCGTCAACAGCCCCTTGCAAAGGAAAGACGGAATGACAGCCATCAGGAATATCGTGATCCTGGCTTTCCTGGCCGTTCTTGGCCTTTCGGCTTGCGCGCCGGTTTATCGCAACCACGGCTTCATCCCCGCGCCCGAGGATCTGTCCCAGGTCGTCGTGGGCCAGACCACCGTGGACGAGTTGGCGGGCCTGATCGGCCGTCCCTCGGCCCAGGGGTTGCTGACCGGTTCGGGCTGGTATTACGTCGGATCCCGCTGGCGGCATTTCGGTGCCCTGGAACCGCGCGAGGTCAGCCGGGAGGTCGTGGCCGTGTCCTTTGCGCCCGGCGGCACCGTCACGAATGTCGAACGCTTCGGGCTGGAACGCGGCCGTGTCGTCACCCTGTCGCGCCGCGTGACCGAAGGCAGCGTGACCGAAATTTCGCTGATCGGGCAATTGCTGGGCAACCTGGGCAATTTCCAGGCGGCCGATATCATCGACTGACGGCGGTGGGTACGGTGCGTGCAAGCCCGCACCCTACAGCAACTGGATGATCCGGTCGGCCAGCATGTGCAGGTCGTTGCGGTATCCCGTGCGCGCCGATGGCTGGTCGGGGTCCGAGGTCATGGCGATGGCTACCGCAGGCTGGCGACCCGTCGCCGGAAAGACATAGATCATCTGCCCGCCATAGCCCCAGCCGTATCTTACCGGGCGCTCGCTGGCCTGTCCGATGAACCAGCCATAACCGTAGCCCTGGCCGGTAAAGATGGACGCGGTGCGCGTCTGCCAGCTTTGCTCGATCCACGCCTGGGGCACGACCTGCTGTCCGCCCGCGCGGCCCCCGTCCGCATACAGGGCGCCAAAGGCCAGCAGGGACCGCGTGCTCATCGCCATCTGGTTGCCGCCCAGGTAGATGCCCTGGGGGTCGCGCTCCCATCCTGTAATGGCAAAGCCCGGCACTGCATCCAGCCAGTCGCGCGCCAGCTCCAGCGTGGACCGGCCCGTTACCCGCGTCAGGATCGCCGACACCAGATGCGTGGAGGCCGTCGAATACTGCATCCGTCCGCCCGGATCCTGGGTAAAGGGCGCGGCCAAGGCGGCGCGCACCCAGTTGCGGCTGCTGACCCAGGCGCCATAATTTGCGCCCGACTGGCGTTCCAGCCCCGCCTGCATCGACAGCAGGTTGCCCAGCGTCACCGTGGCCAGTCGGGGGTCGGGATCGTCGGGCAGCTGGTCTTGCAGGATCGGCGCGATGGGCTGGCCGGGGCCTTCCAGATCGCCCCGGTCGATGGCGATGCCCGCAAGGGCCGAGATGATCGACTTTGACGCGGACTTGATGTTCGTGGGACTGTCCGGGGTAAAGCCGCCATAGCCGCGGGCGGCGATTTCCTGTCCGCCCCGCCAGATGGCGACGGCGCGCAGGTTTTCCAGCCGCGCGGCATCCTCCAGGACCGGCGCAAGGTCCGTCCGTGCCATGGCGGGCGCGGCAAGCAGCGGGGACAGGCTGGCTGTCAGCAAAAGGGTGCGTCGGTTCATAAGGGGTATATGTGCGCGCTGCGCGTCCATGCGGAATCACGCTTGCGTCAGCTTGGGCTTGTCGGGGCGCCGTCGCGCGATTAGGGCAGGGCCACGCCCGTTCACGCAGCATGAAGGCCCGCCATGACCGCGCTTGACGACCTTGCCCCGGTTCCCTTTCACGACGCCGATGCACCGCAGCGTGCGCGGATGCTGTCCCGGCTGGCCGACACCGAACTGGCCGTGGCCCTGGTGACCGAGCCTGCGGGCGACCGGGTGGACCTGCGGATCTTCCCGCTGGACGCCGGCCCCGTGGCGCTTGCCTGCGACGCCGAGGATCGGCTGGCCGGTTTTCTGGGCGGCCCCGTGGCTTATGCCGCGATGCCGGGGCGGGTGCTGGCGGGGCTGCTGAAATCCGAAGGCGCGGGGCTGCTGGTCAATCCGGGCCATCCGTCGGAAATGCTGCTGGACGCCGCGATGCTGGATTGGCTGACCAGTGCCCTTGCGGCCGCCCCCGAACCAACGGACGCCCGGCTGCGCCTGACCGCGCCCGCGCCCGCCGTTGTCGAAACCCTGGCCCAGCCCCTGGCCGAACGCCTGGCCGATATGCACGGGCTGATCGCGGGCGCCGCCCTGGCCGGGGCGGGGGACGGCCATGTCGTCCTGATCGCAGGCGCCGATCCCGCCCATCAGCCCGCCATCGCCAAGGCCCTGGCCGAGGCGTTGGCCTTCCTGCCGCCCCAGTCCGGGGGCGTCGATGTCAGCTTTACCGACGCCACCCTGCCCGCAGGGATCCTGCGCTTTGACCTGACGCCGCCCGAGGAGCCCGAGCCTGCGCCGCGTCCCAAAGGCCCGCCAATCCTGCGCTGATCGTCCAAGCACGGTTGCGTGATCGCCGCCAAGCTGCCAAAACCCCGTCATGAAGTCGCAGCACAAAGCCCTGTCCGTCCACCTGCTGACCGCCACGGGCGCGGTCCTGTCGATGCTGGCCATGCTGGCCGCGGTCGAGGGGAAATGGTCCCTGATGTTCCTGTGGCTGGTCGTGGCCCTGGTGGTCGATGGCATCGATGGTCCGCTGGCGCGTCGATACGACGTCAAGATCCATTCGCCCAATTACGACGGCGTCTTGATGGATCTGATCATCGACTATCTGACCTATGCGTTCATTCCGGCCTATGCTTTGTTCAAGTCAGGCCTGCTGTCTGGCTGGACCGGCTGGTTCGCAATCATCGCCATCATCTATGGCAGCGTGATCTATTGGGCCGACAGCCGCATGAAGACCAAGGACAATTCCTTTTCCGGCTTTCCGGGCTGCTGGAACATGGTGGTGCTGGTCCTGTTCGCGACCGATCCGCACTGGACGGTGATCCTGCTGATCGTTGTCGCGCTGACAGTGGGAATGTTCCTGCCCATCAAGTTCATCCACCCGGTCCGCACCGAACGCTGGCGGGCCATTTCCCTGCCCGTGGCGGTGCTGTGGTGCGTCTTTGCCGCGCGCGCGGCATGGGTCGATTTCCACCCCGACAGCTGGGCCAACTGGGGGCTGGTCGTGACCTCGCTTTGGCTGCTGCTGGCCGGTCCCGCGCAGCAACTGATGCCGAAACGTGCCTGAAGGGAACGCCCGTGATCCATGCCGCAAGATCCTTGGCCGCTCTGATCGCGCTGGCGCTGCCGGCCGCCGCGCAGGATGCGATCACCCTGGGAATGGTGCTGGAACCCCCCAACCTGGATCCGACCGGCGGGGCGGCGGCGGCGACGGACGAGGTGGTCTATGCCAATCTCTTCGAGGGCCTGACCCGCTTTGGACCGAACGGCACCGTTGAGCCTGCCTTGGCCGAACGCTGGGATGTTCAGGAAGACGGCCGCGTGTATGTCTTTCACCTGCATGACGGCGTAAGTTTTCACGACGGCGCAACGTTTGACGCCAGCGACGTGGTGTTCACGCTGGACCGCGCGCGGGCGGCGGATTCGACCAATGCCCAGAAGGTGCTGTTTGAGGGAATTGAAACCGTCGAGGCCGTGGACCCCCTGACCGTCCGCGTCACGCTGACGGGGCCGGACGGCAATTTCCCCTTCAAGATGGCCTGGGGCGATGCGGTTATGCTGGATCCGGCCAGCGCCGCCGGTCTTGCCACAGCGCCCATAGGCACCGGGCCGTTCCGCCTTGACCAATGGGTGCAGGGCGACCGGATCGTGCTGTCTGCCTTCGACGGCTATTGGGGCGACAAGCCCGCGCTGCGCACCGCGTCCTTCCGCTTCATCCCCGATCCCACGGCCGCCTTCGCGGCGATGATGGCGGGCGATGTGGATGCCTTTCCGAACTTCCCCGCGCCCGAGACGCTGCCGCAGTTGCAGGCCGACCCCCGGTTCCAGGTGATCGTCGGCACGACCGAGGGCGAGACGATCCTGGCCATGAACAACGCCCGCGCGCCCCTGGACAACATCCGGGTGCGCCAGGCCATTGCCCGCGCAATCAACCGCCCCGACATCATCAACGGGGCGATGTTCGGTTACGGCACCCCCATCGGCAGCCATTTCGCGCCGCACCACCCGGATTACGTCGATCTGACCGGGCTGTCTGCCCATGATCCCGAAAAGGCCAAGGCCCTGCTGGCCGAGGCTGCCGCCGGTCCCATCACCCTGCGCCTGGCCCTGCCGCCCACCCCTTATGCCCGGCGCGGCGGAGAGATCGTGCAGGCGCAACTGGCTGCCGTGGGCATCCAGACCCAGATCACCAACATGGAATGGGCGCAGTGGCTGGAAACCGTCTTCAAGGGCGGCGATTTCGACCTGACCGTCATCAGCCATACCGAACCCCTGGACATCGATATCTATGCCCGACCCGACTACTACTTCCATTACGCCAAGCCCGAATTCGTGGCGCTGATGGACCAGTTGCAAGCGGCAGTCACGCCCCAGCAGCGCAGCGACCTGTACCAGCAGGCACAGGAGATGATCGCGGGCGATTACGTCAACGCCTTCCTGTTCCAGCTTGCCAAGACCGGCGTGGCCGATGCCCGGATCCAGGGCCTGTGGGAAAACGCCCCCACGCAGGCCAACGACCTGACGCGGGTGCGGTGGACCCCATAGCATGTCGCGGCTGCGGTGGATCCTGTCGCGGCTGCGCCGGACATTGTGGATCCGCGTCTCGCTCTATGCGGTGCTGGGCTTTTTCGCCGCCATTGCCGCCACGCTGGCGGCGTTCTTGCCCTGGCCGCTGCCCATCGACATCAGCGCCGAGGCCATCGACAGCCTGCTGAACGTCATCGCCTCGTCCATGCTGGCGGTCACGACCTTCTCGGTCATGGCGTTGACGGGGGCCTATGGCTCGGCCACGTCGAACGCGACCCCCCGCGCGACGCGCCTGCTGACCGAGGACGAATTCATCCAGTCGGTGCTGGCGACATTCATCGGGTCGTTCCTGTTCAGCATCGTGGGACTGGTGACGCTGCGGGTCAGCGTCTATGGCCCGCAGGGCAGGGCGCTGTTGTTCGTGGTGACGGTTCTAGTCATCATCCTGATCGTGCTGGCGCTGCTGCGCTGGATCCACCAGTTGACCAAGCTGGGCCGGGTGGGCGACACCATCGACCGGCTTGAGGACGCGACCCGCAAGTCCATGCAGGCGCGGCTGGACCTGCCTTTCCTGGGTGGGCATCCGCTGCCCGACGACGCGCCGATTGCGCCCGCGATCCTGTCGGACAAGGTGGGCTATGTCGAATTCATCGACACCGCAGCCCTGTCGAAGCTGTGCGACGACCGCGATTTGCGGCTGGACATCCGGGTTCTGCCCGGCACCTTCCTTTACCATGGCACCCCCCTGGCCGTGATCCAAGGCCAGCCCCTTGCCGAGGATCTGGCCGCCGATATCCGCCGCGCCTTCACGATTTCCAGGGCGCGATCCTTTGACCAGGATCCGCGCTTTGGCATCATCACCCTGTCCGAGGTCGCGCTGCGCGCCCTGTCCCTGGCCGTGAACGACCCCGGCACCGCCATCGACGTAATCGGCCGGCAGGTGCGCCTGCTGACGCTGTGGTCCGAAGGCTGGCACAAGGCGGAACTGCACAAGGCCGACTATCCCCGCCTGCGCGTCCCGCCGCTGCGCCATGATGACCTTTACGACGACGCCTTCCGCCTGATCGCACGGGACGCGGCGGGCCAGATCGACGTGCTGACCCGCGTCATCAAGGCCCTGGACGCCCTGGCCCGCATCGGCCCCGACGGTGCGCGCCAGGCCGCCGCGGCGCAATGGCGCATCGCTTGCGCGCGCGGGATGGAGTGCCTGCCCGCACCGGACCGGGACCGGCTGCGGCGACTGATCGACGATCTGGACATGGGCCAGGGCGCGGCATGATTTCCGCTTTTCATTTGCCCCCTCACGCGGCATAGTCCGCGCCATGACCCGGATGCTGGACATTCCCGCCGCCCCGACCGCGCCCTTTGGCGCGCGCGTGGTCGTGAACCTCCGCGGTCTGCTGCTTCTTACGCTGCGCTGAGCGGGTCTCCGGGCCGCCGCTCAGCCAGGAAGTGCCCGGTCATCCCGTGACAGACCCCGCAAGAAAGCAGAACCCATGACCGACAAGAACCGCGTCGTCATCTTCGACACCACGCTCCGCGACGGCGAACAGTCGCCCGGCGCCACCATGTCCCACGAGGAAAAGCTGGAAATCGCCCAGATGCTGGACGAGATGGGCGTGGACATCATCGAGGCGGGCTTCCCCATCGCCTCGGAAGGCGATTTCGCCGCTGTCAGCGAGATCGCGAAGCAGTCCAGGAATGCCGTCATCTGCGGCCTGGCCCGCGCGCAACTGCCCGATATCGACCGCTGCTGGGAGGCCGTGCGTCACGCCCGCCGCCCGCGCATCCACACCTTCATCGGCACCTCGCCCCTGCACCGGGCCATTCCGAACCTGGACATGGACCAGATGGCCGAACGGATCGAGCAGACCGTGACGCACGCCCGCAACCTGTGCGACAACGTGCAATGGTCGCCCATGGACGCCACGCGCACCGAACACGATTACCTGTGCCGCGTGGTGGAAATCGCCATCAAGGCGGGCGCCACCACGATCAACATCCCCGACACGGTGGGCTATACTGCGCCCCGCGAATCGGCCGACCTGATCCGAATGCTGCTGGAACGCGTGCCGGGCGCTGATGACGTGATCTTCGCCACCCATTGTCACAACGACCTAGGCATGGCGACCGCCAACAGCCTGGCCGCGGTCGAGGCGGGTGCGCGCCAGATCGAATGCACCATCAACGGCCTTGGCGAACGCGCGGGAAATACCGCGCTGGAGGAGGTCGTGATGGCGCTGAAGGTGCGCCACGACATCATGCCCTTTACCACAGGCATCGACACGACGAAGATCATCGGCATTTCCCGCCGCGTGGCCCAGGTCAGCGGTTTCCCGGTCCAGTTCAACAAGGCCATTGTCGGCAAGAACGCGTTCCTGCACGAATCCGGCATCCACCAGGACGGCGTGCTGAAGAATGTCGAAACCTTCGAGATCATGCGCCCGGCCGATATCGGCCTGAATGAAACCAACATCGCCATGGGCAAGCATTCCGGCCGCGCGGCCCTGCGCGCCAAGCTGTCCGACCTGGGATACGATGTTGGCGACAACCAGTTGAAGGACATCTTCGTGCGGTTCAAGGCGCTCGCCGACCGCAAGAAAGAGGTTTACGACGAGGATATCGTGGCCCTGGTCCAGGATGCCTCGGCCAATACCGGCGACGATTTCCTGCAAGTGAAACATCTGCGTGTTGTCTGCGGCAGCGACGGGCAGTCCGCCGACCTGACGATGATCGTGGATGGCACGGAACAGACCGTCCACGCCACCGGCGACGGCCCGGTCGATGCCTGCTTCAACGCAGTCAAGCAGATCTTTCCGCACAGCGCTACGCTGAAGCTGTATCAGGTCCATGCCGTGACCGAGGGAACGGACGCGCAGGCAACCGTATCCGTGCGGATGGAGGAGGAGGGCCGCATCGTGAACGGCCAGGCCTCTGACACCGATACGATCCTGGCATCGGTGAAAGCCTATGTCGGCGCGCTGAACCACCTGATCGTGCGGCGCACGCGGGCAGGGCGCGACGGCAAGGAAATCAGCATGTATTCGCACTGATCGCGAGGGGGCGGGACAAGGAAGCCCGCTCCTTGCGCAGGTCTGCCTTTCCCGAAGGGGGCGACCTTGCTAGGTGCTTTGAGGCCGTCCTGTCGGGTTGCTGGCCTCAGGCCATGGTGCGGGCCAATTGCCCCCATTCGATCCCTGTGAGGAACGGAAAATCCGTCTCCACTGCCTCGCGGAACTCCTCGGGCAGAAGCGGCTCGTATCCCCAGGGGATGCCCGGGAATCCGCGCCGGGCGGAATCGGCATCGTCCCAGCGGGTGACGAAATGGCCCGCGATCCCCGGATCGGTGATCGACAGCATCCGCCGGGGCAGGTCGAAATGGTTGTGGGCAAAGATGGATTGGCCCGGATCCTCGAACCGGACCGCCAGGGCCGCGCCGGTGAAAGGGCGCCAGGTTTTCCAGAAGCTGGGCGGGGCACCCGCATAGCACATCGCGCTGATGCCGCGCGGAAAGCTGACGGCGCAGGCGGGCAGGCCCCCTGCGCCGCCTTCGATCCGGCGCAGGGCGGCGACAAAGCCGGGCGATACCGCATCGTCGTCGTCCAGCCGGAATTGCAGCGCCGGGCGGCCGGTATCCGCAGCCGACCGCATCAGGATCGGGCGCAGCACGGCGCCCAGTTCGGTTTCCCGGGTCACGACCAGTTCCGCCTGGGGGACCTTGGCGCAAAGCGCCCTCAGCCGGTCCAGCCAGGAAGGCGGCAACCGGGCCGACGTGACCACCAGGAAACGGAAATCCCGGTCGGTCTGCGCCGCGATCGATGCCAGGCAAATCCGTTCCAGCGTCAGGAACCGCCGCGCTATGCGATCGGACCCGAACAGCCATTCCGCCTGTTCGTCCAGCAACCTTGGATCATGCGCATCGGGGCCGCGCATCCCCACCCAATCCCCCCGGCCAAGGAACGCGAACCGGCAAATGCCCATAATCTGGCTTGTCGTCAAAGGCTTGATCCTTGGTCCCGGCAGAGCCGGCCGGGATGTGCTGCCCCGACGGTTGTGAAAGGATCGGGGCTTTCGTGGCGGGGTCAACCCTTTTATACGAGGCATCGCAGTCAGGCTGGCGATTCCGGCCGGCGGCGATGCTCATGGGGCGACAGAAACGGGCTAAGGCCGGAAAAACCGGCGCGAAAGGATACGGGCATGGCATTCGGCGGGTTGTTTTCGACCGACATCGCAATCGACCTGGGGACGGCGAACACGCTGATCTATGTCAAGGGCAAAGGCATCATCCTGAACGAGCCCTCGGTCGTGGCCTATCACGTCAAGGACGGCAAGCGGCAGGTCCTGGCGGTGGGCGAGGATGCGAAACTGATGCTGGGCCGCACGCCGGGTTCCATCGAGGCGATCCGGCCCATGCGCGAAGGCGTCATCGCCGACTTCGACAGCGCCGAGCAGATGATCAAGCATTTCATCAAGAAGGTGTTCAAGCGCACGTCCTTTTCCAAGCCCAAGGTCATCGTCTGCGTTCCCCACGGCGCGACCCCTGTTGAAAAGCGCGCCATCCGCCAGTCGGTCCTGTCGGCCGGCGCGCGTCGCGCGGGATTGATTGCCGAACCCATCGCCGCCGCCATTGGCGCGGGGATGCCTATCACCGAACCCACTGGGTCCATGGTCGTCGATATCGGCGGCGGCACGACCGAGGTGGCGGTCCTGTCGCTGGGCGATGTGGTTTATGCCCGGTCCGTCCGCATCGGCGGGGATCGCATGGACGAGGCGATCATCAACTATCTTCGCCGCAACCAGAATATGCTGATCGGCGAATCCACAGCCGAGCGCGTCAAGACCAGCATTGGCACGGCGCGGATGCCCGACGACGGGCGCGGCGCCACCATCATGGTGCGCGGCCGCGACCTGCTGAACGGCATTCCCAAGGAAATCGAGATCAGCCAGGCCATGGTCGCCGAGGCCCTGGCCGAACCCATGCAGGCCATCTGCGAGGCCGTGATGGTCGCCCTGGAAGCGACGCCTCCGGACCTTGCCGCCGACATCGTGGACCGCGGCGTGATCCTGACCGGCGGCGGGGCGATGCTGGGCGATCTGGATCTGGCGCTGCGCGAGCAGACCGGCCTGTCGATCACCTTGGCCGACCAGCCGATGAACTGCGTGGCGCTTGGCACCGGCAAGGCGCTTGAATACGAAAAGCAGCTGCGCCACGTCATCGACTACGACAGCTGAGCGGCGCGGCCGGGCAGGGGTCGCCTGAATGGCACGCAAGGGTCCAGACTTCACCACACCGGTGCGGCGCGTGCTGATCGCGCTGATGACCCTTGTGCTGGTCGCGCTGTTCCTGTTCTGGCGCATCGACAGTCCCCGGGCCGAGGCGATGCGCATCGCCATCGTCGACCGGGTGGTGCCGGGTTTCGGCTGGGCCATGGCCCCCGTGACGAAAGCCAGCCAGATGATCGGCGGGTTCCAGTCCTATGCCCGGATCTATGAACAGAACCAGGAACTGCGCCGCGAATTGCAGAAGATGCAGGCCTGGAAGGAAGCCGCCGTCCAGCTGGAACAGGAAAATTCCAAGCTGATGGCGCTGAACAATGTCCGCATCGACCCGGCCCTGACCAGTGTCACGGGCAGGGTGATGGTGGACAGCGGGTCGGCCTTTCGGCAGTCGGTCCTGCTGAACGTGGGCACGGATGACGGCATCGTCGAAGGCTGGGCCACGATGGACGGGCTGGGGCTGGTTGGCCGGATTTCCGGCGTGGGCAAGCGGACCAGCCGCGTGGTGCTGCTGACCGACCCGTCGTCGCGCATTCCGGTATCTGTCCAGCCTTCGGGTGAAAAGGCGCTGCTGACCGGGGACAACACGCCGTTGCCGTTCCTGGATTTCATCGAGATGCCGGACAATGTGCGCCCCGGCGACCGGGTCGTCACCTCGGGCGACGGGGGCGTGTTCCCGCCGGGGCTGCTGGCAGGGCAGGCGGTCCAGGGCAGCGACGGGCGGATCCGGCTGCGGCTGGCCGCCGATTACGGACGGCTGGAATTCCTGCGCGTGCTGCGGTCCCATCCGGCTGAAACCGTGGTCGACAGCGGCGCGGTGATCGCGCCCGGCGACCGGGGCCTGATCGGCCCGCAGATGCCCGCCTCGCCGGTCGAGGCGGCGGTGGCCTCGGATCCTTTGGCGACGGGCACCGAATGATGAACCGGCAGATGCTGATCGGCACGGTCCTGTTCTGCGCGGCCATGGCGGTGCTGCTGTTCCTGCGGCTGCTGCCCTTGTCGGCGGGGGCGACCCGCTGGCCGGGCGCGGATCTGGAACTGTGCCTTGTGCTGGCCTGGGTGCTGCGCCGCCCCGACCAGTTGGCCGCACCGGTGATCGCCCTGGTCTTTGTCCTCCAGGGCATCATCCTGTTCCAGCCCCTTGGCCTTTGGGCCGCCATCGTCTTGGCCGGATCCGAGGCTGCACGCTTGCGTGAAGCCCGTTGGCGCGATGCGCCATTCATGGTTGAATGGCTGCGCACAGCCATCCTGATGGGCATGATGATGCTGGCTTATCGTATCATACAGGTGCTGTTCATGATGCCGGTTCCGGCCCTGGGTCAGGTGATCCTGCATTTCATTGCCACGGTCGCCGCCTATCCGCTGGTCGTCCTGGCCGCGCGGATCGTGTTCGGGCTGCGCCGCACCACACCCGCCTTGGCCGAGCAGATGAGGTTCGCCCGATGACCAGAACGCCGCGCCAGACGGGCGAAACAGGTGGGGGCATCGGCCGCCGGGGGCTGTTGCTGGGGGGCATCCAGCTGGGCGTGGTGACGACGCTGGCCTTGAAGCTGCGCTCGATGCAGGTCGAGCAGGCCGAGCAATACCGGATGCTGGCCGACGGCAATTCCATCAAGATCCGCCTGCTGGTGCCCGCGCGCGGCCTGATCCATGACCGCAACGGCATCGTCATCGCGGGCAACGAGCAGAATTACCGTGTCACCCTGACCCGAGAGGAAGCAGGCGGCGATGTGGAACCCGTCCTGCGCCGGCTGGCCCGGCTGATCCCCATCAGCGACGACCGCATGGCCGAGCTTCTGGAAGAATTTTCCAAGCGCAGCGCGGTCACGCCCATCGTCCTGGCGGACCGGCTGACCTGGGAGCAGTTCGGTTCCATCGCCGTCAACGCGCCTTCTCTGGCCGGAATCACACCGGAATCGGGCCTGTCGCGCGTTTATCCCCGCGCGGGCGACATGGCCCATGTACTGGGCTATGTCGGGCCTGTGTCCGATTACGACCTGTCCAAGATCGAAGACCCCGATCCCGTCCTGATGCTGCCCGAGTTCCAGTTGGGCAAGGTCGGCTTCGAGGCCCGGCTGGAGGATCACCTGCGCGGCAAAGCCGGTCAGCGCCGGGTCGAGGTGAACAGCGCCGGCCGCGAGATGCGCCAGCTGTCGCGCCAGGAGGGCGATCAGGGCGCCACCGTCCAGATGTCCCTGGACGCGCGGTTGCAGAATTATGCCGCCCAACGCTTGGGGCAGGAAAGCGCGGCTGCCGTCGTGATCGACGTGCAGACGGGTGACATCCTGACGATCTGTTCGTCGCCCAGTTTCGATCCCAACAAGTTCGTGCGGGGAATCTCGTCGCCCGATTACAAGGCGCTGATGAACCACGACCACCGTCCCCTAGCCGACAAGACGGTGCAGGGCGTTTATCCGCCGGGATCGACCTTCAAGATGGTCACGCTGCTGGCAGGGCTAGAATCGGGCGTGATCAATGCCGGAACGCGCTTTTACTGCCCCGGCCATACCGAGGTCGGCGGGCGGCGCTTTCATTGCTGGCGCCGGGGCGGTCATGGCAGCGTCGATGCGGTGACCAGCCTGTCGCACAGTTGCGACGTTTATTATTACGAACTGGCCCAAAAGGTCGGCATCGACCGGATCGCCGCCATGGCCCGCAGGCTGGGGCTGGGCCAGCGCCACGATTTGCCCATGTCCGCCGTGGCCGAAGGCATCGCGCCGGACCGGGCCTGGAAACAGGCGCGATATGGCCAGACCTGGCAGGTGGGCGACAGCCTGAACGCCTCGATCGGCCAGGGCTATGTCCTGGCCTCGCCGCTGCAACTGGCGGTGATGACCGCGCGCATCGCGACAGGGCGCGAGGTTCGGCCCCGGCTGGTGCGCGCTATCGACGGGGTGGCGCAGCCGGTCCCCGATTTTCCGGACCTGGGGTTGGATCCGGGGTTCCTGCGCATCGCGCGGATGGGAATGGACGCGGTGATGAATTCCGAAAGCGGCACCGCCCGGCGGATGCGCATCACCCGCGAGGACTGGCGCATGGCGGGCAAGACCGGCACCAGCCAGGTTCGCAACATCACTGCCGCCGAACGCGCGCGCGGGGTGGTGTCGAACGACCAACTGCCTTGGAATCGGCGCGACCACGCGCTGTTCGTCTGTTACGCGCCGTTCGACGCGCCGCGCTATGCGGCGTCGGTGGTTGTCGAACATGGCGGCGGCGGATCGGCGGTGGCCGCGCCGGTCGCGCGCGACATCATGCTGTTCGCCCTGGCGGACGGGTTGCCGCCGCTGGACGCCGTGCCCGGCGATCAGCGCGATGCGATGGAAGAACGCCACAACGCCATGCACCTGTTCACGCCGGATGCGCCCCGGCTGACGCGGGCCTGATCGTCATGTCCTATCTTGACTATTCCGTCGCCCAGACACCGACCGGCATCCGCAAGATCCTGTATCTGAACTGGCCGCTGGTCTTCCTGATCGCCGCCGTGGCCTCGATCGGGTTCCTGATGCTGGTTTCGGTCGCCGGGGGCAGGGTGGACACCTGGGCCGAGCCGCAGATGTATCGCTTTGCCGCAGGCATGGTGATCATGATCGCCCTGGCCTTTGTGCCGATGTGGTTCTGGCGCGGCATTTCCATCCCCGCCTATGTCTGCTGCTTCCTGCTTCTGGTCGCGGTGGAACTGGTGGGCGAAATCGGCATGGGCGCGCAACGCTGGATTGACATCGGCCCGATCCGCCTGCAACCGTCCGAGCTGATGAAGATCTCGCTCGTGCTGCTGCTGGCGGCCTATTACGACTGGCTGGCCCCCCACCGGGTTTCACGGCCCTTGTGGGTGCTGATCCCGGTGGTCCTGATCCTGGCCCCGACGGCGCTGGTGCTGATCCAGCCCGACCTGGGCACCTCGATCATGCTGGTGGCAGGCGGCGGCATCCTGATGTTCGCGGCAGGCGTGTCCTTGTGGTATTTCGCCGCCGTGATCGCTGCCGCCGTGGGGCTGGTGGTGACCGTGCTGAAAAGCCGCGGCACGGACTGGCAGTTGCTCAAGGATTATCAGTTCCGGCGCATCGACACCTTTCTGGACCCGACCGCCGACCCTTTGGGCGCGGGATACAACATCATCCAAAGCCAGATCGCCCTGGGATCGGGCGGCTGGTCGGGGCGGGGCTTCATGCAGGGCACGCAATCGCGGCTGAACTTCCTGCCCGAAAAGCACACCGATTTCATCTTCACCGTCCTGGCCGAGGAATTCGGCTTCGTAGGGGCCATGTCCCTGTTGGGCCTCTACACCCTGATCATCGGCTTTTGCCTGTATTCCGCGCTGACCAACCGCGATCGTTTCGCGGCCCTGATCACCGTGGGCATCAGCGGAACGTTCTTTCTGTATTTCGCGATCAACATGGCGACCGTGATGGGGATGCTGCCCGCCAAGGGATCGCCCTTGCCGCTGGTCAGCTATGGCGGGACATCCTTGATGATCCTGATGCTGGGCTTCGGGCTGGTTCAGGCCGCCCATGTTCACAGGCCGCGATGATGCGCGTCCTGTTCGCCGCCCCCGATTCGCTGTGGCCCGACTGGGCGACCGTCCTGACCCGGCTTGCCCCCGAGATGGACCTGGTGCGCGAGGCCGATCCCGCCAGCATCGATGCGATCATCTTTGCGCCGGGTGGTCCGGTCGGCGATTTGTCGCCCTTCGTGAACGCGCGTCTGGTGCAAAGCCTGTGGGCCGGGGTCGAACGCATCGTGACAAACCCCACGCTGACCCAGCCCCTGGCAAGGATGGTCGATCCCGGGCTGGCGCGGGGCATGGCGGAGTATTGCACCGGCTGGGCGATGCGCGCGCATCTTCGCATGGACGCCTATGCCCAGGATGGCGTTTGGCGCAACGACCTGACCCCGCCCCTGGCCGATGCCCGTCAGGTGACCATCCTGGGGATGGGAGAGCTTGGCCGCAGCGTGGCGGCGATGCTGGGCGGCATCGGCTTTCGGCTGGCTGGGTTCAGCGCCTCGGGCCGCGCGGTGCCGGGGGTGCGGGTCTTCCGTTCCGACGGCCTGGATCAGGCCTTGTCGCAGGCCGAGATCCTGATCACCCTTTTGCCCGATACACCGCACACCCGCGGCCTGCTGGATGCCGGCCAGCTTGCCCTGCTGCCCAAGGATGCCTGGCTGATCAATCCCGGACGCGGCACGGTGCTGGATGACGACGCGCTGCTGGCGGCCTTGGACAAGGGCCATCTGGGCCATGCGGTGCTGGATGTGTTCCGCGCCGAGCCGCTGGCCCCCCGCCATCCCTTCTGGTCCCATCCCCGCGTGACCGTCACCCCCCATATCGCCGCCGAAACCCGCGTGGAAACCGCCGCCCCCGTCGCGGTCGAAAATCTGCGCCGCGCCATGGCAGGCCGGCCGGTCCTGCATCTTGTGGACCGGCAGCGGGGTTACTAGGCTTCCCGGCCAGTTAACTTTCGTTAACCCCCTGTCTGGATTTGCCTATTGCAGCATTTCTGCAAGGACCGCTATGTCTGGGCCATATGAACCTGCAACCCGGCTTCCTCATGACAGACGGCTCCCTCCGCCGCGTTCTGATGATCGAAACGCGTGATCTGCATGACCGCCTGGACGAGGCGATCGGCGTTTTCGACGAACCTGCGGACTATTGCGCCTTTCTGTCGGGCAGCTACGCCTTTCGCGCGGCCATCGAACCCGTTCTGGCCGATCAGGGCTGGCAGGTGCAGCGGCTTGCCCCCCTGATCGCGCAGGATCTGGCGGATCTGGACCAACCGCGCCCCGACGTTCCCGCACCCCCTTCCCTTGCAAGCCCCGCCGCTCAGGCCGCCGCCTGCTATGTGCTGGAGGGATCGGCCCTGGGCGCGCGGCTGCTGGCGCGGCGCGCGGTGGATCAGGGGTTCACGGCGGATCACGGCGCCCGCCACCTGGCGGCGCAGACGGCATCGCCGCAGCGCTGGCGGCAGTTCCTGGCCTGGCTGGAAGGGGCCGACCTTCCCGTGGCCCAGGCTGCATCCGCCGCGCGCGATGTCTTTGGGCTTGCGCTGCGGGCTTATGACGTGAAGGCGCTTGCATGAACGAGAACGCCGCCTTTGACGCATCCCTGGTCGGCAAGCCTATCGACCTGACCAATTGCGACCGCGAGCCGATCCACATTCCCGGCAGCATCCAACCCCATGGCTGCCTTCTGGCCTGCGACAATGCCGCGCGCCGGGTGGTTTACCGTTCCGCCAATGCGGCGATGATGCTGAACCTGCCGGCCGATCCCCTGGGCCAGTCCCTGACCGAGGTGATCGGAGCCGATCACGCGCACAGGCTGCTCAACGCCCTGGCGATGTCGGGCCAGAACCCGCGCCCGGCCCTGGTTTTTGGCGTCCTGCTGAACGAACAGGTGCTGGACGTGACCATTCACCGCTTCCGGGGCCAGACCATCATCGAGTTCGAGCCTGCCTCGGACCGGCTGGGGACGATCATCAGCCTGTCGCGCACGGTGATCGAACGGTTGCGCCGCACCGAGGATACCGAACGGCTGATCGCCCAGGCGGCGATGCTGATGCAGGCGCAACTGGGATACGACCGGGTGATGGTCTATCAACTGGGCGAGGACGGTGCGGGCAAGGTCGTGGCCGAGGCCAAGCTGGACGAACAGGAAAGCTTTCGCGGCCAGTATTTCCCGGCGGGCGACATTCCCCAGCAGGCCCGTGCCCTGTATCTGCGCAATCCCATCCGGGTGATTGGCGACGCGTCCTTTGTGCCGGTGCCGATCCTGGCCCAGGGACCGCAGGCCGAACCGCTGGATTTGTCCTATGCCCATCTGCGCAGCGTTTCGCCCATCCATTGCGAATACCTGCGCAACATGGGCGTGGCCGCGTCCATGTCGGTGTCGATCATCATCGACGGCGCCTTGTGGGGGCTGATCGCCTGCCATCATTACTCGCCCAAGGTGCTGACCATGGCCGACCGCGCGGCGGCGGAAATGGTGGGCGAGTTCTTTTCGATGCACCTGGACGCACTGACCCGCAAGCAGGCGCGCGACGCCGAACTGGCCGCGCGCCGGGCACTGGACGACCTGCTGGTCAATGTCACCCGGAACGAGGATGCGGGCCAGGCCCTGCAAAGTCGGATGCCCAACCTGGCGGAACTGATCCCGGCCGAGGGCATCGCCATGTGGTTCGACGGCTGCTGGACCGCCTTGGGCCATGCCCCGGACGCCGCCCAGGCCGCGCCGATCCTGGCCCTGGCCGAAGGCTTGTCCGAGGCACAGGTGTTTCATACCGACTGCCTGGCCGACCTGCTGTCCGATGCAGGTCCGTTGGATGTCGCCGGGGTGATGATCGTGCCCTTGTCGAAGCGGCCGCGCGATTTCCTGTTCTACTTCCGCAAGGAAGCCGTGCAGACGCTGGACTGGGCGGGCGATCCGAACAAGATCTATGCCACCGGCCAGTTCGGCGACCGCCTGACCCCGCGCAAGAGTTTCGCGATCTGGAAGGAAACCGTCCGCGGCAAGAGCCACCCCTGGTCCGAGGCCGACCGCCGCTTTGCCGAGGCGCTGCGCATCGCCGTGGTTGAGGTGCTGTTGTTCAACAATGAGGTTCTGGCCGACGAACGCACCCGCGCCGCCGTCCGGCAGCGCGTGCTGAACCAGGAACTGAACCACCGGGTCAAGAACATCCTGGCGATCATTCAGTCGCTGGTCAGCCGCAAGCCCAAGGACGACGAGGTTCTGGGCGATTACGCCGATGCCCTGCGCGGGCGCATCCAGGCCCTGGCCTTTGCCCATGACCAGGTGGTCCGCGACGACCAGGGCGGCTTGCTGGCCGACCTGCTGGGGGCGGAACTTGGTCCCTATGCGGGCGATGGCAAGCCGATCCGGCTGGACGGACCGGCGGTTGCCCTGGACGGGCGGGCCTTTTCGGTCATGGCGCTGATCCTGCACGAGATGGCGACCAATGCCGCGAAATACGGTGCCTTGTCGCGGCCGGGCGGTCATCTGTCGGTGGACTGGTCCCTCGACGGCGACGGTCATTGCCGTATCCGCTGGACCGAGGATGGCCTGGAAGGGCTGACGCCCCCGCAGCGGTCGGGCTTTGGCACCGCGCTGATCGAACAATCGCTGCCCTTCGACCTGGGAGGCAAGGCCCATATCGACTATCGCCCGCAGGGGATCGCCGCCGTTTTCACGCTGCCCGCCGATTTCGTGCGTCTTGCCGATCCGGGCCCTGCTGCCCGTGCGCGGCCCCAGGCGCCGGTCGTTGCGGCTGTCGGTCCCTTGTCCGGGCGGCGCGTGCTGCTGGTCGAGGATCAAACCCTGATCGCCATGTCGCTCGAGGCGGAATTGCAGGACAACGGCCTGCAGGTCACCGGACGCGCGGCCACGGTCGCTGCCGGCCTGGCCCTGATCAAGGCCGATCCGCCCGAACTGGCCGTCCTAGACGTGAACCTGGCGGACGAGAATTCCCTGCCCGTGGCCGAGGCCCTGCGCGCCCGCGCCATCCCCTTTGTCTTTGCCACCGGTTATGGCAGCGACATCGGCCTGCCCGACCGCTTTGCCAACACCCCCATTGTCAGCAAACCCTATCAGATCGGCGACATCCTGCGGAAACTGGCCGAGGCCGAAGCGCAGGCCCACTGACCCCCGGCGGGCGGGCAATCCCTGAACGCAAACCCGCCATGCGCGCGCAATTATCGGGCTGCCTCGCATTCTCTTTCCGCAGTCTTTGCGATAGCGCAGGGTTTTTGGCGGGCATCTTCCGCGATGCCACGCCGTTCCTGAACAAGCGGATCGACGAACCATGACTGATCAGACAATCCCCGCATCCCATGTTGCGCGTGCTGCCCCTGTCAATTCCCCGGCGCGGGTGCTGCTGGCCAGCCTGATCGGCACGACCATCGAGTTCTTTGACTTCTACGTCTATGCGACGGCCGCCGTGCTGGTCTTTCCGACGCTGTTCTTCCCGGCCAGCGATGCGACAACGGCGCTGCTGGCATCCTTTGCCACCTTTTCCATCGCCTTCTTCGCCCGGCCTTTCGGCGCGATCGTCTTTGGCCATTTCGGCGACCGGATCGGGCGCAAGGCCACGCTGGTCGCGGCGTTGCTGACCATGGGAATTTCCACCGTCATCATCGGCCTGCTGCCGACCTATGCCCAGATCGGCGTTGCCGCGCCCGCGCTGTTGGCGCTGTGCCGGTTCGGGCAGGGCTTCGGCCTTGGCGGCGAATGGGGCGGGGCCGTGCTGCTGGCGACCGAGAACGCGCCCGAAGGCAAGCGAAGCTGGTATGGGATGTTTCCGCAGCTTGGGGCGCCGGTCGGGCTGTTCCTGTCCTCGGGCTTTTTCTGGGTGCTTTTGCATTTCATGTCCCAGGAAGACCTGCTGGCCTGGGGCTGGCGGCTGCCTTTCCTGGCCTCGATCATCCTGATCGTCCTGGGCCTGTGGGTGCGCCTGTCGATCACCGAGACGCCGGAATTCGCCGAGGCTGTCAAGCGCGACCAACGCGTATCCGTTCCCGTGGTGGAACTGTTCCGCAACCACAAGCGCAGCCTGTTCCTGGGCACATTCGTGGCGCTTGTGACATTCGTTCTGTTCTATATCTGCTCAGCCTGGCTTTTGTCCTATAACGTCAAGGTCCGGCAGATCGCCTTCATGGACGCCCTGCTGATGCAGATCTATGGCTCGGTCATCTTCGGGCTGGCGATCCCGCTGGCGGGCAAGATCGCCGATGCGACAGGGCGGCGTCCGTTTCTGGTGGTGGTCACCATCCTGATCGGCGGCTTTTCCTTTTTCCTTGCACCGCTGATGGGCGGGGGGCAGGGCGGGCTTTATGCCTTTGTTACGGTCGGCATGTTCCTGATGGGCCTGACTTATGGCGTGATCGGCGCCGCCTTGGCCGCGCCCTTTCCGACGCGGGTGCGCTATACCGGGGCGTCGATCACATTCAACTTCGCGGGGATCTTCGGGGCCTCGCTGGCACCCTATGCCGCGACCTGGTTGCAGCAAACCTATGGGTTGTCCCATGTCGGCTATTACATGCTGGCGGCATCGGTGATCACGCTGGCCTGCATCCTGGCCTCGGGACGCGACGAGGTTTGAAGCCGGGCGCGGCAGGAAGCCAGAGCGGCTTGCGCAGGCGGCAGGCGTTCACGGTGCTGATCGGAGTGATCGGCGTCGTGCTGTTCTGGCTGCTGCACCTGCCGCTGCCGTTCCTGTTCGGGCCGATGATCGCATCGCTGGTGGCAGCCCTGGCGGGCGTGCGGCTGGCAGGGCCGGGCCAGGCCACGGTTGCGGCGCGGTCGGTGCTGGGCGTGGCCATCGGCGCATCAGTCACACCCGCACTTGTGGCCGAACTGCCCACGATGCTGGCGTCGGTGGCGATCATCCCCTTTTATGTCGCGGCTATCGGTCTGGTCGGGGTGCCGTTCTTTCGCCGTTTTTGCGGCTTTGACCTAGTCACGGCCTTTTATGCCGCCATGCCCGGCGGGGCCGCCGACATGACCATCTTCGGGGCCGAGGCGGGGGCCAATATCCGCCAGGTGTCGCTGGTCCATGTCACGCGGCTGCTGGTCATCATGATCGTCGGGCCGCTGGTGCTGGTGGGCATCTATGGGGTCGAACTGACGCATCCGGTGGGCCAGCCCGCCGCCGACATCCCGTGGCGCGAACTGGCGGTCATGGTTGCCGCCGCCCTGCTGGGCTGGAAGGCGGCGGAACGCGCAGGCCTGTTCGGCGCGGCGATCCTGGGCCCGCTGATCGCCGCCGCCGTCCTGTCGCTGGCGGGCGTGTTGCATATGCGTCCCCCGCAAGAGGCGCTGCTGGCCGCCCAATTCCTGATCGGGATGGGCATCGGCGTAAGCTACGTCGGCGTCACGCTGCGCGAACTGCGCGAAACCGTCGCGGGCGGCGCGGTCTTTGTGCTGATCCTGGCGGTGATCGCGGGCGCGGTGACGGAATTCGTGACCCTGACCGGCCTTGCGCCCCCGGTCGAGGGCTTTCTGGCCTTCATGCCCGGCGGCCAGGCCGAGATGTCGATGCTGGCGCTGATCGCGGGTGCCGACCTCAGCTTTGTGGTGGTTCATCACATCACGCGGGTGATCCTGGTGCTGACCGGCGCGCCGATCCTGTTCAGGCTGCTCCGCCGCCGCGGGCGCGGCTGACCCCAGCGGATACCCCGCCCCCTCAGGCCAGCGTTTGCCGCAGCACCGCGATCAGATCGTGGAACCGGTCCCCCTGCACGATCACATGATCGCGCAGCGCCCGTGCCGCGCCATCGCCATCGCCCTTGCCGATCGCCGCGACAATGGCGTCATGTTCCGCGAACGACCGGCCCATGCGATTGCGGACCTGCAACTGCATCCGGCGATAGGGTTGCAGCATGGCGTGCAGGCGCGCGGCTTCCTGCATCAGAAAGGCATTGTGGGTGGCGCGGTAGATGCAGTGGTGGAAATCCGAATTGCGGGCGTAATAGGCCTCGATCTCGCCTGCCTCGGCCAGGCGGCGGCAGTCGTCATGGACCTGCCGGAAGGCGTCCAGTTCCGCGTCGTTGATGCGGCGGGCGGCCAGACGGCCGCAGCTTGCCTCGACCTCGGCCATGACCTCGAAGCGTTCGGCCAGTTCCGCAGGCGTCCATTGGCTGACGAATGTCCCGCGCTTGGGCATGACGCGGACCAGACCAGAGGCTTCAAGCTGCTGGAACGCCTCGCGGATGGGGGTGCGTGAACAGTCGAATTCCTGTTCCAATGCCTCGGGGTCCAGACGCGTGCCGGGAAGGTATCGGCCCTGGACAATGGCGTCCTCAAGCGCGCGCCTGATCCGCAAGGTGGTCGGAACACTGGCCAATGCCGTTTCTCCCGTCGCTGCCCACAGCATAGCCAAGCAGCAATGAAACATCCATCAGCAATCTTGTTATATACAACAGATCGTGTCTGGCGTATAAAACCTGCGGGAGGAGGATTCGTGTGGAGGCGGATCCCCGACGCAGATCATGCAGGAAAAGGGGAAACGCCGCATGACACCACATCTGATTTCCATCTATGCGCTGGTGCTGATGTTCGTGATTGCGACCATCTGGCCGATCAACATGGGCGTCCTGGCCTTTGTCGGCGCCTTTCTGGTCGGCACGCTGCTGGCCGCGCAGACCACCAAGGATACCATCGCCGGCTTTCCGGGCGGGCTGTTCCTGACCCTGGTCGGCATCACCTGGCTGTTCGCCCTGGCGCAGAACAACGGCACGATCGACTGGCTGGTGCGCATGGCCGTGCGTGCGGTCAAGGGCCGGATCGGCGCGATCCCCTGGATCATGTTCGGGATTTCGGCGCTGCTGACGGCGGTGGGCGCGGTCAGCCCCGGCGCGGTCGCCATTGTGGCGCCCATCGCCCTGGGCTTTGCCTTCCGCTATCACATCAGCCCGCTGCTGATGGGCTTGATGGTGGTGCATGGCGCGCAGGCCGGGGGATTTTCGCCCATCAGCATCTATGGCGGCATCACCAACGGCGTCGTGCAGGAAGCGGGTCTGCCCTTGTCGGCGCTGACGACCTTTGCCGCCAGCTTCTTTGTCAACGCGGCGGTGGCGGCGATCCTGTTCATGGTCCTGGGCGGGCGGCAGTTGATGACCGCGCGGTCCGGCGCCGTGGAAACCGTGCGGGTTCCGCATATCGAAATCGCCCGGGCAGCCACCGGTCCCCAGATCTTTGGCGACAGCGAGGCCGAGGCGCTGAGCCGCCGCATCGGCGAGGAAGCGGGCGGCGATTCCAACCGCCTGGTGGCCGAGGTCGCGGAAGGCAACCAGCCCGACGGCACGCCTTATCAGATCTTCACCCTGGCGGGTCTGGCGCTGCTGGCGGTGCTGGTTCTGGCCTTCAACCTGGATATCGGCTTTGTCGCGCTAACCATCGGCCTTGCGCTGGCGTTGTGGAACCCGACCATGCAGAAACGCGCCATGGCGCAGGTCGCCTGGCCGGAAATCATGCTGATCACCGGCGTGTCCACCTATGTCGCGGTGCTGCAGGCCATGGGCACCATCGACTTCGTGGGCGACAGCGTGGCCGGCATGGCCTCGCCCCTGCTGGCGGCCTTGATGCTGTTCTTCATCGGCGCGGTGGTGTCGGCCTTCGCGTCGTCCACGGCGGTGCTGGGGTCGCTGATCCCGCTGGCCGTGCCTTTCTTGCAAGGCGAAAGCGGCGTCGGCGCCATCGGCTTCATCGCCGGGATGGCGGTCGCGTCCACCATCGTCGATGTCAGTCCGTTTTCCACCAACGGCGCCCTGGTCCTGGCCAACGCGCATGGCACGGACCGGCAGGCCTTCTTCCGCAAGCTGCTCAGCTATGGCGCCATCGTCACCGTCGTGGCACCGGTGGTGCTGTGGCTGATCTTCGTCGTGCTGCCGGGCTGATCCCGGCGGCCTTTCCCAAGGAGAGCGCCGTGACACGGACCGCGCAGACCCCCCGCACGAACCGCTTCGGCGATCTGTTCGACATGCTGACCGACCGAGGCCGCGCCCTTCTGCGCTGGCGCGACCCCGCGGGCCGCGTCACCACCCCGCCTGGCCTGCCCGAGATGGGCGAGCTGCTGCTGTCCCGGCGGGGCGAGGCGTCGGGCGTGGCCCTGGCCCGCGCCCTGGTCACGGCCTTCCAGGACGCGGACGAAGCGAAACGGCTGGAGTTCCTGACGGCCCTGGCGGACCACTTCGGTCCCGATCCCGATGCCGTCCGCAAAGCTGTCGAGGCGCTGCGCGACAACCGATCCGTCGAGGCCATCGAGGCGCTGCACGATGCCGCCGAACCCCGCCGCCAGGAACTGTTCCGCCGCCTGAACCTGGCCCCCGGCGGCACGGCGGCCCTTGTGCGGATGCGAGAGGAACTGCTGCGCCATCTGAAGGACAGCCCCGGTCTGCGCCGGGTGGACAGCGATTTCGCGCATCTGTTCGCGTCATGGTTCAACCGGGGCTTTCTGTCGCTGCGCCATATCGACTGGAACACCCCTGCCGCGATCCTGGAAAAGATCATCCGATACGAGGCCGTCCACGCGATCCAGAACTGGGACGACCTGCGCAATCGCCTGCAACCGACCGACCGGCGCTGTTACGGATTCTTCCACCCGCAGCTGGTGGACGAGCCGCTGATCTTCGTCGAGGTCGCGCTGACCCGCGACATTCCCGACACCGTAGCGCCGCTGCTGGATCTGGACCGAAAGCCCATCGACGCGGACCAGGCCAGCACGGCGGTATTCTATTCCATCTCGAACACGCAGCGGGGACTGGCAGGGGTGTCCTTTGGCAATTTCCTGATCAAGCAGGTGGTCGAGGAGCTGAAGGCCGAACTGCCCGACATCCGCACCTTTGTCACCCTGTCGCCGGTGCCGGGCTTTGCCGCCTGGCTGGAAAAGGCGCGGGCGGAGGGCGACCTGCTGGACGACGATTTGCGCGCCGCCCTGAAACCCCTGGACCAGCCGGGCTGGCACGTGGACCACGATGCCGCGCAGGTGCTGCGCGAACCGTTGCTGGCCGCGGCCGCGATCTATTTCCTGCGCGCCCGCGACGCCAAGGGCCGTGCCGTCGATCCCGTCGCACGATTTCACCTGGGCAACGGCGCCTGCCTGGAACGGCTGAATTTCGGGGGCGACGTGTCGGCCAACGGCTTGAAGCAATCGCACGGGCTGATGGTCAACTACCTGTACGACCCCGACCGGATCGAGGCCAATCACGAGGCATTTGCCGAACGCACGGAAATCGCCGCGTCGGATGCAGTCCGCCGCCATTTGCCCGCGCGTGCCACCACGAAGGAAAAGCCATGAACGCCAACCTGTTCCACATCCTTGAAACCGGCGTCACGGACGCCCGCGCCACCGCGATCGAGACCGCCAAGGGCGAGCGGATCAGCTATGCCGATCTGGTGGCGCGTGCGGGGCGCATGGCCAATGCGCTTGTGTCCCTGGGCGTCGCGCCGGGCGACCGGGTGGCCGCGCAGGTGGAAAAGTCGGTCGAGGCGATCATCCTTTATCTGGCCACCGTGCGCGCGGGCGCGGTCTTCCTGCCGCTGAACACGGGCTATACGCCCGCCGAGATCGACTATTTCATCGGCGACGCGACGCCCGCGGTCTTTGTCTGCGATCCCGCCCGGGCCGATGCGCTGACTGACGCGGCGGCGCGCGCGGGCGCGCGGATCGTCACGCTGGACGCGGACGGGCAGGGCAGTCTGACAGATGCCGCCGCCGGGGCCTTGCCCGATTTCGCGACCGTCCCGCGCGATGCCGATGATCTGGCGGCGCTTCTCTATACCTCGGGGACCACCGGGCGCAGCAAGGGCGCGATGCTGACCCATGGCAACCTGGTGTCGAACACCCAGGCGCTGCGGGATGCCTGGCGCTATACCGCCAATGACGTGCTGATCCATGCCTTGCCGATCTTTCACACGCACGGGCTGTTCGTGGCGACCAACGTGACGCTGTTTTCCGGCGCCTCGATGATCTTCCTGCCCAAGTTCGACCCCGACCGGATCATCCAACTGATGGACCGTGCGACGGTGCTGATGGGCGTGCCCACTTTCTATGTCCGGCTGTTGCAGGACGACCGGCTGGACCGCAACGCAACCGCGCGGATGCGCCTGTTCATTTCCGGCAGTGCGCCGTTGCTGGCGGAAACGCATCGCGAATGGCAGGCGCGCACGGGCCACGCGATCCTGGAACGATACGGGATGACCGAGACGAACATGAACGCGTCCAACCCTTATGAGGGCGACCGGATCGCGGGCACCGTGGGAATGCCCCTGCCCGGGGTCGAGATCATCGTGTCCGATCCCGACACCGGCGCGGACCTGCCGCAGGGCCAGATCGGCATGATCGAGGTGCGCGGCCGCAATGTCTTCAAGGGATATTGGCAAATGCCGGAAAAGACCGCTGCCGAGTTGCGCGACAACGGCTTTTTCATCACCGGCGACCTGGGGAAATTCGATGAACGCGGCTATCTGCACATCGTCGGGCGCGGCAAGGATCTGATCATCACCGGCGGCTACAACGTCTATCCCAAGGAGATCGAGACGGAAATCGACGCGCTGCCCGGCGTGACGGAATCCGCCGTGATCGGCCTGCCGCATCGCGATTTCGGCGAGGCCGTGACGGCGGTTGTTGTGCCTGCCACGGCCAATGCCCTGTCCGAGGAGGATGTCCTGGCGTCGCTTGAGGGGCGGCTGGCGAAATTCAAGCAGCCCAAGCGTGTGCTGTTCGTGGACGAACTGCCGCGCAACACCATGGGCAAGGTGCAAAAGAACCTGCTGCGCGACCGATACGCCAGCCTTTATGCGTAGGGTGCGTGCTTGCACGCACCGCTCTGACGCCAAAGGTGCGTGACATCAGGCACCCTACGGCGTGCGGGCCAGAAGCGCGCGAAGCTGCGACGGGAACAGTTGCAGGATCAGCGTTTCCGTCATGGCCGTGCCGCCGTGATCGACATAGGCGCGCAGGTCGATCGGCGCATCGCCCTTGTCATCAAAGGACAGGTCGAACAGCGCCCGCCAGTAATCCGCGCCCACCACGGGATAGACGGCGGTGTTCGACACCCGGGCCTGTGCCGTCGATACGGCGACGGACAGCCCGTCCTGACGGGTCAGCCCCTGAAGGTTCGGCCCGGCAAAATCGCAGACGATCTTGACCACCCCCTTGGGCCGGGGCTGGCCCGGCACCCCGCCCGCGCCGATGCGGGTGGCGGTGAAATGGGCAATGGGGCTGACAGCAGGGTTGTCGCGGACCCATTCCAGGCGATAGGCGAAATCGTGGCTCTGGCCCGCTGCCGTGGCGCCGGAAGGCTGCCAGAAGGCCACGATATTGTCGTGAATTTCGTCATCCGTGCGCAATTCGGTCAGCACCACCAAGCCGTTGCCCCAATCGCCCTGCGGCGTGATCCAGGCGCTTGCGCGCCGGTCATAGAAAACCCCGTCATCCTGATATTGCGCGAAATCCCGTTCCCGCTGCATCAGCCCGAACCCCATGACCGATGGGGCGGCAAAGCTGTTCACCATGGTTCCCGGCGGGTTGTTCAGCGGTCGCCAGATCCGTTCGCCGCTGGCGGCCAGGATTTCCAGCCCGTCGGAATCATGCACCTCGGGGCGCCAGTCGGGGGCCACATGGGGCGTGTTCTTGCCGAACCAGAACATCGAAGTCAGGGGCGCGATCCCCAGCCGTTCCACCGCGTCGCGCAGGAACACCGTGGCGGTGATGTCCTGCGCCACGCCCTTGCCGCGCCGCGATTCGATGCGATAGGCGCCGGTCGCGCTGGGGCTGTCCAGCAGCGCAAAGGCGGTCAGGTCGCCGTTTTCCGCCGGTTCCAGCCAGAAATGGGTGAACAGCGGAAACTCCTCGGGGCCGTCCGGGATTGCGGTGTCGATGGCAAGGCCGCGCGCGGACAGGCCGAACTGCCCGCTATAGCCCGACGTGCGCCAATAGGACGCGCCCAGAAAGGCCATCCAGTCGATCTTCGTGTCTGCGTCCTGCACCCGAAAGCCAGCGAAGCCCTTGGTGCGGGTCAACTGGCGGGCCGGATGGCCTTCGGGGATGTCGAACAGGTCCAGCGAAAACGGCACCTCGGTCGCCATGCCATCCTTGACCGCGAAGATCCGGACAGGATTGCGGAAATACCTGCCCGGGAAAAAGGCCTGCACCGGCGAGACATCGCCTTGCCCCTGCCACAGGCTGCGGTCGGAACGGAAACGCACCTGATTGTGCCGGTCGTAATCCACCTGGTCCAGGATTTCGGGATCGGCGATCTCCTCGGGGGCATGGGGTTTCGCAGCCAGGTCGCGCGCCATGTCCCGAAGCCGGTCAAAGGAAAATGGCTGGCTTTCCCCCGCCGCGTCCTGCGCCCGTGCCAGATGCGGCAACAGAAAGAACGCCCCGCCGCCCAGGGCGGCTTGCAGCAGGTGGCGGCGGTGGAAACGGTCGCTGGACATGAAAACCCGGTGGCTGGCATTTGCGCGGCAACAAATGTTTGCTTCTGGCGCAAATGCAAGTCCGGGCGCGAAGGTCGGCGGTCCCTTGCCATCGTATCGGGCAGGCACGCCAAGGCAATGGCGCCCGTTTGGCCAGGCCGCAGGCCGCGGCCCGGCCATGGGGTCACCAGATGAAGTCGTCGCCGTCCAGTTGATTCAGGCGCGTATCCTCGATCACCAGGGTGTTGGCGCCTGCGCGGATCACGACATCCGCTCCGTCTTGGCTGGCGGCCGAACGGATGCTGGCGAAGCTGTCGAAGCGGGCAAAATAGGAAACGTCGATGTCGTCGTCGCCGTTCTCGAAATCGGTGATCCGGTCGGTGCCGCCGTTGAAGACAAAGCGGTCGGCCCCTTCACCCCCGGCCATCACGTCGTTGCCGGCCCCGCCGTTCAGCACGTCGTTGCCCTCGCCGCCGATCAGCCTGTCATTGCCCGCCTGGCCCAGCAGCACGTCGTCGCCTTCGCCGCCGCGCAGGATGTCGTTGCCCGCGCCCGACGTCATGCGGTCGTTGCCTTCGCCCCCGTCGATCGTGTCGCGCCCGCCCTCGGTGACAGCGTTGTCATTGCCCTCGCCCAGGGTAACCGCGTTATTGCCGCCGCCCGCGCGGACGGTGTCGTTGCCTTCGCCGGCATTGATACGGTCGCTGCCCCCGTCGGCCCAGATAATATCGTTGCCCGATCCGCCCCAAAGGACATTGTTGCCTGATCCACCCCGGATCTGGTCATTGCCTTCGCCGCCGTCGATGGTGTCGTTTCCGCCCCCGCCCGACAGGGTGTCGTCGCCCGACCGGCCAAAGATCAGGTCGGCCAGGGTCGTGCCATTGTATCGGTTGTCGCCGTCGTTTCCGCGATAGGTCGCCATGTCAGTTTCTCCTGCAAGGGCGGTAAGGGGAAAGGGCCGCGCTGCTCGCCCGTGGCAGCCGCGTCCCGTCAGGCGGGGCGGGCTGCACCCCGCGTAACCGCCTGATGCAGCGTTTACGAGACAGGGCCGTGACTATTCCCGGCGGCGTGAAAATTTTTGGGCGGAATAGCAAAAAGACCCCCTTGGGGGCCTTTGCGACGCGATAGGTCGGCCGACGCGTTATTCTGCCAAGGCCGCCTCCTCGTCTTCCGGGGTCAAGGGATCGCCCGCGCCGGTCCTGGACAGCCATTCATCCAGGGCCGCGATGTCGCCGGATGCGGGGACATAGCCATCCAGGCCCGTCATGTCGCTGGCGAACTGGCGTTGCCAGCCATCGCCGGCGCGGCAAGCGACGCTGACCGTCAGGCTTGCATCCTGCGCGGTTTCGTATTCCCGGCAGAAGGCACCATCCGGCGTGCGATAAGATGCGATCATCGTCAGGTCGCGCCCATCGCCAAGCTCTATCCCCTGACCCGAGGGTAGGCTGTCCAGTGCCGCGACCTCTGCCTGCGGCAGGTCCGAGGGTGCGCCCCCCATCTGCCACCAGCCAAGCCCCACCACGGCCAGGGCCATCGCCGCAGCAAGCGCCGCCCAGGGCGCGCGGTTGGTATTGGCAGGCCCGGGGGGCGCAGTCGGGGTGACCGTGGCCTGGGCCTGGGCCGCGCTGCCCGCCGCGCGAATGCGGGCGATCAGATCCTTGTCGGAAGGCACCGCCGGGGCAGCCGAGGACAAGGCCTTCAGCCGTGCCCGCGATTCGCTGAACAGCCGCAGCCGGGCCTGGGCCTCGGGGTCGTCGGCGATGGCTGCGGAAATGCGGGCGGCCTCGGCCTGGCCCAACTCTCCGTCGGCCAGGGCCATCAAGGTTTCGTCGTCAATCTGCACGGCCTGATCCTTTTGAACAGGTATCGTTGAAATACGCGTGGCCTGTCATCTTATTCCCAGCCTGTCCGACAGCGCCAGCCGGGCGCGGGACAGGCGGCTCATCACCGTGCCCTTGGGAATGTCCAGAACGGCGGCGGCTTCGGCATAGCTCAGTTCCTCGATGCAGATCAGGTGCAGGATCTCGGCCTGCTCGGGGGGCAGGGACTTCATGGCATCCTGGGTGGCGCGCAGCATCAGGCGTGCCTCGATGGCGCGATCGTTGTCATCGGGCAGGGCCTCGGGAATATCGAAGACGTCGACCTCGACCCCCTGAGTGCGCTGGCGTCGCGTCACGTCGATAAAGGCGTTGCGGGTGATGCGGAACAGCCAGGGTTCCAGCCGCGCCGCCGGGTCATAGCTGGCGGACGCCCGGATTGCGCGTTCCACCGTGGTCTGGACCAGATCGTCAGCCAGATCGGCACGCCGGGCCAGCGACATGGCATAGCGGCGAAGATTGGGCAAAAGCCGGATCAGGGCCTCGCCGAAAGCTGCGTCCATGCCACCCCTCTTGGATTTTACGCGTTCCGGGGGAATATTTGCGGGTCTGTCGCGTCGATGTCCAGAAACGAACTGTCCAAGGGGACCGACCATGCCGAACCTGATGCTGTTTCTTGCCCTGGTGCTGCTGACCCTGATCAGCCAGCCGCAGGTCCAGTCCGATGGCTGGTCGCTGATCGCCACGGCCCTGGCGGACGACGACGGCGATGACGATGACGACGATGATGACGATGACGACGATGACGACGACCGGGTCGTCCGCCGCGCCCGTCCCGCCCCGGCGGCCCCCGCGCCCTTGCCCACGCGCGCGGAGAACGAGGTTCTGGCCCGTGGCCTGTCCGATGCCGACCTTGCCGCCTTGCAGGCCGAGGGCTTTGCGCTGCTGCAAAGCCGCGTCCTGTCAGGCGGCGACAGCCTGGCGCGGTTGTTGAAGCCCGCCTCCCTGCCCATGGATCAGGCCCGCGACAGGGTGCGCGATCTGGCCACCGGGGCAAGTGCCGATTTCAACCATTTCTATCGCAGCGAACAGGCGGGTGCGGGCACGCGCTGCGACACCGCCGATTGCCTGGCCCGCTACATGATCGGCTGGCCCGCAGGGCTGTCGGGCTGCGCCGCCTTGCCGCGCATCGGCATGGTCGATACCGGGCTGAACGCCGGTCACGCGGCCTTGTCGGACGCGAAAATTCATGTCCACCGCATCGACACCCAAGCGCCGCCATCCGACCTGCTGCACGGCACCGCCGTGGCCGCGCTTCTGGTGGGCGACGGGGACAGCCGCAGCCCCGGCCTGGTTCCGGGGGCCGAACTGATCGCGGTCGATGCCTTTCAGAAGGTCGCCCAGGATCAGCGCGCCGACGCCTTTGCCCTGATCGAGGCTCTGGATTACCTGACAGCCCAGGACGTGCGGATCGTCAACCTGTCGCTGGCCGGGCCGCCGAATGCCGCGCTGGCCCGGCAGATTGCGCAGATGGCAGCGGAAGATATCCTGATGATCGCGGCGGCGGGCAATGGCGGTCCCCGGGCCGCGCCTGCATATCCGGCGGCCTATGATCCGGTGCTGGCCGTCACGGCGGTCGATCGGCGGGGCCAGGTTTATCGCCGCGCGAACCGGGGCGAACACATCGACCTGGCCGCGCCGGGGGTGAATGTCTGGACGGCGGCGTCGATCAGCGGGGCGCGGACCAAGACCGGCACCTCCTTTGCCGCGCCCTTCGTGACGGCGGCGGCGGCGCTGATCTGGCAGCGCGACCCGTCGATGACGGCTGCGGATCTGCGCGACAGGCTGCGCGATGCGGCGCGCGATCTGGGACCGGACGGGCGGGACGCCATCTTCGGCGCCGGCCTGATCGCGGCCCCGCCGCCCTGCTGAGGGGGGCTTGGCAGGGCGTGCGGGTCATGCGACACCTGCCGCATGGGACGTTTTGTCTGGGTGATATGCCTTTGCCTTGCCGGTCCTGCGGCGGCCCAGGATCTGCGTATCGCCACCTATGATCCCGGTCTGACCCGCAAGGGACCGGGGTTGCTGCTGCGCGATATCCGCCGGGCCGATCCGCAGGTTCTGGCCGCAGCCCGGGTGATTGCGGAGGCGGCACCCGATGCGATCCTGCTGACCGGGATCGACTGGGACCACGACGGGCTAGCATTGTCCGCCTTTGCCGAGGTGTTGGACCAGGCGGGCCACCCGATGCCGCACCGCTTTGCCGCCCGCCCGAACAGCGGAATGCCGACCGGGCTGGATCTGGACGGCGACGGGCGGACCGGCGGGGCGGATGATGCGCAGGGCTTTGGTCAGTTTAGCGGCCAGAATGCCATGGCGGTCCTGTCGCGGCTGCCCTTGGGACCGGTCACGGACCATTCGGCGGCCCTGTGGCGCGACCTGCCGGGCAACCTGATGCCGCCCTCGGCGCCCGAAAGCCGGCGCCTGTCGTCCACCGCCCATTGGGACGTGCCGGTCCTGACCGATGCGGGTCCGCTGCACCTGCTGGCCTGGTCGGCCACCCCGCCCGTCTTCGATGGTCCTGAGGATCTGAACGGCCGCCGCAACCATGACGAGGCCGCCTTCTGGCTGCACCACCTGCCGGATGCGCCTTTTGTCCTGCTGGGCAATCCCAACCTGGATCTGGCCGATGGCGATGGCCGTGCGCAGGCAATGACCGCGCTGTTGGACCAGGCCCGTGATTCCCGGCCAAAGGGGGCTTTCCAGCCCGACCAGACCGGGGCCAATGCGGGGCAGAAGGGGGATCCGGCCCTGGATACGGCGGTCTATGATCCCGGCGGGCCGGGCAACCTGCGCGTGGACTATATCTGGCCTGCCAAGGCGCTGCGTGTCACGGACAGCGGCGTGATCTGGCCGGCGCCGGACGATCCGCTGGCCCCGGCAGTTGAGGCCGCGTCGAATCATCGGCTGGTCTGGGTAGATATCAAATGGGGGCCGGCGGCGGAACGCGCCGAGCCTTGAGGCTGGCGAAAAAGGGCAGGGTGAAATCCCCCTGCGCCGCCATATTGCCCGCAAGGCGGGTTCTCTCTCGTTGATGCCTCAAGGGGTTGCGCCGCGCCCTTTGCATGGCGCGTTCCGCAGGGCGGATTTCGCCATCTCTGCAGCGCCCAAGGTTCAGTACCCCGGCCCCTTCTCCTCTGCGCGGCGGGCCGCCGACAGGGTCAGCAGCACCTCGGCCCGGCCGAATTCGCGGGCGGCGTCGCGGCGGGCGGCGTCGAAACGCGGCAGCATCCGCGCGACCTCGGCCTCGGCCTGGTGCAGTTCGCGGGCGCTGCGGCCGGCCTGGGCATTGGCGATGCGCGCCTCGGCTACGGACAAGGGGGCAGTGCTGCGATAGCTTTGGTCAAGCGCGGTGCGCATGGCCCCCGCGTGGTTCTGGGCCTGCGTCATATGCAGGCCGAAGGCCGCGAAGCGTTTCAGTTCGCGTTCCGCCTTGATCCGGGCGATGCGTTCCAGTTGCACCAGCTTGTCGCTGTTCTTCACCACCCGGCCCTCGCCTTTTCGCGCATCTTTTCGGCAAACCGGATCGCGGCCGCAACGGCGGCGAACTGTTCGCGGCGGATTTCCTGGCCCACCTCGACCGTGGCGTGGATCGCGCGGGCGCAGGGCGGGTCCGAAAAGACCGGCACCTTGTTGTCGCGCGCGCGTTCGCGGATCCGGGCCGCGACCTCGTCCGTGCCCTTGGCGAGGCAGACCGGCGCCCGCCCGCTGCCGCGTTTCCATTCCAGGGCCACGGCGTAATGGGTGGGGTTCACGATCACCACGTCGGCACGCGCGACATCGGCCAGCATCTGCTTGGTGGCAATCTCGACGGCACGCTGGCGGCGGGCGGCCTTGAAATGCGGATCGCCTTCGGAATCCTTGTATTCGTCCTCCATCTCCTTGCGGGTCATGCGGTTCTTGCGGCGGTGGTCGAATGATTGCCAACCCATGTCCAGCCCCGCAAACAGGACCGAGATCGCAAGCGCCAGGGCCAGCACCCGTCCCAGCAGCACGCCCAGATCGGCGATCCAGCGATCCCCCGCCAGCGGGCTTGCCATCAGATGGCCCAGAAGCGCGCGGAACAGGAACCACCCGCCCGCGCAGACAAACGCCACCTTGCCCAGCGAGATCGCGAAATTGACCAGCCCCGACTTGCCGAACTTCTGCGACGCCGTCTTCATCGGGTTGATGCGGTTCATGTCGAATGCCAGCTTTCCGGGCGCGAAGACCAGCCCGCGCGCCCCGATCAGAGCCACGATCATCACAAGCGACGGCACGGCGGCAAGCGCCAGCACCGCCCAGCCCGCGTATTGGCCAAGCGCAACGGCCACGGTCCCGGCGGCACCGGGCGCCCAACCCTCGGATCCCAGGGCGCGCATGGACATCGACAGCCAGGCCTTGACCGCAAAGCCCCCGCCGACCGCGAAGGCCAACCAGACACCCAGATACATCGCCGCAACATTCAGTTCTGCCGACCGGGGAATGTCGCCTTTTTCGCGCGCCTTGCGCAGCTTCTGGTCGGATGCCTCGAAGGGCTTGTCGTCGTTTTCCTCGCTCATGGCGCCCCCGGCAGCACATGGCCCAGGATCGCATCGGCCCACAGCGCGATCAGCACCGGCGCCAGCATGGCAAGGGCCGCCAGGGCCAGCATGATTGCCGCAGGCGATCCGATGAAGATCACCGGCAGGGCAGGCATGACCCGGTTGATGACGCCCGACAGCGCCTGGAACATGAATCCGCCCAGGGTGAAGGGCGCGGCCAGCAGCATCGCGATCCAGAAGCCGCGGGCGACAAGCCGGATCGCCTCGGCCGCCAGGCCATCGGCATCGGGCCAGCCCCCGGGCGGCCAGATCGCCAGACTGTCGGCCATCAGCTGCACCAAAAGGATCGGCAGGCCCAGGGCCATCAGCACCGCAAGCCCGGCCAGGTGGACCAGGTTGCCGATGGGATGGGGCGCGGCCTCGTTCTGGCCGCCCACCAGTTGCGACAGCGACGCCGTGGCCGCAATGGCAGAGGTCGCGATGTCCAGCGACAGCGCCAGCAGCCGCAATCCCATTCCGGCCGCCAGCCCGATCAGCGTTTCGCCCGCGGCCTGGCCCAGGGTGGACAGGGTATCGGCGGGCGGCAGGGCGGGCGGCACCAGTCCCGCCAGCATCGGCGTGACGGCCAGGGCGGCGGCCGCGCGCACGCGGACCGGGACCACCCGTTCGCCCAGTCCCGGCAGGACCAGGACCAGGGCCTGGACGCGAAGATAGACCAGCACCCATGTCCAGCCAAAGCCCGGCAGCACCTGGGAAAGCCCGTCCCACATCATTCGACCTCAATGGTGCCGACCAGTCGCAGTTCGGCGCCGGGATCGATCTCCTCAAGCCCCAGGACGGGCAGGGCGATGCCGTTCGATCCCAGAACCGCGCGCAGCATCCGCCGCCGGTGATCGGGCGCGACCAGCACGGTCTGCAGCGCGGGCTCGACGGTGGCCATGGCGCGGCGTGCGGCCTCCAGCAGCTTGCGCGACAAGGCGGGGGTCATGGCGCCGCCGCCCGCGCGGCCTGTCTCGGTGTCGGCGCGGACGAACTCGGCCTCCCATGCGGGATGCAGTTGCAGGGCGGAAACGCCGCCCGCCGGATCGCTGTATTGCTGGGTGATCTGGCCGCGCAGCCGCTTGCGGACCAGTTCATAGATCATCTCGACCGAATCGATGCCTCGGAATTCTGCCATCGCATCGACGATCAGCGGCAGGTTGCGGATCGAGACCTTTTCATCCAGCAGCGCACGCAGCACCGCCAGCAGCGTTTCGGGCGAAACCTTGTCGGGGATCATGCCGTCGAAATAGCGCCGGTTGCGTTCGGCCCGCGCGCTGTCCGACAGGGTCTTCAACTCCTCGATCTGGCGCTGCATGGCGCCCAGGGTCAGCAGGGACGACAGGTTGGCCTTGACGACCTCCATCAGGTGGGTGGACAGAACCTCCATGGGCGTAACGACCGTGGCTCCTTGCGTTGCGGCATCGTCCTGGGCGTCGCGGTCGATCCAGCGGGCGGGGCTGAGGTAAACGGGTTCGCGCACCGCATCGCCCTGCAGACCCTGCAGGACGTGGTCGGGACCAAGCGCCAGGATCGCGCCGGGCCGCAGGCTGCCGCGCCCGCGCACGACGCCATGAATGCGTATCTGGTAGTCGCCGGGATACAGGTCGTCGGTGTCGGTGATGCGCACGTCAGGCAGGATCAGGCCATAGGCGCGGGCGATGTGGATGCGCAGGTTGGTGATCCGGCTGCCCAGACCCCGCGCCTGGTCAAGCGCGATCAGCACCAGATCGGTGCCGATCTCCACGCTGATCTCGTCGGTGTCCAGCACGTCGCCGATCCGGGCGGCGGGGCGCGGGGCAGAGGTTTCTGGCGGCAGGTCGGGCAGGGCTGTCGAGGCCAGGACGGCTTTGCGGTGCAGCCGCCAGCCGCAATAGGCCATGGCCCCGGCGAATGCCAAAAACAGCAGCCGCGGCATTCCCGGCACAAAGGACATCAGCACCATCGCGGCCGCGACAACCGAAACGGGTTGCCAGCCGCGGATCAACTCGCTGGAAAGCAGCCGCGCGGTCGTGTCGTTGGCACCCCCCCGCGACAACAGCAGCGCCGCCGCCATCGAGGTGATGACGGCAGGGATCTGGCCCACCAGCCCGTCGCCGATGGTCAGGTGGGAATAGGTGGCCATTGCCTCGCCCACCGGCATTCCATGCGACAGGATGCCGATCCCCAGGCCCACCAGCAGGTTGACCAGGGTGATGACGATGCCCGCCACCGCATCGCCCTTGACGAATTTAGAGGCGCCGTCCAGCGAGCCGAAGAAGTTGATCTCCTGCTGGTCGTGCTGGCGGCGGGCCTTGGCCTCCTGGTGGTCAATGGCGCCGGCATTCAGGTCCGCGTCGATGGCCATCTGCTTTCCGGGCAGCGAATCCAGGGCAAAGCGCGCCGCGACCTCGGCCATGCGGCCGGAACCCTTGGTGATGACCATGAAGTTCACGATGGAGATCACGGCAAACACCGTCAGTCCGACCATCAGCGACCCGCCTGCCACAAAGCTGGCAAAGCCGTTGATGATATGGCCGGCCGCCTCCGTGCCGGTATGGCCTTGGGTTAGGATCAGCCGGGTGGAGGACACGTTCAGAGACAGCCGAATCACCAGCGTCACCAGAAGCAGCATCGGAAAGGCCTGGAAATCGGTGGGCCGTTCCACCAAGGAGGCCATGACCAGGATCAGCACCGCCGCCGCGATCGACAAGGCAAAGCCGAAATCCAGGATCGCGGGCGGCAGCGGGATCACCATCGAGATGACGATCAGCACCAGGCACCCGGTCACAAGGACCGAGGTGTCGAAGGATTTCAGGCGATTGGCGCGCAGAACGGCGGTCATTCGGCACCTGCCTTTGTCGGGGCGGGATCCAGAATGTCGGACAGCGCCCAGGGATCGCTGGTCAGAAGCCCTGCCCGGCGCAGGAAGACCAGGGCCTGAAGGCGCGCCTCGGGCGGCATCCGCATCAGCCGGGCGCGATAGTCCGGGGGCAGGGATTCCCCGTCCAGCAGCCAGCCCGTCGCCTCGTCCGCCAGGGCGGCGGCATCGGGCAACAGGGCTGGATCGGCCGGGGCGCTGCCCGACAGCGCGATCGCCATCACCATCGCTCCGATCATCATGCGGCCTTCTTCAGGTCGCGCAACGCGGCTTCCAGCGTGTTAAAGCTGGGGCGGACATGATCGGGCACGGTCTGGCGCCCGACCTCGACGCACAGGGTGGTGGCGTGCTGGTGCAGGCCCGCGATCAGCACCGACTTGATCACGTCGAAGAAGGCCAGATCCTGCTTGATGACGCCGCCCAGCCTGCCTGCCAGGGGCGCCACGAAACCATAGGCCAAGAACACCCCCAGGAAGGTGCCGACCAGGGCGCCGCCGATCATGCCGCCCAGCACGGCGGGCGGCTGGTCGATCGCGCTCATGGTCTTGATGACCCCCAAGACGGCTGCGACGATCCCAAGCGCGGGCAGGGCGTCGGCCATGGTTTGCAGCGCGTGCGGCACGTGCATCGCGTCCTCGCGCAGGCCTGCCAGGCGGCGCGACAGCATATCCTCGACCTGATAGGGATCGTCATAGTTCAGGCTGGCCGACCGCAGCGTGTCCGCGATCAGCGAGACGACCTCGTGATCGGCCAGAAGCCGGGGATAGGCCGTGAAGATGGGCGATTCGGTCGGGTTCTCGATATGCTGCTCCAGGGCCACGGGGTTTTCGCGCGCGATCTTGAGCAACTGGAACATCAGGCACAGCACGTCCTGATGGTCGGATTCCTTCCATTTCGATCCCTTGAAGGCCTGGATGATGCCGCCGGGCGTGTGTTTCAGCGTATGGCCGTCGTTGGACAGCAGATAGGATCCGATGGCCGCGCCGCCGATCATCATCATCTCGAAGGGCAGCGAGTGCGTGATCACCCCCATCTTGCCCCCGGCCAGGATATAGCCGCCAAAGACCATGGCGAAGGTAACGACGATTCCGACGATGCCGAACATGGCTTTCTCCTTCAGTCGTTCTGGACGCTGCGGGCGCCCATCTGGGCGGTCAGCAGGGCAGCCTGGCGCGGCTCGACCGCCGCGATGATGCGGGCGCCGGTTTCCGGCTGGACGCGCATCAGGATCTCGGCGGCGAAATCGGGGGGCAGGTTGGTCAGCACTGCCGCGGCCTCGGCCGGCTTCATCTGGTCGTATACGGCGACTAGGCGGTCGATATCCGCACGCACGGCTTGGGACGCGCCGTCGCGGCGCGACTGGATGCCGGATTTCTGCTGGCGCAGTTCGGTGGCGCGGGCACGCAGCGCGGCCTCGGCGGTGGCGATCTCGGCCTTGCGGGTGTCCATCGCCTCCATGTAGCGTTCGATCCGCAGCGCGCGGTCGCGCAGTTCGGTCGCAAGCGCCACGGCTTCTGGCACGTCGGTGCAGCCTTGCAGCAGGTCGCCGGAACTGGCGGAGGCCGCGAAAAAGCGCGACACATCCCCAGCCTGCCAGATCGCGGCCCCGGCAGGGACGGCAAAGGCCAGCGTAAGCGCGGTCAGGATCGATTTACGCATCGCCGTTAACCACCCGCTTGCGCAACCGGCGCATGGGGATGACGGGCGCGGGCTGGGCGGCAGGCGCCTGGGCCTGGGTGATCTTCTGGCGCAGATCCCACAACGCGCGTTCCTTGCGCGCGGATGCGATTTCCGCCGACAGCGCCCGGCCTGCCGCCGTGGCTTCGTCCTTGGCCTCGCGGATCGCGCGGTCCAGGCGGTCCACTTCGGACGCCATGATGGCGATGGCGCCGCCCAGGCCGGTTTCCAGGTTGTTGAGCCTGCGCAGGCGGCGCGACAGGATCAGGCAAAAGGCGCCGAGGCCCAGGGATGCGGCCAGCAGGGCGGCCTGAAAGACATGGTCCAGTGTCATTTGAAGCGAAACTCCGTGATCAGCAGATCCTTGATGGCGTCCTCGCCCAGGACATAGCGGGTGCGCGCCAGCAGCTCGGCCCGGATGATCTCCAGGACGCCGCGCTTGTCATAGGCGGCGGGGTCGATGCCCGACAGGAAGCTGGTGAAGGCGTCGGACACGCGCGGCATCAGATGCGCGACCTCGGCCTGATGGGCGCTGTTGGTTTCCAGGCTGGCCGCGAGAACCAGGCTTTGTCCCGATCCGCCGGGGATGATCAGGTCGACGGTGGGAACCGTCACGAACACCACCGCCGGTGCCTTGGGGGCTTCCTCCTTGGAGGCCATGATCGCAGCGGGCGACCACAACCCCAGATAGGTCGAGGCAAAGCCGCCCCCCGCGAAGGCCAGGGCGGCCAGGATCGGGATCAGCTTTTTCTTGCCGGATGCCTTGGCAGGTGGGTCGGCTGCCAGATTCGCGGTCGCATCGGTCATGGTGATTCTCCGTCGTGACAAGACGGAATTAGCACCCTGCGACTAACCAAATCTTAACGACGCCCATGTCATCAACACCGGGACACGAGGAACCTGACGCTGATTCGAAAGGGCCGGTTTTGCAAAAATTGCAGGACTATTGGACAGAGCGAAGCTCACAACAGAAAGCCATCCTGGTGGCGGCGTTTCTGACGACATTCCTGGCCATCGCGGGCTTTGCCTGGGTGGCGAACCGGCCCTCGATGAGCCTGCTTTACGGCGGCCTTGATGCCGCCCAGGCGGGCGAGGTCGTGGCCGGGATCGAGCGTTCGGGCGTGCCCTACGAGGTGCGTGGCGATTCGATCTGGGTCGATGCCGCCAGCCGCGACAAGCTGCGCATGGATCTGGCAGCCCAGGGCCTGCCCGCTGCGGGGGGCGCGGGCTACGAGCTGCTGGACGGGATGTCTGGTTTCGGCACCACGTCGCAGATGTTCGACGCCGCCTATTGGCGCGCCAAGGAAGGCGAATTGGCCCGGACGATCCTGGCCCTGCCCAATGTGAAGACCGCGCGGGTCCACCTGGCCATCGAGAGCGGGCGCGGATACCGCCGCGACGGCCAGGGCAGCGCGTCCGTCACCATCGCCACCAACGGCGAGGGGGTCAGCCGCGAGCAGGCGGCGGCGCTGAAATACCTGATCTCGTCGGGTGTGCCGGGCATGACGCCCGAATCGGTCACGGTCATCGACGCCCAGCATGGCATCGTCGCCGCCGGAGAGGATGAGGCAGGCGCGGACCGCGCGGCCGAGATGAAGCGCAACGTCCAACGCATCCTGGAGCCTCATGTCGGCATCGGCAACGCCATTGTCGAGTTGAACCTGGACGTGGTCACGGAAACCGAGATGCTGACCGAACAGCGCTTCGACCCCGACAGCCGCGCGCTGATTTCCCAGGTGACCGAGGAAACCACCGACCAGAGCAACTCGACCGGAACGGGCGCGGTCACGGCGGCCTCGAACCTGCCCGATGGCGACCAGGCCCAGGGTGACAAGTCCGAGGCGAACCGCCAGGAAACCCGCCAGCAGGCCAATTACGAAGTGACCCGCGTGACCCGCGAGGTGTCGCGCCAGCCGGGATCGACCCGGCGCATGACGGTCGCGGTGCTGGTCAATGGCGTTCCCGAGGAAAATGCCGGGGGCGAGGTGCAGATGGTGCCGCGCAGCGAGGGCGAACTCGACGTGCTGCGCGAGCTGGTGGCATCCGCCGTGGGCTTTGACGAGGCGCGGGGCGACCAGATCACCGTCAAGTCGCTGCCCTTTGCGGGCCTGGGACAGGATGGCACCTCTGCCGCGCCGGGCTGGATGGACCGGCTGGAACTGAACGGGCTGGCGCGCATCCTGCTGATCGGGCTGTTCGCCCTGGCGCTGGTGTTCCTGGTGCTGCGCCCGGTCCTGAAGGGCCGCGCCCGGCCCGCCCTGGACAACAGCCGCCCGGCGCTGGACGCGCCCGCCCTGACCGGCACCATCCTGCCCACGGTCGAGGTCATGCCGGAGCCCATGGTTCCGCCCGCGCCGCCGCGCGCGCCCGAGCAACTGGCGCTGCCCCCGGTCGATCCGGTCGCCCGGCTGCGCAGCATGATGAAGGAACGCCATGACGAAAGCGTCAAGATCCTGACCGGCTGGATCGACAACAAGGAGAATGCGCTGTGACCCTTGCGGTACTTAAACTCGAATCCTTTAGCGCGGCGGTGGCGGCGCAGGGCGCTGCCCTGACCTTCAGCCGCGAGGCGCTGGACCAGGCCTTTGCAGATGGGCTGGCCGAAGGCATGGCCCGCCACGGCGACGAACAGGCCCGCACCCTGAACGCCGGCCTGGATCGCCTGGCCCGGGCGCTTGCCGATGACGAGGCGCGCCGGGCCGACCTGCGCCGCGAGGCGGTCGAGGCCCTGGCCCCGATCCTGACACAGATCCTTGATTGCCTGGCCCCTGCCGCACAGTCGCGCCGCCTGGAAGAGGCGCTGACCGAGGAATTGCTGCGCTTGTCCCGAGCCGCCCCCCCCTTGCGCGCCAGCATCGCCTGCGGGCCGTCGCTGCGCGCGATGGTGGATCGCTGCCTGGCCGATTGCAGGCTGGCGGGGATCGAGGTCACCGCGACCGAATCCGACCGCATTTCCCTGTCGCTGCAAGGCGGCCGGATCGAACTGGAACCGGCGCGCCTGGCGGGCGACATCCGCGCGCTGCTGACCGAAATCAACGAGGCCAAACCGGAGGGAGACGAAACATCATGGACGCATTGAACCACCTGATCGACACCGACGCCATCAAGGTCGAGGTGACGGTGCGGTTGGGCCGCACGCGCCAGACCGTCGCGCAGCTTTCCTCGCTGCGGCCCGACGATATCCTGCTGCTGGATCAGTCCATCGACGAAGGCGTCGAGATCTGCGTGGGCGACAAGGTCATCGCGCGGGGCGAGTTGACGGCGGACGCCACCGCCGAGGATCGGCTGTGCGTGCGCATCCTGCCCGGCCCCGGCGCGGCATGATCCATCGCGCGGCTTTGGCGGCGGGGCTGGTGGTCCTGCCCACGGCAGTCCTGGCGCAGGATCAACTGGGCCAGATCGCCGAGCAGGTGGGGCAGGGCCTGGGCCAGAACGCCGTGCTGCTGGTGGGTGCACTGACGGCGCTGTCGCTGGCGCCTGCCATCGCCATCACCGTGACCTGCTTTCCCTTCATCGTCACCGTGCTGTCGATCCTGCGCCAGTCGATCGGGCTGCAATCCTCGCCCCCCAATATGCTGATCGTCAGCCTGGCGATGTTCCTGACCTGGTTCATCATGGACCCGGTCCTGCGCGAGGCGTGGTCCGTCGCGGGCGCGCCCCTGCAGGACGGGACCATCACCCTGGGCGAGGCGATCCGGCGCGGAATCGTGCCATTCCAGGACTTCATGGCGGCCCGCACCGACCCCGACACCCTGGCGGGCCTGGCCGAGATCGCGCCCGGCTCCGGCGACCGCAGCACCCAGTTGTCGGTGCTGATCCCGTCCTTCATGCTGTCCGAAATCCAGCGGGCTTTCGAAATCGGCTTTCTGATCGCGCTTCCCTTCCTGATCATCGACCTGGTGGTATCGGCCGTGCTGATGTCGATGGGCATGATGATGGTGCCGCCCGTCGTGGTGTCCTTGCCCTTCAAGCTGGCCTTTTTCGTGGCCGTGGACGGCTGGTCGATGATCGCGGGGGCCTTGGTGCGCAGCTATCAGTGACGCGCGTCTTGCGGGACGGGGCCGTTGTGGGGCAGATGCAGGCCAAGGCGGCGAAGGGCTGGGCATGGCGGCAGGAACCAACGGACGGCCGGGGACCGGCGGGCGATGAGCGTGGATCTGCGCGACATCGGCGTGACCCTGGCCGGGTGCCCTGTCCTGAGTGGCATCTCGGCCTGCGTGACCGAGGCGCGGGTGGGTATCGTCGGGCGCAACGGCTCGGGCAAGACCACGCTGGCGCGCGTGATTGCCGGGCTGATTACGCCGGATGCGGGAACCGCCCGGATCGGCGGCATCGACATGGCGCAGGATCGCCGGACTGCACTGAAAACCGTCGGAATCATTTTCCAGAATCCAGATCACCAGATCATCTTTCCAACCGTGATCGAGGAACTTGCTTTTGGCCTGGCCCAGCAAGGCCTGCCCCAACGTCAGGCCGAAGCTGCCGCACAGGCCATGCTAGAGCGTTTTGGCAAGGCACATTGGGCCGATGCCGCCACCCACAGCTTGTCGCAGGGGCAAAAGCAATTGTTGTGCCTGATGTCGGTGTTGGCGATGCAGCCCCGTGTGATCGTCATGGACGAGCCGTTCTCGGGCTTGGATATCCCGACGCGGCTGCAACTGATGCGCTATCTGGACGGGATCGCCGCGCAGGTGGTGATGGTCACGCATGATCCCGCCCAGGTGCGCGGCTTTGACCGTATCCTGTGGCTGGAAGAAGGCCGCCTGGTTGCCGATGGCCCGCCCGCGACTGTGCTTCCCGCCTTCGAAGGCCGGATGGTGGAATGGGGGGCCCTTGATGATCTCTCTCACCTCGCCGGCTAGAACCTGGGCGCATCGCATCCCGGCGGGGGTCAAGCTGCTGGCGCTGTCCGGCCTGACCATGGCCCTGTTCCTGCTGGACGCTGCGGGGCTGGCCCTGGCCATGCTGGCGGTTGTGATCCTGTATCTGACAGGTGGCACGGGTTTTGCCGCACAGGGCGCGCGCCATCTGCGGATGCTGTGGCCGTTTCTGCTGCTGATCGCCGTGTGGCATGGCGCAACCGGGCAGGTCCAGGCGGGCCTTGCCATCGCCCTGCGCCTGCTGGCCGCGCTGGCGCTGGCGAATTTCGTGACCATGACCACGCGTTTGACCGATATGATCGCCGTTTTGACCTGGCTGCTGACGCCCTTGCGCCGCCTTGGCCTGTCCACCCGTGCAGTGGAACTGGCCATTGCCATGGTGTTGCGCTTTACCCCCATGCTGGTGGAAAACGGCCAAAGGCTGGCGATGTCCTGGCGTGCGCGGTCGCGCAGAAAGCCGGGCTGGCGCATCGTGATGCCGATGGCCGCCTTGGCGCTGGACGACGCCGATCATGTCGCCGAAGCTTTGCGCGCGCGGGGCGGGATTCTGCCCGATACAGGCCCGGGGAGGGGCTGAAACAATGGAACGCAACATGACCCGGATCGCGCTGTTCGCCGCGCTGATCGCAGCCTTGGGGCTGATTCCCAGCCTGACGCTCGCCTTTGGCGTGCCGATCACGGCGCAAAGCATGGGGGTCATGCTGGCTGGTGCGATCCTGGGCGCGAAACGCGGCGCGTTGGCCGTGCTGTTGTTCATGGCGCTAGTGGCGCTGGGCCTGCCGCTGCTGGCGGGCGGGCGCGGGGGGCTGGGGGCCTTCGTCGCGCCGACATCCGGGTTCTTCCTGGGCTGGCCGGTCGCGGCCTTCGTGACCGGGCTGATCGTCGAACGCTGGCGCGGCGCACCGCTGGCGGTGACGGTCGCCATTGCGTCGGTCATCGGGGGGATCGTGGTGATGTATGCCTTTGGCATCGTGGGAATGTCGATCACCCTGGGCAAGACCTTGGCGGAATGCGCGGCCTTGGTCACGGCCTTTGTTCCGGGCGACATGATCAAGGCAGTGCTGGCCGGGTTGATCACCCAGGGACTGGCTCGGTCGCGCCCTGCCAGCCTGTTGTCGCGTCAATAGGGCCGCGCGGATTTTTTTGTGCAAGATCATACAAGTCTTTGACCTGTCACGCGGCAGGGCTATGCTTTGCGGCGATTGACCGGCGCCCCGGGGGGCTGCCATATCGGGGGACCACACATGAGCAGACTTGATCGCCGCGGGCTTTTGAAGGGCGCGGCTGCAACCGCGGGACTGACGCTGGCCGCGCCGTGGATCGCGCGGCCGGGACTGGCGCAAGGCGCGGGCACGCTGAACATCTTTGCCTGGGCAGGCTATCTGAACGACGAGATCCTGGGCGCCTTTGAAAAGGCAACCGGAATCAAGCCGAACTATACGGGCTATGGCACCAATGACGAACTGCTGAACCAATTGCGCGCCAACAATGGCGGAGGCTTCGATCTGATCTGGCCGACCGTGGACCGGGTGCCGAACTATGTCGAGTATGGCCTGGTCCAGCCGCTGGACGAATCAAGGATCGAGGTCGCAAAGGTTCTGCCCTCGGCTTGGGAAAACTCGACCAACCTGGGCGCGGTCGTGGACGGCAAGCGCTATCAGGTGCCCACCGACTGGGGGACCGAGGCGGTGGCCTTCGACCGCGACCAGATGCCGCTGGAATACGGCAGCGCCTCCTATGGCGACATCTGGGGAGAGGCTGCGGCGGGCAAGGCCACCGTGCGCGCCCATTCGGCCCTGGTGGGCCTGGGCCTTTGGCTGGAGGCCGAGGGCAAGCTGCCCCGCCCGTTGCTGGACGCCTTCAAGACACCCGAAGCGCAGACCGAGATCTTTGACGTGATCCTGGCCGAGGCGGTCGCGCGCAAGGGCAACATCATCCAGTTCTGGAACAACGAGAACGAAGCCCAGGGCGCCTTCCGCGTGAACGGCGCGGCCATTGGCCAGACCTGGGACTCGACGGCCGCCGCCCTGGCCAAGGAAGGGATGCCGGTGGGCTTTGTCGCGCCCAAGGAAGGCGCGCTGGCCTGGATGGAGGGGCTGTCGATCCCTGCGGGCGCTGCGAACCTGGATGCGGCCTATGCCTTCATCAACTGGTTCCTGACACCCGAGGCGGGGGCGATGTACACCAACGCGACCTCGATCAACTCGACCGCCGTGGGATCCGCCGATCTGTTGTCGGATCAGGCCAAGGCCTTCTTCGCCGCCGCTTATCCCGGCGATGCGCTGGACAAGCTGTGGTGGTGGCCGATCCAGGAAAGCTGGTATGTGACAAAGCGCAACGAATACCAGGACCGCTTCCTGTCGGCGTGACGAAAGATCGGGACAGGGGGTTGCCCCTGTCCCCAACCAGCAAATCGGGGGATGGATGTCGCATTCGGTAGAGCTTGACGGGATCGGGATGACTTTCGGGTCAACGCGCGCAGTCAGCGACGTGTCCTTCCAGGTTCAGGCGGGCGAGTTCTTTTCGATCCTGGGGCCGTCGGGCTGCGGCAAGACCACCATCCTGCGCATGATCGCCGGATTCCTGGAACCCACCGAAGGGCGCGTGCTGATCGGCGGGCGCGATATGCGGGGCCTTGGACCCAACCAGCGGCCGACCGCGATGATCTTCCAGTCCCTGGCGCTGTTTCCGCTGATGCCGGTCTGGGAAAACATCGCCTTCGGGTTGGAGGCGCGCGGTGTCGGCAAGGCTGAACGCCGCAAGTGCGCCGACGAGTTGCTGCGCCTGATCGCGCTGGAGGGATACGGCGACCGGATGCCGGGCGAATTGTCGGGCGGGCAGCGTCAGCGTGTCGCCATTGCCCGCGCGCTGGCGGTTGAACCGGGCGTGCTGCTGCTGGATGAACCGCTGTCCGCCCTGGATTTGAAGCTGCGCCAGCATATGCGGGCGGAACTGCGCAGCTTGCAGAAACGCACGGGCGTCACCTTCATCTATATCACCCATGACCAGTCCGAGGCGCTGGCCATGTCCGACCGTGTGGCGGTGATGAGCAACGGTTTGCTGCAACAGGTCGCCACCCCGCGCCAGCTTTACGACAACCCGGCCACGCCCTTTGTCGCCCGCTTCGTGGGGGAAACCAACGCCATCGCGGGCCGGGTCAGCGCCATTGGCGAGGGCATGGCGCGTGTCGATACCGCCTTGGGTCCGCTGCACGGGCGGGCTGACCGGGGCCTTGCCATCGGCCAGGCCGCAACCCTTTATGTCCGGCCCGAGGCGCTGATCCCCGGCGCCGGCGCCAACACATTGCGCGCCCGGGTAGGCCGCATGGATTTCGAGGGCGCCTTTGCCCTTGTCCACGGCCAGTTTTCCGATGGCGCGGCCTTAACGGCGGCGGTGCCGTCCACGCGGCTGGGGGACGCGCCCGCGCCGGGGACCGATGCCAGCTTTTCATTCGCCCCGGAACACGCCGTGGTCCTGGCCGATGCGTGATCTTTACGCGCGCTTCGGCGGGGGTCTGGCGACGATCTTCCTGTCGCTGGTGATGATCTGGCTGGCGGCGATGGTGCTGGCGCCGAACCTGATGATGATCGACTATGCCTTGCGCCCGAACCTGCCGCCTGCGCAGCAAGGCGGGCCGCAGGATGTCCGGTCGCTGGACAATTTCCTGTACCTCGCCAACGAGGGCGTGCATCGCGCCATCTTCTTCAAGACCATCTGGGCCAGTGCCCTGGTGGCCCTGGTGACGTTGGTCGTCTGCTATCCGGTGGCCTTCTGGATGGCGCAGCGCGCCACCGTGGGGCAATTGTCCATCGCACTGATGCTGGTCATCATCCCGTTCTTCATCAACGAGGTGTTGCGGACGCTGGCCTGGTTCATCCTGCTGGCCTATCGCGGGCCGCTGAACGCGGTCTTGCAGGGGATCGGGCTGATCGACGCGCCCATCCGCTGGCAGGGGAACGGCGGCGTGCTGGCGGGGATGGTTTACGCCTATATCCTGTTCATGCTGCTGCCGATATATAACGCCGTAGAATCATTGGACAAATCGCAACTGGAGGCCGCGCGGGATCTGGGCGCCTCGACGGTGCGGACCCATCGCCGCGTGGTCATTCCCCATGCCAAGGCGGGGATCGCCACGGGCTGCGTCTTCACCTTCATGCTGGCGGCCGGATCCTATGTCGCGCCCGCGCTGCTGGGCAGCCCCGGCAGCCGCTGGTTCACCGAGATCATCTACAACTGGTTCTTCGAGGGCGGCGACTGGAACCGGGGCGCGGCCTATGCGCTGACGCTGCTGGTCCTGTGCCTGGCGGTCGTTCTGGTCACGCTGCGGCTGTTCCGTGTCAATCTGACGGATGTGGCGAAATGACGGCGGACCGGATCTTTCGCGGGCTGTTCGTCCTGTATCTGCTGGCCTTCGTGCTTTACCTGTTCGCGCCGCTGGTCATCATGGGCGTTGCGGCCTTCAACGAAAGCCGCTTTCCCACGGTGATCCCTTGGCAGGGCACGACGCTGGACTGGTTTTCCGCGATGTGGGCCGATGCCGCGATGTGGAGGGCGTTGTGGACATCGGCCATCGTGGCGGTGCTGGTGGTGGCCGTGGCGTTGCCGGTGGGGACGGCGGCGGCGCTTGTGCTGACCACGCTGCACTCGCGGGCGCGCAGCGTGGCCTATGCGGTGATGGTGTCGCCCCTGCTGACGCCGGGGGTGGTGATCGGGATTTCCACCCTGATCCTGTGGCGGCAGGTGGGCGTGGGCGGCGGCATCGCCCTGATCGTGGTGGCGCAGACGACCTTCATCATCTGCTATGTCATGCTGATGGTGATGGCGCGCCTGCAACGCTTTGACCGCACGCAGGAAGAAGCAGCCCTGGGCCTGGGGGCCTCGCGGGTGATGGTGTTCCGCCGGGTGCTGCTGCCCTTCCTGCGACCTGCGCTGCTGGCGTCGGGCGGGCTGGCAATCCTGCAATCGGTGGAAAACTACAACACCACCCTGTTCGTGCGCGGCTTTGAAACGCCCCTGACCGTGTTCATCGCCACAAAGGTCCGCACCGGCCTGACCCCCGCCGTCAATGCCCTGGCGCTGATCATCATCGCCGTCACGATCATCGGTGCCGTCGCCTGGGAAATTGCGCGGCGCAGGCAGGTCACAGCCCGGCCGCGTTCCTGATCGGGCTGCGCGACATCTGCGCCACCGCATCGCGCAACCGCTTGGCCAGGGGCGACAAGGGACGGCGCTTGAGATCCAGCAGGAAATAGGGCGACACCCGGATCGGCTGGGGCGTCGGTATGATCGTGAACCCGGCCTTGACCGGCGGCTGGATCAGCAGTTCCGCGACCTCTTGCGAGGCGGGCGTGATCGCATCCGTCTGCGCCAGATAGGCGATGGTCAGCAAAAGCGAGGGGCTGTTGACGATGTTGTCGGGTTCCGACAGCCCGACGCTGGCGAAGGCCGCTAAGGTCGCTTCCCGGATCGGGGAACCGCGCTGCTGCATGATCCATTCCTGTCCCACCAGTTCGGTCAGCGTGACCAGCCGCGCACGGGCCAGGGGATGATCGGCCCGCGCCATCAATGCCACCTTTTCATCCGACATCGGCAGGATGTTGAAGCTGTCGCTGTCGAATTCCGGCAGGATCCGGCCTAGGACGAAATCCATTTCCCCCGCGCCAAGCTGCATCAGCAGATCGCGCGACGGCATCACGTCCACGGTGATATCGGCGCCAGGGCTTTCTTCCTTGATCTGGCGGATCGCGCGGACAAGATAGCTGACCGCCGGTCCCGTCACCGCCCCCACCCGCACCGACCCGGCATAACCGCCCCGCAGGGCGCGCACGTCGGCCTCGATGCTGGCCATTTCGCGCAGGATAACGCGGGCGCGGCGCAGCACGGTGGTGCCGATCTCGGTCGGCTCCATCCCCTTGGGCTGGCGGATGAACAAGGGCGCGCCGATCCGGCGTTCGGCCTCGGCCAGCATCCGGGATGCGGCGGGCTGGGTCATGGCCAGCGATTCCGCGGCCATCTGCAACTGGCTGTGCAGGGCGATTTCATGGATCAGGCGCAATTGCGCAGGCTTCAACGCGTGGAATGACATATCAATTCAGCTATGTGGATGTGCTGTTTTCTCATTTTACCGTTATGACAGACCTGCGCTAGAACTTTCTGACCTATGGAGGATGCGCAGCCAACGATGCCGCGCAAGGGAGGATACAGATGAAGTTCAGAACCGCTGCGGTCGCGCTGGCGATCGGGGTATCTTGGCTTGCCACCGGCGCCATGGCCGAAACCATCGGCATCGCCATGCCGACGAAATCCTCGGCCCGCTGGATCGACGACGGCAACAACATGGTCAAGCAGTTGCAGGAAGCGGGCTATGACACCGATCTGCAATATGCCGAGGATGACATCCCGAACCAGTTGGCCCAGGTCGAGAACATGATCACCAAGGGCGTGAACGTTCTGGTGATCGCGGCCATCGACGGCACCACCCTGTCGAACGCGCTGGAAAACGCCGCCGCCGCCGACATCAAGGTCATCGCCTATGACCGGCTGATCCGCGGGTCGGAACACGTGGACTATTACGCGACCTTTGACAACTTCAAGGTGGGCGTCCAGCAGGCGACCACGCTGGTCGATGGCCTGAAGGAACGCTTCCCCGACGTGAAGCCCTGGAATGTCGAACTGTTCGGCGGCAGCCCCGACGACAACAACGCCTTCTTCTTCTATGACGGCGCGATGTCGGTGTTGCAGCCGCTGATCGACGACGGGTCCATCGTGATCGGGTCGGGCCAGACGGGCATGGAAACCGTGGGCACGCTGCGCTGGGATCCGGCGGTCGCGCAGTCGCGGATGGATAACCTCCTGTCCTCGAACTATGGCGACAAGCAGGTTCATGGCGTGCTGTCGCCCTATGACGGGCTGTCCATCGGCATCCTGTCCTCGCTCAAGGGCGTGGGCTATGGGTCGGGCGATATGCAGATGCCCATCGTCACCGGCCAGGACGCCGAGGTGCAGTCGGTGAAATCCATCGAGGCAGGCGAGCAGTATTCGACCATTTTCAAGGACACCCGCGAGCTGGCCAAGGTCACGGTGGGCATGGTGGACGCCGTCCTGAAGGGGACCGAGCCGCAGATCAACGACACCGAAACCTATGACAACGGCGTCAAGGTCGTCCCGTCCTATCTGCTGGAGCCTCTGCCGGTGACAAAGGACAACTGGAAGGACGTGCTGGTCGGGTCCGGCTATTACACCGAAGACCAGTTGAAGTGATGCTTGCGGGGCGCGCGGGCCAAAGGGTTCCGCCCCCCGGTCACCGGCACCTTGGGAGGGGATGCGAATGACGAAGCTGAGACAGATGCTGACCGTTGCCGCGATGGCGCTGGCGGTCCCGCTGGCTGCGGTGGCGGCCGACGAAAAGGTGGGCATCTCGATGCCCGAAAAGATCACCGCGCGCTGGGTTGCGGACGGTGAGAACATGGTCAAGCAGTTTCAGGAGGCCGGGTATCAGACCGACCTCCAATACGCCAATGACGACATCCCGGCGCAGTTGAGCCAGATCGAGAACATGATCACCACGGGCTCGAAGGTGCTGGTCATCGCGGCACTGGACGGCACCACGCTGTCGAACGCGTTGGAAAGCGCCAAGGCGGCGGACATCAAGGTCATCGCCTATGACCGGCTGATCCGCGACACGCCGAATGTCGATTATTACGCCACATTCGACAACTTCAAGGTCGGTGTCCAGCAGGGCACCTCTCTCGTGGAAGGCCTGAAAGAGCGTTTCCCGGACCAGAAGCCCTGGAACGTCGAGCTGTTCGGCGGCAGCCCGGACGACAACAACGCCTATTTCTTCTATGACGGCGCCATGAGCGTGCTGCAGCCGCTGATCGACAGCGGAGATGTCGTCATTCCCTCGGGGCAGATGGGTCTCGACAAGGTCGGCACGCTGCGTTGGGACGCGGCCACGGCGCAGTCGCGGATGGACAACATCCTGTCCGCAAATTACGGCGACAAGGAGGTTCATGGCGTGCTGTCGGCAAATGACGGGCTGGCGCGCGGGATCATCTCGTCCGTCAAGGGCGTGGGCTACGGCTCGGGCGACACGAAGATGCCGATCATCACCGGCCAGGACGCGGAGATCCCCGGCATCAAGGCAATCATCGACGGCGAACAGTATTCGACGGTCTTCAAGGATACGCGCGAGCTTGCCAAGGTCACGGTCGGCATGGCCAACGCCATGCTGGAAGGCAAGGAACCCGAGGTGAACGACACCGAGACCTATGACAATGGCGTCAAGGTCGTGCCGTCCTTCCTGCTGGAGCCTGTCGCGGTCACGGCGGCGAACTGGAAAGAGGTTCTGGTCGATTCGGGCTATTACACCGAAGACCAGTTGAAATAAGCCCCGGCGGTCCCGGCTCGCGCCGGGACCGCTCCACGATGGGAGCAACATGATGACGGCCATCCTTGAGATGCAGGACATCACCAAGACGTTTCCCGGCGTCAAGGCGCTGAGCAATGTGAACCTGTCCGTGCGCGAAGGCGAGATCCACGCCATCTGCGGCGAAAACGGCGCGGGAAAATCGACGCTGATGAAGGTGCTGTCGGGTGTTTATCCCCATGGCAGCTATGACGGCGAGATCCTGTATGACGGCAAGCCCACGCGGTTTCGCGACATCCGCGACAGCGAACACGCGGGCATCGTCATCATCCACCAGGAACTGGCCCTGGTGCCGCTGCTGTCGGTGGCTGAGAACCTGTTTCTGGGCAACGAGGTCGCGACCGGCGGCGTGATCAACTGGCCGCTGGCCTATCAGAAGACCGGGGAACTGCTGCGCAAGGTCGGCCTGACCGAGGCGCCGACCACCAAGGTCGAAAAGCTGGGCGTCGGCAAGCAGCAGCTGGTGGAAATCGCCAAGGCGCTTGCCAAGAACGTGCGCCTGCTGATCCTGGACGAACCGACCGCCGCGTTGCAGGAAAACGACAGCCAGAAGCTGCTGGACCTGATGCTGGAACTGAAGGCGCAGGGTGTCACCCAGATCCTCATCAGCCACAAGCTGAACGAAATCCGCCGCGTCGCCGACCGCGTGACGGTGATCCGCGACGGATCGACGGTCTCTACGCTCGACCGCAGCGAGATCAACGAGGACCGCATCATCCGCGACATGGTGGGGCGCGACATGGCCCACCGTTATCCTGACCGCACGCCGAAGATCGGCGAAATGCTGATGGAGGTGCGCAACTGGTCCGTCATGCATCCCGACCAGCCTCGCCAGGTGATCCGCGACGTGTCCATGTCGGTGCGCAAGGGCGAGATCGTGGGCATCGCAGGACTGATGGGATCGGGGCGCACGGAATTCGCCATGAGCCTGTTCGGCCGCAGCTATGGCCGCGACATCAAGGGCGAGGTGACGCTGGCAGGTGCCAAGCCCGATCTGTCAACGGTGTCGAAAGCCATCGACGCGGGCCTGGCCTATGTGACCGAGGATCGCAAGGCCCTGGGCCTGATCCTGGACGAGCCGATCCTGCGCAACATATCCCTGGCGAACCTGGAAGGTATCTCCAAGGGGGCGGTCCTGTCGCGCGGGCGCGAACAGCAGGTGGCCGAGAAATACCGCAAGGCGATGAACATCCGCACGCCCAGCGTCTTCCAGCGGGTTGTGAACCTGTCGGGCGGCAACCAGCAGAAGGTGGTGCTGTCCAAGTGGCTGTTCACCGATCCCAAAGTGCTGATCCTGGACGAACCCACGCGCGGCATCGACGTGGGCGCCAAGTTCGAAATCTACAACATCATGAACGAGCTTGCGGCCCAGGGCCACGGCGTCGTCATGATCAGTTCGGAAATGCCCGAGCTTCTGGGCATGTGCGACCGCATTTATGTGATGAACGAGGGCCGGATCGCCGGTGAACTGGCCCAGGCCGAGGCCAGCCAGGAACGGATCATGGCCCTGATCCTGCAAGACGGAATGAAGGGGGAGGCCGCATGAGCACTGCCGAGACGGACAAACCCGCAAGGGCAAAGACAGGCATCGGCGCCCATCTGGGCAGCCACCTGCGCGAAAACGGGATGATGCTGGCCCTGGTGGCCATTGTCCTGTTCTTCTTCATCATGGTGCGCGCGACCCAGGGCGTCGATTTCCTGTCCGCGCAGAACATCACCAACCTGTTCCTGCAGAACTCCTATGTCATCATCATGGCGCTTGGGATGCTGCTGGTGATCGTGGCGGGTCATATCGACCTGTCGGTGGGGTCGGTGGCGGCCTTCACCGGGGCGGTGGCGTCCATGCTGCTGGTCAAGATGCAGTTGCCGGTGCTGATGGTGATCCCCATGGTGCTGGTCGTGGGCGGCCTGATCGGAGCGGCCCAGGGATACTGGATCGCCTATTGGCGCATCCCGTCCTTCATCGTGACGCTGGCGGGGATGCTGGTGTTTCGCGGCCTGACCTTGTGGCTGCTGGGCGGCCAGAACATCGGCCCGTTCGAGCGGTCCTTCCAGTCGCTGTCCACCGGCTTCATTCCCGACCTGTTCGGCCCGGACAAGCCCAACTTCACGGCGCTGGTCCTGGTGGGCCTTGCCGCCGCCGCCATCGTCTGGGCGGGTGTCCGGGGCCGGGCGCGCGAAGCCGAATTCGGTATCGCGCCCGAACCTGCGGGCTTTTTCTGGGCGCGCAACGCAGTCGTGGTGATCGCGCTGCTGTTCGTGGGCTGGAAGCTTGCCAGCTTCCGGGGCCTGCCCAATGTGCTGCTGATCATGTCGGTGCTGATCGTTCTGTATGCCTTCTTCACCGAAAGCACGACCACCGGGCGGCGCATCTATGCCCTGGGCGGGAACGAGAAGGCGGCGAAGCTGTCGGGCATCAAGACCGAACGGCTGGTCTTCTTCACCTTCGTCAACATGGGCGTGCTGGCGTCCCTGGCCGGGATGATCGTCACGGCGCGCCTGAACAGCGCCACCCCCAAGGCGGGCGTGGGCTTCGAACTGGACGTGATCGCGGCGGTGTTCATCGGCGGGGCGTCGATGACGGGCGGGTCGGGGCGCATCATCGGCGTCGTGGTCGGCGCGCTGATCATGGGCGTGATGAACAACGGGATGTCGATCATGGGCATCGGCATCGACTATCAGCAGGTGATCAAGGGGCTGGTGCTTTTAGCCGCCGTGATCTTCGACGTTTACAACAAGAACAAGCAAGGCTGAGCCATGTTTCTGTCGCAACTGAAAAGCCCCGGCGGCGACCGGGCTGTCGCCGCACGGACGGACGACCGCGCGTGGATCGTGCCGGGTGCCACTTCCACCCGCGATCTGGCCTGGGCCGCCATTGCCGCAGGCCGGGGATTGGAAGTCGAGGTTCTGGCGCGGGGTCAGGGCGAGGCCGTCGATCTGGCAGCCGCCCTGGCTGACGGCCGGGTGCTGCTGCCGCTGGATCACGACGACACGGCGCATCTGCACCTGACCGGCACCGGGCTGACGCATCTGGGCAGCGCGGCGACGCGCAATTCCATGCACGCGAAATCGGATGCGGAATCCCTGACCGACAGCATGAAGATGTTCCGCATGGGCCTGGAAGGCGGCAAGCCGCAAGGCGGGGCGGCCGGCGTGCAGCCCGAATGGTTCTACAAGGGCAATGGCGTGAACGCGGTCGTGCCCGGCGCGGCCCTTGTCTCGCCCGGCTTTGCCCTGGACGCGGGAGAGGAGCCGGAAGTCGCGGGCCTTTACCTGATCGGCCCGGACGGCACGCCCTTTCGCCTGGGCTTTGCGCTTGCGAACGAATTTTCCGATCATGTGACCGAACGCGGCAATTACCTGTGGCTGGCCCATTCCAAGCTGCGCCCGGCAAGCTATGGCCCCGAGATGCTGCTGGGCGACCTGCCCCAGCACGTCGAAGGCACCAGCCGCATCCTGCGGGACGGCCGCGCGATCTGGGAAAAGCCGTTTCTGTCAGGCGAGGCGAACATGAGCCACAGCCTTGCGAACCTGGAACATCATCATTTCAAATACGCACTTTTTCGCCAGCCCGGCGACGTGCACGTGCATTTCTTCGGCACCGCCACGCTGTCCTTTGCCGATGGCGTCAAGGCGCAGGCGGGCGATGTCTTCCAGATTGAATGCCCGGCCTTCGGGCTGCCCCTCTCGAACCCGCTGGACCAGCAGCAGACCGGCGAGACCCCCATCGCCGTCGCCACACTTTGAGGCCGAAAATGACCTTTACACCCGCCCCCTGGCCCCGCCAGCTTCGTTCCCAGCATTGGTATGGCGGCACCTCGCGCGACACGATCTATCATCGCGGGTGGATGAAGAACCAGGGCTGGCCCCATGACCTGTTCGACGGGCGCCCCGTGATCGGCATCCTGAACACCTGGGCCGACCTGACGCCTTGCAACGGCCATCTGCGCGAACTGGCCGAAAAGGTGAAGGCGGGCGTCTGGGAAGCTGGCGGCTTTCCGGTCGAGGTGCCGGTCTTTTCGGCATCGGAAAACACCTTCCGCCCGACGGCGATGATGTTCCGCAACCTTGCCGCATTGGCGGTCGAGGAAACCATCCGCGGCCAGCCCATGGACGGCGCGGTCCTGCTGGTGGGCTGCGACAAGACCACGCCGTCGCTGCTGATGGGGGCCGCGTCCTGCGACATCCCGTCCATTGTCGTCACCGGCGGGCCGATGCTGAACGGCTATTTCCGGGGCGAACGGGTTGGGTCCGGCACGCATCTGTGGAAGTTCTCGGAAGCCGTGAAGGCCGGTGAGATGACGCAAGAGGAGTTCCTGGAGGCCGAGGCGTCGATGTCCCGATCCTCGGGCACCTGCAACACCATGGGCACGGCCTCGACGATGGCATCCATGGCCGAGGCGCTTGGCATGGCACTGTCGGGCAATGCCGCAATCCCGGCGGTGGATTCGCGCCGCCGCGTCATGGCGCAGCTTTCGGGCCGCCGGATCGTGCAGATGGTCAAGGACGACCTGAAGCCCAGCGACATCCTGACCCGCCAAGCCTTCGAAAACGCCATCCGCACCAACGGCGCCATTGGCGGATCCACCAATGCCGTCATCCACTTGCTGGCCATGGCGGGCCGAGTGGGCGTCGATGTGACGCTGGACGACTGGGACCGCTGCGGCCGCGACGTGGCGACCATCGTGAACCTGATGCCGTCCGGCCAATACCTGATGGAGGAGTTCTTCTATGCCGGCGGCCTGCCGGTGGTGCTGAAGCGCCTGGGCGAATCCGGGCTGCTGCACAAGGATGCCCTGACCGTCAGCGGTGCCTCGATCTGGGACGAGGTCAAGGATGTCGTCAACTGGAACGAGGATGTGATCCTGCCCGCCGACCGCCCGCTGATGGCCCAGGGCGGCATCGCGGTGCTTCGCGGCAACCTCGCGCCCAAGGGCGCGGTGCTCAAGCCCTCCGCCGCCAGTCCGCATCTTCTGGTCCATCGCGGCCGCGCGGTCGTGTTCGATGACATCGACGACTACAAGGCCCGGATCGAGGACGAGGCGCTGGATATCGACGAAACCTGCGTGATGGTGATGAAGAACTGCGGTCCCAAGGGCTATCCCGGCATGGCCGAGGTGGGCAACATGGGCCTGCCGCCCAAGGTGCTGCGCAAGGGCATCACCGACATGGTGCGCATTTCCGACGCGCGCATGTCGGGTACGGCCTATGGCACCGTGGTCCTGCACACCAGTCCCGAGGCTGCGGCGGGCGGCCCCCTGGCCGTGGTCCGCGACGGCGACATGATCGAACTGGACGTGCCGAACCGCCGCCTGCACCTGGATATCCCGGACGAGGAACTGGCCGCGCGCCTTGCCGCGTGGCGCCCCAGCCATGACCTGCCGGCCAGCGGCTATGCCTGGCTGCACCAAGCCCATGTCGAAGGGGCGGATACCGGCGCGGATCTGGACTTTCTGAAAGGCTGCCGGGGCAATGCGGTCGGGAAGGACAGCCACTGATGAAGATCGCGCTTGTCGGCATCGGAAAGATCGCCCTGGACCAGCACGTCCCTGCGCTGAACGCCAGCCCGGACTGGGAACTGGCCGCCACCGTCAGCCGCCGTGGCACGGTCGAGGGTGTCGAGGCCTTTGCCGACATCGGTGCCATGCTGGACGCGCGCCCCGACATTCCGGTCGTCAGCCTGTGCCTGCCCCCCGTGCCGCGCTTCGAGGCGGCCCAGGCCGTGCTGCGCGCGGGCCGTCACCTGATGCTGGAAAAGCCCCCCGGCGCCACCCTGGCCGAGGTTCATGCGCTATGCGATCTGGCAGACCGGCAGGGCGTCACGATCTTTGCCACCTGGCATTCGCGCATGGCGATGGCCGTGGCCGCAGGGCGTGACTGGCTTGCCGGGAAAACGATCGGAGGGGGCCGCATCACCTGGCGCGAAGATGTGCGCAAATGGCATCCCGGCCAGGACTGGATTTTCGAGCCCGGCGGCATGGGCGTCTTTGATCCCGGCATCAACGCCCTGTCGATCCTGACGGAAATCCTGCCCCAGCCCCTGCGCCTGCTGTCCGCCGACCTGGATTTCCCGGCCAACCGGCAGGCCCCCATCGCCGCGCGCCTGACATTCAGCCAGGGGATCAGCGCTGATTTCGATTTCCGCCAGGAAGGCCCGCAAACCTGGGACATGGAATTTGAGACAGACGCCGGGCAGCTTGCCCTGCGGATGGGCGGAAACCGGCTGGAGGTCGATGGGCGGCACATCCAGGGCGCCGATGACATCATGGGCGAATATCCCGCGCTCTATGCACAGATGGCAAAGCTGGTTGCCGCAGGAAAATCCGACACGGACCTTGCACCCATGGTGCTTGTGGCCGATGCCTTCACCCTCGGGCGGCGCAACATCGCCGCGGACTTCAATTTCTGAGGATACAGCAATGACCTTCACCCCCCACGGCAAACATCTGATCGCAGGCGAATGGCTGACGGGCGAGGGGACGTTCCAGTCCTCGCCCGCTCATGGCACGGCGCATGACTTCAGCACCGGCACGGTCGATCTGGTCAACCGCGCCTGCGAGGCCGCCGAGGATGCCTTTGCCGCCTATGCCGCCACCAGCCGCGAAGACCGGGCACGGTTCCTCGAAGCCATTGCCGACGGGATCGAGGCGCGGGCCGAGGCGATCACCGCCATCGGCACGGCGGAAACTGGCCTGCCCGAGGCGCGGCTGCAAGGCGAACGCGGGCGCACCACGGGCCAGTTGCGGCTGTTCGCGGACCATATCCGCAAGGGCGATTACCTGGACCGCCGCGTTGACACGGCGCTGCCCGACCGCCAGCCCCTGCCGCGTCCCGACCTGCGGCTGATGCAGCGGCCCATCGGCCCGGTCGCGGTATTCGGCGCCTCGAACTTCCCGCTGGCCTTCTCGACCGCCGGGGGCGACACCGCATCTGCGCTTGCCGCAGGCTGCCCGGTCGTCGTCAAGGGCCACCCCGCCCATCCCGGCACCGGAGAGATCGTGGCCGAGGCGATCCATGCCGCCATCCAGTCCACCGGAATGCCCGCGGGCGTCTTCAGCTTCATCCACGGCGACAGCCATGCGGTTGGTGCCGCGCTTGTGCAGCACCCGCTGATCAAGGCCGTGGGCTTCACCGGCAGCCTGCGCGGCGGCCGGGCGCTGTTCGACCTCTGCGCCGCCCGCCACGAGCCGATCCCCTTCTTCGGCGAACTGGGCAGCATCAACCCGGGCTTCGTCCTACCCCACGCGCTTGCTGCACGCGGCGCCAAGCTGGCCGAGGGCTGGTCGGGCAGCCTGACCATGGGCGCGGGGCAGTTCTGCACCAATCCCGGCCTGATCGTGATGCCCAAGGGCGTGCTGGCCGATGCCTTCGCCAAGGCGGCAGGCGACGCGCTGTCCAAGGTCGGGCCGCAGGTCATGCTGTCGGACGGCATCGCCGAAGCCTATCGCACCGGCGCCAACCGCGCCGCGGGCGTGGCCACCCCCATCTTCGAGGCACAGGCCGAGGGCCGCAACGCGCTGCCCTCGATCTACAAGACCTCGGCCGAGGAGTTCCTGCACGACCATACCCTGGCCGAGGAGGTCTTCGGCCCCCTGGGCGTGATCGTCACCGTTTCGGGCGAGGATCAGATGCTGGACGTGGCCGAGGCCATGGAAGGGCAACTGACCGCGACACTGCATCTGGACGACGGCGACATGGACATGGCGCGTCGCCTGATGCCGGTCCTGGAACGCAAGGCAGGCCGGATCCTGGCGAACGGCTGGCCAACCGGGGTCGAGGTCGCGGACGCCATGGTTCACGGCGGTCCCTATCCGGCATCGACCAATTTCGGCGCGACCAGCGTGGGGACCATGGCGATCCGCCGTTTCCTGCGTCCGGTCAGCTATCAGAACATCCCCGAGGCCCTGTTGCCCGAGGATTTGCGGGGCCTTTAGGCCCCGCACCATTCGTCCGGCGGGGGCCGGCGCAGTTAAAATAAAGGGAGGAATATCAATGACCATCAAGACCCTGCTCGGCACCGCCGCGCTTGTGGCCGTGACCGCCACCGGCGCCCTTGCCGAGGGCGAGACGGTCGGCTTTTCGCAGATCGGATCGGAATCGGGCTGGCGTGCGGCGGAAACCACGCTGACCAAGCAGCAGGCCGAAGAACGCGGCATCCAGCTGCAATTCTCGGATGCGCAGCAAAAGCAGGAAAACCAGATCGCCGCGATCCGGTCCTTCGTCGCGCAAGGCGTGGACGCGATCCTGCTGGCTCCGGTCGTGGCGACCGGCTGGGATTCGGTCCTGCAGGAAGCCAAGGAAGCTGAGATCCCCGTCGTCCTGCTGGACCGGCAGGTTGACAGCGCCGATGACCTGTACCTGACCTCGGTCGGGTCGAACCTGGTCCATGAAGGCGAGGTCGCGGGCGAGTGGCTGGCCAATGAGGTCGGCGACCGCGAATGCCGCATCGTCGAATTGCAGGGCACGACCGGATCCAGCCCCGCCATCGACCGCAAGACCGGCTTCGAGAACGCGATCAAGGATCATGCCAACCTGACCATCGTGCGCAGCCAGACCGGCGATTTCACGCGCGCCCTGGGCAAGGAGGTGATGGAAAGCTTCATCCAGGCCGAAAACGGCGGCAAGGACATCTGCGCGCTTTATGCCCATAACGACGACATGGCGGTGGGCGCGATCCAGGCCATCAAGGAGGCCGGGTTGAAGCCGGGCAGCGACATCCTGGTCGTCTCCATTGACGCCGTGCCCGACATCTTCAAGGCCATGGCCGACGGAGAGGCGAATGCCACGGTGGAACTGACGCCCAACATGGCCGGCCCTGCCTTTGACGCGCTTGCGGCCTACTGGAAGGACGGCACCATGCCGCCGAAGTTCATCCAGACGGAATCCAAGCTGTTCACGCAAGCTGACGATCCGGCGGGCGAATACGAGCGCCGCAAGGGCCTGGGCTATTGACCGCCCTTGCCGGGCCGCGCGCAAGCGGCCCGGCATCCATGACGAAGGGGAAGGCGTCATGCTGCTGTCCATCCGGTCTCTGACCAAGACATTTCCGGGAACGCGCGCGCTTGACGCGGTCGATTTCGACCTGCGCGCAGGCGAGGTTCACGCCCTGCTGGGCGAAAACGGCGCGGGAAAATCCACGCTGATCAAGTGCCTCACCGGTGCCTATCGCCGCGACGAAGGCACCATCAGGCTGGACGATGCGCCCATCGATCCGCGTTCCACGGCCCATGCGCAGGAACTGGGCATCGGCACGGTCTATCAAGAGGTCAACCTGCTGCCGAACCTGACGGTGGCGCAGAACCTGATCTTCGGGCGCGAGCCGCGCCGGTTCGGGTTGATAAACACCCGCGCAATGCGGGCCGAGGCACGGGCGATGCTGGCCGAATACGGGCTGTCGCTGGACGTGGACCGCGACCTTGGCACCTATTCCGTGGCCATCCAGCAGATCATCGCCATCGCTCGCGCGGTGGCGCTGTCGGGCAAGGTGCTGATCCTGGACGAGCCGACCGCATCGCTGGACGCGGCCGAGGTGCGGATGGTCTTTGACGTGGTGCGGTCCTTGCGCGAACGGGGCCTTGGCATCGTCTTCGTGTCGCATTTCCTGGATCAGGTGTTCGACCTGACCGACCGGGTGACGGTGCTGCGCAACGGGCGCAAGATCGTGACGGCCGACACCGCCAGCCTGGACCGCGTCCGCCTGATCGAACATATGCTGGGCCGGGAACTGGAAGCCGCGACGAGCCATCAGTCGTTGTCGCGCGGTCCCCGTCCGCCGATGCTGGATTTTCGCGGCATCGGCCGCCGCGGCACCGTCGAGCCGTTCGACCTGGCTGTTGGGCAGGGCGAGGTCGTGGGCCTTGCCGGCCTGTTGGGGTCGGGGCGAACCGAATCCGCCGAACTGCTGTTCGGCCTGCGCAACGCCCATTCCGGCGAAGCGCGCGATCAGCAGGGTCCGCTGGACCTGCGCAGCCCGCGCAGCGCCATCGCGGCAGGCTTCGGCTTCGTCCCCGAGGAACGCAAGACCGACGGCATCGTGGCCGATCTCTCGGTGCGCGAGAACATCATCCTGGGCCTCCAGGCCCGTCGCGGCTGGGTGCGGCCCATTCCCCGCACCGACCAGAATCGCCTGGCCGACGATTACATCAAGCGGCTGGACATCCGCACGGCGGGCCGGGACAAGCGCGTCGGCGACCTGTCGGGGGGAAACCAGCAAAAGGTCGTGCTGGCCCGCTGGCTGGCGATGAACCCGCGCTTCCTGATCCTGGACGAGCCGACGCGCGGCATTGACGTGGGCGCGCACGCGGAAATCGTGCGGCTGATCCACGAGTTGGTGGAGCAGGGCATGTCGCTGCTGGTGATCAGCAGCGAGATCGACGAACTGATCGCCGTCTCCGACCGCGTGATCGTGCTGCGCGACCGCCGCCATGTCGCCCAACTGACGGGGGACCAGATCGCGCCGAACCGTATCATGGGGGCCATCGCCGCCACCGAGAGGGCCGCGTGATGGAAATCCTGAAGCGCCTTGCCCCGCAACTGATCGCGCTTGCCGCTCTGGTCGCTGTGGTGACGGCCTTTTATCCGGCCTTCCTGAATATCGCCATGAACGACGGCCGGCTGGTCGGTCCTGTCATCGACGTGCTGAAGCGATCCGCGCCCGTGGCGCTGCTTGCGGTGGGCATGACGCTGGTCATCGCCACGCGCGGCATCGACCTGTCGGTGGGCACGATCATGGCGATCTGCGGCGCGGTCGCCGCCGCGGCCGTGGCGGCGGGCTGGGGCCTGCCCGCCGCGCTGATCCTGGCGCTTGGCGCGGGTGCGCTTGCGGGACTGTGGAACGGCGCGCTTGTGGCCATTGTCGGCATCCAGCCCTTTGTGGCCACGCTGATCCTGATGACCATGGGGCGCGGCGTGGCGCAACTGATCACCGAGGGTCGGATCCTCACCTTCACCGATCCCGGCTTTGCCTGGATCGGGTCGGGCGCGGTGGGGGGGCTGGCCGTGCCCACCTGGATCTGGATCGCCACCGCCATTGCCGCCGCCCTGCTGATGCGCCGCACCGCGCTTGGCCTGCTGGTGGAAGCCATCGGCATCAATCGCCGCGCCAGCACGCTGGCAGGCGTCAACGCCACCGTGCTGCTGATCGCGGTCTATGTGGGGTCCGGCCTGTGCGCCGCCCTGGCGGGGCTGATCGTGACCGCCGACATCCGCGGAGCGGATGCCAACAACGCGGGCCTTTGGCTGGAACTGGACGCGATCCTGGCCGTCGTGATCGGCGGCAATTCCTTGCTGGGCGGGCGGTTTTCCATTGCGGCGTCGGTGATCGGGGCGCTGATCATCACCACGATCAGCATCGGCATCCGCCTGATCGGCTTTCCGTCGGAATACAACCTGATCATCAAGGCCGGGCTGGTGCTGGTGATCCTGATCCTGCAATCGCCGCGCATCAGCGCCGAATGGCGGTTGTGGCGCGACAGCCACCGCGCGCAACGCGAAGCCCAGTTGCAGAGGCCCACATGAACATCCGCGCGCTGCCGCTTTATGTCACCATCGGCATCTTCCTGCTGGCCTATGCGGTCTTCTGGCTGGAATTCCCGAACATCCTGTCCACACGGGTGGTGGGCAACCTTTTGACCGACAACGCCTATCTGGGCATCGTCGCGGTCGGCATGACGCTGGTGATCCTGTCGGGGGGCATCGACCTGTCGGTGGGGTCGGTGATCGCGTTCTCGGGGGTGTTCATCGCCGTGATGCTGCGCGACACGGGGCTGCACCCGCTGGCGGTCTTTGCACTGCTGCTGGTGCTGACCACCGCCTTTGGGGCGGGCATGGGATTCCTGATCGACCGTCTGGCGATGCCCGCCTTCATCGTCACGCTGGCGGGAATGTTCCTGGCGCGGGGCGCGGCCTATATCCTGTCCATCGATTCCGTCCCCATCCAGCATCCCTTCTATCAGGCGCTGCAAGGGGCCTATTGGCTGATGCCGGGCAAGGGGCGGCTGACGCTGATCGGGGTGCTGATGGTCCTGACCTTCGTGCTTGGCATGATCGTCGCCCACAAGACCCGCTTCGGCGCATCCGTCTATGCCCTGGGCGGGGGCGAGGCCGCGGCCCGGCTGATGGGCGTGCGACAGGGCCGCACGACGGTGCTGGTCTATGCCTTTTCGGGCGCGATGGCGGGGCTGTCGGGGATCGTCTTTTCCATCTACACCGGGTCGGGCTATTCGCTGGCGACGGTGGGGACGGAACTGACGGCCATCGCCGCCGTGGTGATCGGCGGCACGCTGCTGACGGGGGGCGCGGGCTATATGTTCGGCACCTTCGTGGGCGTGCTGACCATGGGGCTGATCCAGACCTATATCGTCTTTGACGGCAGCCTGTCGTCCTGGTGGACCAAGATCGTCATCGGCATCCTGTTGCTGGCCTTCATCCTGCTGCAAAAGGGCCTGCTGAAACTGTCGCAGATGCGGCTTTCCCGGGCAGCATAGAAGGGGGACATGATGATCCACGACAACCGCCAATGCCAACTGGGCGAGGGGGCGTTCTGGCACCCCGAGCGCCGGCAGTTCTTCTGGTTCGACATCCTGGGCAAGCGGCTGTTGTCGCAGGACGGCGGCCAGCCCTTGGAGTGGCGCTTCGACCGCATGGCCTCGGCGGCGGGATGGATCGACCGCGACCGGCTGCTGGTCGCGACCGAGACCGGGCTGGCGATCCTGACACTGGCCGATGGATCGCTGGCCGATGTGGCCGCGGTCGAGGCTGACAACGCCGCCACCCGGTCCAACGACGGCCGCGCCGACCGGCAGGGCGGGTTCTGGTTCAGCACCATGGGTCGGAACGGCGAGCCTGGCTTGGGCGCCATCTATCGGTATCACCGGGGGGAGGTCCGCAAGCTGCTGGATCCCATCACCATCCCGAACTCGATCTGCTTTTCGCCCGATGGGGGGACGGTGCATTATTCTGACACGGATCGTGGCATCGTCTGGCGGCAGGGGCTGGATACGGACGGCTGGCCGGTGGGCGAGCGTCAGGTTTACCTGGATCTGTCCGCTGCGGGCTGGTCCCCCGACGGCGCGGTGATCGACGCCAGCGGCGGGTTCTGCTGCGCGATCTGGGGGCAGGGGGCGGTCATGCGGTTCGATGCCGACAGCCAGCGGACCCATGAATGGAAGGTCGGCGGCCAGCATTCCTCCTGCCCGGCCTTTGGCGGGCCTGACCTGACGCAATTGTTGGTCACGACCGCCCTGGACGGGATCGACAATCCAGACGAGGCGCAGGGCACGACCTGGCTGCTGGACAGCGGCTTGGCCGGGTTGCCCGAACCCCGGGTGATCCTGTGACGGTATGGACCTTGCCTGACGGACGCCGCGTGGACCGGCTGACGCTGCGCGGCGGCGGGCTGACCGCGCAGTTGCTGACGCTGGGTGCGACCGTGCAGGATCTGCGGATGGACGGCGTGGACCATCCGCTGGTCCTGGGCTGTCCCGATCCGGCGGATTACCTGGGGGACGGGCTTTACATGGGCGCCATCGTGGGCCGCTTTGCCAACCGCATCGGCGGGGCGCGGTTCATGCTGGACGGCCGGGAACACCGCACCGATCCGAACTTCAAGGATCGCCACACGCTGCATGGCGGGTCGCGCGGCACGTTCTGGCACCTGTGGACGGTCGAGGATGCGCGCGACGACAGCGCCACCCTGTCCCTGGTGCTGCCCGATGGGGACATGGGCTTTCCCGGCACCATGACCATCCGCGCGAACATCGCCCTGCGGGACGGCGCGCTGATCTTCGATCTGAGCGCCGAAACCGACGCCGCCACGCCCTGCAACCTGGCGCATCACGGCTACTTCAACCTCGACGGCGGGGGCGATGTGCGCAACCACCGGCTGCGCGTCGCGGCAGACCGCTATCTGCCCGTCGACGACGACCTGATCCCGCTGCCGGGCACAGCGCCCGTCCAGGGCACGCGCTTCGATTTCCGGCAGGCCCGAGAGATCGTGCCGGGGGAATACGACCACAACTTCTGCCTGTCCAAGGGTCCCGCCGCGCCGCGCGTGGTGGCGGACCTGACCGGGCAAAGCGGCATCCGGATGCAGATCGAGACGGACCAGCCGGGATTGCAGGTCTATGACGGTGTGCATTTCGGCGGGCTTCCGGGGCTGGACGGCCGCAGCTATGACCGTTTCGCGGGCGTCGCCCTGGAAACGCAGGGCTGGCCCGACGCGCCGAACCGCCCCGACTATCCGGATGCGATCCTGCGGCCCGGCCAGGTTTATCGCCACCACGCGGCCTACCGGTTCAGCCGATGACGGCGCTGATCGGCATCGACTGGGGCACCACCTCGTTCCGCGCCTGGCGGATGGGCGCGGGTGGCGAGGTGCTGGACAGCGTGGGCGACGGTCCGGGCATTCTTGCCGCGGCCGGTTTGCCAGGCGGGTTCCGCCAGGCCGTGCAGGACCGGATCGGCAGTTGGCTGGGAACAGCTCCGGTCATCGCGTCGGGGATGATCACCAGCCGCAACGGTTGGGTCGAGACGCCCTATCTGCCGCTGCCCCTTGATGCTGCGGCCCTGGCCGCGAACCTGACCCTGCACGAGGACGTCCACTTCGTGACCGGCGCGGTCAGCGACCCCGACGGTCCCGCCCCCGACGTGATGCGCGGCGAGGAAACCGAGATCATCGGCCATCTGGCGGGCGGAGGGGGCGACGGCCTGTTCGTCCTGCCCGGCACGCACAGCAAATGGGCCTGGGCGCAAGGCGGCAGGCTGGTGGCCTTCCGCACCGTGATGACCGGAGAGGTCTTTGCCGCCCTGCGCGATCACACCATCCTGGGCCGCCTGATCCAGCCCGGCACGGGCAGCGAGGATGCCTTTCGGCGCGGAGTCCAGGCTGGGCGGCAGGACGGCGCACTGCTGGGCCGCATCTTCGCGGCCCGGACGCTGGCGCTGATGGACCGGCTGGCCCCGGATGACATCGCCGACTATCTGTCGGGCCTGCTGATCGGGGACGAGGTCGCGCAAGGAACGCGGGAAGCAGGCGGCCCGGTCACGATCATCGGGCGCGGCGATCTGGCTGCGCGTTACCAGATGGCCTTCCAGATGATGGGTCTTGCAGCAAGGATCGCCCCGCCGGGCATGGCGCGGCGGGGACTGTGGGAAATCGCCCGGATGGGGGGACTGACATGACCGACCTTGACACCGCCTTTGCCGCGAACCCGCTGATCGCGATCCTGCGCGGGCTGAAGCCTGCCGACGCCGCGGATACCGCCGCCGCCCTGACCGGCGCGGGTTTCACGATCCTTGAGGTGCCGCTGAATTCGCCCGACCCTCTGGACAGCATCAGACGCATGGTCACGGTGGCCCCGGATGCGATCGTCGGCGCGGGCACGGTGCTGACCCAGGATCAGGTGGGCCGGGTCGCCGATGCGGGCGGGCGGATCATCATCGCCCCGAACTTCGACCCTCGTGTCGCGGCCGAGGCGCGGCGCCTGTCCCTGGCCTATTGCCCCGGTGTCGGCACCGTCAGCGAAGCCTTTGCCGCCCTCGAAGCAGGAGCGGCCGCGCTCAAGCTGTTCCCGGCGGAAATGATTCCCCCTGCCGCTGTCCGGGCCATGCGCGCGGTGCTGCCGCGCGAAACCCGGCTGTTGCCGGTGGGCGGCATCGACCCGTCAACCATGGCGGGCTATGTCCGGGCGGGGGCGAACGGGTTTGGACTGGGATCGGCGCTTTACAAGCCAGGTCAGGATGCGGCGGCCACCGGCCGGCGGGCGCAGGATTTCATGGCCGCATGGCAGGCCTTGGGCGACCTGACTTAAGTTAACTGCCGGACCCGGCCGGGAACATTGCCGGGGCGCGCGCGTTTCAAGCCAAGCGCCGCAGGGGAAGGCGTGTCATACAATCCGGGAGAAACAGATGAAGCCCATTTACACAGGGGTTGTCGGCGCTGCCTTGCTGGCGATGACGACCGTTGCCGCACAGGCCGATTGCGCCGCCGAGCTGGCAAGCCTGACCGAAGGCGCATCGGCATCCGAAGGGATCGCCAAGGATGGATCGCTTGCGCCGCTGGAAGGCGCGTCCGATGCGGCTGCAGGAACGGATGGTGCAGCCGCCGATGCCGCAGACACGGCGGAAGCAGCGGGCATGAACAGCGCAGCACCGACGGACACCCCGGCCAGCGGCACCGCCGCGACGGATACTGCCGCAACAGGCACAATGGCGACGGACACCGCTGCTTCGGGCACCGCCGCGACTGATACTGCTGCGACGGGCACCTCTGCGACAGGCACTGCCTCAACGGACACTGCCGCAGCGTCGGGCAGCGAGGGGATCGCCAAGGACGGATCCCATGTGCCGCTGGAAGACGCCTCCGGTCAGCAGGCCGGTGTTGCCATGTCGGGCGCCGACGCCCAGGCACAGCAGGAAGGCCAGCCCACTGCCGCCGAACAGGCGACCGGCGCCGCTGGTGATGCCTCGACCCGTGACGCGCATATCCAGGCCGCACGCGACGCGCTTGCAGCGGGCGACGAGGATGCCTGCATGAAGGCCGTGCAGGCGGCCCAGTCATCCTGATGAAAGGGTGGCCGGGGGCGGCGTCCCCGGCTGCCTTGCCGGTTCATCGCCCATCCGGGCGAATAAGACTGGAATGCCGCGCCGCTTTCTGGTGAGAGAGGCGCCATCACAGCCTGGCCCCGGATGGACGACGCGATGAGCATACATCTTTACCCGAACGATCTTCCCGACGACCTGACCCTTGGCCCGGTCGTCGCCATCGACACGGAAGCCATGGGCCTGGATCCCCGGCGCGACCGGCTGTGCCTGGTGCAGCTTTCCCTGGGCGACGGCGATGCGCATCTGGTCCAGATCGAACGCGGTCAGACCGAGGCGCCGAACCTGTGCCGGATGCTGACCGATCCGAAGGTCCTGAAGCTGTTCCATTTCGGGCGTTTCGACATTGCCGCCTTGGAAAACGCCTTTGGCGTGGTGACCGCGCCGGTCTGGTGCACCAAGATCGCCTCAAAGCTGGTGCGGACCTTTACCGACCGGCACGGGCTGAAATACTTGCTCAGCGAATTGGTGAATGTCGATGTCAGCAAGCAGCAGCAGACCAGCGACTGGGGCGCCCCCGACCTGACGGACGCGCAACTGGAATATGCCGCATCGGATGTCTTGCACCTGCACAAGCTGAAGGAAGCGTTGGAAGAACGGCTGCGGCGGGAAAACCGCATGGGCCTGGCGCAGGCCTGCTTCGATTTCCTGCCCGCCCGCGCCCATCTGGATCTGTTGGGCTGGGGGGATGAAAACGACATCTTCCGGCATTAAGTGCGGCAAGGCCGGGGCGCTTCGACCCCGGAGTGCCCGAGGATATTTGCACCAAGATGAAAGCAGGCAGGTTGACGGATTATCTGGACACGGCGCGGCGGGTGATCCTGACCGAGGCGCAGGGACTGGCCGTCCTGGCCGAGGGGCTTAACGGCGATTTCGCCCGCGCCGTCGATCTGATCCTGGGCGCGCAGGGCCGCGTCATCGTGTCCGGCATGGGCAAGTCGGGTCATGTCGGGCGCAAGATCGCGGCGACGTTTGCCTCTACCGGAACGCCCGCGCAATTCGTTCATCCGGCCGAGGCAAGCCATGGCGACCTGGGCATGGTCACGCGGGCCGATGTGGCCCTGGTTCTGTCCAACAGCGGCGAGACACCGGAACTGGCCGACCTGATCGCCCATACCCGCCGGTTCAAGATTCCGCTGATCGGCGTCGCCTCGCGCGCCGAATCGACGCTGCTGCGGCAGGCGGACGTGGCCCTGGTGCTGCCCGCCGCGCCCGAGGCGTGCGGCAGCGGCATCGTGCCTACCACCTCGACCACCATGACCTTGGCGCTTGGCGATGCCCTAGCGGTTGCCCTGATGGAACACAGGCAATTCACGCCCGAACATTTCCGCACCTTCCACCCCGGCGGCAAGCTGGGCGCCCGGCTTGCCAAGGTGGGCGACCTGATGCACCGCGATATGCCCCTGGTTCCCGCCGATGCGCCAATGTCGGACGCGCTGCTGGTGATCAGCCAGAAGGGATACGGCGTGACCGGCGTCACCGATGGGGCGGGGCATCTGGCCGGCATCATCACCGACGGCGATTTGCGTCGTCATATGCAGGGACTGCTGGACCACCGCGCGTCCGAAGTCATGACCCCGAACCCACGCGTGATCGCGCCCGACGCCCTGGCCGAATCCGCCCTGGCGCAGATGCAGGACCGCAAGATCACCTGCCTGTTCGCGGTGGCGGACGGGATGCCGCAAGGGATCCTGCATATCCACGACTGCCTTCGCGCCGGGATCGTTTGACCCATGAACCGGACACGCACCGTCCGCTGGCTGCGCGTGCTGCTGCCGTTGCTGGCCTTGGCGATGCTGTCCACGCTGTTTCTGTTTTCGCGCGGGAGCGACGGCGAATCGCAGATCCCCTATGCCGATGTGGATGCCGAGGCGATGGCCCGCGACCCGCGCCTGGTGGCCCCGGAATATGCGGGCGTGACACCGGACGGCGCCCAACTGACCCTGCGCGCGACCGAGGCCGCGCCCTCTGACGGCGGCGGCAGCGCCCGCGACCTGCGGCTGGACTGGCACCGGCCCGACGGCTTGCGCGCCGACCTGACCGCGCCCCGGGCCGGGCTGTCGGATGGTGCGATCCGGCTGGACGGCGGGGTGCGGATGACGACATCCTCGGGGTGGACGCTGGATGCGGACAGTGTCGAGGCCGCGACCGACCGGTCCCGCATTGCCGCGCGGGATGGCGTGCAGGCGCAGGCCCCCTTTGGCACCTTGACCGCCCAGCGGATGGATCTTGCGCCGGGCGAAGGTCAGGACGCTTCGATCTTGAATTTCTCGGGCGATGTCCGTCTGATATACCGGCCCTGACCCACCAGAAGGACAAGCCATGCTGCGCCCCCTGCTGACAGCCCTGATCCTTGCGGCCGCCCCCGCGGCGGCGCAGAATGTCGCCTTTGGGGGCATCCGCGCCGACATCTCTGCCCCGGTCGAGGTTGCGGCGGACAACCTGTCGGTCAACCAGGCCGACGGCAGTGCGGTATTCACCGGCAATGTCGTGATCGGGCAGGGAGAGATGCGCCTATCCGCCGACAGCGTGACCGTGATCTATGCCGAGGGCGGGCAAAGCCGCATCCGGTCGCTGGATGCCAAGGGCAACGTGACGCTGGTGTCGGGCCAAGACGCGGCCGAGGCCCAGGCCGCGACCTATGACGTGGAATCGGGCAATGTCACGCTGACCGGCGATGTGGTGCTGACCCAGGGGCAGAACGTGCTGACCGGCAACACCATGCAGGTGAACCTGGAATCGGGCACGGCGCAGGTCCAGGGCCGGGTGCGGTCCGTCCTGCAACCAGGCGGCAACTGATGCGGGGTGCGGCGGGGCGAACGGGCGACGGGCTGCGGGTCCGGGGGTTACGCAAGTCTTATCGCAACCGTCCGGTGATCCGCGACGTGTCAGTCGATCTGGCACGCGGAGAGGTCGTGGCCCTGCTGGGTCCGAACGGATCGGGCAAGACCACCTGCTTTTATTGCATCGCGGGGTTGGTGCCGCCCGATGCGGGACAGGTGCTGATCGACGGGCGCGACGCCACGCGCCTGCCGATGTTTCGCCGCGCGCGAATGGGCATCGGCTATCTGCCGCAGGAAATGTCGATCTTTCGCGGGCTGTCGGTCGAACAGAATATCATGGCCGTTCTGGAAGTCGTGCACGAGGATCCCCGCCACCGCCGCGACCGGCTGGAGGAACTGCTGGGCGATTTCTCCATCGAGCATCTGCGCGCTGCGCCCGCGATGGCGCTTTCGGGGGGCGAGCGGCGGCGGGCTGAAATTGCGCGCTGCCTGGCCTCGGACCCCAGTTTCCTGCTGCTGGACGAACCCTTCGCGGGTGTCGATCCCATTGCCGTGGGTGAGATTCGCGGGCTGGTCCACGACCTGAAATCGCGCGGCATTGGCGTGCTGATCACCGATCACAACGTGCGCGAAACGCTGGGCATCGTGGACCGCGCCTATATCCTGCACGACGGGCACGTGCTGATGTCTGGCAGCACCGCGGATATCGTCGCCGATCCCAAGGTGCGCGAAGTCTATCTGGGCGAAGGTTTCCAACTGGTCTGAGGAAGGGGCGCCCACGAAATCATCTCACGGGAACGTGCGCCCCGTTGACAGAACCGATCCGCTGTCACCAGATTGATTCATGCGGGTGCGGCAGGAACCGTATCCCGCCACCCCCGTTTCCGCCCTGTGCCGGCAGACGGGCCGGCGCAGACGGGAACGGGCAACCGAGAGGAAAGACGATGCGCTATACCATCAGCGGAAAACAGATCGACATCGGCGAGGCACTCAGCACGCATGTGAAGACGCAAGTGGGCGAAACCATCGACAAGTATTCGCAGCGTCCTACTGACGCCACAGTGACATTTTCCAAAGATGCCCACCAATTCCTGTGCGATTCCGTGGTTCACCTGTCCACCGGGCTGAACGTGACCGCCCGTGGCGCTGCGACCGAGATCTATGCCGCATTCGAAGCCTGCCGCGAAAAGATGGACAAGCAGCTTCGCCGTTACAAGCGCCGTTTGAAGGATCACCACAAAGACAGGTCGGGGCCGGTTGAATTCGGCCAGGCAGGGACGTATGTGCTGGCCGCTGACGAGGATGAGTGGGAAGCGCAGGACAGTGGCCTGCAACCGATCATCATCGCCGAGATGGAGACCCGTGTCCCGACCCTGTCGGTTGGCGATGCGGTGATGCAGATGGAACTGTCGGGGACGCCGCTTCTGGTGTTCCGCAACGAAAAACACGGGGGCGTCAATGTGGTCCACCGCCGAGACGACGGCAATGTGGGCTGGATCGACCCGCGCGGCAACAGCTGAGGCTGCCGGCGGAACGCCTGAACCGATGCGCCCCTGCCTTTGCGGGGGCGCTTGATCCTTGGGAAAGACGCAAGCCATGCAGTTGACCGAAATCCTCAGACCAGGCGCCGTGCGGTCGCTGGGACAGGTAACGTCGAAAAAGCGCCTGTTCCAGGAATTGGCCGACCTGGCCCATGCCGAATACGGCCTGAACGCGACCGAGGTTCTGGACGCGCTGCAGGAACGCGAAAGCTTGGGACCAACTGGCGTGGGGCAGGGTGTGGCGCTGCCCCATGCGCGGCTGCATGGATTGGATGCGGTCGTGGGCCTGTTCGTGCGCCTGGACAAGCCCCTGGATTTCGACGCGGTGGATCGCCAGCCGGTCGATCTGATCTTTGGCCTGCTTGCCCCCGAAACCAGCGGCGTCGATCACCTCAAGGCGCTTGCTTTGGTGTCCCGCACCCTGCGCGACACAGACCTGCGGGCCAAGCTGCGCGCCAACGATGATCCGGTGGCGCTGCACGCTGTTTTGGCTACCCAAGGCGTCAAGGCCGCATAAAGGTTAGGCTCGGCGGCGATTCGGTCCTATACAAGGCTTCCACCCAAGGAAGGAGGCCGACAATGACCAAGACGATCACTGACCAGCCCCAGGCCAAGGGGGTGGCCCGCCTGCGCGAATTTACGCGCCACGAACGGGAATCGGGCACCCACCCCGCCATCGCAATGCTGCGATCCCGCCCGCAGAGCCGCAGCGAAGAAAACCGCAAGGTCGTCGAATACGCGCGGATCGAGCGCGGGCAGACGGGTTGAGGCCCAGAATCGGGGCCGTCCGGAAAAGGGCGGCCTTTTCTTGGGTCAGGACGCCGCCTGTCGCTAGTCGTCCCGACTGGGACCGTCGATCACCCGTTCCGCAGAAGCGAAATTAGAAACCGATACCAAGTCGTTTGAGGACAAGCCGCTGCTGGCAAGGTCATAGGGACTGTGCAAACGGCCAGCTTCGACTTCGACCTGGGCCGCCTTCGAGATTCCTGGTTCAGTTTCCGGTCTTTCATGAGCGTCTTGCGCAAAAACTGCCTGGGCGGTGATCGAAAGCAGGGATGCGGTGGCGACACATATGAGCAATCTTGACATGACGAACTCCGTTATCCGAGGCGCTGCGCGCACTCGATTGTTCAGGGGGGAAACGCGGTTTTATGCCACCGGCCGTCCATCCAAGGCGGCGGTATGAGATGGCACTAGGAATGCCAACGCCGAAGCCAGACGGCGTGATGGTGCTTATTCAGAAAAGCCTTGCGGACATTCCAAAGCTGCAAAGGCTTTTATTGGTTGCCCATTGCCGGGTCTTTGATCGCAATGTCGCAGTCAAGGACACTTGCGTCCGACAATACGTAGGCAGCCAGCATGCAAATGATCGGTTTGCCACAGGCCAAGCCTGGATCAGGTGCCGATCATCCGCCAAGTTGCCTTGGCTTGCTGGATCAAAGATATGTGGGCTTATTGCTTCTGAAATCCAGCCATTGTAAATTCCTGTTTACAGTTGACCACGCTGCCGAAGTTCTTGCGGTCAAAAAGGTCCATTTAGGTCGCTAGAACGCGGCAAGGAAGTTATATAATAAAGCAACATATGTTTTCAATTCACATAAACGGGATACATTATTTAATTAATACTTTTTCCAGATAAAACATGGAATATAAAAATTATAATTTTCTATAAATGGAAACGCCAAATCGATGATCGCCATGTTGGCCACGATGCCATGGAGGCATGGTTCTTCCATGATATTAATCTTTTGAACTGGTTATTTTAAGTGATGCGCTTCACTCCCCCTGTTATCGGCCATGAAAACGGGCCGCCCCACCGGGGCAGCCCCTTCCTTTTCCTCAAGCCCTGACCAGACGCTCGTAATCTTCGGCCACCTGCCGCGTCGTCTGCCCGACCTGGAAATGCCAGTCGCCGATCTGACCGACCGGCGTCACCTCGGCAGCGGTCCCGGTCAGGAAGCATTCCTGGAAATCCTCCAGTTCCTCGGGACGGATGCGGCGTTCGTGGACCGTGGTGCCGTTGTCCTTCAGCATCTGGATGATCGTCTGGCGCGTGATGCCGTTCAGGAAGCGGTCGGCCTGCGGGGTATGGACCTCTCCGTCGCGGATGAAGAAGATGTTGGCGCCGGTCGCCTCGGCCACATAGCCTTCCCAATCCATGAACAGCGCATCCGAACAGCCCTTTGCCTCGGCCGCGTGCTTGGACATGGTGCAGATCATGTAAAGGCCCGCGGCCTTCGCGGCGGTGGGGATGGTTTCGGGCGACGGGCGCTTCCATTTGGCCACGTCCAGCTTGGCGCCCTGCCATTTGGCGTCGCCGTAATAGCTGCCCCATTCCCAGACGGCGACCGCCATGCGAACCGGATTGCGCGCCGCCGAAACGCCCATGTCGGGGCCGGACCCGCGCCACATCACCGCGCGGACATAAGCGTTGGTCAGCCCGTTGGCCTGCAGCACGGCCTCTTTCGCGGCGTCGATCTGCTCTGCTGAATAGGGCGATTCCATGTCCAGCAGGCGGGCCGATTCGATCAGCCGCAGGGAATGTTCGTGGCCCTTGAAGATCTTGCCGTCATAGCAGCGTTCGCCCTCGAAGACCGAGCTTGCATAATGCAGGGCATGGGTCAGGATATGTACGTTCGCGTCGCGCCAATCGACCAGTTCGCCGTCCATCCAGATCTTGCCGTCGCGATCGTCGTATGCGCCCGTCATTATTCTCTCCAAAATCAGTCCGGGATTTTGCGGATCTTGCGCGGGTCCGCCCGGGATCGGCCCTTTTGTTGCGCGAAGCCCTTGACGCCTAGCAATCGAATCTTGGAAAGTCAACAAGACTGCCCTATCAGTGCGGCATTGGGAAAGGATGGACCATGGTCGAGACGCTTCGCGTTCATACCCTGATGGGCGAGGATCTGCTGTTTCTGACCGATGATCAGATCCGGCGCGGGATCGAGGCGATGTTCTTTGCCTATCGGGCCTTTACCGCCGATCCCGACCTGATCCTGACGGGAATGGACTACGGGCGCGCCCATCACCGGGCGCTGCACTTCATCCACCGCGATCCGGGCCTGACGGTCACCGCGCTGCTGGCGGTGCTGGGGGTGACCAAACAGTCGCTGAACCGCGTCCTGCGCACGTTGATCGAGGATGGGTTGGTCGAAAGCCGCGTGGGCCGGCGCGACCGGCGCGAACGCCACCTGCACCTGACGGCCGAGGGCGCGGCCCTGGAACGCCGCCTGTCCGAGGCGCAGCGGGCGCGGATGCGCCAGGCCTATCGTGCCGCCGGGCCGCAGGCAGTGGCGGGCTTTCGTCAGGTGTTGGAGGCGATGATGGACCCCGAGACGCGGGCGCAGTATCAGTCCATGAAGGATCTTCCCGAATAAAGGCCTGCCATGAGCCAGTCTGATGCCCATCTGCTGATCGTCGACGACGACGAACGCATTCGTGCGCTGCTGGGGCGTTTCCTGCGCAAGAACGGGTTTCTGGTGACGCTGGCGCGCGACGCGGCGCAGGCCCGGCGGCTGCTGGCGGGGCTGGACTTCGACATGATCGTGCTGGACGTGATGATGCCGGGCGAGGATGGATTTGCCCTGACCCGCAGCTTGCGCGAAAGGCTGACCACGCCCATCCTGCTGCTGACCGCGCGGGGCGAGACCGAGGACCGGATCACCGGGCTGGAGGTAGGCGCCGACGACTACCTGCCCAAGCCCTTCGAGCCGCGGGAACTGCTGCTGCGCATCAACGCCATCCTGCGCCGCATCCCCGCGCCCGAGATGCACCAGCCGAAATTCCTGACCCTGGGGGCATTGCGATACGACATCGACAAGGGCGAATTGTGGCAAGGGGAAAGCCACCTGCGCCTGACCGGCACGGAACAGGCGCTGCTGCGGCGCCTTGCCGCCAGCCGGGGCGAACCTGTCAGCCGCGCCGACCTGATCGACGACCTGGGCCGAGGCCCCGGCGACGAGGCCGAGAATTCCGAACGCGCCATCGACGTGCAGATCACCCGGTTGCGCCGCAAGATCGAACCCGATCCCAAGGAACCGCGATTCCTGCAAACCGTGCGCGGCACCGGCTATATGCTGGTGGTGGACTAGTGGACCGGGTGATCTGGCAGGGGGCCGAACTGGACGGGGAAACCGCGCTTGCCTTGCTGGAATGGCAGGTGGAAATGGGCGTGGACGAACCCATGCTGGACGCCCCGCTAGACCGCTTCGACCTGGCGGCCCCACCGGCGCCTGTTCAGCCGCAGATCCCCTTGGTCCCCCCTTTGGCGCCCGCCCTGTCCCTCACGTCCGAGGATGACGACCTGCCGGCCCGCGTGTCCCAGGCCGAGGCTTTGGCGGCCGCTTGCGACACGCTGGACGCCCTGGCTGCCGCGCAGGAACGCTTTGACGGGATCGAGCTGAAGAAAGGCGCGCGGAATTTCTGCTTTGCCGACGGCAATCCGGCAGCCCGCGTCCTGATTCTGGGCGAGGCGCCGGGAGACGAGGAGGACCGTCAGGGCCGTCCCTTTGTCGGTCGCGCGGGGCAGATGCTGGATCGGATGGTCGGGGCCATCGGATTGTCGCGCCAGGCGACGGATGCGGAAAAGGCGATCTATATCACCAACGTCCTGACCTGGCGTCCGCCCGGCAACCGCGACCCCCGCCCGGACGAGATTGCCGTCAGCCTGCCGTTCCTGCGCCGCCATATCGACCTGGCCGCGCCCGATCTGATCGTGCTGATGGGCAACATCGCCTGCGACGCAGGCCTGGGCCGGCGCGGCATCCTGCGCCTGCGCGGTCACTGGGACCAGGCGTTCGGCCGTCCCGCGCTGCCCATGACCCACCCGGCCTATCTGTTGCGCAATCCCCCTGCCAAACGGGAAGCCTGGGCCGACCTGTTGTCGCTGTCGGCGCGGCTGGACTAGCCCGCGCAGCCCCGCATCTCGACCGCGCCGTCGTCGTTCACCAAGGTGAACACCAGCCGGTTCCGTGGCAGGTCGAAAGGGGCGGCCTGGGGCGGGACGAAATCGGCGGTCAGCGTCGTGACGCCCCCGTCCGTGCGCAATTCCGTTCCTGAAGCCCAGACTTCGGGATCTGTCAGTTCCATTGCCGCCAGGGCGACAGGGCCGGGCACGGTGGCAGTGACGCGCATCCCGTCGTCGATCGGTTCCAGCGTGCAGGCGGGGTGGCCGGGGTCGGGCCGGGGCACCCGGTCCATGGCCGACTGGATCACGGGGTCGGGGGTGGCGGTCGCCGCATCCCCTCTCAGAACGACATGGGCGGGAACGCAGATATCCTTGCACAGCCCGAAATCCACGGTGACCGCCAGATCGACGGCCTGGCCGGGATCGGCGGGACGCGCGGTAAAGGGCAGGACCAGCCGGTCGTGATAGCCAAGCGCCACGCCCTCGCCGGACGGGACGGCCTGGGGCGCAGGCCAGTGCAGGACCAGTTCGCCCAGGTTGCCCGATCTCGACCAGTCGAAGACCGGGGGCAGCCCGCTGTCGCCGGGATTGCGCCAATAGGTCTTCCAGCCGGGGTCCAGCCGGAACTCGATGGCCCCGATGCGGCTTCCATCTGACTGGGTCCATCCCGGCAGGATGCGCACGCTGGTCAAGCCGGGGGCCGGGCTTTCGGCGGCCAGGGGCAATGCGGCCAGGCACAGGCAGGAAAGGGTCAAGGCAGAACGGATCATGGCCCAAGCAGTAGCGGTTGGCGGGCCCCGGATGAAGTCACAATTCTGCGCAGGCCTTGCAACAAGACCCGCCAAAGCCGATTTTGGAAGGGAAGGAGAACAGATGAGCAGTCCCGACATTCACGGCAACCAGTCCGGCGGCACCCCTTCTGGCAGCGCGGACCATTCCAACCTGACCGGCAAGATCCTGATCGCCATGCCGGGCATGGCCGATCCGCGCTTTGAACGGTCGGTCGTTCTGATCTGCGCGCATACCGACGAGGGTGCGATGGGTCTGGTCCTCAACCGCCCGCTGCCCGAAATCGATTTTGGCGATCTTCTGGAACAGCTTGGCATCTCTACCGACGCCTCGGCCCGGCGGATCGAGGTGCGGTTCGGCGGCCCGGTGGAACCGGGACGCGGCTTCGTGCTGCACAACGTCCCCGAACATGGCGACGACCCGGAAGGGCGGCTGCGCATCGGCCGGACGCTGGCGATGACCACCACCCGCGACATTCTGGAGGATCTGGCAAATGGCCAAGGCCCGGATTCGGCGGTGCTGGCGCTTGGCTATGCCGGGTGGGGTCCGGGACAGCTTGAAGACGAGATGCTGCAAAACGGCTGGCTGACGGGCGACGGCGCCGATGAACTGATCTTCAGCGCCGCTCATTCCGACAAATGGCAGGCGGCCCTGCGCGCCCAGGGCATCGACCCGTCGCTGCTGTCCGCTGCGGCGGGCCGGGCCTGAGGCACCGCCTATTCGGCGGCGCTTCTGCGGGGCAGCACCCAGTTCGGGCGCGGGAAATGGCAGGTATAGCCGTTCGGGAACCGTTCCAGGTAATCCTGGTGTTCGGGTTCGGCTTCCCAGAAATCCCCCACCGGCTCGACCTCGGTCACGACCCTGCCCGGCCACAGGCCTGACGCGTTGACATCCGCGATGGTGTCTTCGGCTACCTGCTTTTGGTCGTCATCCGTGTAATAGATCGCCGAACGATAGCTGGGACCGATGTCATTGCCCTGCCGGTTCGGCGTGGTCGGATCGTGGATCTGAAAGAACACCTCCAGCAGCTTGCGATAGGTGATGATGCCGGGATCGAAGACGATCTCGATCCCCTCGGCATGGTTGCCGTGGTTGCGATAGGTGGCGTTGGGAATGTCACCGCCGGTATAGCCCACGCGTGTCGTGATGACGCCCGGCAGCCGCCGGACCAGATCCTGCATCCCCCAGAAGCAGCCGCCTGCAAGAACCGCGCGTTCGGTCATTGGCCTGCCTCCTCGACCTGGGGCAGGTATTGTCCGTAACCCTCTGCCTCCATCCGGTCCTTGGGGACGAACCGCAGGGACGCGGAGTTGATGCAGTACCGCAGGCCCCCGGCCTCGCGTGGGCCGTCTGGAAAGACATGGCCCAGATGGCTGTCGCCGTGCTTCGACCGGACCTCGATGCGGACCATTCCGTAGGAAACGTCACGGTGTTCGGTCACGTTGCCCTCGATTGGCTTGGTGAAGGCTGGCCAGCCGCATCCGGAATTGTATTTCGTGGACGACACGAACAGCGGTTCGCCCGAAACGATGTCCACATAAAGGCCGGGTTCGAAATGGTGGTCGTATTCGCCGGTAAAGGCGCGCTCGGTGCCGTTTTCCTGGGTGACGCGGTATTGTTCGGGCGTCAGCCGGGCCACGGCATCGGGGGTCTTCTGATAGGCCATGCTTGTCCTCCGCTGGTCCTTTGTCGTCCCCATATGGGGACGCCGGGATCAGATCGCAAAGGTCAGCCGCAGATTGCGGCGCGGGCTTCGGCATATTCGGCCGCCAGACGGTCGATGCGCGTGGCGGCGGGCACGATGTCGCGCACGGCCCCGATGCCCTGGCCCGATCCCCAGACCTGGCTCCAAGCCTTGGCCTTGGAGGCGTTGCCGCCAAAGTTCATGGCCGACGGATCGGCTCCTTCCAAGGCGTCGGGATCCATTCCTGCCGCGCGGATCGATGGTGCCAGGTAATTCCCGGACACCCCCGTGAACAGCGACGAGGTGACGATATCCATGGCGCCGCTGTCCACGATCATCTGCTTGTAATCGGGGGTCGCATTCGCCTCGGTCGTCGCGATGAAGGGGCTGCCGATATAGGCCAGATCCGCCCCCATGGCCTGGGCCGCCAGCACCGCCCGCCCTGTCGCGATGGCGCCCGACAGCAGCAGCGGTCCGTCAAACCAGTCGCGGATTTCCTGGATCAGGGCAAAGGGCGACTGCGGCCCCGCATGGCCGCCCGCACCCGCCGCCACCGCGATCAGCCCGTCCGCGCCCTTTTCGACGGCCTTTCTGGCAAACACGTTGTTGATCACGTCATGCAGCGCGATCCCGCCGCAATCATGGGCGGCCTGGTTCACCTCGACCCGCGCGCCCAGGGACGTGATCCAGATCGGCACCTTGTGGCGATGGCAAATCTCGATGTCGCGTTCCAGCCGGGCATTGCTGCGATGGACGATCTGGTTCACGGCAAAGGGCGCTGCGGGATGGTCGGGATTGGCTTGGTTGTGGCGGTCCAGTTCCGTGGCGATGCGGGTCAGCCAGGCGTCCAGCAAGGGCTGTTCGCCATCCTTTTCGCGCGCGTTCAGCGCGGGAAAGCTGCCGACGATGCCCGCCTTGCATTGCGCGATCACCAGATCCGGTCCCGAGACGATGAACATGGGCGAGGCCACGACGGGAATGCGCAGGCTGGACAGGATGGGGGGCAGCATGAAATCCTCCGAATTTCGGGCACGATGGCTTGCCGGCTGGCAGCGGGCAACCCTGACGCGACGGAAAAACTCACGCCATGGTGAACCTTATGGCACGGCCGGGGGTTGGATCGTGTCACCCGTTGCAAAGGAGAATGCGCGCCGATGCAGCCGCTTGCCCTGTCCGTCCCCAGCTTGACCGCTGAGACTGCCCTGTTCCTGGATTTCGATGGTTGTCTGGTTGACATCGCCCCCCGTCCGGACGCGGTGGTAATCCCGCCCGGCCTTCCCCAGCGGCTGGCACGCCTGCACAGCGCCCTGGGCGGCGCAGTGGCCTTGGTGTCGGGACGCGACGTTGCCGACCTGCGCGGCTATCTGCCCGACTTTCCGGGTGCCATTGCGGGCAGCCACGGGGCGGAACTGTCGCTGTCGGGGCATTTGATCGAAACCACCCATCAGGTCGAGCTGGACCTGGCCGCGCTGCACCAAGCGGCTGCGGACGCGGTGGCAGCCCATCCCGCGATCCTGGTCGAATACAAGCCGCATGGCGTCGCGTTGCATTACCGCGCCGATCCCGCCCTGCGCCCCGTGGTCGAGGATGTGACGGCCCGACTGGCCGAATCCCATTCGGGCATGATGCTGCAGCCGGCCAAGATGGCGGTGGAACTGCGACCGGCGGGCACCGGCAAGGACGGCGCCCTGGACCGGCTGATGGGCATGGCCCCCTTTGCAGGCCGCGTTCCGGTCTATGCGGGCGACGATCTGACCGATGAGGTGGCGATGGCCCGCGCGCAGGCGCTTGGCGGTCAGGGCATCAAGATCGGCGCGGGCGATACGGTGGCCCGTCATCGGCTGCCCGATCCGACCGCGCTGGCCCATTGGCTGGACGATGCCTTGAAAGGGCTGCGCTGATGCCGCGTCTGGTTGCCGTATCGAACCGCATTCCGCTGGGGGACAATCCGTCCGGCGGGCTTGTGGTGGCCCTGGAAGATGCACTGCGCACATCGGGCGGGCTGTGGGTCGGCTTCTCGGGCGAGACAGTAGACGAGCCTTCCGACGACCTGACCTTTCACGAAGGCGCGCCTTTTGGGCGCGCCTCCTTTGACCTGACACCGCAGGATCACGACGAATACTACCTGGGCTATTCCAATTCCGTCTTGTGGCCGGTCTGCCACGGGCGTGCGGATCTGATGCGGATCCTGCCGGAATATCTGGAAGGCTATCGCCGCGTGAACGAACGCATTGCCCGGCTGCTGGTCCCGCATCTGCGGTCCGACGACCGGATTTGGGTGCAGGATTACCAACTGTTTCCTTTGGCCCAGGAATTGCGCAAGCAAGGGTTCACGGGGCTGATCGGCCATTTCCTGCACATCCCCTTTCCGGGGCCCACCGACTGCGCGACCCTTCCCAACCCGGACGAAGTGTTCGAATGGCTGGCCCATTATGACCTGGCAGGCTTTCAGGCGCAGCGCGACCTGGACCATCTGGCGGCAAGTGCCCGGGCGCTGACCGAGTTCGAGCAGGTGTCGGACAATGAATTCCGCATTGCGGGCCGCAGCATCCGCACCGGCGTCTTTCCCATCGGCATCGACGCCAAGGCCTTCATCACCGAAGCGCAGGCCGCCCGAGAGCAGGACCGGATGCGCACCTTGACCGGGTCGCTGTCGATGATCGGGGTGGACCGGCTGGATTATTCCAAGGGTATCCCGCAAAGGTTCCGGGCGTTCCAGTACCTGCTGGAAAACGACCCTTCGCTGACAGAAAAGGTGATGCTGCTACAGATCGCGCCGCCGACGCGGGAATCCGTCGATGCCTATCAGCAGATCCGCGAGGAAACGGAACATCTGGCGGGCCGCGTCAACGGCCAGTTCGCCACCGTCAACTGGACGCCGATCCGCTTCATCCACCGCCCGATTCCCCGGAACGAGCTTGCGGGCCTTTATCGCCAGTCGCGGATCGGCCTGGTGACGCCCTTGGCCGACGGGATGAACCTGGTGGCAAAGGAATATGTCGCCGCCCAGGATCCCGCCGATCCGGGCGTCCTAATCCTGTCGCGCTTTGCCGGCGCGGCCGAGGCGATGACGGATGCCCTGATCATCAACCCGCATGACCCCGGCGAACTGGCCCAGGCCATGCAGCAAGCCATCACCATGCCGCTGGACGAACGCCGCGAACGCCACGCGGCCTTGCTGCGCGGGGTGGTTGAACAGGATGTCGGCTGGTGGTCGGCCACCTATCTGGAGGCGCTTTCCCAAGCCCGCGCGTAACATTCACCTTGGCAAAATACTTTGGGGGGTTCGGGCTGACTCCCTTATGCCGCGTCAATCGTTCTTGCGGGCCTTGTCCAGGGCACCATGCACCCTGTTGATCCGCGCGGCCATCGCCATCGACTTGCGCCGGTGATAACGGCGCACGATCGGGACCGTCAGATAAAAGGTCACCACTGCCGCGATCCCGCCCAGCACCGCGCCGCCTGCCGCATAGGGCAGGAAAATCTCGTGCCAGAATTCCGACAGCCCGCTCCAACTGGTTGGACCGGGGCCTACGACAGACATGATGTTGTGCCAGGTTTCAGCCGTGGCATGGGCGAATTCGCGAAAGATCACCTGGGGCGACATATCGCCCGGCAGGCCCAGCAGCGTCCGTCCCAATCCCACCGCGGCAAGCGCGATGAAAGGCGTGGTCAGCGGATTTCCCGCGAAGGTGCCTACGAAAGCCGCCAGCACATTCCCCCGGATCGCCAGGGAAACCAGGGCGGCCACGATGAAGTGAAAGCCGTGCAAGGGCGTGAAGGACAGGAACACCCCGGCCGCCAAGCCCCGCGCAATGCGGTGGGGCTGGTCGGGCAGCCGGCGGATACGATGCCAAAGATAGGCAGTGGACCGGCGAAAGCCGCCGCGCGGATAGACCAGTTCGCTGGCCAGTTGTCCGTATGTGCGCGGCTTGCTGCGCTTGAACACGGTTTGTGCTTCCTTATGCCCCAGGCAACGCCCGTGTCACGGCTTCTTTGCTATATCGCGGATACGTGCAACCTGTGCGACATCGCTTTCCGCCTCGAGCGCGGTCAGAAGGTTGTGCAGATGTTCCTGGTCCCGCAACTCGATCTCGACCTCGATGCGATAGAAGTCGGGCTTGCGGTCCTTGAATTCAAGGTTCGAGATATTGGCCCCCTGCGCGCCGATCAGCCCGCAGATGCGGCCCAGGACGCCCGCGTCGTGGCGGATCGTCAGGGACAGCAGCGTCGAATAGGCGGCCGGATGGCGGCCCGCGCGCCACTGCACGTCGACCCAGCGGTCGGGCATATCCTCGTATTCCGCAAGCACGGGGCAGTCGATGGCATGGATCACCACGCCCTTGCCGCGATAGGTGATGCCGACGATGCGTTCACCGGGCAAGGGGCGGCAGCAGGGCGCGCGCTTGAAATCGGCATCCGCCTCGACCCCTGCAAAGGGGCGGGTGCCGTCGATCTCGTCCTGGTGGGCGGCTAGGTCGGGGTACAGAACCTGCAGCACCTCCTTGGCCGAATTTTCCGCGCTGCCGATCCGCGCCAGCAATTCGTCGCCGTCCGCCAGGCCCATCTGCTTGGCCGCAGTCCGCAGCGCCTTGTCCGTGACCTTGCGCCCGACGTGTTCGAAGCTGACGCGCACCAGTTCGCGGCCCAGGCGGATGAAGCGGTCGCGGTCTTCCTCTCGCAAGGATCGGCGGATGGCGGATTTGGCCCGGCCGGTGGCGACGATGTCCAGCCAGGTCGATTGCGGGCGCTGGCCCGATGCCGAGATGATATCGACCGACTGGCCGTTCTTCAGCCGCGTCCACAAGGGCACGCGGATCCCGTCCACCTTGGCACCGACGCAGGAATTGCCCAGCCGCGTATGGATCGCATAGGCAAAGTCGATGGGCGTCGCCCCCTTGGGCAGTTGCAGCACGTCCCCCTTGGGCGAAAAGCAGAACACCTGGTCCTGGTACATTTCCAGCTTGACGGCTTCCAGGAACTCGTTGTGGTCCTCGTCCTCGAACCGGTCTGTCAGGCTGTCGATCCATTCTGCGGGATCGACGGCAAAGGGGTTCTTGGTGCGCGTCCCGTCGCGATAGGCCCAGTGCGCCGCAACGCCGGATTCGGCCACCTCGTGCATTTGGCGGGTGCGGATCTGCACCTCGACCCGCTTGCCGTCGCGGCCCGACACGGTGGTGTGGATCGACCGATAGCCGTTCGATTTCGGCTGGCTGATGTAATCCTTGAACCGCCCCGGAACGGCGCGCCAGCGTTGGTGGATCACGCCAAGCGCGCGATAGCAGTCCATGTCCGACCGGGTAATGATCCGAAAGCCATAGATGTCGGACAGCCGCGAAAAGGCCAGCTGCTTTTCCTGCATCTTGCGCCAGACCGAAAAGGGCTTCTTGGCGCGGCCAAAGACATCGGCCTCGATCCCTTCCTTTTCCAGCACGACGCGGATGTCGGCGGTGATCTGGCCGATGATGTCACCGCTGTCCCTTTGCAGGCTGACAAAGCGGCGGATGATGGAATTGCGCGCCTCGGGGTTGATGACCTTGAAGGCAAGGTCTTCCAGTTCCTCGCGCATCCATTGCATCCCCATGCGCCCGGCCAGGGGCGCGAAGATGTCCATCGTTTCGCGCGCCTTCTTGACCTGCTTTTCGGGGCGCATGGACCGGATGGTGCGCATATTGTGCAGACGGTCGGCCAGCTTGACCAGGATCACGCGCAGATCGCGCGACATGGCCATGAACAGCTTGCGGAAATTCTCGGCCTGCTTGGACTGGGCGGATGACAGTTCCAGATTGGTCAGCTTGGTGACGCCATCGACCAGATCGGCGATCTCGGGGCCGAAAGTGGTGACAAGGTCTTCCTTGGTGGACCGGGTGTCCTCGACCGTGTCGTGCAAAAGGGCGGTTACGATGGTGGCGTCGTCCAGCCGCATTTCCGTCAAGATGGCAGCGACGGCAATGGGATGGGTGAAATAGGGTTCCCCGGAATGGCGGAACTGCCCTTCATGCATCCGCATCCCGTATTCATAGGCGTCGCGGATCAGTGTGGCGTTGCTGCGGGGGTTATAGTTGCGGACAAGCGCGATAAGGTCTTCGACGTCGATCATTCTTTGCCGAAGACCCCTGTTTTCCCGGCTTTAACGCTGGTTCGCTTCCAGCATCATGCGCAGCATCCGTTCCTCGGATTCCTCGTCGGCGGGACGAGGGCGATCCACCTCGGCACCCAGCAGCAGGGCCATGGCGTCTTCTTCCGGCTCATCGACCTCGATCTGGGTTTGGGTCGATTCGATCATCCGCTCGCGCAGATCGTCCACCGGCTGCGTTTCCTCGGCGATTTCGCGCAAGGCGACGACCGGGTTCTTGTCGTTGTCGCGGTCAACCGTAGGCTGGCTGCCGGCGGTGATTTCACGGGCGCGATGCGAGGCCAGCATCACCAGATCAAAGCGGTTCGGGACTTTGTCAACGCAGTCTTCAACCGTTACGCGGGCCATGTCTCACCTGTGCAGTTGCGAATCAGATATCCGGGGCGAAACCGAGGTTCTGAACGCCATGAACAGAATTGTCAAGCATTGGCCAAGCCGCTGCCATGTGCAAGCGGCGTCATGCCCGCCAGGGCATCGGGTCCAAGTTCCGCTAGCATCCGCGACACCGGCTTTCCGGTCAAGGGGTGGCGCCAGCCGGGTGCGATCTCGGACAAGGGGGCCAGCACAAAGCCGCGATCCCCCATCCGGGGATGGGGCAGGATCAGCCGGTCGGGTGCCAAGACCCGCTGCCGGTCCGAAGGCAGGTCCATCCAGTGGCGCAAGGTCGCGGTGTCAGGCAGGATCAGGTCGTCAAGGGCGATCAGGTCCAGGTCCAGAACCCGGGCAGACCAGCGGCCGGAGCTGCGGTCGCGCCCAAAGCGCGCCTCGATCCCATGCAGGCGGTCCAGCAGATCCTGCGCGGCAAGGCTTGTGCGGATCGCCGCGGCTGCATTGGCGTATTCCGGTCCCGATCCCGGCGGAAAGGCGGGCGTGCGCCAGATGCGGCTGATCGCCGCTATTGAAATATCCGGTTCACCGTGCAAGATCGCCAGGACATCGCAAAGGGTCCGGGCCGCGTCGCCCGCGGCGGACGGCAGGTTCGCGCCCAGGGAAACGATACCGAAAGACAAGTTTTCCATAGGCACCTGTTCGTTCTATGAAGACCTGTGGCGAGGCCATTGCGCACGCATCGCCCGCGTGTTGAACGAACAGTCTCATTGAAGGCAACAGGAATGTTTTACAAGGACGATCGCTTGGCGATCTTCATCGACGGAGCCAATCTCTATGCCTCGGCCAAGGCCTTGGGATTTGACATCGATTACAAGCTGTTGCGGCAGGAATTCGACCGTCGGGGCAAGCTGATGCGCGCTTATTACTATACCGCCCTGATGGAGGGAGAGGATTATTCCCCGATCCGTCCGCTGGTCGATTGGCTGCATTACAACGGTTACTGCGTGGTGACAAAGCCTGCCAAGGAATACACCGACACCATGGGCCGGCGTAAGATCAAGGGCAACATGGACATCGAACTGACCATCGACGCCATGCAGCTTGCCCCCCGGCTGGACCATGCGGTGATCTTTTCCGGCGACGGCGATTTCCGCCCCCTGATCGAGGCGTTGCAGCGCCAAGGCGTGCGCGTGTCGGTCGTGTCCACCATCCGCAGCCAGCCCCCGATGATCGCCGACGACCTGCGCCGTCAGGCCGACAACTTCATCGAACTGGATGCGCTGCGCGATATCGTGGGGCGACCGCCGCGCGAACAGCAACCGGCAGAGGGCTGAGAACTTGTGCCCGGCCTTTGCCTGAAAGGCCGGGTATCGTCAGGATATTGTCTGGCAAGGCAAAGCCCTGCTTCAGACCAACCGTCCTTCTTCCATCGCCGCCCGGACGAAGCCTGCGAACAGCGGCGCGGGTTCGAACGGCTTTGACTTCAACTCGGGATGGGACTGCACGCCGATGAACCAGGGGTGGTCGGCATATTCGATCACCTCGGGCAGCTTGCCGTCGGGCGACATACCGGAAAAGCACAGGCCCGCCTGTTCCAGCTGCTCGCGGTAGGTCGCGTCCACTTCATAGCGGTGGCGGTGGCGGTCCTCGATTTCGACAGCACCGCCGTAAACCTCGCTGATCCTCGAATCGGGGGCCAGGATGGCGGTATAGGCACCCAGCCGCATGGTGCCGCCCTTGTCGTCCGTCACCTTGCGCTGCACGGTATAATTGCCCTGCACCCATTCCTTGAGGTGATAGACGACCGGCGTGAAGCGGGTCTTGCCCGCCTCGTGGTCGAACTCCTCGGATCCCGCGTCGGGCATTCCGGCCAGGTTGCGGGCAGCCTCGATCACCGCCATCTGCATTCCCAGACAGATGCCCAGATAGGGCACCTTCTTCTCGCGCGCGTATTTGGCGGCGGCCAGCATCCCTTCGGTCCCGCGTTCGCCAAAGCCGCCGGGCACGATGATGCCGTGGTATCCGTCCAGCAGATGCGCGCCTTCGCCTTCCAGCTTTTCGCTGTCCACCCAGTCGGCACGCACGCGCACGCGATTGGCCATGCCGCCATGGGTCAACGCCTCGGAGATGGATTTGTAGGCGTCCTCTAGCTGGGTGTATTTTCCCACGACCGCGATGTTCACCTGGCCCTCGGCGTTCTCCAGCCGGTCCATCACGTCCTCCCATTTCGAGAGATCCGGACGCGGGGCGGGGCTGATGGCAAAGGCGTCCAGAACGGCGCGGTCCAACCCCGCGCGGTGATAGGCCAGCGGCGCCTCGTAGATGGTCTTCAGGTCATAGGCGGGGATCACGGCGTCCGGGCGGACGTTGCAGAATAGGGCGATCTTGGCGCGTTCCTTTTCCGGGATGGGGTGTTCGGACCGGCAGACCAGCACATCCGGGGCCAGACCGATGGATTGCAGTTCCTTGACGCTGTGCTGCGTGGGCTTGGTCTTCAACTCGCCCGATGCTGCAAGATAGGGCAGCAGGGTCAGGTGCATCAGGATGCATTGGCCGCGCGGGCGTTCATGGGTGAACTGGCGGATCGCCTCGAAGAAGGGCAGTCCCTCGATGTCGCCCACCGTGCCGCCGATCTCGCACAGCATGAAATCGACCTCGTCGTCGCCGATGGCAAGGAAATCCTTGATCTCGTTCGTGACGTGGGGGATCACCTGGATGGTCTTGCCCAGGTATTCGCCCCGCCGTTCCTTTTCCAGCACGTTCGAATAAACGCGGCCGCTGCTGATGCTGTCGGTGCGGCGCGCGGAAACGCCGGTGAAGCGTTCGTAATGGCCCAGGTCCAGGTCGGTTTCCGCGCCGTCGTCAGTGACGAACACCTCGCCATGTTCAAAGGGCGACATGGTGCCGGGATCGACGTTCAGATAAGGATCCAGCTTGCGCAGCCTGACCGTGAAGCCCCGTGCCTGCAGCAACGCGCCCAGTGCCGCCGAAGCCAGGCCCTTGCCAAGCGAGGACACGACGCCGCCGGTGATGAAGATGTAACGCGCCATGAAGGCCCCCGTGATTTCGCAAATTCCGAATGGCTGCGGACCGTCGGACAGCCAGCATCACGGGATCCGAGATATAGCCGATTCGCCCCGTGGCCGCAAGGAACCGCAAGTTGATGTGGGGGCAGAAAGATGCCGCCCCTAGTTGTTGTGTGGTTCAGTTCGCCGGTGCTTGGGCCGGTGCGGCGGGCGTCGGTGCCTCGGCTGCGGGAGGCGCCACGGGTTCGACCGCGGGGGCCGCAGCCTCGGGCGCGGGGGCGTCAGCCGCCGGGGCGTCGGGCGCGGGCGGGGTCAGCGGATCGCCCGCCGTGCCGGTCGTGGGCGGCGGCACATAAGCAGGCGCCTGCGGCAGCGTGGATTCCTGACGGCTTGCGGGCACGCCCAGCTGGTCCATGATCGAGCTGTTGGACACCTGCCGCGCGGCGATGATGGTCAGCGCGATCGAGGTCACGAACAGCGCGATGCCGAAGATCCAGGTCAGCCGGGTCAGGGCATTCGCGGCCTGGCGCCCGGTCATGACGCCGCCACCGCCGCCGCCCATGCCCAGCCCGCCGCCTTCGGACCGTTGCAGCAGCACCACCCCGGTCAGCAGAACCGCGAGGATCAGATGGATGGTCAGGACGACGTTTTCCACGGCTTTCGGCCTTTCACATTCGGACGCGCCTATCTAGTCACCCGGGCGGATGATGGCAAGCGGAGTGTCCAATGCCCGCGCCGATGATCGGGCGCGCGGGATCCAAGGTCGGAAAGGGGGCCGCGAGGTGCAGATGGGGCGCCGCCCGGGGGCGCGGCGCCTTCTTTCCTGTCAGGAACAATGCTGGCCCTTGTCCTTGCCGCTTTGTGACGCCCGTGCCGCTGGACGAGGGCGGCCTTCCGCGCTACCTCGGGGCCATGGAAAACGCGAAACCGCCCCTGATGCTGTATCTTGTCGCGCCGCGCGGGTTTTGCGCGGGCGTGGACCGTGCCATCAAGATCGTCGAACTGGCGCTGCAGAAATGGGGCGCACCCGTTTATGTCCGCCACGAGATCGTCCACAACAAGTTCGTCGTGGACGGGCTGCGCGACCAGGGCGCGATCTTTGTCGAGGAACTGGACGACGTTCCCGATGACCGCCCGGTGATCTTTTCCGCCCATGGCGTGCCCAAGGCGGTGCCTGCCGAGGCGCGGCGGCGCAACATGATCCACGTGGACGCGACCTGCCCGCTGGTGACCAAGGTCCATAACGAGGCCGCGCGCCATCATGCCGAGGGACTGCAGATGGTGATGATCGGCCATGAGGGTCATCCCGAGGTGCTGGGCACCATGGGCCAACTGCCCCCTGGCGAGGTGATCCTGGTCGAAACCGTCGCCGACGTGGCGACCATCGTGCCCCGCGATCCCGAACGGCTGGCCTTCATCACCCAGACGACCCTGTCGGTCGATGACACGGCGGAAATCGTGGCGGCCTTGCAGGCGCGGTTCCCGGCTATCGTGGGTCCGGCCCGCGAAGACATCTGCTATGCCACCACCAACCGCCAGGCGGCGGTCAAGGCGGTCGCGCACAAGATCGATGCGCTGCTGGTGATCGGGGCGCCGAATTCGTCGAACTCGAAGCGCCTGGTCGAGGTCGGGCGGGCCGCGGGCTGCGCCTATGCGCAGCTGGTGATGCGCGCGGACCAGATCGACTGGCGCGCCATCGACGGCGCGGCGGCCGTCGGCGTCACCGCCGGCGCAAGCGCCCCCGAGGTGCTGGTGAACGAGGTGATCGACGCCTTCCGCGCCCGCTATGACGTGACGGTCGAAATCGTCGAGACGGCGCAGGAAAACGTCGAATTCAAGGTGCCGAAGGTGCTGCGCGAAAGCGCCTGAGGCACGCGCCGGGGGCGCTTCGCCCCCCGGACCCCCCGAGGATATTTCAGCCAAGGCAAAGCAGATGAGACTTTTTTCCATGCCGTCCTCGGGCAACAGCTACAAGGTGCGGCTGCTGCTGTCCCTGTTGGGGCGGACGGTCGAGACGGTCGATGTCGAATACCAGACCCGGGCCCTAGACCACGCCAGGGAAACCGGGCGGCTGCCCTTTGGCAAATCGCCAGTGCTGGAACTGGACGACGGGCGGCTGCTGCCGGAATCGAATGCGATCCTGTGCTGGCTGGGCGAGGGGACGGGGTTTGTCCCTGCCGACCCGTTCGGGCGGGCGGAAATGCTGTCCTGGATGTTCTGGGAACAAAACCAGCATGAAGGCGTGATCGCCGTGCGCGCCGCGCTGCTGACCTATCCCCATCGCCGTGCGCAGGCCACGCCCGACCGGATGGCCGCGCTGCTGGACAGCGGCCACGCCTTGCTGGGGGTGATGGAGGATCGGCTGGCCGCGCGAGACTGGCTGGTCGGTGACGGGGTCAGCCTGGCCGATATCTGCCTTTATTCCTATACCCACACGGCGGGCGAACGCGGCGGCTTTGACATGGCGCGGTTTCCGGCGATCAACCGCTGGCTTGCCCGTGTGGCGGCATTGCCGGGATATGCGGGGCTGGATGGCTGAGCTTTTCGCCTGGACCGATGGCGCGTGCAGCGGCAATCCCGGCCCGGGTGGCTGGGGCGTGTTGATGCGCGCAATGGACGGCGGTACCGTTGTCAAGGAACGCGAACTGGCGGGCGGCGAGGCGCTGACCACCAACAACCGGATGGAGTTGATGGCGGCGATTTCCGCGCTCGAGGTTCTGGCCCGGCCAAGCACCATCACCATCACCACCGACAGCGCCTATGTGAAGAACGGCGTGACCCAGTGGATCCACGGCTGGAAGCGCAACGGCTGGAAGACCGCCGACCGCAAGCCCGTCAAGAACGTCGAGTTGTGGCAGCGCCTGGATGACGCGCAGCGGCGCCACAGCGTGATCTGGGCCTGGATCAAGGGTCATGCGGGCCATCCCGAAAACGAACGCGCCGACGAACTGGCACGCGGCGGCATGGCGCCCTTCAAGCCCGGGAAGGCCGTGGGGTGACGCCGGGCGTCCTGATCCTGCTGCTGGATTATGCCGCGGTGCTGGTCTTTGCGCTGACCGGCGCCCTGGTCGCCAGCCGGGCGCAACTGGATCTGGTGGGCTTTATATTCTTTGCGACCCTGACCGGCATCGGCGGCGGCACCACGCGCGACATGATCCTGAACCGCGATGCGGTGTTCTGGGTGCAGCAGCCCGAACTTATCCTGCTGACATCGGGCGCGGCGGTGCTGGTGTTCTTCACCGCGCATCTGTTCGAAAGCCGCTACAGCCTGATCGTCTGGCTGGACGCATTTGCCCTGGCGGTGGCTGTCCCCGCCGGCGCGGGCGTGGCCCTGGCGGCGGGCGTCAGCCCAATTGTCGTCGTGGCCATGGGTGTCGTGACCGGCACCTTCGGCGGGCTGATCCGCGATGTGGTGGGCAACGAACTGCCCATGGTGCTGAAGCAGGGCGAACTGTATGTGACTGCGGCCTTTGGCGGCGCGGTCGTTGCCGTGGCGCTGATCGGGGTGGGAATGCCCCGACCGGTGGCGCTGATCTTTTGCGGCCTGGTCGTGATCGCCCTGCGCGCCGGCAGCCTGCTTTTGGGGTGGAGCCTGCCGACCTATCGCGCTCGTCCGCCCCGGCGTTAACGCAGGATGGGAACCCCCGTCCGGCGTTCCCGCAGATCCTCGACCCCCATGCGCAATCCGGCACCGATCCGGTGCGCCAGGGCAGACCAGGCACGGGCGGCGTCCGGGGGCAGGGTGCGGCGCAAGGTTTCATCGAACAGCCCCAGCCAGATCGGAAAGTGATCCGCCCGCACATCCCCCGCCTGCATATGCACACGCATCGGATTGCCGTCATAGCTGCGTTCGTACAGGATCGCGTTGCGCCAAAAGGCGGCAATCTTCGCCTCGTGACCGGGCCAGTCGGCGATGTGGCCTGCAAAGACGGGGCCAAGCACCTCGTGTCGGCGGACGGCGCCATAGAAGACGGCGACGACCTGGTCGATCTGGTCTGCGGTGACGTCGAAGCGGGGCGGGATCATGGCAGAGAGGTCCGTTTGGTCAGACCTCATGTGGCGCGGCGGGGGACGCGACGCAAGGGCGCGGTTTGACGCATGGGTTGGCCGCTGCTATCCCCGCGCGCCAGCCCGGAAGGATTTCCCATGACCCATTACACCGACGCCCTGACCCAGCTTGGCGCGAAAGCCGACCTTCCCGCCAGTCCCGGACAGGCGGTGCTGGAACGCGTCCCGAACCCCCAGGCCGACGAGGTTTACGCGGTCCGCTTCACCCAGCCCGAATTCACCAGCCTGTGCCCGATCACCGGCCAGCCGGATTTCGCGCATCTGGTGATCGATTATGTGCCGGGCGAGTGGCTGGTGGAATCCAAGTCGCTGAAGCTGTTCCTGGGCAGCTTCCGCAACCATGGCGCCTTTCACGAGGATTGCACCGTCGGTATCGGCAAGCGGCTGGTGGATGCCATCGCACCGCAATGGCTGCGCATCGGCGGTTACTGGTATCCGCGCGGCGGGATGCCCATCGACGTCTTCTGGCAAACGGGTGCTGCGCCTGCGGGGCTGTGGCTGCCCGACCAGGGCGTGGCGGGCTATCGCGGACGCGGTTAGCGAAGGTTTCGCCACAGCATCAGCATGGCTTCCGACAGGTCGCCCGCCCGCGCCAGCAAGTGTTCGCGTTCCAGGCCCGGTCCGGGCTGGGCGCGGTCCAGCCGGTCCAGCAGGCGCAAGATGCGGCGGCGATGCGTGCCGGCCCAAAGCTGGACCGGATCGGCGATCAGTCCGGCAAAGGTCGTGACCAGGGATCCCGCCACGGCCAAGGCGACGCCGGTCAGCAGGACCTCCCACGGGGACAGTTCCACGGGAAAGGCCCAGTACCAGGCTTTGCCAAGGCTGTCGCCCAGCAGGAAATCGCGGACTGCCGTGGAATGGGCGCGGATCTCGGCCAGCGGACCGGCCAGAGAGATCACGCCCGGCGTCGCGCGGCTGAACAGCAGCCAGCCGCCTGCCAGCACGATGATCGAGGTGGTGATCTCGGACACGGCATTGCGGGTTTCGGCCAGGGCGGCGGCTTCGCGGCGGACGGCGGGGGACGGGGCGTTGGGACCAATGCCCGATGCGTCCAGGTCGGCCACCAGGCGGATCAGGTCTGCCGCGATCACCCGGCCCATGTCGGATGGCAAAAAAACCCGCCGCGCGCCCAGCCAGGCGCCCGCGCGTCTTGCCCCCAGGCGCGGCAGCGCCCAGGCCAGCAGCCGGGTCAGCAGAAAGACCGGCGACAGCATCACGTTGACCGGCGCACGCAACAGATCCCAGCCAAGCGCCGCGCGGTGCAGGCGCAGGCTGCCGCGCGGCCCGTATCGGTCGCGCACGAAGCGCGTTACCGCATCTTTGCGGCGGCGCAGCACATCATCGGTCAGGGTTGCGGGCACGCGGACGGGTTCCTATAGAGGTCGGCATGGAATTTCTGGCGTTCGGACCCCGAATTAGCAACCCGGCGGCGTGAGGTTTCGCGCCGCCGGGTTGCCCGTATGTCCGAACCCTCCGCACCAAGGAAGCCCCGATGGCCGCCGATACCTCTGCCGATCCCGTCACCGCCGACGCCCCCGATTACCGCGACACCGTGTTCCTGCCGCAGACCGAGTTTCCCATGCGCGCGGGCCTGCCGCAGCGCGAACCCGAATGGCTGGCCCGCTGGGAACGCATCGGCATCTATGACCGCCTGCGCGAACGCGCCGAAGGCCGCTCGCCCTTCATCCTGCATGATGGCCCGCCCTATGCCAACGGCCACCTGCATATCGGCCACGCGCTGAACAAGACCATCAAGGACATCATCGTGCGCAGCCACCAGATGATGGGCCGCGACGCGCGCTATGTCCCCGGCTGGGACTGCCACGGGTTGCCGATCGAATGGAAGATCGAGGAGAAGTATCGCGCCGAGGGCCGTGACAAGGACGCCGTGGACGTGGTCGAGTTCCGCCAGGAATGCCGCCGCTTTGCCGACGAATGGATCGACATCCAGCGGCAGGAATTCAAGCGCCTGGGCATTACCGGAAAATGGGACGACCCCTATCTGACGATGGATTTCCATGCCGAGGCGGTGATCGCGGCCGAGTTCATGAAGCTGGTCATGAACGGCGCGCTGTATCAGGGGTCCAAGCCCGTGATGTGGTCGCCGGTGGAAAAGACCGCCCTGGCCGAGGCCGAGGTCGAATACAAGGACCACACCAGCCACACGATCTGGGTGCGGTTTAAGGTATTCACCCATGGAGTCTCTGGCACTGCTGATCCCAACCGTTCAACGATTGAGCAAATTCCGGCAGGACTTGGAGATTTGATCCATTCATCGGTGGTGATCTGGACCACCACGCCCTGGACTATTCCGCAGAACCGGGCAGTCGCTTATAACCCAGCGATTGCCTATGGCCTTTATGAAGTCAGGTCCGTGGCCGAGAATGCGACTGCTCAGGCGGGCGAGACCTTGGTTCTGGCGGACGCGCTGGCAGACAGCGTCATGAAATCCGCGAAGGTCGAGGATTTTGCGCGACTGCGCGATGTGTCGAGTGATGAACTGTCCGGCCTGTCCCTTGCCCATCCCCTGCGCGGCGTCGACGGTGGCGATGGCGAATGGGACTATGACGTACCCCTTCTGCCCGGCGATCACGTCACCGACGACGCGGGTACGGGCTTTGTCCATACCGCGCCCAGCCACGGCGACGACGACTATCAGCTTGGCCTGCGCTTCAAGCTGCCGATGACCTATAACGTCGAACCCGACGGCAGCTATCGCAAGGACCTGCCGCTGTTCGGCGGGCAGGCGATCATCGACGCGGATGGCAAGGACGGGCCTGCCAATGTCAGCGTCATCAAGCAGCTGGCCTATGCCGGCGCGCTGCTGGCCAAGGGCAAGATTAAGCACTCCTACCCTCATAGCTGGCGATCCAAGGCGCCGCTGATCTATCGCAACACGCCGCAATGGTTCGCTGCTATCGACAAGCCGCTGGCCGACGGCATGGGCCAGCACGGCGACACGATCCGCACGCGGGCGCTGACCAGCATCGACAAGCTGGTGAAATGGTGGCCGCAGACCGGGCGGAACCGGATCCATTCCATGGTGGAAAACCGCCCCGACTGGGTGCTGTCGCGCCAGCGGGCCTGGGGCGTGCCGCTGACCTGTTTCGTGCGTCGCGGCACCAAGCCCACCGACAATGACTTCCTGCTGCGCGACCAGCGGGTCAACGACCGCATCATCGCGGCGTTTGAGGCAGACGGCGCCGATGTCTGGTATCGCGACGGCTTCAAGGCCCAGGTTCTGGACGGCATCGTGAACCCGGACGATTACGATCAGGTCACCGACGTGCTGGACGTGTGGTTCGACAGCGGATCCACCCATGCCTTCGTGCTGCGCGACCGGGCCGACGGCGCCCCAGACGGGATCGCCGACGTCTATCTGGAAGGCACCGACCAGCATCGCGGCTGGTTCCAGTCGTCCTTGCTGCAAGGCTGCGCGACCAAGGGACGCGCGCCCTATCGCAACGTGGTGACGCATGGCTTCACCCTGGACGAAAAGGGCATGAAGATGTCCAAGTCGCTGGGCAACACCATCGTCCCGGCCAAGGTGATCGAGCAATACGGCGCCGATATCCTGCGCCTGTGGGTGGCGCAGGCCGATTACACCGCCGACCAGCGGATCGGGCCGGAAATCCTGAAAGGTACCGCCGACAGCTATCGCCGCTTGCGCAACACGCTGCGCTTCCTGCTGGGCGCGCTGGACGGGTTCAGCGATGCCGAAAAGATCGACCCGGCCCAGATGCCGGAGTTGGAGCAGTGGGTGCTGCACCGGCTGGCGCAACTGGATCACGCAGTGCGCAAGGGATACGACCAGTTCGACTTCCAGGGCGTGTTCCAGACGCTGTTCCAGTTCTGCACCGTGGATCTGTCGGCGTTCTATTTCGACATCCGCAAGGACGCGCTTTACTGCGATGCGCCCGGCGACCCGCGCCGCCGCGCCGCGCGGACGGTGCTGGACACCGTGTTCCACCGCCTTGTGACCTGGCTGGCCCCGATCCTGCCCTTCACGACCGAGGATGTGTGGCTGTCGCGCTTCCCCTCTGACGACGACAGCGTGCATCTGCACGACTTCCCGGCCACGCCCGCCGATTGGCTGAACGAGCCTCTGGCCGCGAAATGGGACCATGTGCGCCGCGCCCGCCGCGTTGTCACCGCCGCCTTGGAGGTCAAGCGCACCGACAAGACCATCGGCGCCAGCCTGGAGGCCGCGCCCGTTGTCCATGTCGAGGACGCGGATATGCTGGCCGCGCTCAAATCCATGGATTTCGCGGATGTCTGCATCACCTCGGATCTGTCGCTGACGCTGGACCCGGCCCCGGCCGAGGCGTTCCGCATGGCGGAGACCCCCGGCATCGGCGTGGTCTTTGAACTGGCGGAAGGCGAGAAGTGCCAGCGATGCTGGAAGATCCTGCCCGATGTGGGGACGCACGACCATCCCGGGGTCTGCGCCCGCTGCGACGACGTGCTGGCATGACCGATCCCGGCCCGCGCGGGGAGGATCTTGCGCGGGCCATTCTTGACTAGGTGGGACGGCTGCATCCCGGCACGACCTGCTGTCCCAGCAAAATCGCGCGCGACTTGGCCGCCGACTGGCGGCCGCTGATGCAGCCGATCCGGGATCAGGCCTTGCGGCTGGCGGACCAGGGCTTGCTGAGCATCACCCAGGGCGGAACGCGGATCGCCGGGCCGGATGTCCGGGGACCGATCCGCCTTGGACCCGCCCCATCAACCGAGGACCGCGATGTATAAACCTGCAAGCGACCGTTACGACCGGATGCAATACCGCCGCTGCGGGCGGTCCGGGCTGCTGCTGCCCGCGATCAGCCTGGGGCTGTGGCACAATTTCGGCCATGACACGCCCCACCAGACCAAGCGCGACATCTGCCGCACGGCCTTTGATCTGGGCATCACCCATTTCGACCTGGCCAACAACTATGGCCCGCCCCCCGGCAGCGCCGAGGAGGCCTTCGGGGACATCCTGCGCACCGATTTTGCCGGACTTCGCGACGAACTGGTCATCAGCAGCAAGGCCGGATGGCGGATGTGGCCCGGTCCTTATGGCGAATTCGGAAGCCGCAAATACCTGGTCCAATCCTGCGACCAGTCGCTGAAGCGGATGGGCCTGGATCACGTCGATATCTTCTATTCCCACCGCTTCGATCCCGACACGCCCCTGGAGGAAACCATGGGCGCGCTGGATCATATCGTCCGGTCGGGACGCGCGCTTTACGTGGGCATCAGCAGCTATAACAGCGCCCGCACGCGCGAGGCAGTGGCGATCCTGCGTGACCTGGGAACGCCCTGCCTGATCCACCAGCCCAGCTATAACCTGCTGAACCGCTGGATCGAGCGTGACAGGTTGCTGGACACGCTGGATGATTCGGGCATGGGCAGCATCGTCTTTACGCCGCTGGCCCAGGGGATGCTGACGGGCAAATACCTGAACGGCATCCCTGCCGACAGCCGCGCGGCCCAGGGCAAGTCGCTGGCGCAGGATTGGCTGACGGATGACATGATCCAGCGCCTGAACGGGTTGAACGACCTGGCGGCCGCACGCGGGCAAAGCCTGGCGCAGATGGGGGTGGCCTGGACCCTGCGCGACGGTCGGGTGACCAGTGCGCTGATCGGCGCCTCGCGTCCGTCCCAGGTTACGGATTGCGTCGGCGCACTGGATCGGCTGGATTTCACCGCCGAAGAACTGTCCCGCATCGACGATCTGTCGGCAGGCGGCGATGTGAACATCTGGCGCGGATCGACCGAGGACGCGGGCGAGGGGTAAGGCGACAGGGCGGCCCGTCCCGTGCTAGGCTGGTCCCGGATCAGCCGCAGGGGGCCGCCATGCCTGTTGTCAGCATCAGCCTGATGAACGTTCCGGGGACCGAGGCCGCGGTGGGCTGGGCCGGCACCCATTGCATCATCGCCGACCGTCCCGAGGGCAAGGCGGGGGGCATGGGCCTGGGGTTCAACGGCGCGCAGTTGCTGGCCTTGGCCATCGGCGGGTGCTTCTGCAACGACCTGCGCTATATCGCGCACAGGCGAGGGGTCTCTGTCGCCTCGCTAGCGGTCAAGGTGCATCTGACGATGGAGGGTGATCCGCCAATCGCCACCGGGGCCGAGATGGTGGTGCAATGCGCCATGGATGACGGATCGGACCCGCAGCCCTTGATCGACGAGGCCAGGAACAGTTCGATGGTCGGCTGCTCCCTGCAGCGCGGCATCCCGGTTTCAATTTCGGCAGCACAGGGCGGCTAGTCCCACCACCAGCCGTTCTTTTTCAGCGTCTGCCGGATCGGCTTTTCCTTGGACGGCAGCCCGCCCGCGAACAGCGGCCGCACCTTGTCGCGGCCCTTGCCCTGATAGATTAGCTTCTTGGCCGGTTCCCAATCCCGCAGCCTCTTCTTGATGCGGTTGGGCGCGGTGGCGGTTTCCAGCACGTCCAGCACCGCGTCGGACTCGCGCGCGTAAAGCAGCGGCAGGTTGCGGTAATGGCAGCTGACGGTGCCATCAAGCCTGGCCAACTCAGCACCGGGGCGCCCGCCGCCCAGGCTGTGGATGACCAAGGGCAAGACCACCTGGTCCAGCCAGGGGTTCAGGCTTTGGCAGGCCAGCTCATCGGGTGGGTCGCGGCGCACGGACAATGCCCAGTCCAGGAATCGCTGGGAAAAGGCCGCAGGATCGGGACCGCAGAACCAGCCTGCGTTGAAATACAGATAGCGTTCCCAATGCTCGTCCGGCTGCGACCGGTCCAGGGACGACGCGAAGTCCAGGCCAAAGCGGTCATAAAGCGACTTCCAGATCGCCGCATATCCGGGCCCATACAGCGGCGGTTCCGGCCACGTCCCCTCGCGGCGCATCGATGCTGCGGGGCGATTGCCGAAAGGCACCTGATCCAGGGGGCCGGTGATCAACGTGTCGCTGTCGAAAAAGACAAAGGGGCTGTCGGGGGGCAGGATCGACAAGGCCTAGATCTTGTTGCCGTAAGGATAGGCAGCCCCGGGATGGCGGGCGGCAAAGGGCGTGATCTCGGCCCCCAGGCTGTCCAGCAGGGCGCGGGTATCGTCCCCGATCCGTGTATCATGGCCCGCCCATGCGCCTTCGGGCTGGGGTTCCGCCACGATCAGGCGGCCGGTGAAATCGGGGGCAGCGTGGCGCAGGCTGGCGGCGAAGATGATCGCCTGGAATTCCAGGCGACCGGCCTGGGCCACGATCAGCAGATTCGACGCGGCCATCAGCGTGCCAGCAGGTCGAAGACGGTTTCCTTGGGCCGGCACAGCCGTGCGCCCGCCGGGCCGAAGACCACCGGGCGTTCGATCAGCGCGGGGTGATCCGACATCGCCTGGATCAGCGCATCGTCGGACAGCTTCGGGTCGCCCAGGCCCAGATCGTCATAAGGCGTGTTCCTGCGCCGCAGCAGGTCGCGGGGGGCCATGCCCAGCCGGTCCAGGGCCGCGCGCAGTTCGACAGTCGAAGGGGGCTGCGCCAGATAATCGCGCACCGTCACATCCGCCCCGGCATCCTGCAAGGCTTGCAGCACAAAGCGCGAGGTCGAGCATTTCGGATTGTGCCAGATGGTATAGTCGGACATGCGGCCCCCAAACGTGGCACAACTCTAGCGCGTAACATCCGGGATGGGAAGCGCACTGGTCGCCTTGATCTCCTCCATCGACAACAGCGCGGTGACGTTGTGGATCTTCACCTCGCCGATCAGCGACTGGTAGAAGCGGTCATAGGCGCGCGCGTTCCTGACCTGCACCTTCAGGATATAGTCGATGTCGCCCGCCAGCCGGTGGGCCTCGATCACCTCGGGGCGTTCGCGAAGCGCCTTGAGGAACCGCGCGGCCCAGGTCTTGTCGTGTTCGCTGGTGCGGATCAGCACGAAGAAGCAGGCCTCCAGCCCCAGGGCCTCGGGGTCCAGGATCGCGACCTGGCGGCGGATCACGCCAGCCTCTCGCAGCTTGCGGATCCGGTTCCAGACGGGGGTCTTGGACGCGCCCACGCGGTCGGCGATCTGGTCCAGCGACAGGCTTGCATCCTCTTGCAGCAGGGACAGGATTTTGCGATCCACCTCGTCCAGCCGGAAATTCGTTTTGGTGGCACCGGCAATCTGTGGAAGCTGTTCTGACATGGGGAACCATCGGGATTGAATGTCCTTATTTTCCCGACCCTATCGTAAAGATCCAGAACAAAATTCTATATTGCTAGGACCTATCGGAAAGGGTCCGTGTCATGAGCAAAGCCTTCACCCCGACTGCCGCGAAACCCGGCGTTATCACCGCAAACGATTTGCGCGAAGGCCATAACGTCTGGATGTGCGAGGATGGCTGGACCGCCGACCCCGCCCACGCGACCCTTTTCGAGGACGAGGCCATCGCCGATCTGGCGCTGCTGAAGGCGGTGGGCCAGTCCAACATCGTCGTCGGCCCCTATCTGGTCGAGGCACGGCGCGGCCCCAATGGTCCCGAACCCGCCCATTTCCGCGAAGCGTTCCGGCAGCGCGGGCCGTCGAATTACTTCCACGGCATCCAGACCCTGAAGCAAGCCAACCTGACCGAGGCCAGCAATGTTTGATGTTCGTCCCGTCGAAACCGACTATGTGCGCCACCGTGCGGCCCAGTTCCGCGCCCAGGTCGAACGTCGCCTGGACGGCAGCCTGACGGAAGACGAATTCCGGCCCCTGCGCCTGATGAACGGCGTTTACCTGCAACTGCACGCCTATATGCTGCGGATCGCCATTCCTTATGGCACGATCTGCCCCGACCAGATGCGGATGCTGGCCCATCTGGCCGAAACCTATGACAAGGGCTATGGCCACTGGACCACGCGGCAGAACATCCAGTTCAACTGGCCCCGGCTGGTGGATATCCCCGATATGCTGGACAAGCTGGCATCCGTCGGGATGCACGCCATCCAGACCAGCGGCAACACGATCCGCAACGTCACGACCGATGCCTTTGCGGGGGCTGCCGCCGACGAATACATCGACCCGCGCCCCTATGCGGAACTGCTGCGCAGCTGGTCCACCGACCACGCGGAATTCCAGTTCCTGCCGCGCAAGTTCAAGATCGCCATTACCGGCGCGGCGCGCGACCGCGCCCTGGTTGCGGCCCATGACATCGGGCTGCGCCTGATCCAGAAGGACGGCCAGACGGGCTTCGAGGTCTGGGTCGGCGGCGGTCTGGGCCGCACGCCCATGCTGGGCAAGGTGATCCGCGACTTCCTGCCCGAGGCCGACCTGCTGGCCTATATCGAGGCGATCATCGCGACCTACAACCTGTCGGGACGCCGCGACAACAAGTACAAGGCCCGCATCAAGATCACCGTCCACGAACGCGGCCTGGATGTCTTCAAGGCCGAGGTCGAGGAGGAGTTCCAGAACCGCCGCCGCGACTTCCACGGCGCCGACCGCGAGGCGCTGGCGATCTTCCGCGACCGCTTTGCCGCCCCCGCTTTCCGCAATGCCGGAACCGAGGGTTACGAGGCCGAGCGTGCGAAGAACGGCGCCTTTCGCAGCTGGACGGACACCAACCTGCATGCCCACAAGAGTCCCGGCTATGCCAGCGTGATCGTGACCTTCAAAACGCATGGCGAAACGCCGGGCGACGCCGGTGCGGACCAGATGCGCCTGCTGGCCGATCTGGCGGAACAGTATGGCCATGCCGACCTGCGCATCAGCCACGACCAGAACGTCGTGCTGCCCCATGTCCACAAATCGGACCTGCCCGCCGTTTACTCCGCCTTGCAAAAGGCCGGGCTGGCGGTGGCGAATGCCGGTCTGACCAGCGATATCATCGCCTGCCCGGGCATGGACTACTGCACGCTGGCCACCGCCCGCTCGATCCCCATCGCCCAGGACATCGCCACCCATTTCAAGGACAATGGCCTGGAAGACGAGATCGGCAAGCTGAACATCCGCATCTCGGGCTGCATCAATGCCTGCGGGCATCACCATCTGGGCCATATCGGCATCCTAGGGCTGGACCGGGCAGGGGTGGAAAACTATCAGATCACGCTGGGCGGCGATGGTTACGACATCCCGGCCCTCGGCGAGCGTGCCGGCGCGGGCTTCCCGATCGAGGAGGTCGTCCCGGCCATCGACCGCCTGATGCGCGCTTATCTGGACCTTCGCACCGACGCATCCGAACGCTTTATCGACGCCTATCGCCGGCTTGGTCCGGCCCCGTTCAAGGCCGCGCTCTATCCCGAGCCTGCCCATGCTTGATGACAGCCTGGACAGCCGCGCCGCGCGGTTGAACGACCGATACCGGCACCATGCCGCGACCGAGGTTCTGCGCCGCGCCGTATCCGACCCGGACCTGGGCCGGGTGGCCCTTGTGTCGTCCTTCGGGGCGGAATCGGTGGTGCTGCTGCACATGGTCAGCCGGGTGGCGCCGGGCCTGCCGGTGCTGTTCATCGACACGCAGATGCTGTTTCCCGAAACGCTGGAATACCAACGCGACGTGTCGGCCAGGCTGGGCCTGACCAATGTGCAGGTGATACGCGCCGATCCGGCGCAGGTCGCGCGACAGGATCCCGACGGGACGCTGCACCAGTTCGACGCCAATGCTTGCTGCGATCTGCGCAAGACCGTGCCGCTGGAAGGCGCGCTGTCGGGCTATGACGCTTGGATCACGGGCCGCAAGCGGTTCCAGAACAGCGACCGCGCGGCACTCGAATTCTTCGAACCCGAGCAGCCCTTGCGCCTGCGCATCAACCCGCTGGCCCATTGGCGCAGCGAAGATGTCCAGGAATACATGATCGAGAACAACCTGCCGCGTCATCCGCTGGTGGCCCGCGGCTATCCGTCCATCGGCTGCGCGCCCTGCACGTCCCCCGTGAAGCCGGGCGAGGATCCGCGCGCAGGGCGGTGGCGGGGCAGCGACAAGTCCGAATGCGGCATCCACTTCATTGGCGGCAAGATCGTCCGCGGAAAGGTTCCGGCATGACCGAACGGTTGAACAGCGAACGCGTGATCGCGCGCGACGACGGCTTTCACCCCCTGGTGGACGAGGCCGAGGAAACCCTTGCCCCCGATACGCCGCTGGCCGACCTGGCCCAGCATCTGGACCGCGACCTGATCGCCATCGAGTTCCCGTCCTTTACCGATGGGCGCGGCTTTTCGCTGGCCCGCCGTTTGCGTGAACTGGGCTTCAAGGGCCGCCTTCGCGCCTCGGGCCGCTTGATTGCGGATCAATACGCCATGGCCCGCCGCGTGGGCTTTGACGAGGTCGAGGTGGCACCCGACATCGCCGCCCGCCAGCCGCAGGACCAGTGGATCGCCCGGACCGACTGGAAGGCCTTCGACCACCGCGCCCATCTGGCGGGCTGAAGGGGTTTCGCCCCGCCGCCCCATCGACTAGAACAAGCAGGACTTCCCATGACCCTGGACATTCCCGTGGCCGACGCTGCCCCCAAGACCGTTTCCAAGACGCTTCCCGACGCCCAGACGGTGACGGCGGTCAGGCATTGGACGGACAGCCTGTTCTCGTTCCGGGTGACGCGGCCCGCCAGCCTGCGATTCCGGTCGGGCGAATTCGTGATGATCGGGCTGCTGGGCGACAACGGCAAGCCGTTGCTGCGCGCTTATTCCATCGCCAGCCCCAACTGGGACGAGGAACTGGAATTCTATTCGATCAAGGTGCCGGACGGGCCGCTGACCTCGAAGCTGCAGCACATCAAGCCGGGGGACGAGATCATCCTGCGCCCCAAGCCCGTGGGCACGCTGGTGCTGGACGCGCTGCTGCCCGGCAAGCGGCTGTGGTTCCTGGCGACCGGCACCGGCATCGCGCCTTTCGCCAGCCTGATGCGCGACCCCGAGACCTTCGAGCGGTACGAACAGGTCGTGATGATGCACACCTGCCGCACGGCGGAGGAACTGTCCTATGGCCGCGAACTGGTGGAAAACCTGAAGCACGATCCCCTGCTGGGCGAGATTTACGGCGAGGATTTCGCCAGCCGGCTGATCTATTACCCCACCACCACGCGGGAGGCTTCGCCCCGGATGGGCCGGATCACCGACAACCTGACCTCGGGCAAGGTGTTCGCGGATCTGGGCCTGCCGCCGATCAGCCTGGAAACCGACCGCGCCATGGTCTGCGGCAGCCTTGCCTTCAACGTCGACGTAAAGGCGGTGCTGGAAGGCTTTGGCCTGCGCGAAGGGGCCAATTCGGATCCCAAGGAATTCGTCGTCGAAAAGGCCTTCGTGGGCGACGGCGTCTAGATCACATCCCAAAACAGCACAAAGGGCGCGGCATCGACTGCGCCTTTTTTCATGGGTTCTTTCCGCCGATCACCCAGCGGTCACGCTGATGTTTGGAACCCGTGTCTTCATCCGCCGGTTAGATCCTCAACAGATGAATCCGTTCCAGGGAAGGGAATTGCCATGCGCTGCATGATCCACAACACCACCGCCATCGTGGCCTGCCTGTCGCTGCTGGTGCCGCCAATGGCCCAGGCCCAGGGCGCGCCGGCCGAGGGGGAACAGCCGCCCGTTCCGCCTGCCCAGGAACAGCCTGCCGAAACCCAAGCCGAACCGGCGGCTGAAGCCCCTGCCGAGCCTGCGCCGGACGCCGCCGAAGCCCCTGTCGAGGAACCTGCCCCCGAAGCAGCCGAACCTCCGGTAGAGGAACCGCAGCCCGCCCCGGAGCCGACCGAGGCGCCTGCCGAACCAGAAGCGCCCGCCCCGGTCAAGGACGCCCCCGAACCTGCGCCTGAGCCGCAGGCCAAACCGGCAGAGGCTGCCGAACCCGCCGCTGCGCCAGAGCCGCAGGAAGCCGCACAAGAGGCCGAGCCGGAGGAGGCCCAGGAACAGCCTGAATCCGCCGAACGCCCGGCCCCGGCCGAACGTGAACAACAGGAAGAACGGCCCGTGCAGGCCGAACGCCCTGCCGATCAGGAAGGCAAGTCGCAGCGCGCGCAAGACCGTGCCGAACGGCAGGCCGAGCAAGAGCAGTCAACGGCCGAGGGCCAGGCCGAACGCCCGGTCGAGGCTGCCCGCGAACAGAGCGGGGAACGCCCTGCCGCAGCCGATGCGGCCCGGCAGCAAGACGAGGAACGCCCAGCCGAGGCCGCCGCTGCCCGCGAACAGCAAGCCGACCGTCCCGAACCGGCCCCGGCAGATGCCGATGCCCCGCAGACAGAAGGCGGCGACCCACTGGGTGAGGCGCTCCAGGCTGAACAGCAGGGCGAACAGCCGGCGCCTGAGGCCGAGAATGAACCCGCCCAAGCCGAGACCGAGATGGATGCGGCACCCGCCACGCCCGACGAGGATACGTTGCGTGACGCCTTGGCCCGCGAACAGGCGGAACCTGAATCCCCCCCCAGCGAGCAGGCGGCAGGCCAGCCTGCCAAGGCAGCACCCGAGGCCGCGCCCGAAGTGGATGCGGCCCCGACTGAAGGCGCCCAGCAGGCCGCCGAGGAAACCGGTGGCTCTACGGCCGCCGCCCTGGATGACGACCAGGAAGGCGAGATCGTCGAACAGGAGATCACCGAGGAAAACAGCCGCTCCTCGTCCGAGGATTTTGCGACCAGCCTGCGCGACGCCCTGGCCCCGCAAGGGGAACAGCCTGCCGCCCGCGAGGAGGATGACGACGACAACAACGACTTGGCCAAGGCCCTGCTGCTGGGCCTGGGCGCGGTTGCGGTCGGAAGCTATCTGAACAACAACCGCCAGGTCGCGCTGAGTGCTCCCGACCGGGTCGTGGTGACCCGCGCCGACGGCAGCCAGGAGGTGATCAAGGACGAGGTCGCCCTGCTGCGCCAGCCCGGATCCACCGTGGCGACCGAGAACTTCGATGACGGATCGTCGCGCACCGTCGTGACCCGCGCCGATGGCAGCCGCGTCGTGACCATCCGCGATGCCGATCTGCGCGTGCTGCGCCGCACGCTAGTTTCCCCCGACGGCACCCAGACCCGCCTGATCGACGACACGGCCGAGGTCGAACCCGTCGATCTGTCCACCCTGCCGGCCCCCGCGCCGGTCACGGCCACCGGCGTGTCCCAGGACGAGGCGGCCTTGCGCGAAGCCTTGCAACGGCAAGTGAATGTCGACCGCCGTTTCACGCTTGGCCAGGTGCGGTCCATTCCCCAGGTTCGCGCCCTGGTCCCGCCGGTCACGATCGACGCCATCACCTTTGACACCGGATCGGCGGCGATCTCTCCTGACCAGGCCAAGCAGCTGTCGACATTGGGCAGCGTGATCCAGGACGCTGTTGCGCAGAACCCGCAGGAGATGTTCCTGATCGAAGGCCATACCGATACAGTCGGCGCCGATGCGGCAAATCTGGCGCTGTCCGACCGCCGCGCGGAATCGGTGGCCCTGGCACTGTCCGAGTATTTCCAGGTGCCGCCCGAGAACCTTGTCGTGCAAGGCTATGGCGAACAATTCCTGCAGGTTCGCCAGGAAGGCGATGTGCGTGAAAACCGCCGCGCTGCGGTCCGGCGGATCACCGATCTGCTGCAAACGGCGCAGGCACGATAATAAGGAAAGGCCCCGGTCATTGCCGGAGCCTTTTTTCTGACGCCTAAAGGTGGCGGGGAAATTCGATCTTGGGGCATCGGTCCTGAATGACCGTGATGCCCCTGGCCTCGGCCCGTGCTGCTGCGGCATCGTTGCGAATGCCCAGTTGCAACCAGATCGACTTCAGGTCGGGAAGATGGGCCAGGGCCTCGTCTACGATGGGGCCGACGGCCTCGGATCTGCGGAAAACGTCCACCATCTGCACATGGGCCGACTTCGGGATATCGGACAGGCCGGCATAGACCGTTTCCCCCAAGATCATACCGCCAGCCTGACCGGGATTCACGGGAATGACACGATACCCGTTCGCCTGCAGGAAACGGGCCACCCCCCAGCTGGGCCGTGCCTCATTGGGCGACAGTCCTACAACCGCAATCACTTTTATGCTGCGGACAATCCGCGCAATATCTTCGTCGTCCTTGAAATCGACTTCCATGACGGGTCTCCCCTCCTCGTCCAAAAGTTGTAGGCACCATTACATATAAAAGGCGCCCGGTCCAGATTGCTGGCCGGGCGCAAGTCGCGGAACGAGGGACAGTGATCTGAACATGACGGTTCCAAGTCATGTTCCACAGTGTAAATAGGCAACACCCCCCAAAAGTTCCAGCGATGTCGCAATTTCGTGATGAAAATCCGCTAAAAAAGCGTCAGGGTTTCCAGCGCTCTCGGGCCCGGGACAGAACCTCGCGCGGCGCTTGCTGCAGCTTGCGGACTGCCCTGTTCGATCCCACAAGATATAGGCGGTTTTCGATAATGACGAAGTGGTGCGGATCACCGGCCACCCGTCGCCCTTCGGACAGCGCAACCGGGCAAAGCCCGCCAAACGCCGGGGCGAAGCTGCGCGGATCGGCCTCGAAGCGGTTGCGGTTTTCCTCGGTCGCGAAATGCCAGACCTTGCCCTTCCACAGCGTCGAAATGTCGCCCCTTCCCGGAATGGGCCGCCCGCTTTCCAGAAAGCCCACCGCATCGAATCCGTCGATGGCCCAGTCCTGGGCCATGACCGGCAGGGCAGGTGCCAAGGTCAGCATCAGCGAGAGAAGCAGCGTTTTCATGGATCAGGCAATTTCCCGGCGGCAGGATGCCTCATTGGCAGCACCCGCCGCGATTCTCAACGCCGGCGCGCGGATTGTCGCGGGGATGTGATCCCTAGGCCATGCTGGCCGCATAGAGCGCCACCGCCGCCGCGTTCGACACGTTCAGCGATCCGAAATCGGCCGCAAAGGGAATGCGCGCGACGTGATCGCAGCTTTTCATGGTCAGATCGCGCATTCCCGGCCCTTCGGCCCCCAGGACCAGGCAGATTGCGCGGCTTGGCAGGCCTTCCAGCAGGTCGGGCAGGGGGGCATCGCCGGTCCCGTCCAGCCCGATCAGGATAAAGCCCATGCCCTTCAGTTGCGACAGCGCCTCGGCAAGGTTGGGCACGCGCAGATAAGGCTGGCGTTCCAGCGCGCCCGAGGCGGTCTTGGCAAGCGCGCCGGTTTCGGGGGCGGAATGGCGGGCGGGGGCGATGACGGCGCGGGCGCCGAACACCTCGGCCGACCGCAGGATGGCGCCGATGTTGTGGGGATCGGTCACCCGGTCCAGGGCCACCAGCAGCGGCCGCCGTTCGCCGGGCGCCTGGCGCAGCACCACGTCGCTGAGGCCGCCCCATTTCAGCGGACGCACCTCCAACGCGGCGCCCTGGTGGACGCTGTCGGGGGCCAGGGGCACGGCCTTGCCGAAGACCCGGGGGTCGGTGATCTCGGGTTCCATCCCGTGCAGGTCGCCCAGGCGGTCCACCGCGTTGGGGGTCACCACCAGCCGCAGCTTTTCGCGCGCGGGATTGGCAAGCGCGTCGCGCACCGCGTGCAGGCCGAACAGCCACACGGTTTCCGCGGCCCCCGCGCGGCGGGCACGTTCCTTGTCGATCACCCAGGTGGGTTTCTTGGGCTTTCCCGGTCGATCACTCATGCGCAGGGTCCTTTCGGCTGGCCCCCTTCATCGCGCGTCCTGCGGCCCTTGCGCAAGGCCCGGAAATCCGCTTGACGCCCCGTGCCCCGCCCGCTAATGACCCCCCACGCCGACTGGCTCGGCGGGCGACGTGCTGCAAGGTGCGGCAGCGGACTGTAACTCCGCCGGGGAGACCCACGCCTGGTTCGATTCCAGGGTCGCCCACCATTCCCCCCATCTTGACGCCATTGTTCCCATGCGATTGTCTGGCCGCATTGCGGGGGCCATGCATTGCAGATCGACGATTTCATCCATCGCTGGCAAAAATCCGGCGGCAGCGAACGCGCCAATTTCCAGCAATTCGCCATCGAGCTGACGCAGCTTCTGGGCGTCGATGCGCCCAAGCCCGCCACGGCGGACGGGCAAAGCGACGATTTCCGTTTCGAACGGCCCGTGACCTTCATCCATACCGGCACGCAGTCGCGGGGTGTCATCGACCTGTATCGCCGCCATTCTTTCGTGATGGAGGGCAAGCAGGGCACCGGCGCCAGCCCCGCCGACCAGTTGACCCTGCTGCCCGATGCCCCCACGCAAAGGCAGGGCCACGGCCTGCGGGGGACGCGCCGCTGGGACGACAGCATGCTGCGCGCCCGTGGACAGGCCGACAGCTATGCCCGTGCCGTGGCGTGAGAGGACGGCTGGCCGCCCTTTCTGCTGATCGTGGACGTGGGCCACGTGATCGAGGTTCATGCGGATTTTCGGCCAAGGGCAGGGCTATACCCAGTTCCCCGATGGCAACCGTTATCGCATCACGCTGGACGACCTGCGCTGCGACAAGACCCGTGACCGGCTGCGGCTGATCTGGACCGATCCGGCCAGCCTGGATCCCGCGCGGGTCAGCGCCGATGTGACGCGCAAGGTGGCAGGGCACCTGGCGGAACTGGGCCGGTCCTTCGAATCCGAGGGCCATCAGCCCGACACGGTGGCCCGGTTCCTGATGCGCGCCCTGTTCACCATGTTCGCCGAGGATGTGCAGCTGATCCCCGACGGCGCCTTCTCGAAACTGCTCGGCGACCGGCGGGGCAATCCCGAACACGCGGCGCCCATGCTGCAAAGCCTGTGGGCCACGATGAATGCGGGCGGGTTTTCCCCGGCGCTGTCCTGCGACCTGAAACGCTTCAACGGCGGGCTGTTCCGGGACGCGACCGCGCTTCCCCTGAACGAGATCCAGTTGTCCCTGCTGATCCAGGCCGCGTCCCACAACTGGCGCGAGGTCGAACCCGCCATCTTCGGCACCCTTCTGGAACGCGCCCTGGACAAGCGCCAGCGGCACAAGCTGGGCGCGCATTACACGCCCCGCGCCTATGTCGAGCGGCTGGTGAATCCCACGGTGATCGAGCCCCTGCGCGCGGAATGGCGCGACATCCAGGCCGCCGCCTTGACGCTGGCCGGCCAGGACAGGCTGGCGGACGCCCGCGCGACCGTGCGCGATTACCACCAGCGGCTGTGCAACGTCACCGTGCTGGATCCGGCCTGCGGGTCGGGCAATTTCCTGTATGTCGCGCTGGAACTGATGAAGCGCCTGGAAGGCGAGGTGATCGTCCTGCTGCGCGACCTGGGCGAGGATCAAGGTGCCCTGGCCCTGACCGGCCACACCGTCGATCCGCACCAGTTCCTGGGGATCGAGGTGAACCCCTGGGCTGCCGCCGTGGCCGAGCTGGTGCTGTGGATCGGCTATCTGCAATGGCATTTCCGCACCTATGGCAACGCCAGCCATTCCGACCCGATCCTCAAGGACTTTCGCAACATCGAAAACCGCGACGCCGTGCTGGACTGGGACGGCACCCAGGCCCGGCTGGACACGGCGGGGGCGCCGGTGACGCGGTGGGACGGGGCGACGACCATCACCCATCCGGTGACGGGCGAGGCCGTGCCCGATCCGGCGGCGCGGGTGGCGGTGATGGATTACACCAATCCCCGGCCCGCCACATGGCCGCAGGCGGATTTCATCGTCGGCAACCCGCCCTTCATCGGGGCCAGCCGGATGCGCGACGCCCTGGGCGACGGCTATACCGAGGCGCTGCGCCGCGCTTATCCCCGGATGCCCGAAAGCGCGGATTTCGTGATGTTCTGGTGGGACAAGGCAGCATTGGCCCTGCGCGGGGGCAAGACCCGGCGGCTGGGGCTGATCACCACCAATTCCCTGCGCCAGACCTTCAACCGGCAAGTGCTGGAACCGCATCTGAACGACCCCAAGAAACCCTTGTCGCTGGCCTTCGCCATTCCCGACCACCCTTGGGTCGATGCGGGCGACGGGGCGGCAGTGCGCATCGCCATGACCGTGGCCGAGGCGGGATCGGCGCCGGGCCGCCTGTTCACCGTCGCATCCGAGGCGAAGGGCAATGAGCGGGCCGAGGGCCGCGACGTGGTCCTGTCCGGTCAGGTGGGGAAGATCTTTTCCAACCTGCGGATCGGCGCGGATGTGGCGGGGGCCAAGGCGCTGAAGGCGAATGGAATGATAGGAGGGCGTGGCGCACAGCTTATGGGGCAGGGCTTTTTAGTAACCAAAGCAGAAGCTGCATCATTGAAAAGCGGCGACCCGATCGCAAACCGCAAACACCTCAAACCTTATCTTAATGGACGCGATCTAACATCAAACTCACGACAGCTATGGGCGATAGATTTCTTCAATCTTTCAGAACAAGAAGCGCGAGGACGCTATCCTGCCGCATTCCAGGTTGTCCTAGACCGCGTCAAGCCAGAAAGGCAGCAGAACAATCGTGAAAGCTACAGAAGACGCTGGTGGCAATTTGGCGAAAACGTTGTTGCTGTCCGAGATGCAGTTGATGGGCTAAATCGATATATCGCGACAGTTTACACCGCAAAGCACCGCATATTCTCTTTTGTTTCAAGCCCTACGCTTGTTGACGCAACGATAAATGTTATTGGCACTGACGACGCCGCCCTGCTCTCTGTCCTCTCCAGCCGCATCCATGTCGTCTGGGCCTTGGCCGCAGGAGGGCGGCTCGGGTATGGCAACGACCCACGCTATAACAAGTCTCGCTGCTTCGACCCCTTCCCCTTCCCCGATCCGACCGAGGCGCAGAAAACCCGGCTCCGCGCCCTGGGCGAGGAACTCGACGCCAATCGGAAGGCGCAGCAGGCCGCGCATCTCCGGCTGACCCTGACCGGGATGTATAACGTGCTGGAAAAGCTGCGCGCGGGCGAACGCATCGAAGACCGCGACAAAGAGATCTATGACGCGGGCCTTGTGGGCATCCTGCGCGACATCCACGACCGCATCGACGCCGCCGTGGCCGACGCCTATGGCTGGCCCGTGGACCTGTCCGACGACGACGTGCTGCACCGTCTGGTCGATCTGAACCGCGCCCGCGCGGCCGAGGAGGCCTCGGGCCATGTCCGCTGGCTGCGCCCCGAATACCAGAACCCCGCGGGCCAGGCCGCCGCCCCCAAGGGCCGCCAATCCGAACTGGACATGGACGCGGCGGCCGATACCGCCGACAAGGCGCTGTGGCCCAAGACCCTGCCCGAACAGATCGCCGCCGTCCGTGCCGCCCTGTCCGACCTGGGCGATGCCACCCCCGACCAGGTCGCCCGCCACTTCAGGCGCGCCCGCGCCGCCACCGTCCAGCCGCTTCTGGACAGCCTTGCAGCGCTTGGCCAGGCCAGGACGCTGGGCCAGGGGCGTTACGCGATATAGGCGTTGGTGACCCCGACAGGACTTGAACCTGTAACCTGCCCCTTAGGAGGGGGCTGCTCTATCCAGTTGAGCCACGGGGCCGCCTTTGCCCTTGTGACCGCAGACGCGGCATTTGGCAAGGTTGTCGCGGGGTCGAACGGGCGCTAACATCGGGCAAAGACCTGATCCTCCGGTGCCCGATGAACGTCCCCAGACCCCGCCGACCCCTGACCCTGCGCGATGTATCCGAGGCATCGGGCGTGTCAGAGATGACCGTCAGCCGGGTTCTGCGCAACCGGGGCGACGTGTCGGCGGCCACTCGCGAAAAGGTGCTGACGGCCGCCAAGACGCTGGGATATGTCCCCAACAAGATCGCGGGCGGCCTGGCCAGCCAGCGGGTGAACCTGGTCGCCGTGGTGATCCCGTCGCTGTCGAACCTGGTCTTTCCCGACGTGCTGGGCGGGGTTTCCGCGGAACTGGACGACACCGGCCTGCAACCGGTGATCGGCGTCACCAACTATTCCCCCGCGCGCGAGGAGATGGTGCTGTATGACATGCTGTCCTGGCGCCCGTCCGGCGTGATCCTGGCGGGCCTGGAACACAGCAAGGCATCGCGCGCCATGCTGGAAAATTCCGGGATACCCGTGGTGGAGATCATGGACGTGGACGGCGAGGGCATCGACACCATCGTCGGCATTTCCCACCGCCGGGCGGGCCGGGAAATGGCCGCGCGGATCCTGACCGCCGGTTATCGCCGCATCGGCTTTGTCGGCACCCATATGCCCGAGGATCACCGCGCCCGCAAACGCCTGGCGGGATTCGAGGAAGGCCTGACCGATGCGGGCGTGACGCTGGAAGCGCGCGAATATTACCAGGGCGGATCGTCGCTGCTGAAGGGGCGTGAATTGACCGAACGCATCCTGACCCGCGCGCCGGATCTGGATTTCCTGTATTTCTCGAACGACATGATCGGGGCAGGGGGGCTGCTGCATTGCCTGGACAAGGGCTATGACATTCCGGGCCGGATCGGGCTTGCCGGGTTCAACGGCGTCGATCTGCTGGACGGGCTGCCGGTGCGGCTGGCCACGACCGATGCGCGCCGGGTCGATATCGGGCGGCGCGCGGCCCGGCTGGTCGCGGGCAAGGACACCATCCCCGAGGATCGCATCGTCGCGCTGACGCCGACCTTTCTGCCGGGCGATACGATCCGCCATGCGTGACGCTTGTGACAGGCGCGGGGCATGATTAAATCTGCGGTCATGCATATTCCCTATCTTGACTGTTTCATGACCAAGGGCCCCCGGGTGTCGGTGGTCCGCCTGCACGGTGCCATCGGCATGGCCGGGCGCGGCGGTTCGCTGTCGGACGCGGCCCTTGCCCCGGTGATCGAGCGCGCCTTTCGCAAGGGCAAGCCGGTGGCCGTGGCGCTGTCCATCAACTCGCCCGGCGGATCGCCGGTGCAGTCGTCGCTGATCGCCGCCCGGATCCGGCGACTGGCGGACGAGACGAAGACCCCCGTCCATGCCTTTGTCGAGGATGTGGCGGCATCCGGCGGATACTGGCTGGCCTGCGCGGGCGACCGGATCTGGGCCGACGAAAGCTCGATCCTGGGGTCGATCGGCGTGATCTCGGCCGGGTTCGGGTTCCAGGATCTGATTGCCCGATGGGGGATCGAGCGGCGCGTGCATACCGCTGGCCGGTCGAAATCCACGCTGGACCCGTTCCGCCCCGAACGCCCCGAGGATGTCGAACGCCTGCACAACGTGCTGGAGCCGATCCACCAGGCCTTCAAGGACCACGTGACCGCGCGGCGTGGCGAGCGTCTGGCCACGGACCGCGACCTGTTCACCGGCGAATTCTGGGCCGGCCGGCAATCGGTCGATCTGGGGCTGGCGGACGGCATCGGCCATCTGGTGCCGCAGATGAAGGCGCTTTACGGCGACAAGACACGCTTTGTCGTCCATGCCCCGCGCCAGTCGCTGTTCCGCAGGCTGGGCCTGTCGGCAGGCACCGTGCTGGACGCAGCCCAGGAACGCGCCGCATTCGCCCGCTTTGGTGCCGGGGGATGAGCGTTCGGATCGTCATCATCTTCCTGCTGGTGATGGTCGCCTTGGCGCTGCTGCGCGGCCCGGCCTTCCGCCGTGGCATCCGGCGGATCCTGGGCATCCCGCCGTCCCGCCGCAGGCCGCGCGACTAGGGCGCGTCAGGTTGTCCCCGCGCAGGTAAGATTCGTTAAGCAAGGGTCTGAAACTGCGCAAGTTTCGCCAACTGGCAGGGGAAGGATTAAGTTTCTCCATGAAAACAATGGTCTGAGTATCTGCCCAAAATAAAGGCAAAGTCACCGTTTTGTAACGATTGCTGGTCAGGACGGCCCTGCCTCACAGGACTCTCACAGAGTTATCCACAATGGCGGTGGACAGCTTTGCCCTTGTAATCACACCCCGGAACTTGCAGCCCGTGACGGGAATCACCTATCTGACAAATATGACACAAGGCACCACTCCCAAGACCGGCCACGCGCTGATCCAGGACTATCTGCGGCAACTGGACCGCAGCCCCGGCGTCTACCGGATGCTGGATGCCCAGGGCGGCGTTCTGTATGTCGGCAAGGCGCGGGATCTGCGGGCGCGGGTGTCGAACTATGCCCGGCCGTCGGGCCATTCGGCGCGCATCGCGCGGATGATCCGCGAAACCTGTTCGATGATGTTCCTGACCACGCGCACCGAAACCGAGGCGCTGCTGCTGGAACAGAACCTCATCAAGCAGCTCAAGCCGCGCTACAACGTGCTGTTGCGCGATGACAAGTCCTTCCCGAACATCCTGGTCGCGAAATCCCATGCTTATCCCCAGATCAAGAAGCATCGCGGGGCCAAGTCGGAAAAGGGCGACTATTACGGCCCCTTTGCCAGCGCGGGGGCAGTGAACCGGACGCTGACGCAGTTGCAGCGCGTCTTCCTGCTGCGCAACTGCACCGACGCGACATTCGAATCGCGCACCCGCCCCTGCCTGCTGTTCCAGATCAAGCGGTGCAGCGCGCCCTGCGTGGGCCGGATCAGCGCCGATGATTACGGCGCCCTGGTGTCGGATGCCGAACGCTTCCTGCAGGGCAAGACCACCGTGATCCAGGCGAACCTGGCCCGCGACATGGCCGAGGCGGCCGAGAACATGGAATACGAACGGGCCGCTGCCCTGCGCGACCGGATCAAGGCGCTGACCGCCGTCCAGTCCGTGCAGGCTATCAACCCCAAGCGCGTGGCCGAGGCCGACATCGTCGCCCTGCATATGGAAAGCGGCCAGGCCTGCGTTCAGGTCTTCTTCATCCGCGGTAACCAGAGCTGGGGCAACCGCGACTTCTATCCCCGGCTGGGCGGCGTTGAATCCCCTGCCGAGGTCATGCAGGCCTTCCTGCTGCAATTCTATGACGACAAGCCACCGCCCCGGATGATCCTGCTGTCGCACGTCCCGGACGAGCCTGACCTGACGCAGCAGGTGCTGTCCGAACGCGCCCACCGCCGCATTGTCGTGGGCGTCCCGCAGCGGGGCGAGAAGTTCGAGCTTGTGGAAAACGCCCTGCGCAATGCCCGCGAAAGCCTGGCCCGCCGTATGTCCGAAAGCGCCACCCAACTGCGCCTGCTGGACGGCGTGGGCGAGGCCTTCGACCTGCCCGCCGCCCCTCGCCGGATCGAGGTTTACGACAACAGCCACATCATGGGCACCAATGCCGTGGGCGGCATGATCGTGGCCGGGCCGGAAGGCTATATCAAAAGCCAGTACCGCAAGTTCAACATCAAGGGGACCGAGATCACTCCGGGCGACGACTTTGGCATGATGAAGGAAATGCTGGGCCGCCGCTTTGTCCGCCTGCTGAAGGAAGACCCCGACCGCCAGACCGAATCCTGGCCCGACCTGCTGCTGATCGACGGCGGCGCGGGGCAGGTGTCGGCCGTGGACGGCATCCTGGCCGAACTGGGGGTCGAGGATATTCCGGTCGTCGGCGTCGCCAAGGGCATCGACCGCGACCAGGGCAAGGAGGAATTTCACCGCCCCGGCCGGGCGCCCTTTGCCCTGCGCATGAACGACCCGGTCCTGTATTTCATCCAGCGTCTGCGCGACGAGGCGCATCGTTGGGCCATCGGCACCCATCGCGCCAAGCGCGCCAAGGCGGTCATGGCCAACCCCCTGGACGAGATCGCAGGCATCGGCGCATCCCGCAAGCGCGCCTTGCTTCAGCATTTCGGCAGCGCCAAGGCGGTCAGCCGCGCGGGCCTGGCCGATCTGCAAGCAGTCGAGGGAATCTCGGCCGCCATGGCGCAAAAAGTCCATGACCATTTCAACGCGCGGGGCTGACAGCGGCCCGTTTCCGCCCTGTCCCAATGGAATGATGTCCCAAATTGTCGCAGCCAAAGGGAACAACAATCGCCGCAAAAATCAGGCCCGCGACTAAAGTGCCGTTAGGTCAACGGCTTGCAGCGGCATTCAGGACGACGCGAATCCCGCCTCCTGCAGCGCAATGTCTTGCGGTATCATGGCACCGCATGGTTGGGCGTGGATCACGTTATGGTTGCCCCGCTCAACCTGGGAAAGAGGCTATCATGACTCATTTGCCCGCATCTGGCATCGTTGCCCCCCGGTTCCTGCCCGCCGGCCTGCCCAAGGCCGCACGGGGGGACGAATACAAACCCCATCTGACGGAACTGACAGGCACGGTGACCGACAATTACAGCAGCGGCAGCGATCCGGTGCTGTGCGTCAGCGATGCCGAGGGCCGCAACTGGACGGTGGAACTGGCAAGCCGCGCCCGCAACGCCCAGATCGGCCTGACGGACGCCGCCGCGATGCCCGGCGATCCCATCAGGATCATCGGACACCGCACCCGCCGTTTTGGCGAACAGCGCATCAAGGCGGTGCACCTGACCATTGCCAGCCGCGCCTTTGCGCTGATCGAAGGCGCGCTCGGCTGACCTTTGGCGCGGCGCATTTCGGTGCGCCGCCCCTTTCCAAGTCCGGCGCCACGGACTAGCTTGCCCGTTATGCGCTGGACCGTCCCCAATATCCTGACCCTTCTTCGGCTGATCGCGGCGCCCGCCGTGCCGCTGATGTTTCTGTATTTCAGCCGGCCCTTTGCCGACTGGGCAGCCCTGGCGCTGTTCATGATCGCGGCGGTGACCGACTGGATCGACGGCTATCTGGCGCGAAGCTGGCAGCAGGAAAGCCGCTTCGGCGCGGCCATGGATCCCATCGCCGACAAGGCCATGGTGGTGATCGCCATCGTGGTCATCACCGGCTATTCCGGCATGAACCCCTGGCTGATCCTGCCCGCCACCCTGATCCTGTTCCGAGAGGTCTTCGTGTCCGGCTTGCGCGAATTCCTGGGATCGAACGCGCGCCTGCTGAAGGTGACAAAGCTGGCGAAATGGAAGACCACCACGCAGATGGTCGCCATCTCGGTCCTGTTCCTGGGCACGGGGCTGGCCTATGTCGAACATGGCCGCCCGCCGCGCGTAGGGGAAACGAACCTGCCCTGGTCGTCGTCCTGGGCGGATCTGGCGACGCAGGTGGGGCTGCTGCTGATCTGGATCGCCGCGATCCTGACGGCCTGGACGGGCTGGGATTATTTCGTCAAGGCGCGCCCTTACCTGCGCGAACCCGGCCATGACGCTTGATGTCCTGTATTTCGCCTGGCTGCGTGAACGCATCGGCCAGCCCCGCGAACGGATTGAAACCGACGCCGCCACCGTCCGCGACCTGATCGCCGAGCTTGCTGCCCGCGACGACTGGCACGCCGCCGCATTCGCCGATCTTGCCGCCGTGCGCTGCGCCGTGGACCAGCAGCTTGCCGACCTGGACGCACCCCTTGCGGGTGCCCGAGAGGTCGCGTTCTTCCCGCCCATGACCGGAGGCTGAGGCCGATGTCGGCCCGCGTCCAGACCGCCCCCTTTGACCTTGCCGCCGAACTGGCGGGCTTTGGCGCGGGCGCGGGGGCCATTGTCACCTTCACGGGGGTGGTGCGCGACGACACCGGAAACATGGCCGCGCTGGAGATCGAGCATTATCCCGGCATGACCGAACGCGCGCTGTCCGATTACGGCAGCGAAGCCGCCATCCGTTTCGCCCTGTCCGACTGGCGCATCATCCACCGCCATGGACGTCTCGCCGTGGGGGAACCGATCATGATGGTCGCCACCGCCGCCCGTCACCGCCAGGCCGCCTTCCAAGCCGCCGATTACCTGATGGACTGGCTGAAATCCCGTGCGCCCTTCTGGAAGCGCGAAATCGGCCATGATGGTGCCGTTCGCTGGGTCGATGCCAAGACCAGCGACGAAGACGCCTTGTCGCGATGGTAGGCCCCTTGGTCCGGCCCGAATTGCGTGCATGGACCGCCCGCTGGTCCGAAGCCCTTGTGGCGGTCGCAATCCTGCTGGCCGGATCGTGGCTGGCGCTGCGCGGCGGCTGGTTCTTCGCGGCCCTTGGCGCCATTGCCGTGGTGGTCGGATTGTCGCTGCTGATCGGGGCGCTTCGCAGAATGCCCTTTCGCCGCCGCATCGACGCCCCCGGCCTGGTCGAAGTGGACGAGGGCGCCATCCGATATTTTGGCGCGTCGGTCCTGGGCGGCGAAATCGCCCTGCGCGATCTGGTCGAAATCCGCCTGTTGCGGCTCAAGGGCCGGGGCCATTGGCGGCTGCGCAGCGCCAGCGGGGAGGCCCTGCTGGTGCCCGTTGATGCCGCCGGATCGGACGCCCTGGCCGATGCCTTTACCGCGTTGCCGGATCTCGACATGGGCGCGGTGTCCGCCGCCTTGGCCCATGTTGCGGACCAGCCGGACGCCGTGCGCACCGTTTGGCGGAGACCGGGTTGAGGCGGGTTGACTTGGCCCGCGCCGCGCGCCACCTGTGACCGTCGCAACTTCTCGAAAGGCCTCGCCTCATGTCGATACCACAACAGGGCGGAGGCCCGATCGAAAGCCGCTACCAGCTGGCCGCCTATATCGCCAGCGGCGAAAAGCCGCGCGAGGATTGGCGCATCGGGACCGAGCATGAAAAGTTCGGCTATGACAAGGCGAACCTGTTGCCGCTGCCGTATGAGGGAACCTGTTCGATCCATGCGATGCTGGCGGGCCTTCAGGAACGCTTTGGCTGGGCACCGGTCATGGAACAGGACAAGCTGATCGGCCTGGAACGCAACGGCGCCAACATCAGCCTGGAACCGGGCGGGCAGTTGGAACTGTCGGGCGCGCCGCTGGAAACCATCCACCAGACCTGCGACGAGGTGAACGGGCATCTGGCCGAGGTGAAAGAGATCGCCGACCGCATCGGCGCGGGCTTCATCGGCCTGGGCGCAGCCCCGATCTGGGGCCAGGACCAGATGCCGATGATGCCCAAGGGCCGCTATCGGCTGATGACCGACTACATGGATCGGGTCGGCACCCTGGGCAAGCAGATGATGTACCGGACCTGCACCGTGCAGGTGAACCTGGATTTCGGCAGCGAAGCCGACATGGTCCAGAAGATGCGCGTGGCGTTGTCGCTGCAACCTGTCGCCAATGCGCTGTTCGCCAATTCGCCCTTCCTCGACGGCAAGCCCAACGGCTGGAAAAGCTGGCGCGCCCATATCTGGCAGAACCTGGACGGGGCACGCACGGGAATGCTGCCCTTTGTGTTCCGCGATGGGTTCGGATACGACGCCTGGGTGGATTACGTCCTGAACGTGCCGATGTATTTCGTGTATCGCGACGGGAAATACATCGACGCCCTGGGCCAGTCGTTCCGCGATTTCCTGGACGGCCGCCTGCCCGCCCTGCCGGGCGAGGTGCCCACGCTGTCGGACTGGGCCGACCACATGACCACGGTTTTCCCCGAGGCACGGGTCAAGAAATACATCGAGATGCGCGGTGCCGATGGCGGCCCCTGGCGGCGTCTTTGCGCGCTTCCCGCCCTGTGGGTCGGGCTGATCTATGATCAGGAGGCGCTTGATGCCGCCTGGGATCTGGTCAAGGGATGGGACGACGATACACGCGAGGCCTGGCGGCGAGAGGCCGGGATCCACGCGCTTGATGCGCAGGTGAACGGCGTCAGGATGCATGACCTGGCCCGGCAGGTGGTCGAGATCGCCGAAGGGGGCCTGAAGAACCGCGCCCGCGCGGGCGCAGGCGGCCTGGTCCCGGACGAGACGCATTTCCTGAACGCCATCAAGGAAAGCCTAGACAGCGGCAAGGTCATGGCCGACGAGTTGCTGGACAAATACCACGGCGAATGGGGTGGCGACCTGACCCCGATCTATGGCGAATATTCGTATTGATGGTGCGCGGCGCCCGGGGGCTTTGCTGCATCCCTGCGCTCCGACCGTAAGGATTGGTGATGCGAATTCCCTCATCCTGCAGGTGGATGGGATCATCGGCGCGTCGTAATCTTCGGGTCGGGATGGACGGTGTGATCCATCTCGGCCTTGGCCATTTGTAAGCACCAGCCGACGCACCCGATCCGTCCTTCGGGTGACGCACGACAATATGACCCGTCCCTGTCTTGCGGCAAAGGCGCGCCGGTGGCAGTGCCGGTGCCAGGTAATCGTAAAGGGACGGGGCGATGAAGGCGGATGCGATGGTGTGGGTGCAGCGGATCGTGGGCGCGGTCTTTGTCACGGGGGTCGTGGCCCTGATCGGGGCCATTGTCACCCAGGTCGGCCAGGCCGAGGGGCTGCCGCCTTTGCCGATCTTCGTGGGCATCCTGGGTGTCGTGGTGCTGATCCTGCTGGCGGGGGGGTGCCTGGCGCTGATTTCGCTGGCGATATCCGCGCGGCGCGGGGCCGATGCGCTGCGCCGCATGGCGGGATCGGGTGCGGCAGCCCCCGCCCCGGCGCGGGTGTTCAGCCAGGCGCCCCTGCGCGAGGTCGTGGCAGAGCCGCAGCCTGAACCCGTTCCCGTCCGTCCGACGCGCCCCGTGGGCCGGACCCTGGTGGCCGAACGCTAGCTTTTTTTCCCGATCCGGGGTTCGGATCCGTCCAGCAGGCGGGCGATGTTCGGACGGTGGCGGACAAAGATCAGCACCGCCATGAACAGGCTGACGGCCGTCAGATCCGTGCGGCCCAGCCCCCACGCAAAGACCGGCGACAGGGCCGCGGCCAGCAGAGCCGACAGGCTGCTGATCCGGCTGACGACCGCCGTCAGCAGCCACACCCCGCAGGCGATCAACCCCAGCGGCCAGTGCAGCGCGATCAGCGTGCCCAGGAAGGTCGCGACCCCCTTGCCGCCCTTGAAGCCCAGCCAGACGGGAAAGCAATGGCCCAGAAAGGCCGCGCCCCCGGCCAGCATCGCCGCCATGTCGCCGCCAAGATGGCGCGCGATCAGCACGGCGATGGCGCCCTTGCCCGAATCCAGTAGCAGTGTCGCCAGGGCGGCAGGCTTGTTGCCGGTGCGCAGCACGTTGGTCGCGCCGATATTGCCCGACCCGATCTTGCGCAGGTCGCCCAGTCCCAGGGCGCGCGCGATGACCATTCCGAAAGGAATTGAACCTAGCAGATAGCCGAAGGCGGTCCACAGGATCAGGGTCATGCCTTGTCTCCGAACACGCGGCGGCCTGCGACCCAGGTGCCGATCACCCGGCCCTCCATCCGCGCGCCGTCGAAAGGGGTGTTCTTCGATTTGGACAGCAGGGTAAACCGGTCCAGCACGAAGGGCGCGTCCGGGTCGAACAGGACCAGGTCGGCAGGCGCGCCCACGGTCAGCCGCCCGCCCGGCAGGCCCAGCCGTTTCGCGGGGTTCAGCGACATCGCCCGCCACAGTTGCGGCAAGGACAACCCGCCTTGGTGATAAAGCCGCATCGCCGCAGGCAGCAGCGTCTGCAGGCCCACGGCGCCGGGGGCTGCGGCCTCGAAGGGCAGGCGCTTGGATTCCTCGTCTTGGGGGGTGTGAAAGCTGGCGATGACGTCGATCACGCCCTCGGCCACGGCCTCGACCATGGCCAGACGGTCATCCTCGGATCGCAGGGGCGGGGTGAAGCGGAAGAAGGTGCGGTAATCGCCCACATCGTATTCGTTCAGCGTCAGATGGTGGATGGAAATTCCCGCGGTCACGTCCAGCCCCGCATCCCGCGCCCGGCGCAGGGCGGGCAGGGCGCGGGCGGTGGTGATCTGGTCGGCGTGCCAGCGGCAGCCGGTCATGGCGACCAGGGCCAGGTCGCGGTCCAACCCGATCACCTCGGCCATGGGGGACACGGCCGGGATGCCATAGATCGAGGCGAACTTGCCGCTGGTGGCTGCCGCCCCACGCGAAAGCCCTGCGTCCTGCGGGTGACCCACGATCAGCGCGCCCAGGCCTCGGGCATAGGTCATGCAGCGCGACAGCAGGCGCGTGTCCGCGACCTGCCGCACGCCGTCGGTGAATGCCACGGCGCCCGCATCGGTCAGGAACCCGATCTCGACCATTTCGCGCCCTTCGCGGGCCTTGGTCAGGCTTGCCATGTGGCGGATGTTCACGGGCGCGTCGGCGGCGCGCCGGGTCACGAATTCCAGCGATTCGGGCGTGTCGATGGGCGGCAGGGTGTCAGGGCGCGCGACGATGGTGGTCACGCCCCCGGCGGCGGCGGCAAGGCCCGCGCTGCGGAAGGATTCCTTGTGCCGCTCGCCCGGCTCTCCGATCTTGACGCCCCAGTCGATGATGCCGGGTGCAAGCGCACGGCCGTTGCAGTCGATGACGGTCGCGTCTTCGGGGGCGTCCGCGTCGATGCCTTCGATCATGCCGTCGCGGACCAGCAGGCTGCCCGTGGCATCCGTTTGCGCCTCGGGGTCGATCAGGCGGGCGTTCTGGAAGCAAAGCGTGGTCACAAGGCGGTCTCCGTCCTGCCGGTCTGGCGCGATTGAATGTCCCGGATCATGGTGGCGATCCCGTCAGCGTCCGCGATGCCGATAAAGCCCGCCTCGCGCTGCGGCCTGGGCGGGCGGTTGCCCTGCCACGGCGGATCCACGATGACCGAGCCGGGATCCTCGGGGTGAACCGTCAGGTCCAGATCGGGCGTGATGTCCCACTCCCGAATCGCCTGTCCGTCATGCGCCAGCATCCGCCCGTTGGTCAGCGCGTAACGGCTGCGGCGCAGCCGGGCGATCTGGAGCCGGCGGGGCAGGATCTTGCAGGTCAGCCCGACCGCCAGGGCCACGATGCCGATGCCGCCAAAGCCTGCGACGAAATCCGGCTGCGACCGGCCCAGGAAGGCGATCAGCAAGAACAGCAGGCTGCCCAGCGACAGGATCGTGCCCAGCAGGGACCAGAACCGCACCGGCAGGTCGGGACGCCCTGCGCCGATGGCGCGGCCTTGCCACAAAAGCCGTTCGCCGGGATGCAGCAGGGCGGTCCAGTCCACTTCCTCGGAGGCCTGCGGCATCACACCATCACCCCTGCAGCCGCCCGCCCGCGTTCGGCGCGCAAATTCCGCGCCAGAAGGTCGAGCGCCGCCATGCGGACCGCCACGCCCATCTCCACCTGGTCCTGGATGACGCTGCGGTTGATGTCGTCGGCGATGGTGCCGTCGATTTCCACGCCACGGTTCATGGGGCCGGGATGCATGACGATGGCGTCGGGCGCGGCGCAGGCCAGCTTTTCGGCATCCAGCCCGAAGCGGTGGAAATATTCGCGTTCCGACGGAATGAAGCCGCCGTCCATGCGTTCCTTTTGCAGCCGCAGCATCATCACCACATCGGCGCCGCGCAGCCCGTCGCGCATATCCTCGAACAGCTCGACCCCCATCTCTCCCGCGCCTGCGGGCATCAGGGTGGCGGGGCCGATCAGGCGCAAACGGTTTTCCATCTTGCCCAGCAGCAGCAGGTTCGACCGGGCCACGCGGCTGTTGGCGATATCGCCGCAGATGGCGATGGTCAGGCGGTGCAGCCGCCCCTTGGCCCGGCGGATGGTCAGAGCGTCCAGCAGCGCCTGCGTCGGGTGTTCGTGCCGTCCGTCGCCTGCGTTGATGACGGCGCAGTTGACCTTTTCGGCCAGCAGGTTGACCGCGCCCGACTGGGGGTGGCGCACCACAAGCAGGTCGGGCTGCATGGCGTTCAGCGTCAGGGCGGTGTCGATCAAGGTTTCGCCCTTTTTCACCGACGAATGCGCCACGGCCATGTTCATCACGTCGGCCCCCAGCCGCTTGCCCGCCAGTTCGAAACTGGCCTGGGTGCGGGTCGAGTTCTCGAAGAACATATTGACCTGGGTCATCCCCTCCAGCGCGTCGGCGTGTTTCACCGTGCGGCGGTTCAAGGCGACGTAATCCTCGGCCAGATCCAGAAGGGTGACGATCTCGGGCGGGGACAGGTGGTCGATGCCAAGCAGGTGACGGGCGCGGAAGGTCATGGGCGGCCTTTTGGTCGGGGTCGCGTTTCTATCGCAGATGGCCCGCCATGCGGCAAGCGGCAGGGTCAGTCCGGCTGCTTCCTGCGGCGGGGCAGGTCGGCCATGATCCGGCGACGGGCATCATCGGACAATCTGGACCAGGCGGCGATTTCGTCCAGGCTGCGCAGGCAGCCGGTGCAAATGCCGGATGCCGGCTCGATCACGCAGACCTTGATGCAGGGGGATTCGATCATCGGACCAGATGCCGCAGCCGGTCAAGCGCGCCTTGCAGGATGTATCCCGCCGCCACCTGGTCGATCACCTCGGCCCGGCGCTTGCGCGAAGTGTCTGCCTCCAGCAGCGCGCGTTCGGCGGCGACGGTGGACAGACGCTCGTCCCAGAAGCCGATGGGCATCCCGGTCAGGTTCGACAGGTTGCGGGCAAAGGCCCGGGTCGATTGCGCGCGCGGGCCTTCGCTGCCGTCCATGTTGCGCGGCAGGCCCAGGATCAGGCCCGCCAGCCGGCGATCCTTGGCGATGGCCAGCAGTTCGGCAGCATCCAGCGTGAATTTCTGCCGCCGGATCACCGTCAGGGGGGACGCCACCTGGCGCAACCCGTCACTGACGGCGACGCCGATGGTCTTGGTGCCCAGATCCAGTCCGGCGATGGCGCCCACGGGGGGCAGGGCGCCTGCGAAATCGGCGATTTCCAGATGGATCATTGGACAAGCCCCGCTTGGACGGCCCCCTGGCGGACGATCTCCAGGGCCTCGGGCTGGCTGGCAAAGCGCGTCTGCGCCTCGGTCCAGATGGCGCGCGCCTGGTCGGTATTGCCGATCACCACAAGCGAGGAAATCAGCCGCGCCCATTCATCAGGCGTGCCACCCTGCTGGGCCAGTCTCGCTTCCAGTTGCGACACCATGCCTGCGACCATCTGCTGGCGCTCTTCTGGTGTCATATCCCCGGCTGCTGCCACCGCATCGGCATCGGGGCCAGGCATGGGAGAGGGGGGGACATAATCAGGCTGGCCCGCCAGCCAGGCCAGATCGGCGATGGCGGTGCGGATCGGCGCGATCCAGGGGGCGTCCTCGGGGCCTTCCTCCAGCAGTTGACGCCAGAGCGGAAAGGCCCGGTCGGGGCGGTCGTTCTGCAATTGCAGCATCCCCAGCAGATATCGCGCCTGGGGATGGGCAGGATCCCTTGCCAGGGCGCGGGCCAGGACTTTCTCGGCCTCGGGCGTGATCAGGCCGCCTGCGGCTTCGATCATCAGGGCCGACAGGCGGACCAGTTCGTCAGCCGTTGCTCCTTCGCCGCGCAGATCGACCAGCCGTTGTTGCGCCTGGCGCGCGGCAGGCAGGTTGCCCAGCCGGATCTCGTTCGTGGCAAGCAGGGCCAGGCCTTGCGGATCATCGGGGTTCCGGGCCACTGCTTCGCGCAACTGCTCGATCAGGGCCGCGAAATCTTCGGGCACCTCCACCGGCGCGGGGGCCGGGGCCCTCGCCTCGGCCTCGGCCTGGCTGGGGCGGTTTTCATAGACCTGCTGGGACTGGGCGATGCGCTGCGCCACCGGCAGGTCGCCCCGGCCCGGCTGGCCTTCGCGCAGATACAACCCCACCGCCCCCGCAAACAGCACCGCCAGCACGCCAAGGACCACAAGCCCGCGCCCGCCCGCTCCGCCCGCCGTCACTTGGGACAAGCGCCGGTCGGCATCCAGAACCTTGCGCCCGATCTCGGTCCGCAGGCGGACGGCATCGTCCGGCGCGATGACGCCGCGTTCCAGATCACGCTCGACCTCTTGCAATTGGTCGCGGTACACGCGCAGGTCAAAGGCCGCCGCAGGCTGGGCGGCATCGCCCCGGGCACGCAGCAGGGGCGCCATGATGGCCAGGCCCACGGCCCCTGTGAGCGCGGCGCAGATGATCCAGAACATGTCAGCCCCTTTGTTCGAACCCACCTTTTAGGGTGCTTTGGCCCGTTGGGAAAGCGCCAGCCTGTCGCATTCGGCCTGGACCCCCGCAACTGCGGGGTGTGACACATTGACCATGAACCCGCGCATTGGGAATTGCGCGGGAACCAGAAGTGCTTGGCCCTCATTGTCCGGGTGTGGAATGTTGAACCGAGAGGGAAAAGAATGGCCGAACCCAACAGCAATCGCATGTATATCATTATCGGCGCCATCGTCGTTGTGGTGGCGCTGTTGTTCTTCTTCATGTCGGGCGACGACACGGCGACGGACGCGACCGCGACCAGCGACCCGACCACAGGCACCGCCACCACGACGGCACCTGCCGGCACGACCACCACGACGCCCGCCGACACCGCCGTCGACGATGCGGTCGAGGTCGAGCCTGCCGCGCCGGGCACGGCCCCGGCCAACTGAGCCGCGAAGGCCCGCCAAGGCTTTTGCCTTGGCCTAAATATCCGCGGGGGTCCGGGGGCAGCCAGCCCCCGGCCCTCGCCGTTCCGGGGTCCGCCAGCATGGTCAGGAACCCGGCCATTCCCCTTGCGTTGATCAGATGAATGCGGGACTGTGCGCCGGACCCAAAGGTTCAATCCCTTACGAAAGGACAGAAAAATGGCTTTCACGCTTCCTGATCTTCCCTATGCGCATGACGCACTGGCCGAAGGCGGCATGTCCAGGGAAACGCTGGAATACCACCACGACAAGCACCACAAGGCCTATGTGGACAAGCTGAACGAGCTGGTCTCGGGCACCGAATGGGACGGCAAGTCGCTGGAGGACATCGTCAAGGGCACCTATCAAAAGGGCGCGGTGGCGCAGAACGGCATCTTCAACAATGCCAGCCAGCATTGGAACCACGCGCAGTTCTGGGAAATGATGACGCCTAAGCCCGGTGCCATGCCGTCCGAGCTGGAAAAGGCGATCACAGAATCCTTCGGCTCGGTCGATGATTTCAAGAAGAAATTCACCGAAGGCGGCGTGGGCCAGTTCGGGTCGGGCTGGGTCTGGCTGGTCAAGTCCGCAGGCGGCGGGCTGGAAGTGACCAAGACCGAGAACGGCGTGAACCCGCTCTGCCATGGTCAGACGGCGCTGCTGGGCTGCGATGTGTGGGAACACAGCTATTACATCGACTTCCGCAACGCGCGGCCGAAATACCTGGAAAACTTCCTGTCGAACCTGGTGAACTGGGAAAACGTCGCTTCGCGGATGTAACCCCCTGCACCGCCTTGCAAGGCCCGGCCGCTGTGCCGGGCCTTTTGCCTTCTGCAAGGCCCCATTGGCTTTTCAGCCCGTGCCGGTATAAGACAACGCGCAAGACACTGCGGAATGCGGGACATGGCCAACCAGAACGACAATTTCATCGACGAGGTCTTTGACGACCTGCGCCGCGAACGCCTGTTTCGGCTGTTCCGCCGCTGGGGCTGGGTGGCCGGCCTGGTGATCCTGGGCATCGTTGCGGGCGTGGTCTGGCGCGAATACAGCCAGGCACGGGACCAGGCGCGGGCGCAGGCCTGGGGCGATGCCGTTCTGGCGGCAGAAAGCTCGGGCGATCCGGCGGCGATCATGGGGGTCGATCCGCAGGGCGCCGAATCCCGCCGCATTCTGGGCGCGATGATCGCGGCCTCGGAATGGTCCGACAAGGGCGACGACGCTGCTGCAACCGATGCGCTGCGCAATGTGGCAGGCGATGCCGCGGCGGGAACAGTCCTGCATGACCTTGCCGAACTGAAGCTGGTGATGCTGCAAGGCGACGCGATGGACCCCGCGCAACGCGACGAGATCCTGTCGCGCTTGTCCCACGCCGGGGCGCCGTTCGAACTGCTGGCCCTGGAACAAAAGGCCATCGCCCTGGTCGGCGCAGGCCGGCCCGATGACGCGGTGAACCTGATCCGCCAGATCCAGCAAAAGGACGGCACGACCGAGGCCTTGCGCCTGCGCCTGTCCGAGATGATGATCGCCCTGGGATTTGAACCGGAACCGTCCGACAATATGCCCGCGGGCTGATCGCCAATGACAGATACGAGGGAGAGGCGAGGAATGACCGCCACGCTGCGACTGACCCTGGCCCTGGCGGCCACGCTGGGCCTGGGGGCTTGCGGCGAACGGGACACCATCCTGCCAGGCCAAAGGCTGGATCCGCTGGCCGTGACCTCGCCCGATGGTCCCGCCATCGATGGCCCGGCGCCCGTCACCTCGACCGCGCTGTCGCTGGCGGCACCTGTTGCCAATGCTGAATGGACGCATCGGGCGGGCAATGCCGCGCATCAGCCGGGGCATCTGGCCGTGGGCGCGGGAACCAGCCGCATCTGGACCGCGAATATCGGCGACGGCAGCGGCAAGCGCCATCGCATCAGCGCCGACCCCGTCGTGGGGGGCGGGCTGGTCTTCACGCTGGACAGCCGCACGCGCGTGACCGCGACGACCACCGGCGGCGCCACCGCCTGGACCAGCGACATCGCCCCGGCCCTGGAAACCCGCGACAGCGTGTCGGGCGGCGGCCTTGCCTATGAGGGCGGGCGTGTTTATGCGACCAGCGGCTTTGGCGAACTGGTCGCGCTTGATGCGGCCTCGGGCCGCGTGCTGTGGCGCCAGCGGGTCGATGCGCCGATCGGCGGCGGTCCGGCAGTGCAGAACGGCACGGTCTATGTCCTGGGGCGCAACGACATCGGCTGGGCGGTTCGCGCGGCCGATGGCAAGGTGCTGTGGCAGACTTCGGGCACGCCCTCGACCGCAGGGGTGATGGGTGTGTCTGTCCCGGCGATCCAGGGCAATACGGTGGTCTTCCCCTTTGCATCCGGCCAGCTTCTGGCAGCCGATCGCGAAACCGGCGCAACGCTCTGGACCGCTCAGATCGGCGGGATACGGATCGGGCGCGCCATTGCCAATATCCGCGACGTGACCGGCGATCCGGTGATTTCGGGCAACGTGGTCTATGGCGGCACCTCGTCGGGCCGCATCAACGCCGTCGAACTGGACAGCGGAATCGAGGCCTGGTCCGCGCGCGACGGGGCCAACAGCCCGGTCGTCGTGGCGGGCGGGTCGGTCTTCGCCGTCAACGACCAGGCCGAACTGATCCGGCTGGACGCCGCGACCGGCGGCGTGATCTGGCGCGTCCCCATGCCCTATTACACAACCGAACGCATCCGCAGGCAGGACCGGATCCATGCCCATTTCGGCCCCGTGCTGGCCGGGGGACGGTTGTTCGTCGTGTCCTCGGACGGGGTGATGCGGGTCTTCGACCCGAATTCCGGCGCCCTGACTGGCCAGGCGGAAATCCCCGGCGGTGCCGCCGCCGCCCCTGCCGTTGCGGGCCAGACGATCTATGTCGTCTCGCGCAGCGGCCAATTGCACGCATTCAGATGACATTCACACTCGCCATCGTCGGTCGGCCCAATGTCGGCAAATCGACCCTGTTCAACCGCCTTGTCGGCAAGCGCCTGGCCTTGGTCGATGACCAGCCCGGCGTCACCCGCGACCTGCGCGAAGGCGCCGCCCGGCTGGGCGACCTGCGCTTTGTCGTGATCGACAGCGCCGGCCTGGAAATGGCCGAGGACGACAGCCTGCAAGGCCGGATGCGCCGCCTGACCGAGCGTGCCGTGGACGAGGCCGATGTCTGCCTGTTCGTGATCGACGCGCGCATCGGCGTGACGGCAGCGGACGAATATTTCGCCGATATCCTTCGCAAGCGTGCGAAACACGTGATCGTCGCCGCCAACAAGGCCGAAGGCCGGGCAGGCGAATCCGGCGCGATGGAGGCCTGGGGCCTGGGCCTGGGAGAGCCGCTGCGCATCTCCGCCGAACATGGCGAGGGGATGGACGACCTGTATCGCGTCCTGATGCCGCTATCCGACCAGATCGAGGCTGAACGGCCGACCCCGGTCGCCGCCGAAACCGACGTGGATCTGTCCGAGGCCGATGCCGAGAGCGGCGAAGGGGCCGAGGATTGGCGCCCGTCTGCCGCGCGTCCGTTGCAACTGGCGGTAATCGGGCGGCCCAATGCGGGCAAGTCCACGCTGATCAACAAGATCATCGGCGAGGACCGGCTGCTGACCGGACCCGAGGCCGGGATCACCCGCGATTCGATCAGCGTCGCGACCGAGTTCATGGGCACGCCCATGCGCATCTTCGACACCGCCGGGATGCGAAAGCGCGCCAAGGTCACGGACAAGGTCGAAAAGCTGTCGGTGGCCGACGGGTTGCGCGCCGTCCGCTTTGCGGAAGTCGTCGTGGTGCTTCTGGATGTGGCGATCCCCTTTGAACAGCAGGATCTGCGCATCGCCGACTTTGCGGAAACCGAGGGTCGGGCGGTCGTGGTGGCCGCGAACAAGTGGGATCTGGAAGACGACAAGCCGCAGAAACTGAACGAGCTGCGCGCGAACTTCGAAAAGCTGCTGCCGCAGTTGAAGGGCGCACCCCTGGTCACCGTGTCCGCGCGCACCGGCAAGGGGCTGGACCGGCTGCACGCCGCGATCCTCAAGGCGCACGAGGTCTGGAACCGCCGCATTTCGACCGCGCGCCTGAACCAGTGGCTGGGGGCCATGACCGAAAGCCACCCGCCCCCCGCGCCCGGCGGGCGCCGGATCCGGCTGCGCTACATGACGCAGGTGAAGACCCGGCCCCCGGCCTTCGTGGTCAAGGCGACCCATACCGACAAGCTGCCGGACAGCTATCAGCGGTATCTGGTCAACGGCCTGCGCCAGGATTTCGATATGCCCGGCACCCCGATCCGGCTGTTCTTCCGCGACCAGGGGGGCGACAATCCCTTCAAGGAAAAGGCCAACAAGATCAGCCAGTCTGGTGCCTTGTCCAAGCACAAGAACCGGCAAAAGCCCAAGGGGGCCTAGGTCGCCGCGCGCACCAGCACGACGCCCATGCCCGATATGCCGATGATCGCGGCCAGGGCTACACCGGGGCTGCTGCCCATGGTCGAAATGGCGACCGCGCAAAAGGCCCAGATGATCGCCAGCGAAAAGCCCAGCGATCTTTCCAGCCGTTCCTGGGCGATCATGCCGATCACCGCGCCGGGCAGGATTGCCAGGATGGCAGTCTGTGGCGTGGTCAGGGACAAGGGTACGCCGATCAGGGTGGCGACGGTCGCGGTGCCAAGGGCCACGCTCCACCCCGCGAGAAAGGCGGGGGCGGGTCGGCGCTGGCCGCGCGCGCGGATCGCTCCCGACAGGGCCGCCGCCAGCATCAAAAGCGCGCCCAGCGTCGCCAAGGGTTTGTGCAGGCCCGCCAGCCAGGGCCAGGCCGCCCCGCCCATCAGGGCCAGGCTCAGCGGGTGCCAGGCAGGGTGGGGCCCATGGTCGGACGGATCCAGGTATTGCCCGACCCCGTCCAGCAGCAGCAATCCCCACAACACGATCAGCAAGGCCCACATGAGCAGGTTCTGCGGCTGCACGTAAAGCTGCGGCAGGGTGGCCATCGGAACGGCGATGCCGTTCCCGAACAGGTCATAGCTTGGTCCCTGGAACAGGTCGGGCGTGACGATCTGCACGGCAGGCCGGCCCAGTGTCGCCAGCGACAGCCCGCTGGCGACAAAGATCGTCACCGATCCAAGATAAAAGATGTCCGCCGTTCGCGCCATGACTGCCAACGCCTCGGTCGGCGGCCCAGTTTCGGTAAACTTGACAGACCGCGGATTGTTTTCACGTCAGCCCAGCCCGCCGTCCGCCCCCAGCATCGTCGCCCCGCCCAGATAGGGGTGCAGCGCGGCAGGAAGAATCACCGACCCATCCGCCTGCTGGCCATTTTCCAAGACGGCGATCAGTGCGCGGCCTACGGCCAGGCCCGACCCGTTCAGCGTATGGACGAATTCCGGCTTGCCGGTCTGGTCCGACCGGTAACGGGCGTTCATCCGCCGCGCCTGGAAGTCGCCGCAATAGCTGACGCTGCTGATTTCGCGGTATTTGTCCTGGCCGGGCAACCACACCTCGATGTCATGGGTGATGCGCGCGCCAAAACCCATGTCGCCGGTGCACAGGACAATGGTGCGATAAGGCAGCTCCAGACCTTCGAGCACCGCCTCGGCGCAACGGGTCATGCGGTCATGTTCGGCCACGCCCGTGTCGCCATCCGTGATCGAGACCATCTCGACCTTCTCGAACTGGTGCTGGCGCAGCATTCCGGTGGTATCGCGGCCTGCGCTGCCGGCCTCGGACCGGAAGCACTGGGAATGCGCGACCATGCGGCGGGGCAGGGTGGCGTGTTCCACAAGATCGCCATGCACAGTGTTGGTCAGCGTCACCTCGGAGGTGGGGATCAGCCAATAACCCTCGCGCGTCAGATAGCTGTCCTCGCCGAACTTCGGCAACTGGCCGGTGCCGACCATCATGTTTTCCAGGACCAGCACCGGGGTCCAGGTTTCTTGCAGGTCATGCTGGGTGATGTGCAGATCCAGCATGAACTGGGCAAGCGCCCGGTGGATGCGTGCCACGCCGCCCTTCAGCACCACGAAGCGGCTTCCCGACAGTTTCGCGGCTGTCTCGAAATCCATGCCGGGTCGCACGCCCGCGATCTCGAAATGCTCGACAGGGGTGAAATCGAAGGCACGCGGGCTGCCCCAGCGGCGCAGTTCCACATTGTCCGCCTCGTCCGCGCCGTCGGGCACGCTGTCCAGGGGCAAATTGGGAATCTCCATCAGCAGGTCGCGCAACCGGCCATCCAGCAGGGATACCTCGGCCTGCATCCGGGTGATGTCGGCCTTTTTCTCGGCCACAAGCCCGCGCAGACGCTCGAACTCGGCATCGTCGCCCCGCGCCTTGGCGGCACCCACGTCCTTGCTGGCGCGGTTCTGGTCGGCCTGGGCGGTTTCCGCCGCAACGATCCGTGCGCGGCGATCGGCATCCAGCGACAGGATGCGGTCCGACAGGGGGGCAAGCCCGCGCCGCGACAAGGCCGCGTCAAAGGCTGCGGGGTTTTCCCGGATGGCACGGATGTCATGCATGATCGTCACCGTCGCTGAAAGAATGCTGGCCGTTGCCTAGCCGATGCGCGGCACCTGGGAAAGCCCGCTCATCGCGCCTGCTCCAGCAGGGCTGACAGGGCCGGATAGAATTGCGGGGCGGTCATGTGGCCTTCCAGCCTGCCGACCTCGGATCCCCCGTCCAGCAGGATAAAGGTGGGCGTGACGAAGGGGCGCCGGGCCAGGGCCAGACCGTCGGGGTAGGGACCATGGATATCCACCCGCATCAGGGGGGCCGCGCGGCCCGCATTCGTCGCGGCGTATCCCTGCCCGATGTTGCGGTCCCAGGCTTCGCAATAAACGCAGCCCTGTTTCTCGACCATCAGCAGGCGCAGCGGGCCAGCGGCAGCGGGCAGGGCGAACAGCACAAGGGCAAGGGCGGCAAGGATGCGAGTCATGGCAGATATTATCACGGTGCGGCGAAGGCTTGGCAATCGGTCCCCGCCCCCCTATCCCTTTGATCCATGGACAAGCTTCTGGAACCCCTGGTCACAGGCGACCGGCGCGCCCTGTCGCGGGCGATCACGCTGATCGAATCGACACGCCCCGACCATCGCGCCCGCGCGGTCGCGCTGCTGGCCGACCTGCCCGACCGCCAGTCCTTGCGCATCGGGCTGTCAGGCACGCCCGGCGTGGGCAAGTCCACCTTTATCGAGGCGTTCGGGACCATGCTGACCGAACAGGGCTTGCGCGTGGCGGTGCTGGCGGTCGATCCGTCCTCGACCCGGTCCGGCGGGTCCATTCTGGGCGACAAGACCCGGATGGAGACGCTGGCCCGCAACCCCATGGCCTTCATCCGCCCCACGCCTTCCAACGCGCAGCTTGGCGGCGTGGCACGGCGCACGCGCGAGGCGATCCGCCTGTGCGAGGCGGCGGGCTATGACGTGGTCCTGATCGAAACCGTGGGGGTGGGCCAGTCCGAGACCCTTGTGGCCGAGATGTGCGACCTGTTCGTGCTGCTGCTGGCCCCGGCGGGGGGCGACGAATTGCAGGGCGTCAAGCGCGGCATCATGGAAATGGCCGACCTGATCCTGGTCAACAAGGCCGATGGCGAATTGCTGGGCACCGCGCGCCGCACGGTGGCCGATTATGCAGGCGCGTTGCGGCTGTTGCGCAGGCGTCCCCAGGATCCGCAGGGCTTTCCCAAGGCGCTGCCGGTATCGGCCGCGACGGGCGACGGGCTGGCGGGCGCCTGGGACCAGATGCAGGCCTTGGCCGGGTGGCGGCGGGACCAGGGCCATTTCGCATCCAATCGGGCGGAACAAGCGCGGCAGTGGTTCGTGGCCGACGTGCGCGAAGGCCTGTTGGCGCGGCTGGAAACGGCTGCCGCGCGCGACCGGCTGGCCTGTCTGGGCGATGCCGTGGCGGGCGGCAGCAAAGCCCCGGCCGATGCGGCGCACGCCATGCTGGACTGGTTGGCGCGGCAGGAATAAACGCCCGATTTTGCGGCCCATGGCGGCGGCGAATCGGTTAGTGTCGGGCATGGACAGGGGGAAACGTCATGCTGGATTTGCCCGATACCGACACGCTTTATGCCGCCCTGCTGGCGCGCGATCCGGCCTGGGAAGGCCGCGCCCTGGTTGGCGTGACGACCACCGGCATCTTTTGCCGCCTGACTTGCCCGGCCCGAAAGCCCTTGCCGCAGAATTGCCGCTGGTTCGCCACGCCCGATGCGGCGCAGGCGGCGGGATTCCGGCCCTGCCGCCGTTGTTATCCGCTTGGCCCCACGGCCGAGGGCGATGCCCTGGTGGGCGACCTGATCGCGCGCCTGGAAGCCAGGCCCGGCCATCGCTGGTCCGAATCCGACCTGCTGGCGCTTGGGCACGACCCCTCGACCGTGCGCCGTGCGTTCAAGCGTCATTTCGGGCAAAGCTTCCTGGACATGGCCCGCGCCGCCCGGCTGAAGGGGGGAATGGGCCGCCTGGCGAAAGGATCGGCGATGATCGACGCACAGTTGGAGGCCGGGTTTGATTCGGCGTCGGGCTTTCGTGGGGCTTTTGCACGGCTGTTCGGCCATGCCCCGCACCAGATGCGGCAAGGGTCGGACTTGCTGGCCGACTGGATCGACACCCCCTTGGGCGGCATGATCGCCATCTGTGACGACCAGGCACTGCACTTGCTGGAATTCATCGACCGCAAGGCCCTGCCCGATGGACTGCGGCGCCTGTCCACCCATGTGGGCGGCCGCGTGGGCTTGGGCCGGACCGCCACCCATGACCTGACCGAGGCGCAGCTTGCAGCCTATTTCGCGGGCCGGGCGCCACGCCTGGATGTTCCCGTCACCCTGCACGGCACGCCGTTCCAGCAGCAGGTCTGGCGCGCCTTGCAGGATATCCCCGCAGGCCAGACGCGCAGCTATGCCCAGCTTGCCCATGCCATTGGCCGCCCCACGGCCACCCGCGCCGTCGCCCGCGCCAATGCCACGAACCGCATCGCCCTGGTCGTGCCCTGCCACCGGGTGATCGGCGCGGACGGCACGCTGACCGGATATGCGGGCGGGCTGTGGCGCAAGGAAAAGCTGATCGGGATCGAGCGTCGCTATGCCTGATTCGGGTTGACGGCCTGCGCAGGTTCCATTAGGGACGCGCAAACGGATTTCAGGGCGCTGCCTCGCGGCGCCTTTTCACTTTGGGACGGAACCCCTGCCGGGACCGCCCGCATAGCAAAGACGAAGGATCAACACCATGTCGCGCGTCTGCGAACTGACCGGCAAAGGCCCGATGAGCGGTAACAACGTCAGCCACGCCAACAACAAGACCCGCCGCCGGTTCCTGCCGAACCTGAACGAGGTCACGTTGACGTCGGAAAAGATGAACCGCGGCTATTCGCTGCGCATCTCGGCGGCTGCTCTGCGTTCGGTCGATCACCGTGGCGGGCTGGACGCCTTTCTGGCAAAGGCCAAGGATACCGAACTGTCGGACCGCGCCCTGAAGATCAAGCGCGAGATCGCCAAGGTCGAAGCACAGGCCTGATTGGCGCCCTGATTGCGGCAATATGCCCCGTCGTTCCTGCGGCGGGGTTTTTGCGTATCGATTGCCTTTACCCCGCGCATCATGGATGGTCGCGCCATGAAACGCCCGGTCCATCTTGCGCTGATTCTGTGCCTTGTCCTGACCGGCATCGGCCTGGGCGCGGCGCGCGGGACCGTGGTGCGCGCCGAACAGGTCGTGCTGTGCACGGGTCATGGCGTGGTGATCGTCGATCACCCTGACGGGACGCGGCAAACGCAGGTCTGCCCCGACATGGCGCTGTCGCTGTTGTCCGCCCTGCCGGGGGGACCGCTGGATCTGGCGCTGTCCCTCGTTCCTGCTGGGCTGAAGCGGCCCGGCCTTGTTCTTCATGCGCAGGGGCGTCCATCGGCGCGTCCGGCGGCGCGCAGTCCTCCGTCACCAGGGATTTCCGAACCATTCCCTGTTTGACACAAAGGACGAAATCATGATCCGCATCATTCTTGCCGCAACCGCGGCCCTTATCCCTGTTGCCGCATTTGCCCATGACGGGCTGGCCATCCGCGACGCCTATGCCCGCAGCGCCAATCCGCAGACGGGCGCCGTTTTCCTGGTGGTCGAAAACCACCGCAAGGTGGAATGCCGCCTGACCGGCGTTTCATCAAGCGCCGCCGAGATGGTCGAACTGCACACCCATGCCGAGGCCGACGGCGTGATGAAGATGCAGAAGATCGAGGGCGGCATTGCCATTCCCGCAGGCGGCGAACACGCGCTGGCGCGCGGCGGCGACCATGTGATGCTGATGGGGCTGACCTCGCCCTTGGCCCAGGGCGACAGCGTTGCCCTGACGCTCGATTTCGGCGATTGCGGCACCCAGCAGGTCGAGGCTGCGGTGGACAACGACCGCGCCGCTGAGGCCGAGGCAACTGCCGCCCACAAGGGCCACTAGCCCAGCATCTGCTGAACCTTCGGTCCAAGCGCCGCGGCCATCAGCCTGATGCCCGCGGCGTTCGGATGGACGCCGTCGGCCAGCAGATAGCTGCGGTGATCGGCCTTGGGCAGGGCTGCGATGGGCGCGTAAAGGCTGGGCAGCAGCACCGCACCGTGACGTTCCGCCAGGCGCGGCCAGATCGCCCGCCACGCTTGCCGCCAGGCCTGCTCGCCCGGGATAGGGTTCAAGCCGACCAGCAACAGCGGGCGCCCGCCCTGACCGGCCTGGGCGAGGATCGCGTCCAGGTTCGCCTCGGCCCGCGCGGCGGACCAGCCCAGCAGCATATCGTTGCCACCCAGTTCGACAATGACCGCATCGGGGCGGTGGCGGCGCAGCGACAGCCCGATCCGAACGCGCCCGCCATAGGTGGTGTCGCCCGACAGCGCCGCCGGGACCATCCGTGCCGGGGGGCCGTTGCGATCCAGCCATGCCTGCAACTGCGGCACCATTCCCGCGCCCCGCGCCACGCCATAGCCCGCAAAGAGGCTGTCCCCAAAGGCCAGCACGCGCGGGCGCGGCGGGGCGGCGCCTGCCAGGGCCATGGCGCCCGTCCCGGCCAGCAGCCCGCGGCGCCCGATCATCGCACACCCCGCAGCCGCAAGGCGTTGCCTACCACGCAGACCGACGACAGCGCCATGGCCCCAGCCCCCAGCATGGGGGACAGCTGCGGCCCGCCGAACGGCACCAGCACACCCATGGCGATCGGAATCAGCGCGGTGTTATAGGCAAAGGCCCAGAACAGGTTCTGGCGGATGTTGCGCATCACTGCGCGCGACAGGCGGATGGCGCGCGGAACGCCCCCCAGGTCGCCCGACATCAGCACCAGATCGGCCGATTCGATGGCAATGCTGGTACCGGTGCCGATGGCGATGCCGGTTTCGGCGGCGGCAAGGGCGGGTGCGTCATTGATGCCGTCGCCCACGAAAACCGATCCCGCGCCCATGTCGCCGATCGCGGTCAGCTTGTCTCCGGGCATCAGGCCCGCCTGCACATGGTCGATGCCAAGCTGCCCGGCCACAGCCTGGGCCGTGGCGGGAACGTCGCCCGACAGCATGGCGGTTTTCAGGCCCATGCGGTGCAAAGTGTCGATGGTGTCCGGCGCCTCGTCGCGGATTCGGTCGGCCAAGGCAAAGCTGGCAACATGGCGGTCATCGACAGCCAGATAAACGGGGGTGGCGCCTTGGCGGGCCATGTCTTCGGCGGCATTGCGCAGTCTGGGGGCCGCGTCGATGCCGCTTTCGGCCAGCGCGGAAAGATTGCCGATCAGCAGGCGATGCCCCTGGACCAGGCCTGTAAGGCCGCGCCCCGCCGTGGCCCGGACCTCGGCCGCGGGCGGCAGATCCAGGCCGCGCGACACCGCGCCCGCGACGATGGCCGCGCCCAGGGGGTGTTCCGACCGCGCCTCGGCACCCGCGGCAAGGCGCAGGGCGTCGTCTTCGGAAATGCCGTCCACATGGATCGCAACCAATTCGGGATGCCCGCGCGTCAGGGTGCCGGTCTTGTCAAAGCCGATCAGTCGGGCGTTCGACAGGCGCTGCAAGGCCTCGCCCCGGCGGAACAGCACGCCCAGTTGCGCGCCCCTGCCTGTGCCGACCATGATCGATACCGGAACCGCCAAGCCCATCGCGCAGGGGCAGGCGATGATCAGCACGGCCACGCCTGCCACGACCGCGTGGGCCAGGTCGGGACCGAAGACCAGCCACACCAGGACCGTCAGCAAGGCCAGTCCGATCACCACGGGCACGAAGACGCGGGTGATCCGGTCCACCAGGGCCTGCACCGGCAGGCGGGCGTTCTGCGCCCCTTCCACCATGGCGACGATGCGGGACAGGGTGGTGTCCGATCCGGTGGCCGTGACGCGATAGGTCAGCGCGGCGCTGCCGTTCACCGTGCCGCCCGTGACGGGATCGCCGGGGGATTTTTCGGCGGGAACGGGTTCCCCGGTCAGCATGGCTTCGTCGACATGGCCCCGTCCTTCGGTCACGATGCCATCGACGGCCACGCGTTCGCCCGGTGCCAGCAGGACCAGATCGCCCGGCCACAGATCGGTGACAGCCATGGGAACGGGCTTTCCGTCGCGCAGGGCAGTGGCGCGGTCGGGCGCCAGTTCGATCAGGGCGCGGATCGCGGCGCCTGCCTGGCCCTTGGCCCGCGCCTCGAGCCAGCGGCCCATGAGGATCAGGGTGACGATCACCGCCGCAGCCTCGAAATAGACATGGCGGGATGCGGGCGGGATCAGGCCGGGGACCAGCACCACGACCGCCGAATACAGGAACGCCGCCCCGGACCCGAGCGCCACAAGGCTGTTCATTTCAGGGCCGCCGCGCAGCAGGGCCGGGATACCTGTCGCAAAGAACCGCCGGCCCGGCCCGGCAAGCACGGCGGCGGTCAGGATCATCTGCATCCAGTTCAGCGGCGCAGTGCCGACAAGGCCATGCAGCCAGTGGTGAAAGCCGCGGATCAGATGGCCGCCCATTTCCGCCACGAAGACCGGCAGGGTCAGGGCGAGGGCGGCCAGGAAGGCGCGCTTCAGCGTCGCGGCCTCGTTTTCCGTCCGAACCCGCGTGGCTTCTTGCGGGATGGCTGCCGGATAGCCCAGCTTGGTCACGGCTTGGGCCAGGTCGGCGGGCGACAGGGTGGGTTCGTGGCGGATGCTCGCGGTGCCGGCCAGCAGGTTGACCTGCGCATCCGCCACGCCGGGACGGGCGGACAGCGCGCGCGAGACGCGGCCCGAACAGGCGGCGCAGCTCATCCCCTGGATGGACAGGCGAGTGGTGATCAGGTCGGACGGGTTGCCTGGAACGGGCAGGTCAGTGGATTGAACGGTCATGACGGTTTCCTGAGATCGTGCGAAGGGTGCAGGACGGGATCAGGAAACGGGGCGGCGCCTGCGGGCGCCTGGGGGCCTGTCGCGGGAATTGCGCGGCGATCAGCGCGCGCGGGTCGGTGCGCGGCGCGTGCCGGGGCCGGGCAACGGTCACGCGCGCATCCTGGTGACAGCGGCAAGCGCGGTCGCCTTGGCCCCGGCACAGATGCGCGGGCCGCCGCAGGGGACGGCGCCTGGCATGGCAGCAGGGGGGCATGACGTGAACCATCTTTTGCAGATGTGTCTGCGGCAGCCCGGGGTCAAGGCCTATTTCCAGCCTTTGATACGTCGTCGTGAGTTGCCAGATGGACCTTACCCTTGCTATGCGCGTTGCCAGAGCAGAAGAACACGAGATTGACAGGATCACCATGAACCGCCGTGAGCTTATGTCGTTGGCCGTGCCGCTGATGGCCGCCGCCTATTTCGCCCCCTCGCTGGTGTTCGCACAAGAAGCGGCCCGCGATCCCTATGCCCCGACCGAGGTCGCCATCCGCGAGGATTTCGAGGTCGGCAGCATCGTCGTCGTCAGCAAGGACTTCTTCTTGTATCACGTCATCGCGCCGGGCCGGGCGGTCCGCTATGGCGTGGCCGTGGGCACGGCCGAGCTGGTCTGGAAGGGCCGCGCCACCGTGGGCCGCAAGGTCGAATGGCCGTCCTGGACGCCCACCCAAGACATGATCAAGCGCAAGCCGCAGCAATACGCCAAATGGGCCAACGGAATGCCGGGCGGGCCGCAGAACCCGTTGGGCGCGCGGGCGCTGTATCTGTATAACGCCCAAGGCCAGGACACCGCGATCCGCATCCATGGCACGACCGAACCGGGTTCCATCGGCCGCGCCGTGTCGAACGGCTGCCTGCGGATGCGCAACGAGGCGGTGATGGCGCTGTATGACCAGGTTCCGATCGGGGCGCCGGTCTACGTCTACTGACTTGGCCCTGACGCTGACGCGCCTGTTGGATCCCGCGCTGGCGGGGTTCGATGACATCGTCGATGTCAGATCGCCCTTGGAATATGCCGAGGATCACCTGCCCGGCGCGATCAACCTGCCCGTGCTGGACGACGGCGAACGGGCGCGGGTGGGCACGATCTACAAGCAGGTTTCCCCCTTCGATGCGCGCAAGCTGGGCGGCGCCATGGTTGCCGCCAATGCCGCGCGCCATATTGCCGGGCCCTTGGCGGACCGTGACGGAAGCTGGCGCGGGTTGGTTTATTGCTGGCGCGGCGGACAGCGCTCGGGCAGCTTTGCCACGATCCTGTCGCAGATCGGCTGGCGCGTGGACCGGATCGAGGGCGGCTACAAGGCCTGGCGCGCGCTTGTGGTGGACCGGGTGCAGAACCGGCCCGTTCCCGCCCCGGTGATCGTGCTGGACGGCAATACCGGCAGCGCCAAGACCGCAATCCTGGCGCGGCTGGCCAAGCGAGGCTGGCAGGTGATCGACTTGGAAGGCCTGGCGAACCATCGGGGCAGCCTGTTCGGCGGGCAGCCCCAGGGCCAGCCTAGCCAGAAGCTGTTCGAGGGGCGCCTGGCGGTCGTCCTGGAAGGGCTGGACCCGTCCCGTCCCGTCGTCGTCGAGGCCGAAAGCAGCCGCATCGGCGATATCGTGGTGCCGAAATCCTTGTGGCAGGCGATCTGCGCCGCACCCCGGCTGCGGCTGGACGTGCCGGTTGCGGCGCGGGCGGGTTACACAGCCGCGACCTATGGCGACATGGTGGACGATCCTGCTCGGGTCGAGACGATCGTTTCCGCGCTGTCACTTCTCCATCCCGCCGAGCGGATCGAAGGCTGGCGCGCCGCAGTCGCCACGCAGGACTGGCGCGGTCTGGCCGAAGGATTGCTGCGCGATCATTACGACCCGCGCTATCTGAGGCACCGCATGCGCTATGCCGAGCGTGAACGGGCGGTCGTCGTGCTTGATGCCTTGCATGATCTGGACGCAGCCGCGGCGCAGGTCGAGGCGGCACTGGCGCGCCTAAACTGAAGCCTTGGCGCAGGTTGCCGGGGCAGGAGCCTCCGGCGGGGATATTTGAATGAAGAAGAAACGTCAGGCGTCGCGCAAGAAGCGGCGCAGGATGCGTTCCAGTTTGGCTGCGCCCAAAGGGGCCATGGCCTTGGTGTGGTCGTGACTGATGGATTCGTCAGACAGGCCCGCGCCCATGTTGGTGATGACCGAAATGGCGGCGCAACGAAGCCCCAGAAAGCGGGCCAGGATGATTTCCGGGACGGTGGACATCCCGACGGCATCGGCGCCGAGGATTTTCGCGGCGCGGATCTCGGCCGGGGTTTCGAAGCTGGGGCCAGAGAACCAGCAATAGACGCCACCCGGAAGCTCGATACCTTCGTCTTGGGCGGCCTGGGTTAGGGCGGCGCGCAGGCGCGCGTCATGGGCGTCGGTCATGGGGACGAAGCGGGCGTCGGTCGGCTCTCCGATCAGGGGATTGGTGCCGGCGAAGGCGATGTGGTCGTCCAGCAGCATCAGGTCGCCCGGCGGGATGTCGGGGCGCAGCGATCCGGCGGCGTTGGTCAGGATCAGCTTGTCGGTTCCAAGGGCGGCCAGCGTTTCCAGCGGAAGCCGCATGGCATCGGCACGCCCCGATTCGTAGTAATGCGACCGGCCGCCAAAGACCGCAACGCGGCGGCCTTCCAACTGGCCGATCACCAGTTGCGGCATATGGCCCGACACGCCCGCATGGGGAAAGCCCGGCAGGTCGTCATAGGGGATCGCCACCCCGTCCACCGTGCCGGACAGGTGCCCCAGGCCCGATCCCAGGATCAGCCCGTATTCCGGCGGCTGGTCGCCCGCGCGATCCCGGATCAGGCGGGCCAGCTCAACGCTCTTTGACATAGGGTTCTCCTCCGGCGCGGGGCGGAATGGCGCGGCCGACGAAACCGGCAAGGATGATGACGGTCAGGATATAGGGCAGGGCGTTCATGAACATCGACGGCACGGTGATCACGCCCAGATCCAGGTTCGGATAACGGTTGGCGATGGCCTCCAGCAGACCGAAGAGGAAGGTCGCCCCAAGCGCCCCCCACGGCCGCCACTTGGCGAAGATCAGCGCCGCCAAGGCGATAAAGCCGCGCCCGGCGGTCATTTCCTTGACGAATCCCGCCGACAGCCCGGTGGCGAGGTAGGCCCCCGCCAGCCCGCACAGCAACCCCGCAATCGCCACGGCGGCAAAGCGCAGCCGCGTCACCGACACGCCCGCCGTATCGACCGAGGCGGGGTTTTCGCCAACTGCCCGCAGCCGCAGCCCGAAGCGCGTGCGATACAGCACCCACCAGGTCAGCGGCACCATCAGGAAGGCCACATAGACCAGGATCGTATGGCCCGAGATCACCTCGGCATAAAGCGGGCCGATGACCGGCACGCCCCGCAGCGTCTCGGCCAGGGGCAGGGTGATTTCGCCAAAGCGCGGGGTGGCCGTCAGGGCCGCCGCGCCGTCCGGGCCGGTCACGCCCGACAGCCAGGTGCGGAAGGGGGAAACCTGCGCATCCAGTTCGGCCCCCGGCGTCAGGCTGGGGGTGCGTCCCCCCAGGCCGAAGATTTTTTGCCCCAGCAGCACCGTCAGCCCCGAGGCGAGGAAGTTGATCGCCACGCCCGAAATCAACTGGTTGCCCCGGAAGGTGATCGAGGCGATGCCATGGATCGCCGACAGCATCAGTGCGCCCAGAAGCCCTGCGCAGGCGCCCAGCCAGACATTGCCGGTCAGCGCCGCCACGGTGGCGGCGCTGAAGGCGGCCATCAGCATCTTGCCTTCCAGCCCGATGTCGAAGACCCCGGCGCGTTCGGAATAAAGCCCCGCGAGGCAGGCCAGCAGCAAGGGCGTCATCAGCCGCACCGCGCTGTCGAGGATTTGCAGGACGGTGTTCAGATCCATCACGCGCCCCTTTTCCGCATCGCCATGAACATCCGTTCCAGCGGCATCCGCACCATGTTGTCCAAGGCGCCCGTGAACAGGATCACAAGCGCCTGGATCACGATGATCAACTCGCGCGGGATGCTGGTCCACAACGCCAGTTCGCCCCCGCCTTGATACAGGAACCCGAACAGCAGGGCTGCCAGGAACACGCCCAGCGGATGGTTGCGGCCCATCAGGGCCACGGCGATGCCGATGAAGCCCGCGCCCTCGACCGCGTTCAGGACCAGGCGCTCGGCCTCTCCCATGACACTGTTGATGGCCATCATCCCGGCCAGCCCGCCGGATATGAGCATGGCGATCACCGTGATGCGGACCGGATTGATGCCTGCATAAAGGGCAGCGGGTTCGGATTTGCCAAAGGCACGGATTTCAAATCCCAAGCGCGACCGCCAGATCAGCAGCCAGACCAGAACGCAGGCGATCACGGCCACGAAGAAGCTGATGTTGACGGGCGTGTTCTTGCCCCATTCGAAGCCAAAGCTCAGCGCCATGTCGGACAGCTTGGGCAGGCGCGTTTCGTTGGGAAAGCGGGCCGAGGCCGGGTCCATGCTGCCCACCGGGCGCAGCAGGTTCACCAGGATGTAATTCAGCGCGGCGGCGGCGATGAAGTTGAACATGATCGTGGTGATCACGATATGGCTGCCGCGTTTCGCCTGAAGCCAGGCAGGGATCAGCGCCCAGGCCGCGCCAAACAGCGCCGCGCCCACCATCGCGGCGGGCAGGGCAAGCGCCCAATGCGGCAAGGGCAGAAGCAGCAGCGCCAGGGCCACGCCCAGGCCTCCCATGGCGGCCTGTCCTTCGCCGCCGATGTTGAACAGGCTGGCGTGATAGGCGACCATCACCGCAAGCCCGGTGAAGATGAAGTTCGTCGCATAATAGAGCGTGAAGCCCCAGCCATAGCTGGAGCCGAGCGCCCCGTCGATCATCGTCGTCAGCGCCTCGACCGGGCTTTCGCCAATGGCCAGGATCACAAGCGCCGAAATCGCCATCGCCAGCACCAGCGAGATCAGCGGTGTCAGGATCACATCGGCCCATTTCGGCATCTTTTCCATCGGCCTAGCCCCTCATGCCGTGACACAGCGCCAGAAAGCTGCGGGCATCGGCAATCTGATCCCAGCCGATCGCGTCGCCGTTGCCCGCCATGCGGGCCAAGCTGCGGGCACGGGGGACCGCGCCGCCCGCGCCGGGATAGCCGCGCACGGCCAGCAGGTTTTCATCAGACCGTGACTGGCCCTGTCGCGCCTCTCCTGTGCAGCGGCTGCCGTCGGACAGGGCGGCAAAGGCGATGGCGACGCGGCCCGTGACCTGGGGCGCGGTTGCGGCCCCGGCGGGCATTTCCACCGGGGCATGGTCCGCGCAGGCGGTGCCGCGCGCGTCGGTCACGCAATTCGACCCAAAGTCCTGCTGGTAATCTGACCCCTTGATCGGATCCGCCACGGCCCAGCTGCCGTCCTGGTTGCGGGCGCGGGTCTGGGCGCGGGCCTCGGCCGCCATGACCAGGCGGTCGGGCGCCGCGCCATCGGGCCAGATGTCCATCTTGGGCATCCGGGGCATCGGCACGGTGCTGCAGCCGGCAGCGAGGAGGAGGGAAAGAAGGCAGGCGATACGGGCAGGCGTCATTCACATTTCCCGGGAAAGGTCTTGGGTCTGGGGGTGGGCATCGGCGTCAACGCCCGCCATCAACAGGCCCAGGTCGCCCGTCGTCGTCTGGCCGGGCAGGCGTTCGCCCATGATGCGGCCGTCGAACATCACCGCGATGCGGTCGGACAGCGACAGGATCTCGTCCAGTTCGACGGACACCAACAGGATCGCCTTGCCCGCGTCGCGCAGTTCCACGATGCGCTTGTGGATGAATTCGATCGCGCCGATGTCAACGCCTCGCGTCGGCTGGCCGATCAGAAGCAGTTCGGGGTTGCGCTCGATTTCCCGGGCGACGACGATCTTCTGCTGGTTGCCGCCGGAAAAGTTGCGTGCGGCCAGATCGCAACTGGGCGGGCGGACGTCGAAGCGGGCGATCTTGCCTTCGGCATCGCGGCGGATGGCGTCGCGGTCCATCAGCGGGCCGCGCCCGTATTCCGGTGCGTCGTGGTATCCGAAGGCCACGTTTTCCCAAGCCGCGAAATCCATGATCAGGCCTTCGGCCTGGCGATCCTCGGGGATGTGGCCAATGCCTCGGCGGCGGCGTTCGGCGGCGTTGCAGGCGGTGCCGCCCAGGGGAAGGGGGGCGCCGTTCACGCGGCTCTCGCCCGACAGCGTGCTGCCCTTTTCGGGATATCCGCCCAGGATTTCCAGCAGCTGGGTCTGCCCGTTGCCGGACACGCCGGCGATCCCCAGAATCTCTCCCGTCCGGATGTCCAGATCAATGCCGCGCAGCCGTTCCACACCCGCCGCATCGACCATGCGCAGGTTGCGGATTTCCAAGACCGGCTTGCCGGGTGTCGCGGGCGCCTTCTGCACGTTCAGCAAGACCTTGCGGCCCACCATGAGTTCGGCAAGCTGTTCGGGGCTGGTTTCCGCCGTCCTGACGGACGCCACCATCTCTCCTCGCCGCATGACGGATACGGTGTCGGTGATCTCCATGATCTCGCGCAGCTTGTGGGTGATCAGGATGATCGTCTTGCCCTCGGCCCGCAGGCCTTCCAGGATGCTGAACAGGTGGTCGGCCTCGGCAGGGGTCAGCACGCCGGTGGGTTCGTCCAGGATCAGGATGTCGGCCTGGCGATACAGCGCCTTGAGGATCTCCACCCGCTGCTGGTGGCCGACGGACAGGTCTTCGATGCGGGTATCGGGATCGACGTTCAATTCGTAATCCTGCGCCAGTTGCCGCAGGACGCCGCGCGCCTTGGACAGCGACTGACGCAGCAACCGCCCTTCCTCGGCCCCTAGGATGATGTTTTCCAGAACGGTGAAATTCTCTACCAGCTTGAAGTGCTGGAACACCATGCCGATGCCCGCACGGATCGCGGTCTGGCTGTCGGTGATGGTCAGGGGCCGGCCGCCCACCAGAATCTCGCCCGCGTCGGGCTTGTAGAAGCCGTAGAGGATCGACATCAGCGTCGATTTGCCCGCGCCGTTTTCACCGATGATGCCATGAATGGTGCCGCGTTCCACGCGCAGGTGGATGTCGCGGTTGGCCTGCACGGGGCCGAAGGCCTTGGAAATGCCGCGCAGTTCAATCGCCGCAGGGGCGGCCGTTTCGGGCCGCCCCTGTGTCTGCGCCATCGCCGCCATCTACTGGACCGGGCAGGCGTTGTCGGTCATGTAGTCATGGACCGCGATTTCCCCGCCGACGATCCCCGCGCGCGCCTCGTCCACGGCGGCCTGCATTTCCGGCGTGATCAGCGGCTTGTTGTTGTCGTCGATGGCCACGTCCACGCCCTCGGCCTTGAGATCTAGAACCTTGACGCCCGGCTCGACGCCGTTCTTGAACGCGTCATAGACCGCCGTGTCCACGCGTTTCACCATCGAGGTCAGCACCTTGCCCGGATGCAGGTGGTTCTGGTTGCTGTCCACGCCAACCGACAGGATCCCCTCGTCGGCGGCGGCTTGCAGGATGCCGATGCCGGTGCCGCCCGCCGCCGCATAGATCACGTCGGCGCCCTGGCTGATCTGGGCCTTGGCAAGCTCGCCCCCCTTGACCGGGTCGTTCCAGGCGGCGGGGGTGGTGCCGGTATAGTTGATCAGGACGGTTCCGTCAGGCTTGGCAGCCTTGAAGCCCTGGGCAAAGCCGCATTCGAACTTGTGGATCAGCGGGATGTCCATGCCGCCAATAAAGCCCACGGTGCCGGATTTCGACGCCTGCGCCGCCATGATCCCGGCCAGATAGCTGCCCTGTTCCTCGGTAAAGACGATCGACTGGACGTTGGGCTGTTCCACCACCATGTCGATGATGGCGAACTGGGTATCGGGGTAATCGGGGGCGACCTGGTTCAGCACGTCGCCAAAGGCGAATCCGGTCATCACGATGGGGTTGGCGCCCGTCTCGGCCAGGCGGCGGAGCGCCTGTTCGCGCTGCGCCTCGGACTGCATTTCCAGTTCCTTGTAGGTGCCGCCGGTTTCCTCGGCCCAGCGTTGCGCGCCGGTGAAGGCCGCCTCGTTGAAGGACTTGTCGAACTTGCCGCCAAGGTCGAAGATCAGCGCCGGTTCGGCCAGCGCCGCAGCGCCCGTCAATGCCGTCAGCGCCACGCCCGCAAGCAGCGATTTCGTCAGGGACATAAGGAAACCTCATCCTGTTGTTGCGCGCGATTCAAGCCGCCCGCGTGATGGCGCGATTAGGGCGCATCGCCCCCTGCCGGTCAACCGCCTTGTTGGACGGGTTAAAGGGCCAAGGCCATGACAATGGCGTCAAGATCGGGCCCATAATACCGCCGCCTGCGGCCGGATTCCCGCCAGCCTGTCCCATGATAAAGGGCCTGGGCGGGCGCGTTGTCGGCCGCGACCTCCAGAAAGGCGCGGGTTGCCCCTCGGTCACGTGACGTGGCGGCAAAATCGTCCATCAGGTCGCGTGCGATGCCCTGTCGGCGGGATTGCGGGGCCACGGCCAGGGTCAGCACCTCGGCTTCGTCAACAACAAGGCGTCCCAGCAGGAAACCGTCCGGACGGGTCAGCAGGAAGGCATGAGGACTGGCCAGCAGATCCGCAAACTCGGCCACCGTCCAGGGCCGGGGGCGGGTGAAGCAGCGCGCGTGCAGAGCCGCAAGCCGGTCTGGCGTCACGGCAGGATCAAGGGTGCCACGTCCCGCGCGGGTGCGGCATCGGCGGGGCGCAGATAGAAGGGCGCCGGGCGCGGGCCGGGGTCAGCGCGGCGGGCCAGGGCGATGCGCGCAATGGCCACCGCAGGCTGGACCACCGGCAGAGCGGGCGCGAGGCCGGGCGGCAGGGAATCCTGGGTTGCCTGCCGAGGCTGGGTTTCGCCCCTACCAAAGTCCTGCCACACCACTTGGTCCGCCCGCAGCGGCAGAACGATGCGGCAGGGGCGGGGCAGGCCATGGGCCGCCGCATCTGTCGCGGTCACGCCCACGGCAGGAATGCCAAGCGACAGTGCCAACCCGCGCGCGGCGGCGACCGCAATGCGGATGCCGGTAAAGTTCCCCGGCCCGATGCCCACGCCGATCACGTCCAGGTTCCGCCAGACCAGGCCGGTTTGGGCCAGAAGCCCTTCCAGCAACGGAAACAGCCGTTCGGCCTGGCCCTTGGTCATCTCCTCGGACAGATGCGCCAGAACGGTGTCGCCCCGCAACAAAGCGGCCGCGCAATGCGCGGCCGATGTGTCAAAGCCCAAGGCAAGGGAATCAGGCAACCGGCCGGACCTCGACCACCTCGGGGATGTAATGGCGCAGCAGGTTCTCGATCCCCATCTTCAGCGTCAGGGTGGACGACGGGCAACCCGCGCAGGCGCCCTGCATATGCAGATAGACGACACCCCGGTCGAAACCGTGGAAGGTGATGTCGCCGCCGTCCTGGGCGACCGCCGGGCGGACGCGGGTGTCCAGCAGTTCCTTGATCTGGACCACGATTTCCGAATCGGGACCGTCGTGGCTGGCATGGCCGGATTGTTCCGCCTTGCCTTCGACCGAGGGGGCGCCTGACTGGAAATGTTCCATGATCGCGCCCAGGATCGAGGGCTTCAGGTGATCCCAGGGCTGGTCGTCGGCCTTGGTCACGGTCACGAAGTCGCGGCCCAGGAAAACGCCCGTCACGCCGCCCACGGCAAAGATGCGCTGCGCCAGGGGCGACTTGGCGGCGGTGTCGGGGGCGGGAAAGTCGGCGGTGCCGTTGTCCAGCACGATGTCGCCGGGAAGGAACTTCAACGTCGCAGGGTTCGGGGTGGTTTCTGTCTGGATGAACATGGCCAAGGCTCCTTTGGAACGGATATGGCGACGCGGGGCCTGCAGGTCAAGCAGGGCGGGGGTCAGGTGATCGCTTCCAGCCGTTCCTTCGAGATATCGGCGGGCACGATGGTGATCGGGCAGGGCAGGGTCGCCGCATCGCGCAACAGGCGCGTCAGCACCGGGTTCTGGACCGACCGGTCCGATCCCAGGCCCATCGCGACAATGCCCACCTCGGGGTCTTGGGCCAGATAAGCCAGCAGTTCCTCGGCCGGATCCCCCTCGCGGATGACCAGTTCCGGTTCCACTTTTGGCCGCATTCTCATCCACTTGGCGAAAACTTCGAAATGCGCCTCGATCCGTTCATAGGCCTCGGCGCGCATCACTTCGGCCACGCCGAAGCCGTGCTGGATTTCATTCGGGGGGATGACCGCCAGCACCGTCACCGCGCCCCCGGAATTGGATGCGCGCATGGCCGCAAAGCGCATCGCGTTCAGGCATTCCCGGCTGTCGTCCAGCATGACAAGAAATTTCCGCATCACCCGCCTTCGAATTGCCCATTTCCGGCCAGACAGTGGCCCCTTTGCCATGGTCGCGCAAGTCATTCGGCAGATTAGTGCTGCCATGGTTTCCATGCTTTCGTCGATATGCTACCCGGCAACAAAGAACGAGTTGTTGCAGGGCAGGTATCGTGACGATCCACCATGACTGGGACAAGGGCGAAGCAGCATATGTTCCGGCCACCAGCTTAACCTGGCTCATGCATGAGGCGAGGGCGGCGGGCATCAAGCCATTGCCCCGGCGCAAGCGTTTGTTCGATGTCTCGCTGGCCCTGCTTCTGCTTGTCCCCTTGTCGTTCATCATGGCGTTTGTTGCGCTTGTACTGCTGATCGTTCAAGGCAGGCCAATCTTTTATGCCGCGCCGCGCATGAGTTCGCCGAACCGGACCTTCATGCATCTGAAGTTCCGCACGATGATGCAGCAGGACGGCGATTTCGGGGTGACGGGCGCCCACAAGAACTGGCGCATAACGCCGCTTGGACATTTCCTGCGCCGCACCCGGATCGACGAGATGCCGCAGTTGTTCAACATCCTGTCCGGCGACATGAGCTTTGTCGGGCCGCGCCCGACCATCCGTGAATATGCCGAACGCTTTCCCGGCGTTTATGGGCAGGTTCTGCGAAACCGCCCCGGTGTGACGGGGCTGGCCACGCTGATCTATCATCAGCACGAGGGCAGTATCCTGGCCAGGTGCCGCAGCGCCGAGGAAACCGAGACCGCCTATCAAAGGCGCTGCCTGCCCACGAAGTTGAAGATAGACCTGATATACCAGAAAAACCGGACAATGGCCCTTGATATCTGGATCATGTGGCAGACATTGGTCGTGGTCTTTTCGAAAAACCGGCGGCCGCGCAGGCGGAAATGATCCTGAACTGCCGATGGAGCATGGTTTGGCCCCGATAGCATGAACACCCGCAAGGTTCTTGTTACCGGAGGAGCTGGATTTATCGGAACCCACCTGGTTGACCGCCTGATTGGGCAAGGCAACCACGTTGTCGTTCTGGACGATCTTTCCACGGGAAAGCCGGAAAACATCCATGCAAAGGCATCCTTTGTGCGGGGAAGCATCCTGGACGGACCTTTGGTGCGCGACCTGGCATCGGGGGTGGACGGCATTTACCACCTGGCTGCCCGTGTGTCTGTCCAAGCCTGCATAGACGACTGGCTGGATGCGCACAGGGTAAACCTGGATGGCGCCCTTACCGTCTTCCTGGCGGCCAGCGAGCGTCGCAGGATTCCGGTGGTCTTCACCTCTACCGCGGCGGTGTACGGCAACATGACGGGGGCATCGTGCCGCGAAGATGACGCCTTGTTGCCGCTTTCCCCTTATGGGGCGGACAAGCTTGCTGGCGAACATCATCTGGGGGCCATGGCGGATATACGCGGCCTGCCCTCGGTCAGTCTTCGGCTTTTCAATGCTTATGGCCCAGGGCAGGATCCCGCGTCCCCTTATGCGGGGGTGATTGCCAAGTTCTTTTCGAATGTCCTGCACGATCTGCCCCATACCATTCAGGGCGACGGCTCGCAGGTGCGGGACTTTGTCCATGTCCAGGATGTTGTCAGCGCGATCCTGCACGCAGGGGATCTTGCGGCCAGCCGGCCGGGCGCCCACCGTTTCAATGTCTGCACGGGTGCCGGCACCACCGTGGCCGACCTTGCGCAAAAGGTCGATGCGGCGTCCGGCAGGGCGCGGACGGCCGATATTCACGTCCCGGCGCGACCGGGGGATATCCAGGCTTCGCTCGGATGCGGCAAGGCCGCACACGACGAGCTGGGCTTCACACCCCGATTTGACGTGGACCAGGGGCTGTCGGATCTTTGGCGCTGGATGACGGAACGATCGGCCCCTGATAGCCGCTAGGGGTTTTCAAACGGATCCTGCGGATAGCCGACACCGCACAGATAAAGCCCGTGCGGCGGGCAGACCGGGCCGCATTCCGACCGGTCGCGGGCGGCCAGGGCATCGGCCACCCGGTCTGGCGGCCACGATCCGGCGCCGACCCGCTCCAATGTGCCCACGATCGACCGGACTTGGTTGTGCAAGAACGACCGCGCCCGCAGGTGAAATCGGTATTCATGCCCGTGGGGAATGGCGGTCTCCTCGATCCTGATGTCATCCAAGGTCTTGACCGGGCTTGCCGCCTGGCAGATCGAGGATCGGAAGGTCGTGAAATCGTGACGGCCCCGCAGATGCGCGGCCCCCTTGCGCATGGCGTCTGCGTCCAGAGGGTGCAGAACCTGCCAGACCAGGCCACGATCATGGGTCGCGGGCGCCCGGCGGGCCTGCAGGCGGAACAGGTATCGCCGTTCGATGGCGGAAAAGCGGGCGTGGAAATCATCGGGAACGCGGGCTGCAACCAGGACCGCCACGGGTGCGGGTTTCAGGTGGAAATTCAACGCCTCGGCCAGGCGGAACGGATCCCAGTCGCGGGCCAGATCGGCATGGGCGACCTGGGCCGTGGCGTGGACGCCCGCATCGGTGCGCCCGGCCGCCGCGATCCGCGCCCCTGCGGCAAAGCCGGGATCCAGGCGGGCCAGCGCGGCCTCGATTGCGCCTTGCACCGACGGCTGGTCGGCCTGGGCCTGCCATCCGGCAAAGGGGCGCCCGTCATATTCGATCTTCAGGGCAAAGCGCGGCATCGGCGGATCAGCGCACCTTGTCCTGGCCGGGGGTGAGCAGGTCGTCCAGAAAGCGCGCGGCCTCGGTCCGGGGCGGTTCGAGCGCCGCGGGTTCGCTGGCCCGGACGCCTTCCCGCGCCAAACGGTCGCGCAGGACCGATATCTCGATGTCCAGATCGGTGCGGTCGCCTTCCAGCAATCGCCGCGACTTGGCGCTGAAATCCTTTTCCAGATCGTCCAGGAACGTTTCATAGGACGCCCGTACCGCCGGATCCTGCGTTTGGCGATACAGATCGGCGAACTTGACCGAGGCATCGCGCGCGCCCATCAGGTAAACGCCCAGATATCGCCGCGCTGCCGACAGATCGCCGGGATTGCTGCGCACGCGGTCGAACAGGTCTTCGACCGTGGCGGCAAAACGGTTTATCCGTGCGTCCAGCCAGCGGTCGCCCAACTGGCGGATCGCGTCGCGCATCTGGGCCAGATGGGCCTCGGCTTCCTCGATCATCTTCTGGGCGCGTTCCCCCTGAAAGCCGTCGACCCCGTCCATCCCCTTGTCGCGCATCGGGTCGGACCCGAAGGCCAGCCAGTGCAGCGCCAGTCCCGTCACGCCCACCGCCCCGGCGCCGGCCAGGCTGCCGGGTTCTGCGACCCCCAGCCCCAGGCCCAGCCCGGCCAGAACGCCCCCGAACAGCTTGCGCGGGATCGCCGGGCGGCGCGCGACGCGGCGCACCTCGTACGCGGCCTCGGCGGCAAGGCCTTCGCGGGTCATCCACATGGCGCTGGCAATCACGCCAAAGGCCGCCAGATTGGCGGCCATGCCTGCCGGATCCTGGAAAAACGCGCTGAACAGGAACGGCACCGCCGCCATGGTCACATATTTCGGGCGCCCGGCCAGCCGGTGGCGGATCGGCGCGTCAGGGATGGGGTTCAGATTGCCATTCTGCAGGGCATCGGGCGAGAACCGCCCGCCAAAGCGTTTCGCCATGGTCCTATCCCGCCCCCAGCGAGGCATAAAGCGTCACCAGAACCAGCAGATAAAAGCCCAGCCGTTGGATGGCGTTCCGCGACATGCCTGTCCTTTCCCCTTGGGCCATCACGGCCCGTCCTGCCCTATATCGGGATTGCCGGGCCGATTGCAAAGATCAGCCACGCGGAAACAGACGGTCCAGCGCCCGGTCCAGCGGCGCGGGGTCGTCAAGGGCCAGGCGCACGGGCAGGGTCATCACCTTGGGCCGGAAGGATCGGGGCAGGCGGGCCGCGTCCTTTTCGGTGGTGACAAGCTGGGCGCCCAGCAACCGGGATTCGGTCTCAAGCCGGGTCAGCAAGGCGGGGGTGAAGGGCTGGTGATCCTCCAACGCCTCGGCCCGGACCAGATCGGCGCCAAGCCCGGCCAGGGTGGCAAAGAACTTCTCGGGGTGGCCGATGCCTGCGAAGGCCAAGACGCGATAGCCCCCCCAGTCCATGCCCATGGCCAGGGGCGCCAAGGCCCCGCGCAGATGCGGCGGTGCCCCCGGGGGGGCGGCAAAGCGGGCCTGCGCGTCAGGGGGACCGACCGACAACAGCAGATCGGCGCGGGCAAGGCCTGTCGCCACGGGTTCGCGCAAGGGTCCGGCCGGGATGCAGAAACCGTTGCCAAAGCCCTTGGCCGCATCGACCACGACCAGCGACAGGTCGTGGGCAAGGGCCGGATCCTGGAACCCGTCGTCCAGGATGATCGCCCCTGCGCCATCGGCCACCGCCGCCCGTGCGCCCGCCAGCCGGTCCCTGGCGACCCAGACCGGGCCGAAGGCCGCCATCAGCAAGGGCTCGTCCCCGGTCAGAGCGGCCTCATGGCGCGCTTCCTCGACCCGCAGGGGGCCTGAGGCGCTGCCGCCAAAGCCGCGCGATACTACTTGGGCGGCAATCCCGCGCGCCTGCAGCGCCTGTTGCAGGTGGATCACCGTGGGCGTCTTGCCGGTGCCGCCTGCGTTCAGGTTGCCCACGCAGATCACCGGCACGCCCACCCGCGCCCGCGTGCCGCCCGCCAGCCGCCGGGCGGTGGCACGGGCATAGGCCGCACCCAGCGGCGACAACAGACGTGCGGCGAGCGTCGGCGGACGCTGATACCAGAAGACGGGCGCGCGTTTCATGGCGTGGCCTTTGCGATGGCGTCCAAGACCGGGGCGCAGATGCGCATGGTCACGTCCGCGCCGCCCGTGCTGACGGTCCAGGCATTGCTGGCAAGCGTTGCGATCAGGTCGGGCTGGGACAATTCGGCGATGGCTGCGGCCAGATCCTCGGGGGTGGCGACCTGGCGCGCCGCGCCCGCGCCGCCAAGCTGCTGCCATTCGGTGGCAAAGCGGTCCGTATGGGGGCCATGGACGATGGCGGAACCCAGGGCGGCGGGTTCGAACGGATGGCGGGCCGCGGCATCGTCGCCCCCCAGCGTGCCGCCCAGGTAGGTGACGGGGGCCAGGCGATACCACAAGCCCATTTCGGTCGGACCGTCGGTCAGCATGACATGGACATCATCGGTCGGATCCTCGTCCCAGGACCGGCGGGCGACGGTCAGGCCGCCGGCCTCGATCGCCTGGGCCAGGGGGGCGATGCGGTCGGGATCGCGCGGGGCCAGGAACAGCAGCGCCCGGTGCGATTGCGCAAGCGCCGCGTGATGGGCGGTCAGCACCGCGTCTTCCTCGTCCGGGGGGACCGAGGCTGCAAGCCACGCATGGCGGCCCCGCAGCAACTGGGCCATGACGCTGCGCTCGGCCTCGGAACAGGGCAGGGGATCGCGGATTTCGGCCACCGGGCCGGTCATGGCGACGCGTCTGCGGTCTGCGCCCATGCGCAGGGCGATCGAGTGGCTGGGGGGGTCGGTCACAAGGATCGCGCGCATCTGGCGCAGCAATTCGCGCCGCGCGCTGGCCCGCAGCGTCCAGCCGGTATCCTCGGGGGCAAGCCGCGCTTCGGCCAGGATGACCGGCAGGCCCCGGCGGCTGGCCGCCAGGATCAGGGATGCGGGCAGGTCCGATCCCAGCAAAAGGACGGCGGCAGGACCAGCGGCCATCAGCGTCTCGGCCATGGCGGGGGCGGGATCGCCCGCGTCCAGGATGCGCAGGTCGGGGCGTCCCCGCATCAGGCGGCGCTGCACCTGGGCAAAGGCCGCCCGCGCTTCGGGCGCGACCTGCACCAGCAGCAAGGGGCCGATGCCCTGCGGGATTTCGGGCGCGGGGGCATCGTCGGGCACGGCCCGGCGGCCTTGCCACCACAGGCCGAACTGCCCGATGCCGGATACCTTGATCATGGCCTGCGCCGAACCTGGGCGATCAGCCCCGGACCTCCAGCTCCTCGGTGGGGCTGGCGGCGGCTTCCTCGTCGCGCAGGCGGTGCAGGTGGGCGATGAAATAACGGGTATGGGCGCTGTCCACCGTCCGCTGCGATTCCGCCTTCCAGGCATCATAGGCGGCCTGGTAATTGGGGAAGATGCCGACGATGTGGATGGCATCGGTGTCGCGGAACTGGGTGCCCTGCGGGTCGGTCAGCTCGCCGCCAAAGACAAGATGCAGACGCTGGCTCATGGGTGTCTTCCCCTGTTGGATGTCGCCCGGACCCTAACCCGCTGTCGCGCCGAGAGGAAGCGGCAAGCCGGGGGTTTCCCACCCCCGGGCCCCCGTGGGATATTTTGGCCAAGGCAAAAGCTATAGCCCCGCCAGTTTCATGATTGCGGCCCATTCGTCATCCTTGACCGGCTGGACCGACAGGCGCGAGTTGTTGACCAGCACCATGTCCTTGAGCGCCGGTTCCTGTTTCGCCTGGTCCAGCGAAACCGGGCGGGGCAGGGGCTTCACGGCCATGATGTCCACGCATTCCCATTTCGGATCGTCCGCCGTGCTGTCGGGATGGGCCTCGGCGATGACCTGGACGATGCCCACGGCTTCCTTGCCGATGTTGGAATGATAGAACAGGCCCAGATCGCCCGTCTTCATCGCACGCATGAAGTTGCGCGCCTGATAGTTGCGCACCCCGTCCCATTCCTCGCCCGCGTCATCCTTGGCGACCAGGTCGTCCCAGCCGAACACGTCGGGCTCCGATTTGAACAGCCAGAAGGCCATCAGCCGATCACCTTCTTCCATTCGACGACCTCGGTGCTGCCAAACAGCCCGGCGGCCTTGTAGGGATCCTTTGCCGCCCAGTCCTGCGCCGCGGCCAGATCATCGGCTTCGACGACCAGCAGGGATCCGCACATCTGGCCTTGCTCGACAAGCGGGCCGGCCATGCGGACAATGCCGCTGTCGTGCAGATAGGCCAGATGCGCGTCGCGCGTATCCAGGCGGGTTTGCAGGGCGCCGGGCTTGTCCCGGCAGATCACGGCGAACAGGGGCATCATTCCTCCTTCAAGGGGCGAGTCATCAGGGATTGGGCCGCGTCGTCCACGGTCATGCGGCCCTCGGCCAGGCGGGCCACCATGGCGGCGATCGGCATATCCTCGCCGATCTGGTCCGACAGGGCCGCGACGGCGCGGGCGGTGGCGGCGCCTTCGACGGTGGTGGTGCTGTCGAACGGCTGGCGCGCGCCAAGCGCCTGCCCATAGCGGAAGTTGCGCGACCCCGCCGAGGTGCAGGTCAATGTCAGGTCGCCCAAGCCCGACAGGCCGGTCAGCGTTTCGGGGCGCGCGCCCAGACGGGCGGCAAGGCGGGTCATCTCGGCAAAGCCGCGCGTGATGATGGCGGCCCTCGCGCTGTCGCCCAAGCCCGCGCCGATCACGACGCCCGCTGCGATGGCGATGACGTTCTTCAGCGCGCCGCCGAGTTCGGCGCCTGTCACGTCAGTGGTTCGGTAAAGCCGCAGGACCGGGGTGGACAGCGCGTGTTGCAGCGCCTTGCCCGCCTCAGCGTTGGCGCAGGCCAGCGTCAGGGCGGTGGGCAGCCCGCGCGCGATGTCAGCCGCAAAGGACGGGCCGGTCAGGACCGCCACGGTCGCGCGCGGACAGGCGTTGGACAGCAGGACGGACGGGCCGGTCAACTGGGCAAGGTCGATGCCCTTGGCCGTGCTGACCAGGTGCTTGCCGTCCAGAAGCGCCGCGTGATCGGCCAGGAAGCCGCCAAGCGCCTGGGCGGGCAGGGCCATCAGCAGCGTATCGGCCCGGGTGGCCGTCGGCAGATCATCGGTGATGCGGATTGCATCGGGCAGGGCGACCCCCGGCAGGCGCGGGTTGTCGCGGCCCCAGCGGATGTCGCGCGCCCACAGCGTCACAGGGCCGTTCGCGGACAAGGCCACCGCAAGCGCCGTGCCGAATGCGCCCGCGCCCACGATCGCGATGCTCATGCCTTGGCACCCTTCTTGCCGCTGCCCAGCATCGGGGCCGCGTCCTGATCCAGCGGCCAGCGGGGGCGGGCGGCCAGGTCCATGCCGTCGCGATGACCCAGGGTAAAGCGTTCCGCCCCGGCCCAGGCGATCATCGCGCCGTTGTCGGTGCAAAGCGCAAGCGGCGGGGCAAGGAACCGCGCGCCCGCATCCTGCGCCACCCGTTCCAAGGCCGCGCGGATGGTGCGGTTGGCGGCGACACCGCCCGCGACGGCCAGAACCGGGGCCGAGCTTGCCGCAAGCGCCCTGCGGGATTTTTCGGCCAAAACCTCGGCCACGGCCTGCTGGAACGCGGCACACAGGTCCGCACGGTCCTGTTGACGCAGGCCTCCCTGGTCCGCGATCAACTGGTCGCGCAGCCGCAGCGCGGCGGTCTTGAGGCCGGAAAACGACATATCGCATCCCGGACGGTCCAGAAGCGGGCGGGGCAGGGCGAAGCGGTTGGGATTGCCGGACGCGGCCTCGGATTCCACGGAAGGCCCGCCCGGCTGGGGCAGGACCAGCAGCTTGGCCAGCTTGTCAAAGGCCTCGCCCGGGGCATCGTCGATGGTGCCGCCCAGGCGGGTGAAATCCTGCGGTCCGTCCACGCGCAGGAACTGGCAATGTCCGCCCGATACCAGCAGCATCAGATAGGGAAAGCCGATGCCGTCCGTCAGGCGCGGGGTCAGCGCATGGCCCGCAAGGTGGTTCACGCCGATCAGCGGCAGGCCCGCACCAGCGGCGATGCCCTTGGCGCACATGACGCCCGCCATCACCCCGCCGATCAGCCCCGGTCCCGCCGTGACCGCCACCGCCGCCACATCGGACAGCGCGACGCCCGCCTGGGACAGCGCCTGTTCCACGACCAGGTCCAGCCGTTCCGCATGGGCGCGCGCGGCGATTTCCGGCACCACGCCGCCGAAATCGGCGTGAAGCGCGGTCTGGCTGTGGATCACGGATGCCAGGATCCGCCGGTCGCCTGTCACAAGGGCAGCGGCAGTGTCGTCGCAACTGCTCTCGATGCCAAGGAAAATCTGGGTATCGTTCATGCTCTTGCCGGGCGGGGAAATGGCGCTTACGCGTCAGGCCCTAGCATCGGTCACAGGGGATGCCAATGTCCAGCACCAAGCGACCTGTTCTGCTGCTGACCCGCCCGCCGCAGGATTCGCGGCGGTTCGCGGCAATGCTGCCGGACTGGCCAGCGGTGATTTCGCCCATCCTGCGGATCGTGGCGGTGGATCATGACGCCGCCGCCTTGCGCGATGCGCCGGGGCTGGTGTTCACCTCCGCCCATGCGGTGCCCGCGGCCGGGGCGGGGCGGGGACGGCTGGCGCTGTGCGTGGGCGAGCATACCGGGCAGGTTGCGCACGCGGCGGGATTTGACGTCCGGATGGGCAATGGCTTTGCCGAAAGCCTGCTGCCGCTGATCGAGGCGGCGGGGGTGCCGCTGATCCACCCGCATGGCCGGCATCTGGCAAGGCGCCTGCCGGTCCCGGGGATGGTCGTGTACGACCAGCAGGCCGTCCCCTTGACCAACGAGGCGGGGGCGCTGCTGGCGGGAACGGCCCCGGTGATCCTGCCGCTGTTTTCCCCGCGCAGCGCACGTCTGGTGGCGGATGCCGGGCGGGGGGCAAGGGCGCCGTTGTGGCCGGTGGCGATCAGCGATGCCGCCTGGGCCGCCTGGGCCGCGCCCGCCGCCGGTCATGCCGTGGCCCAGCGGCCCGATGCGGCGGCCATGGCTGCGGCCATCCGCAGCCTGCCTTTGGCGGAACAATGATGCGCAGGGCGGGTTGAGAAGCGCCTCCGGCCTCATTAGGCTGCGGGCCAGGCGCGGCCATGCGTGCTGCCGCGAGACGGGGATACCACGTGAAAAAGCCAGACAAGACCACAAGCGACAGCAAATCCGAAACCCCGCAGGACAAGACCCCCCTGATGCCGAAAAAGGATGCGGCCACGCCCGGCGTGATTGCCCAGACCGATATCGGTGCGGGGGACGGACGTGCCGCATCGGCGCAAGGGGCAGAGATGAAGCCCGTCGAATCGACCCTGCTGGGCGACAAGACCGGCCAGCATCCCCCCGCCGCGCGCAAGCCGGACGCGGCCGGATCCGATGATCCCCCCAAGGCCGCCATGCCGGAACCCGCGCCGCGCGACATCCCGGTCCAAACATCCGCACCAGCACCGGCGCAAAAGGTCGTGGTGAAAAAGACCGGCTTCTGGCCGGTTTTCCTGGGCGGGGTGGTCGCCGCAGGCCTGGGATCGGCGGCAACGATCTGGGCATTGCCGCATCTGCCCGCGGACTGGCTGCCCGAACAGGCGGTCCCCCAGCCCGTTGCAGCCGCCCCCGAGGTGGATGTGGCTGCCATTCGCAGCGATGCGGTTGCCGCAGCCCAAGCTGCGGCCGCCGAACAGGTCGATGCGCTGCGCAGCGAACTGGCTGCGGCACAGCCCGAAGCCGCGGCGGCAGATACCCCCGCCGGTCCTACGCCCGAGGATCTGGCCGCATTGCGCCAGCAGATCGAAGCCCAGGCTGTCCAAATCCAGGAATTGACGGCCCGTCCGCAGATCGACCCCGACATGGCCGCGCGCGTGCAGGCCTTGGCGGCTGAGGCGGATACCCTGGAACAACAGCTCCAGACCGCAGCCCAAGCCGCGCAGGCGCAGATCAATGCAGCCCAGGCCGAGGCGCAGCAGTTGCAGGAAGCCGCCGCCGAAAGCACCCGCCGGGCCGAAGCCGTGGCCGCCGTCGCCGCCCTGCAATCCGCCCTGGACCGGGGCGTGACACCGGAGGAGGCGCGGCAAACGCTGGAAGGCGCGGGGCTTGAGGCGCCCGAGGCACTGACCCGGGACGTGCCCAGCCTGGACAGCCTGCAAGCCAGCTTTCCCGAGGCGGCGCGCGCCGCCCTGCGCGCATCGCTGCGCGGGGACAGCGTGGCGGGCAATGGCAACCTGCTGACCAATTTCCTGCGCGCCCAGACCGGCGCCCGGTCGGTCGAGGCGCGCGAAGGCAGCGATCCGGATGCGATCCTGTCCCGCGCCGACGAAGCCGTCCAGGCGGGCCGCATCGCGGATGCCGTGACGGAAATCGAAGCCCTGTCCGACAACGCCCGTGCCGCCCCCGCCATGGCCGAATGGCTGGCCGGGGCCGTGTCCTATCGCGATGCGCAGGCGGCATTGTCCGACCTGTCCGCCCCTTCAAACTGAGGTCCGGGCAATGCTGCTGTCCTTGTTGAAAATCCTGTTTTTCTTCGCCGTGGTCCTAGTCGTCTCGCTTGGGGCGGTGCAGTTGTCCGAAACGGGCCAGATGCTGCGCATCGAATATGCCGGCACGGAATACGCGCTGACCCCCGTCAAGGCGGTCGTGGCGCTGCTGGTGCTGATGGTTCTGGCCTGGCTGGTCTTCAAGGCCCTGGGCCTGGTCCTGGCCTTTATCCGCTTCATTGCGGGGGATGAAACGGCCATCGACCGCTATTTCGCCCGGTCCCGCGAACGCAAGGGATACGAGGCCCTGGGCGAGGGGATGCTGGCCGTGGCATCGGGCGAAGGCAAGCTGGCCCAGGACAAGGCCGCCAAGGCCGAGAAATACCTGAACATGCCCCATATCACCAACCTGCTGTCCGCCCAGGCGGCCGAGGTGGCGGGTGACAAGACCCGCGCGGGCCAGGTTTATCGCACGCTGCTGGAAGACGACCGCACCCGCTTTGTGGGTATTCGCGGGTTGATGCGCCAGAAGATGGAAGACGGCGACACGGCAACCGCCTTGCTGCTGGCGCAGAAGGCCTATGCCCTCAAGCCCCGTCACCGCGATCTGCAGGATACGCTGCTGGATCTGGAAATGCGGGAACATGACTGGAAGGGCGCGCGGCAATTGCTGAAGGACAAGCGCCGTCAGGGCGATCTGCCCTCCGATGTGCATATCCGCCGCGATGCCGTGCTGGCCTTGCAGGAAGCCAGCGAAGTTCTGGCCCATGGCAATTCCATAAGCGCCCGAGAGGCCGCGATTTCCGCCAACAAGGCATCCCCGGACCTGATCCCGGCGGCGGTCCTGGCCGCGCGCAGCTATATCGCGCAAAAGGATTACCGCAATGCGTCCCGCGTGCTGGAAAAGACCTGGTCGGTGCGGCCCCATCCCGACGTGGCCTCGGCTTATGCCGAGATCGTGCCCGATGAGACGCCTTCCGCCCGCCTGACCCGGTTCGACCGGCTGATCGCCAAGAACCCCAACGACCAGGAATCGCGCCTGCTGCGCGCCGAACTGCTGCTGTCGGCCGAAGATTTCCCCGGCGCCCGCCGCGCGTTGGGCGATCTGGCCGAAAAGCATCCGACCGTGCGCACGCTGTCGATCATGGCGGCGGTGGAGCGGGGCGAGGGCGCGGACGACAGCGTCGTGCGCGGATATCTGGCGCGCGCGCTGACCGCCTCGCGCGGCCCGCAATGGGTTTGCGACAAATGCCATAACGTGATGTCGGACTGGGCGCCGGTTTGCGACAGTTGCGGCGGCTTTGACACGCTGACCTGGCGGGAACCCCAGGCAAGGGGCACCGGCGCCATGGCGGCGCCGGGCGCTGAAATGCTGCCCTTGCTGGTCGGCGCGCCAAAGCCTCAGCCATCGGCCCCTGTGGTCGAGGACGCGGTCCGGCAAGACGAGCCGGTCAAGCCGGTCGTGGAACCCGTGGGCAAGACCTCCAAGGTCCGCAGGGTGGAAATCGCCGATGTGACCCCGGGCATGGTCCCGCGTGAAAGCGACTATGTGACGGTCGAACCCGCCCACACCATCACCACGCCCGAACCGGTGCCCGTCCGGGTCGAGGTCATGGCCGCAGACCCGCAGCCGTCGGTTCGGCCCGCGCCCGCCGTGCAGCCCGAACCGACCCTGATCCGTCCCGACGTCCTTCCGCCCGAGGATGCGGACTGGACCGAGGGCAAGACCCGGCCTTGACCGACGGGGACGCAGAAAAAGTGCCGCGCCCCCTTTTCCCTTGGCGTGGAACCTGCTATCCGGCGCCGCACAACCAGATGCCGCTGTAGCTCAGCTGGTAGAGCACGTCATTCGTAATGATGGGGTCGGGGGTTCGAGTCCCTTCAGCGGCACCATGGTTGATCCAGGAACGGCCGGTCCCTCGGGGCTGGCCGTCTTGCATTTCCGGGGGAAAACTGGTGCGGGCGGCGGGACTTGAACCCGCACGGGCTTGCGCCCCAGGGAGTTTAAGTCCCATGCGTCTGCCATTCCGCCACGCCCGCGTTCCCTGTCGCTAACCGGCAGGGGGGCAATTGGCAAGGCTTTCAGAAGCTGCGGGTGGGGCGGTCGAAGACCTTGCGGCCCATCAGGCTGCCGACCAGATCGACCATCAGCTTGGCCGTGCGGCCCCGGTCGTCCAAGAACGGGTTCAGCTCCACCAGATCCAGCGACGTGACCAGGCCGGATTCGTGCAGCAGTTCCATGACCAGATGCGCCTCGCGGAAGGTGGCTCCACCGGGGACGGTGGTGCCTACGGCGGGTGCGATCGACGGGTCCAGGAAATCCACGTCCAGCGACACGTGCAGCATCCCGTTCGCCGCCGCGACCTGGTCCAGGAATGTCCGCAAGGGGGCGACAATGCCCTGTTCGTCCAGCACTCGCATATCGTTCACCGTAATGTCGATGGCAACAAGGGCGGCGTGTTCGGCCGGATCCACGCTGCGGATGCCGAACATACAGATGTTTTGGCCCGGCACCGGATGGGGAAAGGACGGAAAGGGATCAAAGCCCGGCAGCCCCAGCGCATAGGCTATGGGCGTGCCGTGCAGGTTTCCCGATGTCGTCGTCTGGACCGTGTGGATGTCGCTATGCGCGTCCAGCCACAGCACGAACAAGGGCCGGCCCGTGGCGTGCGCGTGGATTGCCGCCCCCGCCACGCTGCCAAGCGCAAGCGCGTGATCCCCGCCCATGATGATCGGCAGCCCGTCGGGCAAGGCCCCGGCCACGGCATCCCGCAGCGCATCGGTCCAGGCGATCATCTCGGGCAGGTGGTGGACGGCAGGGTTGGCGCAGGACAGGTCGGGCAGGGCACCCGGCAGCACGTCGCCCCTGTCCTGGACCGTATGGCCCAGGGCCGTCAGGGTTCCCGGCAATCCCGCCACGCGATAGGCCGCCGGTCCCATCAGGCAGCCGGGGCGGCGCTGGCCTTCATCGACAGGCGCGCCGATCAAGATGCAATGGGTCATGGTCGCGTCTCCTTGGGCCGGGTGGCCCGAAAAGAACACGCTTGGCGGCGAAGGTCCACCACCGGGCGCAGGCCGGTTCGCGACACGGGGTCAGAAGCGGGTGGTCAGCCCGATCTTGAACAGGCGGCCATCCTCGCGGTAATCCACCTCTGATTCGGGCTGGTCGTCGAACAGGTTGTCGATGCCCAGGTTCAGCGTGGTGTCGTCGGTCAGGTCGAAAGCCGCCGCGACATCGACCAGGTAATAGGCCTTGCTGTTCTGCCCCGCCGGAACAGACGCCTGTTCGTCATCACCCACCGTCAACCCTTCCTCGATTACAAAGCCCACCTGCTTGCCGACATAGGTGACCTGCCCCGACAGGTTCAGGCGGTCGGTGGCCTGCCAGGCAAGGCCGGTGGTGACGTTCCATTCCGGGGTCGTGGCCATCGGATAGGCGGTGTCGAAATCGCCATACTTGAATTCCGACTTGGCGATATGGGTGGCCGAGGTGGTCCAGGCCAGGTTGTCGGTCAGGTCATGTTCGAACCCCGCCTCGATCCCGGCGGTCTTGCCGTAATCGAAGTTGTCGCGCTGAAACAAGGCGGTGTCATCGGGATTTGCAGGATCGGCCGGGCGGATCCTGCGGGCGCTTATCATGTCCTCGACATCGTTGTAAAAGACCGTCACCTCCCAGCTGGTCCGTTCGCCCTGATAGTTCAGCCCGATTTCATAATTGTCCGAGATTTCGGGTTGCAGGTCGGGGTTGCCGATGATCGTGCAGGGACCGGGATAGGGTTTGCAGCCATTGCCGCGCGAACCCATCCGATAGTTCGGGTTCAGGTTGCGCAGGTCGGGCGCGACAAAGGCCTGGGAATAGCCCGCCTTCAGCATCAGCGCGTCGCTGATCCGGTAATTGGCATAGATGCGGGGGGTCACATGGGTGCCGAAATCCTCGTGATGATCCACGCGCAGGCCTCCGGTCAGGCTCAGCGCGTCGGTCACGTCCGTGCGAACCTCTCCGTAAAGCGCCGCCGTTGTGGCCGAGCCTTCGATCAGCGCATCCGCCGTGGTGTTCGGATCGCGCAACTTCTCATGGGCGATCAACCCGCCCAGGGTATAGTCCAAGGTATGCCCGCCCAGCGTTGCCGCGGACGTATAGCGCGATTCCAGCGTCGTCGCGTTATAATCGATGGCATCGTCGAAATCGCCCGTATCGGTGTTCCGGCTTTTGTTTTCCGACGCCTCGTGGCGCAGGTAGCTGGACAGCTGTCCCCCGGCCAATTGCCATTCGTTCGTCAGGCCGATGCTGTGGCGGGTGACCTCGTTTTCCGTCGGGCCGTTGTCGGGCGCCAGATAGTCGTCGACTGAAGACTGCGCCTCGGCCCCCCATTCCATGCCGTCGCCGGGGGTCCAGGTCAGGCGCGCACCCAGGGTCTGGGTGCGGATCCCGTTCGTGGAATACTGCGGGATCAACTCGCCCCGGCTTTCGGTGAAGCCATAGGCTTTGGGGGATTCCGTTTCCGCCAGCTTGCCCCAAGCCGACAGGGAAAGGTTCCGGCCCAGCGGGCCCGACAGACAGGCCGAGACCGACCGGCTGTCGGCAGTGGTGTTGTTGTCCGCAATGCCGAAATCGGTCGTGACCGATCCGGTCCAGGCGTCGCTCGACTTTCGGGTGATGATGTTGATCACCCCGCCCATCGCATCCGATCCATAAAGGGTGGACATCGGACCGCGCACGACTTCGATCCGGTCGATAGCATCTAGGGGCACGATTTGCAGGTCGCCCTGGTAATGGCGGGCGAATGTGTTGCGGCTGCCGATGCGCTTGCCATTGACCAGGGTCAGGGTGCGGCTGCTGGACAGGCCCCGGAACGAGACGTTCGAATTGCCGTCATTGCCGCGCGTCAGGTTCAGGCCTGGCACCGTGCGCAGCACGTCCTTGACATTGCGCGCGCCGCTGGCCTGGATCGCTTTCTGGTCGATTACCGTGACCGAGGCTGGCGCGTCCTGGACGGAGGTCGCGATGCCCGACGCGGTCGTGACGACGATCTCCTCCAATACGGTTGGGGCGGCCTGGGTCTGCGCAAGGGCAGCGGCAGGGCCGCACAAGGCAGTGGCGGAAAGAAGAAGGGTCGGAAGTCGAAAGGCAATAGGCATGATGAAGTCCAGGCATAAATCCATGATTCTGCCTGGGTTCGCTATGCCGCATTCCTGGGTATTTCTGTCGGATTAACCGCCCAGCCTTGCTGTCTCAAGTTTTCGCAGGGGATCGAGGGCCTTCCTGTGGCTTGATGGCCACAGGAGCCCTGTCAGGTCCGAACGCCCTTGAAGCGTTCCTCCCATTCGACGCGGCTTTCGTCGCTGATCTTGGCGAACAGCACCTCTGGCACGGAGAAGGCATGGCCGGGCGCCAGCGCAGTCAGGGCACCCGCCACGTCGTCGGGCCAGGCCTCATCCGTGGTTCCCATCGCCTCTAGCATCGACCTGGCGGCAAAGGGAATGAAGGGCGCGGACAGCACCGCATAAAGGCGGATCAGGTTCAGGCCCAGGCGCACCTGCATCGCGGCCTTTTGCGGGTCGGTCTTGTGCGTGGACCAGGGGGCTGCGGATTGCAGGTATTCGTTGCCCAGAACCCAGATCGCGCGCAGTTCACCGGCCGACTTGCGGACCTCCATCGCGGCCATAAAGCCTTCATAGGCGCAGATGCGGGTAGTCAGCGTGTCGATCAGCCGGGTTTCCTCGGGACCGTATTCGCCACCCTCGGGGATTGTTTCGCCGAACTTGGACCGGCAGAACTTGGTGATGCGGCTGACGAAATTGCCCAGGACATCGGCCAGATCCTTGTTCACGGATTGCTGGAAATTCTCCCAGGTGAACTCGCTGTCGCCGGATTCGGGGGCGTGGGACAGCAGCCACCACCGCCAGTAATCGGCGGGCAGGATTTCAAGCGCATGGTCCATGAAGACGCCGCGCCCCTGAGAGGTGCTGAACTGCCCGCCGTCATAGGTCAGATAGTTGAAGGACTTGATGTAATCGACCATCCGCCACGGCTCGCCGGACCCGATCAGGGTGGCGGGAAAGGACAGGGTGTGGAAGGGGACGTTATCCTTGCCCATGAACTGGGTATAGGTCACGTCATCCGCGCCTTCGTCGCGGCGCCACCAGCGGCGCCAGTCGGCATCCGTCTTGCCATGGGCATCGGCCCATTCGGCGGTCGCGGCGATGTATTCGACGGGCGCGTCGAACCAGACATAGAAGACCTTGCCCTCCATCCCCGGCCAGGGCTGGTCGCCGCGCTTGACCGGCACGCCCCAATGCAGGTCGCGGGTGATGCCGCGGTCCTGCAACCCCTCGCCGTCGTCCAGCCATTTGCGCGCGATCGAGGTGGTCAGGATCGGCCAGTCGGTCTTGCTGTCGATCCAGTCGCTGATCTGGTCCTTCAGCGCAGATTGGCGCAGATACAGGTGCTTGGTTTCCCGCACCTCAAGGTTGGTGCTTCCGCTGATGGCGCTGCGCGGGTCGATCAGGTCGGTCGGGTCAAGCTGCTTGGTGCAGTTCTCGCACTGGTCGCCGCGCGCCTTGTCATATCCGCAATTGGGGCAGGTGCCCTCGATATAGCGGTCGGGCAGGAAGCGGCCGTCATCGACGGAATAGACCTGCTTTTCGCTGACCTCGGAAATAAAGCCGTTCTCGGCCAGGCGGCCCGCGAAATGCTGGGTCAGCGCGTGGTTCCGGGGGCTGGAGGACCGGCCGTAATGATCGAAGGACAGGCCAAAGCCGCGCGCCAGTTCCGTCTGCACCCCATGCATCCGCGCGCAGTAATCGGCCACGGGTTCGCCCGTCTTGGCAGCGGCCAGTTCGGCGGGCGTGCCATGTTCGTCGGTGGCGCAGATGAACATCACCTCGTGCCCCCGCGCCCGGAGGTAACGGGCGTAAAGATCGGCGGGCAGCTGGGATCCGACAAGGTTCCCCAGGTGCTTGATGCCGTTGATATAGGGCAGGGCAGAGGTGATGAGATGGCGGGCCATGGTCGCGTCCTTTGGGTCGCACCGTCTCTAGCCGTCTTGGGCTGCGATGAAAAGTGCCGGGGCTTGCCGCCGCCCGCCAGACGGTGCAGCGTCGCGGCCATGATCGACGAATCCGAAATCACCTTTGGCGGCAGCTACCTGGACCGCGCCGACCGGCTGCGCGGCGACGGAGGGGCCATGGCGCGATATCTGGCCGATCCTGCCAGCCGCGTGCTGCCCTTCTGGCAAGGCAAGCCGCTGTTCGATTCGACGGATGCCGGTCCGCGGCTGGTCTGGTGGGGGTCGACCGATCCGGTCGTGGCGGGACAGGCCGATACGGCGCTGTTCCTGGGTTTGGACGACGGCGGATGCGCGCATTTCGCCATTGACCTGTCAGGCCTGGCGCCGCCCGACGGCGATCCGGCCACCGACCTGGGCCTGCCCGCGACGCAAGGGTTCATCGACCTGCGCGCCGTGCTGGGCGACCTGGATCATCGCGATGCCGCCATCGCCGCCCCGGCCAAGGGCATCTTCGAATGGCGCCGCAGTCACGGGTTCTGTTCCAATTGTGGGGCGCGCAACATCGTCGCCCATGCTGGCTGGCGTTTCGACTGTCCCGCCTGCAAGCGGCCGCATTTTCCGCGCACCGATCCGGTTGTCATCATGCTGGTGCTGGACGGCGACCGCGTGCTGCTGGGCCGCCAGCCCGGCTGGGATGACGGGATGTATTCCCTGCTGGCCGGTTTCGTCGAACCGGGCGAAACGATCGAGGAAGCCGTGCGCCGCGAGGTTCACGAGGAAACGGGGGTCCGGGTGGGTGCAGTCCGCTATCTGACCTCTCAACCCTGGCCGTTCCCCGCATCCCTGATGATCGGTTGCGTGGCGCGGGCCGAAACAAGCGCGATCACCATGGACCCTGTTGAACTGGAAGACGCGCTGTGGGCCGGCAAGGCCGAAATGGCGGATGCCCTGGCCGGAAAGCACGGCCGCATCCGGCCGGCGCGCAAGGGTGCCATCGCCCAGACGATCCTGCGCGCCTGGGTCGAAGACCGGGTGCCGGGCCTTTAATCCGTCTGCACGCAGGACCGGGTGGCGGCGTCGTCCATGGCATTGGTCAGGCTGGCGTTGCGGCCCTTGGCCCACCATTCGTATTCGCCCGAAACATAGCGCACGCCCGATGCCGCGATCACATTGACGAAGATCCGCTGTTCCCCGTCAATGGGCAACAGCGCCAGGCTGTTCGGCCCGGCGTCAAGGTAGCTGACCTGCACAAGGGCGCCGCCGTCGCAGAAATAGGTGATGTCGTCCAGCGTTGCGCCGTCCAGGGGCAGGGACAGGGTGGTCTGCGCCTGTCCGGGACCGGACAGGAGGGCGGTCATGGCAAGGGTGAGGCAAGACGGGCGCATCATGATCAAACCCTTGTGGCAGGCCTTACCGCCGCCGGTCGCGCCGCGAACTCATCGGTTGAAAGGCCACGCTGACATGGGCGTCGCAATAAGGCTTGCCCGCCTGGCTGGGCAATCCGCAGAACCAGAACTTGTCGGTCGCAGGATCGCCGATGGGCCATTTGCAGGTGCGTTCCGTCAATTCCATCAGGGTCAGCTTCTTGGCACGCTTTTCCACCTCGCGGACGGATGCCAGGGTTTCTGGGCTGATCTCGTTGGCGGAAGGCTGCGGCGGCAGGGGCTGGCCCGCCGGCACGATGGGGCGGCGCGGAACGGGGGTGAAAACGGGCTGGGACACGGGTTCTTCCTCGGCGGGAGCCTCTCGCGCGGGGGCGGCAGGCTCGGGCGGCTGCTGCGGTTCGGGACGCGGGGCGGCTTGGGCGGCGGGGGCGGGCTTGCGGTCCGCCTTCTTTTCGGCAACGGGCTCCGGGGCAGGCGCGGGGGCAGGCTCGGGTTCGTCGTTGCGGTTCGACAGGCCAAGGCGGTGAACCTTGCCGATCACGGCGTTGCGGGTCACGCCGCCCAGTTCCTTGGCGATGGCACTGGCGGACTGGCCTTCGGACCACATGCGCTTCAGCGTCTCGACGCGTTCATCCGTCCAGGACATGGCTGCCTTTCCGGGCGTGCATCTGCGCCGCCCCATCTTGAAACCTGCGATTGCCCCCGTCAGAAACGGGATGCCGAGATTTAGCCGCCGATGCGCAGAAATTCAAGGACCGCCTGATGTCGCCCATAATCCGCACCGAAACCCCCGCCATGGGCGTGCGCCGTTTCGGCCGCGTCAACTGGCTGGGCCTGCAAACCCTTGCCAGGCGCGAGGTGATGCGCTTCATGGCCGTCTGGCAGCAGACGATCTTTGCCCCCCTGATGACGGCGGCATTGTTCGTGCTGATCTTTGCCCTGGCCATGGGGCAGGGGCGGGGACAGGTGATGGGCCTGCCCTATCTGGTCTTCCTGGGGCCGGGCATCCTGATGATGACGGTGATCCAGAACGCCTTCGCCAACACGTCCAGCTCGATCACCTCGGCCAAGGTGCAGGGCAACATCGTAGACACGCTGATGCCGCCCTTGTCGGCGGGGGAATTGCTGGCAGGCTATCTGGCGGGGTCGGTCGTGCGCGCAGGCCTGGTGGGCGCGGTGATCGGGACCGGCATGGTCCTGGTCACGGGTCAGGGGATCGCGCATCCCGGCTGGACGCTGGCCTTTGTCCTGCTGGCTGCGCTGATGCTGGGGGGCCTGGGGATCCTGGCCGGGGTGCTGGCGCAGAAGTTCGACCAGATGGCGGCGATCAGCAACTTCATCATCACGCCCCTGTCCTTTCTGTCGGGCACCTTCTATTCCGTCCAGGCCCTGCCCGAGCCGTTCCGCACGCTGTCGCACTGGAACCCGGTCTTCTACCTGATCGACGGGGCGCGCTATGGCGTCACCGGGGTCAGCGACGCATCGGTGTGGCGGGGGCTGCTGGTTTGCATCATGGTTGTCGCGCTGATCCTGTGGCTGGCCTGGCACTGGCTGAAAACCGGCTATCGGATGAAAGCGTGATTGCGCGAGGCCCGAATCGGCGTTATGGCCGATGCCATGATCGCATGGACCGCCTTTGCAGCCCGTCCCCGACGTTGACGCCAAGTCACCGTCCGATCCCGCCTGCCCTCACATTCCGTCCTGCCAATCGGGGAGTCCCCTATGATTTCGCACGTCCTGCCGACCTATAACCGCGCGCCCATCGCCTTTGACCAGGGCGAGGGGGCCTGGGCCATCGCCACGGACGGCAGCCGATACCTGGATCTGGGATCGGGCATCGCGGTGAATGTGCTGGGCCATGCGAACCCTGACCTGGTGGCCGCGCTGACCGAACAGGCGGGCAAGATTTGGCACGTCTCGAACCTTTATCAGATCCCGCAGCAGGAACGGCTGGCCGACCTGCTGGTCGAACACACCTTCGCCGATACCGCCTTCATCACCAATTCGGGCACCGAGGCCGCCGAACTGGCGATCAAGATGGTCCGCAAGTACTGGCACGACCAGGATCAGGACCGCATCGAGATCCTGACCTTCGAAGGCGCCTTTCACGGCCGTTCCACTGGCGCCATCGCAGCCTCGGGGTCGGAAAAGATGACCAAGGGCTTCGGCCCCCTGATGCCCGGCTTCCGCACGCTGCCCTGGGGCGATCTGGATGCGCTGAAGTCCGCCATCAGCGACAAGACCGCCGCCGTCATGCTGGAGCCCGTGCAGGGCGAGGGCGGCATCCGCCCGCTGCCCGACGCCGACTTACGCGAGATCCGTAACCTTTGCGACCAATACGGCGCGCTGCTGGTGCTGGACGAGGTGCAATGCGGCATGGGCCGCACCGGCCGCCTGTTCGCGCATGAATATGCGGGCATTGCGCCCGACATCATGATGGTCGCCAAGGGCCTCGGCGGCGGCTTCCCGCTGGGCGCGGTGCTGGCCACGGAACAGGCCGCTGCAGGCATGGTCGCGGGCACGCATGGGTCCACCTATGGCGGCAACCCCCTCGCCTGTGCCGTGGGCGCACGGGTGATGGAGATCGTGGCCAACGATTCCTTCCTGGCCGAGGTCAACCGCAAGGCCGCCCTGTTCCGCCAAAGGCTGGAAGGCCTGGTCGCCGCCCATCCCGATGTGTTCGAAGCCGTGCGCGGCCAGGGCCTGATGCTGGGCCTGAAATGCAAGGTCGCGCCCACGGATGTGGTCAAGGCGGGCTATGCCCAGCACCTGCTGACCGTGCCCGCCGCCGACAATACCCTGCGCCTGCTGCCGCCCCTGAACATCACCGATGACGAGATTGCCGAGGCCGTGGCGCGGCTCGACCGCGCGGCGGCAAGCCTTGGCTGACCTTGCACCCAGACACGGCATCGGCGGCAGGAACCATCCCTGCCGCCTGCTGACACGCCGACGATAAGCGCTTCTTCTTCACGCAAATATCCCGGGGGAACGCGCGGCACGCGCGTGGGGGCAGCGCCCCCTCTTGACCGCGGAACGCCAAGCGGGCTTCCTTGCCCAAATCGCGAAAGACGAAAAGATGAAGCATTTTCTGGACATTCACACCACCGGCAAGGCGGATCTGCGGTCGATCATCGACCAGGCGCTTGCCATGAAGACCGCGCGCAACAATCGCCCCAAGGGCATGACCGACGACGAACAGCCCCTGGCGGGCCGCATGGTCGCGCTGATCTTTGAAAAACCGTCCACCCGCACGCGCGTCAGCTTCGACGTGGGCGTGCGCCAGATGGGCGGGCAAACCATGGTCCTGTCAGGGTCAGAGATGCAGCTGGGACATGGCGAGACCATTGCCGATACCGCCCGCGTGCTGTCGCGCTATGTCGATCTGATCATGATCCGCACCTTCGAGGAAGCGACGCTGCTGGAAATGGCGGAACATGCCACCGTCCCCGTCATCAACGGCCTGACGAACCGGACCCATCCCTGCCAGATCATGGCCGACGTGATGACCTTCGAGGAACATCGCGGGCCGATCGCGGGCAAGAAGGTGGTCTGGGTCGGCGACGGCAACAATGTCTGCGCCAGCGTGATCCATGGCGCGGGCCAGTTCGGATACGACTTCACCTTCAGCGGTCCGCCCCCGCTGGATCCCGAGCGCGAGGCGCTTGATTTCGCACGCGCCCAGGGCGTCCGGGCCGAGATCGTGCGCGACCCCGCCCAGGCGGTCGAGGGCGCCGATCTGGTCATTGCCGATACCTGGGTGTCCATGCACGACCCCCAGTCGGCCAAGGAACGCCGCCACAACCAGTTGCGCGGCTATCAGGTCAACGAGGCGCTGATGGCGCGCGCCAAATCCGACAGCCTGTTCATGCACTGCCTGCCCGCGCACCGAGAGGACGAGGTGACAAGCGCCGTCATGGACGGCCCCCATTCGGTGATCTGGGACGAGGCCGAGAACCGGCTGCACGCCCAGAAGGCCGTGATGCGGTGGTGCCTGGGCGTCTAGGCCGATAAAGCGAACGCCCGCCATTGGCGGGCGTTTCGCCATTCCTTGGCGGTTTCGAAAAACCTTCACACTGCTGACGCATCACTGTCGCACCGCCCGCCTATCCGCTGCCCGACAGGCTATGACCGGCCCCAACGACCAGCCAGGAGAGCGCGATGCGTGACCAGCAGACCCGCAACATCTTTCGCACCAGCAAGCTGGAGGAGGCCGACGGCCCCGGCCTGAACCCCACCGCCAACCGCACCATGGGCGAGATCATCGCGTCCCGCTTTTCCCGGCGCGGCTTCCTGCAAGGCGCAATGGCCGTGACGGCAATTTCCGCCACGGTCAGCCCGATTGCGCTGTTGTCGGCGGGCGACGCGCAGGCGGCGACGGATGCGCAAGGCCGGGTGCCGGGTTCGGCCTTCAATTTCTCCGAAGTGACGGCAGGCGTGGACGCCAACCATCATGTCGCCCAAGGCTATGACGCCGACGTGCTGCTGCGCTGGGGCGACAAGGTGTTCGCAGACGCGCCCGACTTCGACCCGCTAAACCAGTCCGAGGCTGCGCAGGAACGCCAGTTCGGCTATAACAACGACTTCGTGGGCTTCATCCCGCTCGACGGCGCCGACGACCGGGGCCTGCTGGTCGTGAACCACGAATACACCAACGAACACCTGATGTTCCCCGGCATCGTTACCATCAAGGACGGCGAGATCCAGATCGCTGAAGCCAACGAAACCCGCGTGAACATCGAGATGGCGGCCCATGGCGGCACGATCATTGAAATCCGCCGCGTGGATGGCAAATGGCAGCCGGTGCTGGACGGCGCGCTGAACCGCCGCATCACCGCCAAGACCGCCATGGAGCTGTCGGGTCCGGCGGCGGGCCATGCACGCCTGCAAACGGCAGCCGATCCCTCGGGCCGCAAGGTTCTTGGCACCATCAACAATTGCGCGGGCGGCGTGACCCCCTGGGGCACCTACATCATGGCCGAGGAGAACATCCACGGTTATTTCACAGGCGATTTGCCCGAAGGTCACGCCGAAGCTGCAAACTATGAAAGGTTGGGAATCCCGGATTCGACCTATTCCTGGGGCCGCTTCCACGACCGCTTCAATGTGTCCAAGCACCCGAACGAGGCCAACCGCTTCGGCTGGATCGTCGAGGTGGACGTGATGGATCCAACCTCGACCCCGAAAAAGCGCACCGCGCTTGGCCGCTTCAAGCACGAGGGCGCGGAAAGCGTCGTGGCCAAGGATGGCCGCGTGGTCTTCTATCTGGGCGACGATGAACGCTTCGATTACGTCTACAAGTTCGTGACGGCGGGAAAATACAATCCCGATGACCGCGCCCAGAACATGGACCTGCTGGACGAGGGCGTGCTGTATGTCGCGCGCTTCCACGATGATGGCCGTGTCGAATGGCTGCCGCTGGTTCAGGGCCAAGGCCCGCTGACAGCCGCCAACGGCTTTCCGACCCAGGCCGATGTCCTGATCGACACCCGCCGCGCCGCCGACCTGCTGGAAGCGACCCCGATGGACCGTCCCGAGGACATCCAGCCGAACCCGCTGACGGGCCGCGCCTATGTCATGCTGACCAACAACACCAAGCGCAAGGAAGCAAACGGCGCCAACCCCCGCATGGACAACGCCTTCGGCCATATCGTCGAGATCATCGAACAGGACGGCGATTTCACCGCCACCACCGGCACCTGGGAAATCCTGGTGAAATGCGGCGATCCAAGCATTGCCGAGGTGGGCGCGACCTTCTCGACCGAAACCACGGCGAACGGCTGGTTCGGGATGCCGGACAACGCCGCAGTCGATACGGATGGTCGGCTGTGGGTGTCCACCGACGGCAATTCGATGGAGGACACGGGGCGCACGGACGGGCTGTGGGCGGTGGATACCGAGGGCACCGCGCGCGGCACGTCGCGGCTGTTCTATCGCGTGCCGGTCGGTGGAGAGTTGTGCGGACCCTGCATCACCGAGGACATGACCACCTTCTTCGTCGCGGTCCAGCATCCGGGCGACGGGGGCGAAGACTGGGAAGGCCATGGCCGCCCGTCGTATTACGAGGATCTTTCCACCCGCTGGCCGGACTTCAACGACGCCATGCCGGTGCGCCCGGCGGTGGTGGCAATCACGAAACAGGGCGGCGGCCGGATCGGATAGGTTCATGGTGCGTGCAAGCACGCACCCTACGCAGGGCCAATATCCGGTAGGGTGCGTGCTTTGCACGCACCGCAAGCCGCAAAAGCAAAAGGCCGCGCAATCCGCGCGGCCTTTTCCATTCGACTTCGGCGGGCGATCAGCCGATGGCCGCCGCGCGAACCTCGTCGTCGATCGCGCCCAGATATTGGGCGAAGTTGTCGCTGAACATTCCCACCAGCTTGGCGGCCTGCTTGTCATAGGCGGCGGGGTCGGCCCAGGTCTGGCGCGGATCCAGCAGCCTGTCCTCGACGCCCGGCACGCTGACCGGAACCTCGAAGCCGAAGTTCGGATCCTTGCGGAACTGCACGTCGTTCAGACTGCCGTCCAACGCCGCCGACAGCAGGGCGCGGGTCGCGGCGATGGGCATCCGCTTGCCGGTGCCGAAGGCGCCCCCGGTCCAGCCAGTGTTGACCAGCCAGCAGCTGGCGCCGTGCTGGGCGATCTTTTCCTGCAAGAGCTTGCCATAGACTTCTGGCCGGCGCGGCATGAAAGGCGCGCCAAAGCAGGTCGAGAAAGTCGGGATAGGCTCAACGATGCCGACCTCGGTTCCCGGTGTCTTGGACGTGAAGCCCGACAGGAAGTGATACATGGCCTGCGCGGGGGTCAACCGCGCGATGGGCGGCAGCACGCCGTAGGCATCACAGGTCAGCATGATGATATTCTTCGGATGTCCGCCCAGGCTGGTTTCCGAGGCGTTCGAGATCGCCTCCAGCGGATAGGCGCAGCGCATGTTGTCGGTGATCGAGTTGTCCTCGAAGTCCAGCTCCAGCGTGTCCGGGTGAAAGACCATGTTCTCGATCACGGTGCCGAAACGCGAGCAGGTGGCGTGGATTTCCGGCTCGGCCTTGGCCGAAAGGTTGATGGTCTTGGCATAGCAGCCGCCTTCAAAGTTGAAGATGCCCTTGTCCGACCAGCCGTGTTCGTCATCGCCGATCAGCACGCGCGAGGGATCGGCCGACAGCGTGGTCTTGCCGGTGCCCGACAGGCCGAAGAAAACGGCGCTGTCGTCGGGGTTGCCGATGGCGTGGTTGGCGGAACAATGCATCGGCATGATGCCCTTTTCCGGCAGCAGATAGTTCAGCAGCGTGAAGACCGACTTCTTGTTCTCGCCCGCATAGGCCGTGTTGCCGATCAGGATCAGCTTGCGCGCGAAGTTCAGCGCGATCACAGTTTCGCTGCGGCAGCCATGGCGTTCGGGATCGGCCTTGAAGCTGGGGCAGTTGATGATGGTGAAGTCGGGGGTGAAGCTTTCCAGTTCCGCCGCATCCGGGCGGCGCAGCAGATGGCGGATGAACAGCCCGTGCCAGGCCAGTTCGGTCACGACACGCACGTCTAGGCGGTTGGCGGCGTCGGCGCCGCCGAACAGATCCTGCACGAAGTAATCGCGGCCCTTCATGTGGTCCAGCATGTCGGCATACAGCCGGTCAAAGGCCTCGGACGACATCGGCTTGTTGTTTTCCCACCAGATCGAGTGCTCGACCTCGGGGGTGCGGACCACGAACTTGTCCTTGGGCGAACGGCCGGTATGCGCCCCGGTGGACACCAGGAAGGTGCCGCCCAATCCCATCTGGCCTTCCTTGCGCGCGACCGCCTCGGTCATCAACGCCGGTTCCAGAAGATTGTAATAAACCCGGCCAAGGCCCTCGATTCCCTGATCCTCAAGCTTGCAGTCCGGGTTTACACGGGTGGCCATGATATCGACGCTCCTCATTCGATTGGGCTTGCGACACGTTCGTGAAGCAGTATGCGGGGCCTATAACACGGCCCAAAGGGCAAAAAAGAAGTTGGCGCGAACAGTTAGCGTAAACAGGTGATGTTATCGCCAACGGTCCGCGTCGAGAGTGTTTCTCAACCCTGTGTTAGCGGAATTCGCAGATGATCGGATCGAAGGAGTGATTCGGAAGTGCAACTTCACGCGACCACAATCTCTATTAATGGCACTGGCTTGATGATCTTGGGACCGTCCGGTTCGGGAAAGTCGACGCTTGCCTTGGACCTTATGGCGGTGGGTGCGATGCTGGTGGCTGACGACCGAACCGACCTGTGCCGCAAGGGTGTTGAAATCATTGCGAGTTGTCCTCCTGCCTTGTCGGGCCGGATCGAGGCGCGGGGGATCGGTATCCTGCACGCGGACCCTGCGGGGCCTGTCACGGTCGCGCAGGTGGTCGATCTGGGGGCTGCGGCTGAGGATCGGCTGCCACAGTCGCGTGTCTATGACGTGCTGGGGATGGGCTTGCCCCTTGTCACAGGGCCTTATCGACCGCATCTTCATGCTGCGCTGCGGCAGCTTTTGCTGGGCGGGCGTGTCGCATGACGGACGATCCGCATCCTTTTCAGGCAGGAAAGATGGTCGCCTTGACCGAAGATTCCACCAAGACCCCTGTTGACCCTGCCGTCCCGTCGGACGGGGCGCAGCGGCTGGTTCTGGTCACAGGCCCGTCGGGCGCAGGCCGGTCTACCGCCATCAACGTGCTGGAAGACCTGGGTTTCGAGGCCATTGACAACCTGCCCTTGTCGCTGATCCCGCGCTTGCTGGATGGTCCCAGCCGTCCTGAACCGCTGGCCCTTGGTCTGGATGTGCGCAACCGCGACTTTTCGGCCAGCAATGTGATCGAGCTGATCGATCGGCTGACCCGTGACCCTCGCTATGCGCCCGAGGTGCTGTTCCTGGACTGCGCCCCCGAGGTGCTGGAACGCCGTTATAACGAAACCCGCCGCCGTCATCCGTTGTCTCCCGACAGCGGGCCTGCGACGGGCGTCATGGCGGAAATCGACCTGTTGCAGCCGATCCGGGTGCGCGCCGACGTGCTGGTGGATACGTCGGACCTGTCGCCCCACGACCTGAAAGCGGAACTGACGCGGTGGTTTGACATCCGGCCTGATGGCAGACTGACCGTCTCCTTGCACTCCTTCAGCTATAAGCGCGGCGTGCCGCGCGGCATCGACATGATGTTCGATTGCCGCTTCCTGACCAATCCCCACTGGGAACCGGCCCTGCGTCCCCTGACGGGGCGCGAAGCCGCGGTTCAGGATCATGTGGCGGGTGATTCGCGATTCGCGGAATTCCTGGATCGCGTATGCGAAATGATATTGTTTCTGTTGCCCGCCTATGTCGAGGAAGGAAAATCTCATCTTTCGGTCGGTTTTGGATGCACGGGCGGGCAACACCGTTCCGTCACTTTGGCTGAAATGGTGGCTGCCGTGCTTGCTAAGGCGGGCTGGCCGGTGTCAATAAGGCATAGGGAACTTGAACGTCGCATTCCGGCGCCGTCTTCCCTGGGGGATGCCGCGTGCATTCCCCAGGAAACGGTCCGGCTGCGCGGTTTTGAACGTGGTGGAACGCGTTGATTGGAATCGTGATCGTGGCGCATGGCGGCCTTGCCAGGGAATACCTGTTGGCGATCGAACATGTGGTTGGTCCGCAAAACGGCATTGCAGCCGTCGCGATCGAGGATGATCACGACCGCGCGGCCAAGACGGCGGAAATTCAGGCGGCCGCCAATTCGGTGGACGACGGCAATGGCGTGGTGGTGGTGACGGACCTGTTCGGGGGATCCCCCTCGAACCTGTCGCTGCCTGCCTGCGCGATGCGCGACCGCACCATCCTGTATGGCGCCAACCTGCCGATGCTGGTGAAGCTGGCCAAGTCGCGGCACCTTCCGGTGCCCGATGCCGTGGCTTTCGCCAAGGAAGCCGGACGCAAATACATCAACTCCTATAATGTCCCGGTCGAGGCAGCTTTTGACACGGGTTCCCGTTTCGGATGACTGGGCCGATTACGCGCCGGCTGGCCATCATCAATGAAAAGGGCCTGCACGCCCGAGCCAGCGCGAAATTCGTCGATCTGGTCGAACGCTTTGACGCACAAGCTCAGGTGGAAAAGGATGGCATGGCCGTGTCAGGGGATTCGATCATGGGTCTTCTGATGCTGACCGCGCCGCGCGGCAGCCAGATCACCGTCACGACCAGTGGCCGCGAGGCCGCAGCCCTGGCCGACGCCCTGGAAGCCCTGGTGTCGGATTATTTCGGCGAAGGCATGTGAAGGGTCAGGATCCTGTGCCCGACCGCAAGACCTATCACCACGGCAATCTGCGCCAGGCCCTTGTCGACGCCACGGCCCTGCTGATCCAGGAAACCGGCCCCCTTGCCTTTACCTTGTCCGAAGCCGCGCGCAGGGCAGGCGTTTCGCCGGCAGCCCCGTATCGTCATTTCAAGGGGCGCGACGATCTGCTGGAAGAAGTGGCCCGGCAGGGATTTGTCGATTTCGGCGAACGGCTGGAACGGGCCTTTGACGGGGGCCGGCCTCGCCCGCTGACCGCCTTCATGCGCATGGGCCAGTCCTATCTGGACTTTGCCGCCGAGCGGCCGGGATATTATATGGCAATGTTCGAATCCGGGATTTCCATCGCCGGGAATGCCGATCTGTCGGCAGCATCCGAACGGGCGCAGCGGGTGCTGATCGACGCGGCTGAAACCATGGCCGAACGCCTTCCCCCTGATCGCCGCCCGCCCGCCCGGATGGTGGCAAACCACATCTGGGCGCTAAGCCATGGCGTGGTCGAACTGTTCTCTCGCGGCAAGCCCGGCGGGCGCAGCCCCGTCGGCCCGTCCGAGATGCTGGAAAGCGGCGCCATCATCTATCTGCGGGGGCTTGGCCTGATCGGCGAATAATTTTCGGGCAGCCGCTTGACGGTCCGCTGTCTCCGCCCATCTATGTAAATGTGATTAACATTAACATGGAGGTTCCCTGGATGCACAGCGCATCGTCCCGAATGCCCGCCTATCCGATGTCCTCGCGCGTGGCGGGCCCCTTGTCCCGCGCCCGCGACTGGCTGGATGCGCGCGGCAAGGCGGCCTGGATCGTCGCCATGATCCTCGGCTTTGTTGCCTTCTGGCCCCTTGGACTTGCCCTTCTGGGCTATATGATCTGGAGCAAACGCATGTTTGGTTGCAGCACCCGTCAGTCGCGCGTCCGCTATTACGCGCCCACCACCGGCAACAGCGCCTTTGATGCCTATCGTGAGGAAACGCTGAAGCGGCTGGAGGATGAGCACCGCGAGTTCGTGGACTTCCTGCAAAAGCTGCGCGAGGCCAAGGACAAGGCCGAATTCGACCAGTTCATGCAGAACCGCGGCGAAAAGACCGAGGCACAATAACGAAAAAGGGCCGGGACGACCGGCCCTTTCCTTATTCCCCGCGCGGGAACCGCTGGCTTTCCTCCAGCACGTTCAGGTCCATGTGGTTGCGCATATATCGCTCGGACGCCAGTTGCAGCGGCTGATGGTCCCAGGGGTAATAGGCCCCATTGCGCAGCGCCCCATAGACGATCCAGCGACGGGCCTGGGACTGGCGCACCTCGGCGTCATAGGCGTCCAGATCACAGTGCTGCATGGCCATGGCGCGCAGATGCCCCACCGTGACAGCGTGCTCGGGATCGCCCGCAAGGTTCATGCGCTCTGCCGGGTCAGTTTCCAGATCGAACAGCATCTCGGGATCGGCGTTGCAGGCAACATATTTCCACCGACCGTCCCGAAGGGCGATCATGGGCGACACGCTGCCCTCGGCCGCATATTCCATCGGCACAGGCCCACGCGCCGCGCCGCGCGCCAAAGACCGGCCGTCTGTCCAGGGTGCAATCTCGTCCATTGACAGGCCTGCCAGGTCGCAAAGTGTCGGCAGCACGTCGATGGTGCTGACCGGCTGGTCCACGCGTCCTGGCGCCATCCCCGGCGCCGCGATCATCAGCGGCACGCGGGCGGACGCCTCGAAGAAGTTCATCTTGAACCACATCCCGCGCTCGCCCAGCATCTCTCCGTGGTCGGACAGGAACAGGACGATCGCGTCTTGGCGCGTGCGGTCCAGCACGTCCAGAATTTCACCGATCTTTTCGTCAACATAGGTGATGTTGGCGAAATATCCCTGCCTGGCGCGGCGGATATGGTCGGGCGTGATCTCAAGCGCGCGCCAGTCGCAGGCATCCATCAGCCGCTGCGAATGAGGGTCCATGTCGTCATAGGGGATGGCGGCAGGCGGCTCAAGCTCGGGAATGCCCTCGTACAGATCCCAGTATTTGCGGCGCGCCACAAAGGGGTCGTGCGGATGGGTAAAGCTGACCGTCAGGCACCAGGGGCGGTGGTCCTTGCCGCGCGAGAGGTCATAGATCTTGCGGCAAGCGTTGAAGGCCACCTCGTCGTCGTATTCATACTGGTTGGTGATTTCCGCCACCCCGGCGCCGGTGACGGAACCGAGGTTGTGATACCACCAGTCGATCCGTTCGCCCGGCTTGCGGTAATCGGGCGTCCAGCCGAAATCGGCGGGATAGATGTCGGTCGTCAGCCGTTCCTCGAACCCGTGCAACTGGTCGGGCCCAACGAAATGCATCTTGCCCGACAGGCTGGTCTGGTATCCGCCCCGGCGCAGATGATGGGCATAGGTCGGGATGTCGGATGCAAACTCCGCAGCGTTGTCATAGACCCGCGTCCGGCGCGGCAACTGCCCCGACATGAAGCTGGCCCGCGCGGGGGCACAAAGCGGGCTGCCGGTATAGGTGTTGGCAAAGCGCGTCGACCGTTCGGCCAGCCGACGCAGGTTCGGCGTGTGCAGAAAGGGCGCCGGGCCGTCGGGGAAAAGCACCCCCGACAGCTGGTCCACCATCAGGATCAGGATATTCGGCTTCAAGGTCTTTATCCGGCAACTGCCGCCTTCACTGCATCCCCGCCCGGCTGGCCGTCCAGCGTGGTCACGCCCTCCAGCCAAGCGTCCGCAGCCTGGGGATTTTCGGCCAGCCATTCCTTTGCGGCGTCCTTGGCGTCCATGCCGTCGTCCAGGATCTTGCCCATCAGCACGTTTTCCATCGGCACGTCGAAGACCAGTTGGCTGAACAGCTTGGCGGCATTCGGGCAGGCCGCGACCCATTCCTTGCGCGCAAGTGTATGCACAGTCGCGCCGCCGAAGTCTGGCCCGAACTGCGCGTCGCCGCCCGACAGATAGGTGATCTCGATCGCCTCGTTCATCGGATGGGGCGCCCAGGCCAGGAACACGACCGGCGTATCGCCGCTGCGCGTGACCTGGGCCAGCATCGCCTGTTCGCCCGATTCCACCAGTTCCCAATCGCCCATGCCGAAATCGTCGTTCTCGATCATCGTCTGGATGGACTGGTTCGCGGGCGCGCCGGGTTCGATCCCATAGATCTTGCCGCCAAAGGCATCCTTTTGCGCATCCAGGTCGGCAAAATCGGCCACGCCTGCATCGGCGCCCGCCTTGTTGACGGCCAGCGTGAACTTGGCGCCCTCCAGGTTCTGCGCCAGCACGTCGATGGTGCCTGCCGCATCCAGATCGTCGCGGAATTTCTGCTGGGCGGGCATCCAGTTGCCCAGGAAAACGTCGGTCTGGCCGTTCTTCAGCGCCTCGTATCCGACCGGCACCGACAGGGTGGCGATGTCAGGCGTGTAACCAAGCGCCTCCAGCACGACCGCTGCCACGCCGTTTGTCGCGGTGATGTCGGTCCAGCCCGGATCGGAATAGCGCACTGTGGCGCAGGTGGCCGCATCATCGGCGAAAGCGGGCAGGGCCGATGCCGCCAGCATCAGGGCGGCCGTTGTGGTCAGGGCCTTCATCATACTACCTCCTGTGACGTTGTTGGTTATCGGCTCAATCAAGAACGAATTTGCGCCGCCGTCGCGCCTGAATCCGACATGGGGGTGGCATCACCGTGTCGGAACCGGCGTTTCTCCGCGATAGTCATAGAAACCCCGGCCGGTCTTGCGGCCCAACCATCCCGCCTCGACGTATTTGGTCAACAGCGGGCAGGGGCGGTACTTGGTGTCGGCCAGGCCGTCATGCAGCACGTTCATGATCGCCAGACAGGTATCAAGCCCGATGAAGTCGGCCAGTTCCAGCGGACCCATGGGCCAGTTCGCGCCCAGCTTCATGGATTCGTCGATGGATTTGACGTTACCCACCCCTTCGTACAGCGTATAGACCGCCTCGTTGATCATCGGCATCAGGATGCGGTTGACGATAAAGGCCGGGAAATCCTCGGCGCTGGCGGCGGTCTTGCCCAGGCGTTCCACCACCCCGTGCAAGGTCTTGTATGTCGCCTCGTCCGTGGCAATGCCGCGGATCAGTTCGACCAGCTGCATGATCGGGACGGGGTTCATGAAGTGAAATCCCATGAACTTTTCCGGCCGGTCGGTGCGGCTTGCCAGTCGCGTGATCGAGATCGAGGACGTGTTCGAGGTCAGGATCGTGTCAGGCTTCAGGTGCGGCACCAGGTCCTCGAAGATCGCCTGCTTGACCGTTTCGCGTTCGGTCGCGGCCTCGATCACCAGGTCGGTCCGGCCCAGGTCGGCCAGCCGCAGCGTGGTGCGGATGCGGGCCATGGCAGCTTTCTTGGTCTCGGCGTTGATCTTGTCGCGGCTGACCTGGCGCTCGAGGTTGCGGTCGATCAGCGCAAGCGCCTTGTCCATCGCCTCCTGGCTGATGTCGGTCATCAGGACATCGTATCCGGCCAAGGCAAAGACATGGGCGATGCCGTTGCCCATCTGCCCCGCTCCGATGATCCCAACCGTTTGAACCGTCATGATTGCCTCGCTGTCTGTTGGGCGGGACGATAGGGCCGGTGCCGCGATGCTGCAATGCAAAACCGCCCCCGGTGGGGGCGGTTGCAGGCTGCGGGATATGTCGGGAACGACCGTCCCCTCACACTTTTTCGGTCAGTTCCGGCACGAGGGTGAACAGATCCCCCACCAGGCCGTAGTCGGCGATCTGGAAGATCGGGGCTTCCTCGTCCTTGTTGATGGCGACGATGACCTTTGAGTCCTTCATGCCGGCCAGGTGCTGGATCGCGCCCGAGATGCCCACTGCGATGTAAAGCGCCGGCGCCACCACCTTGCCGGTCTGGCCCACCTGCCAGTCGTTCGGGGCATAGCCCGAGTCCACCGCCGCGCGGGATGCGCCAACGGCGGCGCCCAGCTTGTCGGCCAGGGCCTCGATGATCGCGAACTGCTCCTTGGAGCCCACGCCGCGCCCGCCCGAGACCACCCGGCCCGCCGCCGTCAGCTCGGGCCGGTCCGAGGCCGCCACCTCGTCGCCGATCCAGGACGACAGGGCCGGGTCATCGGCAAGGCTCGCGTCGCTGATGGGGGCGCTGTTGCCCGTGCCCGCCGCCTCGAAGCTGGCGGTGCGGATGGTCATGACCTTTTTCGGGTCGCGCGAGCGCACCGTCTGGATGGCGTTGCCGGCATAGACCGGGCGCTCGAAGGTGTCGGCGTCGATCACCTTGGACACTTCGGGGATCACCATCACGTCGAGCATCGCCGCCACGCGCGGCATCACGTTCTTGGCGTCCGTGGTGGCGGGGGCTGCGATGTGATCGTAATCACCCGCGAGGCTGGCCAGCAGCGCGGCGGTGGGTTCGGCCAGGCGGTGGCCATAGCGGGCATCCTCGGCCACCAGCACCTTTGCAACGCCGGCGATGGTCGCGGCCTCGGCCGCCGCATCCTTGGCATGGGCACCCGCGCACAGCACCGTCACCGCGCCAAGCGCCGCCACCGCGCTCACCGCCTTGGCGGTGGCGTCGCGGTTCAGCACCCCGTTCGTCACCTCGCCCAGAAGAAGAACAGCCATCAGATCACCCCCGCTTCTTTCAGCTTCGACACCAGCTCATCGACCGAGCCCACCTTGATGCCCGCCTGCCGGCCCTCGGGCTCGCGGGTGGACACGACCTCCAGCCGCGGGCTCACGTCCACGCCGTAATCGGCGGCAGTCTTTTCCTCCAAGGGCTTCTTCTTGGCCTTCATGATGTTGGGCAGGCTGGCATAGCGCGGCTCATTGAGCCGCAGGTCGGCCGTCACGATCGCCGGCAGCGCCACCTCGATGGTCTGCAGCCCGCCGTCCACCTCGCGCGTGACGCGGGCCACCTCATCCGCGATCTCGAGCTTGGAGGCGAAGGTCGCCTGGCCCCAGCCCAAGAGCGCCGCCAGCATCTGCCCGGTGGCGTTCATGTCGTTGTCGATGGCCTGCTTGCCCGCGATCACCAGGCGCGGCTGTTCCGCATCGACCACCGCCTTCAAAAGCTTGGCCACCGCCAGCGGCTCGATGTCGGTGTTCACGTCGTCGGAGGCCACCACCAGGATCGCCCGGTCCGCGCCCATCGCCAGCGCAGTGCGCAACGTCTCGGCCGCCTGCTTCACGCCGATCGAGACCACCACGACCTCCGCGGCCGCGCCCTTCTCCTTCAGCCGGATCGCCTCCTCGACCGCGATCTCGTCAAAGGGGTTCATCGACATCTTCACATTGGCCAGGTCAACCCCAGACCCGTCCGCCCGAACCCGAGCCTTCACGTTGTAGTCAATCACCCGTTTCACGGGCACCAAGATCTTCATGGGCTACGCTCTCCCTTGTCTTCACGTGTTGGGGGCAGTGTTAGCGACGGATCGACACGGTTTACAATATAAAAGCGTCCCTCGACGCTGCGTTTGCGCCAGCATCCGGCACGCGAAACGCTTTCAGCGGCTGCTCCCCGGCACCCACAGGATATCGTCGGCACCGCCGTTGTTGGCGACACGGGCTGCCACGAACAGCCAGTCCGACAGGCGGTTCAGGTAACGGATCGCCGCCCCGTTCACGTCGCCGCCGACAGCCAGGTCCGTTGCGCAGCGTTCCGCCCGGCGGGCCACGGTGCGCGCCAGGTGCAGATGCGCCGACAAGACGGAACCGCCCGGCAGGATGAAGCTGCGCAGCGGGTCGAGGTCGGCGTTCATCGCGTCGATCTCCGCCTCCAAGCGGGCAACCTGGCTGTCGATGATGCGCAGGACGGGATGGCCCGCCTGGGCATCGGTGGCCAGGTTCGGACGGGCCAGATCCGCACCAAGGTCGAACAGGTCGTTCTGGATCACGGCTAGCGGCCCTTCCAGATCGCCTGTCGCGTGCAGGCGGCACAGGCCCAGCGTCGCGTTCAATTCATCCACGGTGCCATAGGCCTCGACCCGGGGATCGTGCTTGGCGACGCGCGTGCCGTCGGACAACGCAGTATCGCCCCCATCGCCCGTGCGGGTATAGATCCTGTTCAGAACAACCATCAGCGGCCCCCCAGCCAAACGAACAGCATGATCAGCGCCACCGCCACCGCCTGCGCGATCAGGCGCCATCGCATCATCCGGTTGCCGTGCTTGCGGTTCCAGTCACCGCCCTTTGCAAAGCCGCCGATCCCGGTGGCAAGGATCGCCAGCACCGCCAGCATCGCCAACGCAATCACATAGAACAGGGGTTCGTCCGTCATGCTGCCGCCTTTCGTTGGCCCGGACCCTAGCCGTGGCGCGCGAACCAGTCCAGTGCGCGCGTGGGCAACAGCCGGCGCGCGGTGCCCGACATCCAGGTCGGCGTTGTGACATAATACCGCGGGCGGGGCCGGGATGCCGTCAGCGCATGGACGATCCGGTCGCTGACGGCGGATGGCGGCAGCTCGAAACGGTCCTTGCCGCCGGGTTCGTACAGCCGTTTCAGCAGGGTCGCGCGATATTCGTCCGCGCGGGCGCTGTCTTGCCAGTTCACCCATCGTTCGAAATGGGGGATGGCATTGGCGCGGATGCGGCTGGCGATGGGACCGGGTTCGATCAGGATGATCTTGACCGGGGTGCCCGCCATTTCCAGCCGCAGCACGTCGGTCAGCCCTTCAAGCGCGAATTTCGTCGCGACATAGGGACCGCGCCAGCGGATGCCGATCAGTCCCAGGACCGAGCTGATATTGACGACCCGCCCGCCGTTTTGACGAAAATGCGGGATCATGCGGACGGTCAGGTCGTGGGTGCCGAACAGGTTGGTTTCAAAGATGTCGCGCAGGGCGCCGCGCGGCATATCCTCGACCGCGCCGGGGAGGGCGAAGGCGGCATTGTTGACAAGCGCGTCCAGCGGGCCGCCCGCCAGCACCTGATCGGCCAGCCGTGCCACGCTGTCGCCATCCGACAGTTCCAGGTGGTGGCATTCCATCCCCTCGGCCCGGCGGGCGGCGATATCGGCATCCTTGCGGCAGGTCGCGACGACCTGCCAGCCGGTCCGCTGCATCCGTCGGGCAGCGTCCAGTCCGATGCCGGACGAGCAGCCGGTGATCAGGACGCGTTTCCTCACGGGGCGGTGGCCGACAGAAAGCGGCCCGCGACGTAACCCGTGCGGCCATCGGCGTCACGAACATTGACCCATTCGCCATCCTGAGGCCCGAGCGCCTGCACCCCCGTGCCGCGTTCCAAGGAGGTCACGACCCGGTCCCCGGTCGAGGGTCCGGCGCGGACATTCACCCGGTCGCCAGTGACATACAGGACCGGACCATCGGCAACTGCCACCGGTTCAGGCGTTTCCCCCACATATTCGGGCGACGGTTGCAGCATGGGCCCGGGAAAACGCTGGACCTGTTCGGGCGTTTGCGATTCGGCCTGCACGACGGCGGCGGCGGGGGTCGCCTGCGGTTCGGGGGCAGCGGGGGATGCGGCCCCGGCATCCAGGGCGGCAGGCTGTGGTGGGGGCACGGGACGGCGGTCGGCGCGAAGGTTGCCGTCCCCCCAGACCGACAGGATCACAAACAGGCCCGCCAAGGTCGCCAATAGCAGCGCGCCCAGTTTGATCATGCCTTGCCCCCGCCGGTCCTTGCGGACCTTGTTACCCTATGGTGCCCCGCAACGCCAACGGCGGCACCTGCGTTCCAACGGATTCCCGCTGGACCGCGCGCCCGTCGCGCCCTATCTGAGTGCCCATGTCCAGCCTGCCCATCGACCCCGACGACAATACCCAGACCGAGCCGTTGAGCCGCGCCATCGGCGAGCGGTATCTGACCTATGCCTTGTCCACGATCATGCACCGGGCGCTGCCCGACGCGCGCGACGGGCTGAAGCCGGTGCATCGCCGCATCCTGTATGCGATGCGCGAATTGCGGCTGGCGCCAAACGGGGCGTTCCGCAAGTCGGCCAAGATCACCGGCGACGTGATGGGCAACTATCATCCGCATGGCGACGCTGCGATCTATGACGCCATGGCGCGCCTGGCCCAGGATTTCGCCATGCGCTATCCCCTGGTGAACGGGCAGGGGAACTTTGGCAATATCGACGGGGACAACCCGGCCGCTGCCCGATATACCGAGGCACGGCTGGCGCAAACCTCGGAAAGCCTGATGGAAGGCTTGTCAGAGGATGCGGTGGATTTTCGCCCCAATTACGATGGCACCTTGCAGGAACCCGTGGTCCTGCCGGCGGCATTTCCGAACCTGCTGGCCAATGGCGCGTCGGGGATCGCCGTGGGGATGGCAACCAACATCCCGCCCCATAACCTGCACGAGGTGATCGACGCCTGCCTGCACCTGATCAAGACGCCGGACGCACGCGACGACACGCTGGCGGGCATCCTGCAGGGGCCGGATTTCCCCACCGGCGGCGTGATCGTGGAAAACCGCGAAACCATTGCCGAGATCTATCGCACCGGGCGCGGCGCCTTTCGGGTCCGGGCGCGGTGGGCCGTCGAGGATCTGGGCCGCGGGTTGTGGCAGATCGTCGTGACCGAGATCCCTTACCAGGTCCAGAAATCCCGCCTGATCGAACGCTTGGCCGAACTGATCCAGACGCGCAAGATCCCGATCCTGGCCGATGTCCGCGACGAATCCGCCGAAGACATCCGCATCGTCCTGGAACCAAAGACCCGCACGGTCGATCCCGAACAGCTGATGGGCGCGCTGTTCCGCGTGAGCGATCTGGAACTGCGCTTCAGCATGAACATGAACGTGCTGATCGACGGGCGCGTCCCGAAGGTGTGCAGCCTGAAGGAAGTCCTGCGCGCCTTCCTGGACCACCGCCGGGACGTGCTGGTGCGCCGCGCCAGTTTCCGCCTGGACAAGATCGCCGCCCGGCTGGAGGTGCTGGAAGGCTATCTGATCGCCTATCTGAACCTGGACCGCGTGATCGAGATCATCCGCCAGGAGGATGATCCCAAGGCGGTGATGATCGCCGAGTTCGCCCTGACCGAGGTGCAGGTCGAGGCGATCCTGAACATGCGCCTGCGCGCCCTGCGCAAGCTTGAGGAAATCGAGCTTCGCGCCGAACGCGATGCCTTGCAGGAGGAACGGCAAGCCCTGGAGGCCATGCTGGCGGACGAGCGTGCGCAATGGACCCGCATCAGTGACCAGTTGAAAGAAGTGCGCAACCTGTTCGGCAAGTCGAAGCCCGAGGGCCAGCGCCGCACGCAGATCGCCGAAGCGCAGGACATTGCCCCCCTGGACATGGACTCGATGATCGAGCGCGAGCCGCTGACGGTGATCCTGTCCAAGATGGGCTGGATCCGCGCCATGAAGGGCCACCAGCCGCTGGACGGCGAGGTCAAGTTCAAGGACGGCGACGGACCTGGCATGGCGCTTCATGCGGAAACGACCGACAAGCTGATGGTTTTCGCCAGCAACGGCCGTTTCTATACCCTGCCCGCCAACAGCCTGCCCGGCGGGCGCGGAATGGGCGAACCCCTGCGCCTGATGATCGACCTGCCGAACGAGGCCGAGGTGATCGCCCTGTTCCCCTGGCGCGAGGGCGAACGGTATCTGGTTGCATCCAAGGCGGGGGATGGCTTCATCGTGGGCGCGGGCGACATCCTGGCGCAGACCAAGTCCGGCAAGCAGGTGCTGAACGGGGATGCGCTGCTGTGCCGCCCCGTTGGGGGGGATCATGTCGCCGTGGTTGGAACGAACCGCAAGATGCTGGTCTTTCCAGTGTCCGAGCTGCCCGAGATGTCGCGCGGCAAGGGCGTGCGCTTGCAGAAATACCGCAGCGGCGGCGGCCTGGTGGCCGACGACAGCCTGTCGGACGCGGCCTTCATCACACTGGCCGACGGGCTGCGCTGGCAGGAAAGCGGTGGCCGAACCCGGACGGAACCCGACCTGACCGCCTGGCTGGGCAAGCGCGCGTCCGCAGGCAGCATGGCCCCGCGCGGCTTTCCGCGGGACAACAAGTTCAACTGACGAAGGGCTTACGCCCTTCGGTGCCGTTCTCTCAGGGGGCTTTGCCCCGTCCGCCTTTGGCGGACTCCCCAGGATAGTTGATCCAAGATGAAAGACGGCCCCCTGCCGCGCCGGCATGATGCGGCGGGCAGGGGGCTTTCACCTTGGACGGTCATCGGCGTCCCCGCCTGTGCCGTGATCCCAGTATGGAAGCGGAACTCTTTCAGCTTGGTTAAAATATCCCCGCCAGAGGAAAAAATCCTTTGCCTCGCCTACAGTCCCGAACCGCCAACGGATCCGAAGTATTCTCCGGTGATATAGCTCGCCTCGTCCGATGCCAGCAGCACATAGATCGGCGCCAGTTCCACCGGCTGGCCCGGCCGGCCCAGGGGCTGCGACTTGCCGTGCTCGGCCGCCTTGTCGGTCGGCTGCCCGCCCGAGATTTGAAGCGCCGTCCAGTAGGGGCCGGGACAGACCGCGTTCACGCGGATACCGCGCGGCGCAAGCTGCTTGGCAAGCGACTGGGCGAAGGCGACATTTGCCGCCTTGGATTGGGCATAGTCGAACAGGTGGTTCGACGGCGAGAAAGCCTGCACGGACGAAGTGATGATGATCGACGCGCCCGCCTCCAAATGCGGCAGGGCTGCGCGGGTGACCCAGAAGGGGGCATAGACATTGGTCTTGATCGTGGCGTCGAAGGCCTCGGTCGTCAGATCCTCCAGCTTGTCGCAGAATTGCTGGCGGCCCGCGTTGTTGACCAGGATGTCCAGCCCGCCCAGGCCCTCGACCGCCTTTGTGACCAGGGCCTTGCAGAAGTCCTCGTCCCGCAGGTCGCCGGGAATGGCGATGGCGCGGCGACCCTCGGCCTCGATCAGGGCGATGACCTTGTCAGCGTCTTCCTGTTCGTCGGGCAGATAGTTGATCGCGACATCCGCCCCTTCGCGGGCATAGGCAATGGCGGCCGCCGCGCCGATGCCGCTGTCGCCGCCAGTGATCAGGGCGCGCTTGCCCTTCAGGCGCCCGGTGCCGCGATAGCTGTCCTCGCCGTGGTCGGGCAGCGGGTTCATCCGGCTTGCCAGTCCGGGAAAGGGCTGTTCCTGTTTCGGAAAGTCGGGCCGGGGCAGGCGCGGGCCGCTGATCGCGCCGCTGCGGAAAGGTTGGTCGGTGGTCATGATGGGCTGTCCTTTCGGGTTGCCCTGTCCAACAAGCCCCGTCCGCAAGGGTTCCCGCTTACTGCCGCCGGACCCATTTCCAGCCGTTGATCATCGGCCGGACAAGATCCTCTCGCTTCCAAAACCGGTAAAAGGCGATCACCGCCCAGTGCAGCAGCACCAGGATCAGGATCAGATCGGCGCCACGGTGATGCCATTGCAGCGCCATGCGCGACGTGGCGGAACTGACCTGCCCAGCCAGCGGGCCGACATTGATGTAATCGTCGGGATCGGCGAACAGGCCGGTCGTGACCTGCAGGACCAGCACTGCCAGCATGGCCAGGACCGCCAAGGCGCCCACGGGGCTGTGTCCGGGCCAGTGGCTGGGCCGGGGGCGGACCATTTCCCGCACATAGCCCAGAACGGCGCGCGGTCCCCTGACAAAGCGGGTAAACCGCGCGGGGGCCGGGCCCACAACGCCCCAGACCAGCCGGAAAATCAGCAGGGCTATGACCCCATAGCCCAACCAGAAATGCAGCGTCATGTCAGAGGGGCCGATCTTGCCCAGAAGCCAGTTCGAAACGACCAGCAGCGCCAAGGCCCAGTGAAACGCCCGCAGCGCCGGATCCCAGATCCTTTCGCGCTGCGCCGGGCGTCCCGCCATCAGTCGGCCTTGCGGTAATTGTCGTGGCAAGCCTTGCAGGCGCCGCCGATCTTTTGCAGCACCGGCCCAAGGTTTTCCTGCCCGCCCTTGACGGCGTCCGGGCTGCCCGCCGCAGCCTCGCCCAAGGCGGCGAACTTGGCGCGGAAATCGTCGGGCTTTTCCCAGATCGCGGGCAGGGCGTCGGAGTCGTCGTTATCTTCGGACGACGTGCCTTCAATGAACAAAGCCGGGGCGTCGTATTGCGTCAAGGCGACGATGTTCGCGGCAGCCCTGGTCGCGGCAGCCTCGTCATAGGCGATCTCGCCCTTTGCCATGCCGGAAAGCTGCCCCATGTTGATGCCAAGCATGGTCATGAAGCCGTGCCGCGCCTCGATGGCCTTCTCGGCGGCTTCTTCGGCGGATTGCGCAAGCGCAAGGCCCGGCAAGGCAAGAACAAGGGTGACGGCAAGGGCTTTGACGGGGGTCATGGGCTGGCTCCTTACAGGGACTGGCGATGATGACGACACAACTGTCAGGAAAAGAGTGGCAGGATCAAAAGCCTGGATCAATTGGACTGAAGGGCAATTGCGGATTTGGAAAGGCGGCCCCGAAGGACCGCCTAAGCCGTCAATTGTAAAGCTTGGTCACGCCCACTTCGGCATGGATGTCGTTGACCGCCGGGCGGTCCAGTTTCAACGCGCGGGCCAGCCGGTCCAGGTAACGGGCTTCTTCCTCGTGATCCAGGTCGATGGCCAGAAGCGACATCAGGTAAACCTGGGATTCCAGGCCTGGGGGAACTTCGCGGGCCAGGGCCTCGGGGTCCACGGGCGCGGCCATCTGGTCGCGGATGAACTGGCGTTCCTCATCGTCCAGGTCGTCGCCCAGCTTGCCCAGCAGGCGCTGTTTTTCCGCCTCGTCCACGGTGCCGTCGGATTTGGCGGCTTGGATCATCGCGCGCAGCATCAGCCCGGCTACGGCGTTCTGTTCCGGGGTGGGCGCGATTTCAGGTTCGTCCTGCTTGACGACGGCATCGTTGAACAACTCGCCAAAGCTGGCATCGTTGGTGCGTTGTGAATCCTTGCGGGCCAGGCTCCCAGCCATGCCGCCCGCGGCCGCACCGCCCAGAAGACCGCCCAGCAGGTCGCCAAGACCCCCGCTGCTGCCCGCACTGCGGGTCTTGGTGCCGCCGCCAAGCTGGCCCAGCAGATCGCCAAGCCCGCCGCCGCTGCTGCCACTGGTGCGGGCCTTGTTGGTCAGGCCGTCCAGAAGCCCGCCCAGCCCGCCCGACGCACCACGAGAGTTCGGCCCGCCATAGCGCGATCCGCCGCCCGGGCGCCCTCCGCCCAGAACCTGGCCCAGCATATCGCCCAGGCCGCCGCTGCCCTGGCCAGAAGCGGTGTTGTTTCCGAACAGATCGCCCAGAAGCCCGCCCTGGCCGGTGCGGTGCTGCGTGATCCTGTCACCCGGCCTCCCTTGCGGGCGTTGCTGCTGCATGGCCGCGCCCAGGCCCTTGGCAAGAATGACACCGGCCGCGACACGGCCCAGGGTTTTCATCAGGCTCATCGAACATATCCTCCATTGCCGGGTATGGCCGACAAGGCCATTCCGGTTCGCCCCCGAACAGATATGCGTGCCGAATGGTTCCGCAGGGCGCCCGGAACGGCGCCCCCTTAAGGTGCCGGGGGACGCGCGGGCACCCTTGATTTTCCCCAGTCCTGCTTATACATCGCGGCGCACGTCAATTCGGGGCCGTCTTCGCCATGCCCCGCGATCAGGAGGCCATCATGGCAAAGGCAAAGTTTGAACGGACGAAACCGCATGTCAACATTGGCACGATTGGCCATGTTGACCACGGCAAGACGACGCTGACGGCTGCGATCACGAAGTATTTCGGCGAATTCCGGGCTTATGACCAGATCGACGGGGCGCCCGAGGAGCGGGCGCGCGGGATCACGATCTCGACGGCGCATGTGGAATACGAATCGGAAAACCGCCACTACGCGCATGTCGACTGCCCGGGCCACGCCGACTATGTGAAGAACATGATCACGGGCGCGGCGCAGATGGACGGCGCGATCCTGGTGGTGAACGCCGCCGACGGTCCGATGCCGCAAACGCGCGAGCACATCCTGCTTGGTCGCCAGGTGGGCATTCCCTACATGGTCGTCTACCTCAACAAGGTCGACCAGGTCGATGACGAGGAACTGCTGGAGCTGGTCGAGATGGAGGTGCGCGAACTGCTGTCCTCCTACGACTATCCGGGCGACGACATTCCGATCATCAAGGGCTCGGCCCTGGCGGCGCTGGAAGGCCGCGATCCCGAGATCGGCGAGAACTCGATCCGGGCGCTGATCGCGGCGGTGGACGAATACATCCCGACCCCCGAGCGCGCCATCGACCAGCCGTTCCTGATGCCGATCGAGGACGTGTTCTCGATCTCGGGCCGCGGCACGGTCGTCACCGGCCGGATCGAGCGCGGTGCGGTCAACGTGGGCGACGAGCTGGAGATCGTGGGCATCCGCGACACCCGCAAGACCACCTGCACGGGCGTCGAGATGTTCCGCAAGCTCTTGGACCGCGGGGAAGCGGGCGACAACGTGGGCGTTCTGCTGCGCGGCATCGACCGTGACGGGGTGGAGCGCGGCCAGGTGCTGTGCAAGCCGAAGTCGGTGAACCCGCACACCACCTTCGAGGCCGAGGCCTATATCCTGACCAAGGAGGAAGGCGGCCGCCACACGCCGTTCTTCGCCAACTACCGCCCGCAGTTCTACTTCCGGACCACGGACGTGACCGGCACCGTCAAGCTGCCCGAGGGCACCGAGATGGTGATGCCGGGCGACAACCTGAAGTTCGAGGTCGAGCTGATCGCGCCGATCGCGATGGAAGAAAAGCTGCGCTTCGCCATCCGCGAAGGCGGCCGCACCGTCGGCGCCGGCGTGGTCTCCAAGATCATCAAGTGATCTAGACCGCATCGCGGTGAGAACAAGGCCCGTCCCGAAAGGGGCGGGTTTCTTTAATTTGCAAGAGTAAACTGAGTTCAAGATGTTCCATACCACACTTTATCGTCTTGAACGGAGCCAGAAACGTGTCTTGGCTATCCTAGGAATTTTATTTTTGATCCTTTCGATAGGCTGGTTTTTTTTCAGAGCTATACGATCGAAGTTTTCCTATGGAGCCCATCGTAGTATTTGTTGGCGGCACTGCGACGCTTCTAGCGTCAATTTGGCCGTGGAAGCCCATTATACAGACCGGCGTCTGAAAGGGCGGGCTTCAGTGGACTATATGTCTAACGACCATAAGTTTGTTATTGGTCGAGAGGAACTCTGCTTTACCTTGAAGTTCTCCAAGGCCAGTGATCAAAATATATATTTATATAGTGATCCCCCTGACATTGACGCTATTGCTTTGGCCCATGGATCGGGCCGACCCAATGAAATCCGCGATGCCACGGCCTTAGATTATAGTAACCGTGCCATTTCTGCGGCAGAGAGCAATGTAGTCATCATGCGAAACCAGCATGGTAACTATGCTGCAGTGACAATATGCGATGTCAAAGATTTAACTCGGGGCGATGATAGAGATGAGGTAACGATTTCATGGATGATTAATCCTGAACAAGGAACAGACTTCTCTTAGCATCTGCTGGTTGCCAGATGGCGCAGGGTGAGTGCTTTGCATGCATAATTCTCCCCATCCTCCTTTAACCAAACCTTGCATTGACCCGCCGTCTATCCTGCCGCAGGATCGGTCCATCGGACTCTTTCGGATCAAGCCCATGTGCCAGATCTTCGCGGGGCAAGACCCCGACCGCTATGAAACCGTAACCCGCCGCCTGCGGCTGAACGGGCAATCGACCTCGATCCGGCTGGAACGGGCGTTCTGGCGGATCCTCGATGACATCGCCGCGCGGCAGGGGGTGACGACGCCCGCCTTCATCTCCAAGCTTCATGCCGAGGTTCTGGAACTGCACGGCGAGGCGCGCAACTTCACCTCGCTTCTGCGCTGCGCCTGCACGATCCACCTGGGCGAGGATCAGTTCACCCCCACCGCCATCGCCGCCGAATAAAGCGCGCTTGTAGTAATCCGTTACTACCCAGCCGGATTCGGCCACCCTAGACTGGTTCCCAGGAAGACAAGAAGGGAACCCTATGGCGAAATATGTCCATTCCATGATCCGCGTCCTGGACGAGGCGCGCTCGGTCGAATTCTATGACCGCTGCTTCGGGCTGAAGGTGGCCGAACGCCTGGATTTCCCGGACTTCACGCTGGTCTATCTGGCGAATGGCGAAAGCGAGACGGAACTGGAACTGACCGTCAACAAGGGCCGGACCGAACCCTATGCCCTGGGCGACGGCTATGGGCACATCGCCTTTACCGTGGATGACGTGGACGCCCTGCACGCGAAACTGGAGGCCGAAGGCCTTGAACCGCGCAAGCTGGTGGATTTCGCCCCGGGCCGCGAGGTGATCGCCCGGTTCTTCTTTATCGCCGATCCCGATGGCTATCAGATCGAGGTGATCCAGCGGGGCGGCCGTTACAAATAGCGCGCCATCGGGGGAGGGGAGACCCCCAAGGCGCGCAGGCAAGGGGAGGAGAGGATATGACCCGAATGAACAAGCAGGGGCTGACCCGCCGCGCGCTTTTGTCGCGTGCGGTGGCGGCCGGGGCGCTGGCCATCGTAGGGCCTGGCTTCATCGCGGCGACCGACGCCGCCTGGGCCGTCGAGGTGACGGCGATCAGCGAACATCAGATGGCGACGCTGTTGCAGATGGCGCGCGACATCTATCCACACGACCGGGTAGGCGACCGCTTCTATGCGGTGGCGATCAAGTCCTATGACGTGACCGAGCAGAAGGAGATGGTGGCCGAGGGCATCGCCGCACTGGACGAGGCGGCGAAGAAGGCCGGCTTCGACAACTATCTGGCCGCCGGGTGGGAGGATGATCGCGTGGCGATCCTGCGGTCCATCCAGGACACGCCCTTCTTCCAGACCGTCCGGGGCGGGCTGGTGACGGGGCTTTATAACCAGAAGGATATCTGGCCGATCTTCGGCTACGAGGGCGAGTCCTTCTCGCAGGGCGGTTACATCGACCGCGGCTTTGACGACATCGACTGGTTGTGAGGGGGCAGCTACCATGGCGAAGGCAGCGAAATTCGAACTGACCGACGACAGCGTGGTCGTCATCGTGGGCACCGGCGCGGGCGGCGGGGTGCTGGCCAACGAACTGGCGCAAAAGGGAGTCAAGGTCGTCTCCCTTGAAGCGGGCGGGCGCTATCTGCCCGAGGATTACGTCAACGACGAATGGGAAAGCTTTGGCCAGCTTGCCTGGACCGACCCGCGCACGACCAGCGGCGACTGGCGCGTGGCCAAGGATTTTTCCGGCCTGCCCGCCTGGATCGTCAAGGCGGTGGGCGGCACCAGCATCCATTGGGCGGGCGCATCCCTGCGGTTCCAGGACCATGAATGGAAGGCGCGCACCACCTACGGCGGAGTTCCGGGCGCAAGCCTGCTGGACTGGCCGCTGGATGCGGCCGAAATGGCCCCCTGGTATGACAAGGCCGAAGCCAAGCTGGGCGTGACCGGCGTCGGGGGACGGGCGCGTTTGCCGGGCAGCAACAACTACAAGGTCTTCGAAAAGGGCGCCTTGGCCGTCGGCTATAAGGAAGTTCATACTGGGAACATGGCGATCAACAGCGCCGATTATGACGGGCGGATGGCCTGCCAGCAGACGGGTTTCTGCTTTCAGGGCTGCAAGTGGGGGGCAAAGTGGTCCTCGGCCTATACCGACATTCCGAATGGCGAGGCGACCGGCAACCTCGAGGTGCGGGACCACGCCCATGTCGCGCGGATCCTGCATGACGACAGCGGCAAGGTGACGGGGGTCGAGTATTTCGACAAGGACGGCAACCTGCAGATGCAGAAGGCGCGCATTGTCGCCGTGGCGGGCAACAGCTTCGAATCCCCGCGCCTGTTGTTGAATTCGCATTCGGCGATGTTCCCGGACGGGCTGGCCAACAGTTCGGGCCAAGTCGGGCGCAACTATATGCGCCACACCACCGGATCGGTTTACGCGACCTTTGAACAGCCGGTGCGGATGTGGCGCGGCACGACCATGGCGGGCATCATGCGCGACGAGGCCAGGCACGATCCGTCGCGCGGCTTTGTCGGCGGCTACGAGCTTGAGACGCTGAGCTTGGGGCTGCCCTTCATGGCCGCCTTCCTGGATCCGGGTGGCTGGGGACGCGAGTTCACGACCGCGCTTGACAGCTATGAAAACATGGCGGGCCTTTGGATCGTGGGCGAGGATATGCCCCAAGCCGACAACCGCGTCACCCTGGCGGATACCGAAGATGCGTTCGGCCTGAAGGTCGCGAATGTCAATTTCAGCGACCACCCGAACGATATCGCCATGCGCAACCATGCCTATGGACGGGGGCAGGCGATCTACAAGGCGGTGGGGGCCACGCGGATCCTGCCGACGCCGCCCTATCCATCCACACACAACCTGGGTACCAACCGAATGTCGGAACGCCCCGAGGATGGCGTGGTCGACCGCAACGGGCGGGCGCATGACGTGGCGAACCTGTTCGTGTCGGACGGCAGCCAGTTCACCACCGGGGCTGCGGAAAACCCGACGCTGACCATCGTCGCCCTGGCGATCCGGCAGGCCGATCACATCGCCAGGGAAATGGCGGCGGGCAATGTCTGACGAAACCGCCCGCTGGCAGGGGATTGCCAGCGGGTTTTCCGCCTGCATGATGGTCCTGCGCGACCGACAGGGGATGTGTCATGAAGACCTATCACGGAAGCTGCTTCTGCGGCGCCATAGCCTTCGAGGCCGACGGCGATCTGGCTGATGGCACCATGCGGTGCAACTGCCGGTTCTGTCGCAAGATGCGCTATTGGGAAATGCTTCTGCCGGATCCGGACGGGTTGCGCTTGCTGCGGGGCGCAGATGCCCTGGCCGAAACGCCCCGGATGCAGGATGACGGGCTGGATATGCACCACGTCTTCTGCGGGCGCTGCGGGACGCGGCTGTGGACCCAGGGGAACCTGGCGGAACTGGGCGGGCGCTTCACGATGGTCTTCGTCCCGGCCCTGGACGATGTGCCGGAGGAAGAACTGATCGCCGTTCCCGTGTTTCATGCCGACGGGGCGCATGACGATTGGAAAAGCGAGGCGCGGGAAACGCGCCACCTCTAGAACCTGCGCCGCAAGCCAGGGCTGCGGCGCATCCATCGCCTACTGGCCGTCCACCGCGGCCTGGTTGACCCCGCCCTCGGCGATGCGGGTCATGTGTTCGTCGCCTTCGCGGGTGCTGTCCAGGCATTCCTGAAGCGCGGCCCCGTCGTCGTCATGGCCCAGACGGTTCGCAAAGGTCCGCACGCAGCCATAGCCCGCGATGGCGTAATGGGTCAGCCGCTGATACTGGGTGATGATCGCTGCGTCCTGCGTGTCCTCGTCGCCGAAGTCGGTTTCGATGGCGTGCTTGCGGGCCTCTGCCACCAGGCCTTCCATCCCCCGGCAGTGTTCGCCGGTCGGATCGGTATCGTGCTGGTTGCAGATGCTGGCCAGGGTTTCCATGCCGCGCGCAATGCCCTGATTGCCGGCGATCAGCGCCTCGGACAGTTCCCGAGACTTGGCGACGCGGCCCATTTCGGTGACGATCGCCATGGATTGCTTGCAGGCGGAATAAAGGTCTTTCAGCTGGTGCAGGTAAAGGTCGTTCAGGTTCTTGATCGCCATGATCTGTGTCCTTTCGGGTGGCAGTCTTTTCATCTCGTGCAACGTGCGTCCTGTCGCATCGTTCCAGGGCACCGCGGCTTGACACGAGGCACCGATGGGTCCAGCAAGCGCACCCTGCCTGATCCTGTTCACGACATTCCGGTGACGCCATGTTTTCGTGGTTCGAACGACGCATCGACCCTTATCCGACCGAAACGCCGGAGATGCCGCCCCGGTCGCTAGTCCGGTTCGTGCTGTATTACAGCCAGGGCGCGATCCCGTGGCTGCTGCTGGTGGCCGTTACGTCGTCCCTGATCGCGATCGTCGAGGTCGTGCTGTTCGGCTGGTTGGGCGAATTGATCGACCAGTTGTCGCAAACCCCGCGCGACCAGTTCTGGGATCTGCACGGCGGGCGGCTGGCCTTCATGGCCCTTGTGCTTCTGCTGGTGCTGCCCGCGCTGAACCTGCTGGGATCCCTGGTCCTGTATCAGGGTTTGATGGGCAATTTCCCGCAGCGCATCCGCTGGCGGGCGCACCGGTATCTGCTGCGCCAGTCGGTCGGATACTTCCAGGACGAATTCGCGGGCCGGATCGCGCAGCGGCTGATGCAGACGGCCCTGGCCGTGCGCGAGGTCGCGATGAAGGCCATGGATGTGGGCAGCTATGTCGTGATCTATTTCCTGGGCGCGCTGATCCTGGCGGCCAGCCAGGACTGGCGCCTGGCGCTGCCCTTTCTGGCCTGGGTCGCGGCCTATGGGATCATGCTGTGGCAGATCGTGCCGCGGCTGGGCCGGGTCGCGCAGGCCCAGGCGGATGCACGCTCGGGCATGACGGGCCGGGTCGTGGACAGCTATACCAACATCGCGACGGTCAAGCTGTTTTCCCATTCCTCGCGCGAGGAATCTTGGATGCGCGACGGCATGGATGCCTTTCTGCAAACGGTTTATGTGCAGATGCGCTTGTCCAGCATCCAGGACATCGCGCTGAACGTGATCAACGTGGCCTTGGTCGCCTCCGTCGCGGGCGTCGGGCTGTGGCTGTGGACGGGCGGGCTGATCGAGGTCGGCGCGGTGGCCGTAGCCGTTCCCCTGGCGATGCGGATGAACAACATGGCGCACTGGATCATGTGGGAATTCGCGGCCCTGTTCGAGAATATCGGCACCGTGCGCGACGGCATCTCCAGCCTTGCCCTGCCGCGAGAGGTCAAGGACGCACCCGATGCCAAGCCCCTGGTCCGGGGGCCGGGCGCTGTCAGCTTTGACAACGTCACCTTCCGCTATCGCGGCATGGAGGGCGCGCAGCCGATGGCGGTTCTGGACGACCTGACCCTGCACGTCGCGCCGGGCGAACGGGTCGGGCTGGTCGGCCGGTCGGGGGCAGGGAAATCCACCCTGATCAACCTGCTGCTGCGCTTTCACGACATCGAACAAGGCCGGATCACCATCGACGGGCAGGACGTGTCCCGCGTGACCCAGGACAGCCTGCGCAGGGCCATCGGCGTGGTGACGCAGGACAGCTCGCTTCTGCACAGATCCGTGCGCGACAACATCGCCTATGGCCGCCCCGACGCGACCGAGGAGGAGATCGCCCAGGCCCTGCGCATGGCCGAGGCGCATGATTTCGTGCCGCTTCTGTCGGACAGCCAGGGCCGCCGGGGTCTTGAAGCCCATGTCGGGGAACGCGGCGTCAAGCTGTCGGGCGGGCAGCGCCAGCGCATCGCCATCGCCCGCGTGGCCCTGAAGGACGCGCCTATCCTGATCCTGGACGAGGCGACGAGTGCCCTGGACAGCGAGGCCGAGGCCGCCATCCAGTCCCGCCTGGACGTGCTGATGGCTGGCAAGACCGTGATCGCCATCGCCCACCGCCTGTCCACCATTGCCGCGATGGACCGGCTGATCGTCATGGACGGCGGCCGGATCATCGAACAAGGCAGCCACGCCGACCTGCTGGCCGGGGACGGGCTGTATGCCCGGCTGTGGGCGCGGCAGTCCGGCGGGTTCCTGGCGGCAGACACCGACGCCTGAGGCGCGTTTCCCCGCTTGACGCGCCCTTGCGCAAACCCTATCAGACCCCCACTGCAGGGGTTTAGCTCAGTTGGTAGAGCATCGGTCTCCAAAACCGAGGGTCGTGGGTTCGAGTCCCCCAACCCCTGCCAGTCTTCCAGACATCACCGATCACGCAGACTTTCGCGCGCCAGGGCCGCGATCAGGTCCGTGCGCGTGACGATGCCTGCGATGCGCCCGTCCTCCAGCACCGGCACGGCGTCGGTGCCGCTGGACGCAAGGTGCGGCAGCAGCGCGGCAATCGGCGTGTCGGGCCGGGCCGTGGGCAGGCGGTCCCCCATCACGTCGGCGGCACGCAGGTCCGATCCCGCGCGCGACAGCCTGCCATCGGGGCGGAACCGGGCATGGGCGCGGGCGATCAGGTGCAACTGGAAGATCACCCCCAGATAGCGCCCTTCCGGTCCCACCACCGGCAGCGACGTGAAGCCGTGCCGCGAAAACAGCGCCGCGATGTCCAGCAAGGGCATGGCGGGATCCACCGTCACCAGGTCGGTTGACATGATGTCGCCCGCGGTCTGCGGCTGGATGCGGTGGGATGCCGCCTGCATCTCGGCTGCGGCGATCAGGCGGGCCAGATCCTCGACCCCCAGGTTCAGCGCCTGGTTATAGCGGACCAGGATGCCCGCCAGCTCGTCCTCGGTCAGGCCCAGCCGCTCGGGCGGGGCGGGATCGGTGGTGCCGCTGGGATTGACCTCTCCGAACCGGCGAAAGGGATAGCGCCGCCCGGTCGCATGGGCATAGACAAAGGCGATCGCCACCAGCAGCGCCGTTCCCGCCGCCACCGGCATGAAGGCAAAGCCCAGACCCAGGGGCGCGATCTTGTCCGCCCCGATGGCCACCGTCATCGCCACCGCGCCGCCCGGTGGATGCGTGGCCCGGCACAGCGCCATCGCCATGATCGCCGCCCCGACCGACAGCGGAACGGCAATCACCGGATCGCCCGCCAGACGGCAAACCAGCAGCGCCACAAGGGCCGACAGCGTATTGCCGACAATCGCGGGCCAGGGCTGTGCCAACGGGCTGTTCGGGGCGGCAAAGATCAGGACCGAGGTCGCCCCGAAAGGCGCGATCAGATAGATGCCCAGCCACAATTCGGGCGCGGCGAGGATCGCCAGACCCCCGGCCACGGCAAGACCGATGATGGCGCCGACGCCCGCGCGCAGCGCCTCGGCCGCGGGAACGGCGGCGACGGTCGGTCCCAGGGACCGGAACCGGGAATGGCCCGTCTGGTCGACAAGGATGCGCATGATCCGGCCCTTTGCTATTGCGAACCGACCCCTAGGAAATGGGCAGGCGGGCTGCAAGCCGTCAGCGCCGCTGTTCCGACCTTTGCAGGCTGGCCGCTGCCTTGCGCATTCCAGTGATTTGCCCGTGGTATCGGGCTTCGAGGCGGCGGGGCAGGGCGGGACAATACACCGCGCGCAACCGGATCGTCAGCACCGGACAATCCATGGGCTTTGCGATCGGGCCATCCAGAACCATTGCAACGCGTTTCGCAAGCCTGCGCGTGAAGCGGACGCGACCCGGCAGTCACGAGTGGACCTGCAACGGCGGGCTTGAATCACAGGGCCGCGGCGGATACATGGGCGGTCGTCTTGTCAAGGAGCCTGCCGTGGCCACCAATCCCGTCCAGTTCATCAACCAGGTCCGCGCCGAGGCGGCCAAGATTTCCTGGCCGACCCGGCGCGAGGTGATCACGACGACGATCATGGTCCTGATCCTGGCCGCGCTGTTCAGCGTGTTCTTTTCCCTGGTGGATTTCGCCATCCGTTTCGGAATCACCGAAGGGCTGCGCTTGATCGCCAACTGATCGGGGCTTGCATTCGGGACCGTCAAGGGGTATTTGCCCCCGACTGTCCGGCAGACGGCGTGCATCGAATCCGCGTGCGCGCCGATTTCGATTTTGACGGACGCATGAGAATTCAAGGGGTTGTCGGGCCTGGGCCTGGGTGATTCCCGCAGACGAACAGGGGTTTGATCGAACATGGCAAAGCGTTGGTATTCGGTCAGCGTCCTGTCGAACTTCGAAAAGAAGGTCGCCGAGGCGATTCGTCAGGCCGTCGCCGAAAAGGGCCTGGAAGACCAGATCGACGAGGTGCTGGTCCCGACCGAGGAAGTGATCGAAATCCGCCGCGGCAAGAAGGTCACGTCCGAACGCCGCTTCATGCCGGGTTACGTGCTGGTCCACATGGATATGTCGGACCGCACCTATCACCTGGTGAACTCGATCAACCGCGTCACCGGGTTTCTGGGCGCGCAAGGCAAGCCCCAGCCGATGCGCGACGACGAGGTGAACGGGATGCTGAACCGGCGCGAGGATGGCGAAAAGGCTGCGCCGCGCAACTTGATCCGCTTTGACGTGGGCGAAAAGGTGAACGTGACCGATGGCCCGTTCGAAGGCTTCTCGGGCATGGTCGAGGAAGTGGACGAGGCATCGTCGCGCATCAAGGTGACGGTGTCGATCTTTGGCCGGCCCACGCCGGTCGAACTGGAATTCACGCAGGTCGCCAAGACTGCGTGATCGTGCGCGGGAGGCGTGAAGCCGCACCGCTAAGTCGGCCCGCATCGCGGGCGTGATGACAAAGGAGAAGGCCCCATGGCCAAGAAAGTCGTCGGCAGCCTCAAGCTGCAAATCAAGGCGGGCCAAGCCAACCCGTCGCCCCCCGTCGGCCCCGCACTGGGTCAGCGCGGGATCAACATCATGGCCTTCTGCAAGGAATTCAACGCCCGCACGCAGGAGATGGAGCAGGGTTCCCCCGTTCCGGTCGTGATCACCTATTACGCCGACAAGTCGTTCAGCTTCGACACGAAGACCGCGCCTGCGTCCTTCCTGCTGAAGAAGGCCGCTGGCCTGAAGCCAGTGGGCAAGCGCAACCGCGCCAAGGGTTCGGACAAGCCGGGCCGCACGGTCGCCGGTTCCATCACCGTCAAGCAGGTGCGCGAGATCGCCGAAGCCAAGATGAAGGACCTGTCGGCCAATGATGTCGAACAGGCGATGAAGATCATCCTGGGTTCCGCCCGGTCGATCGGTATCGAGGTGAAAGGCTAAGCCATGGCGAAGATTTCCAAGAAAAAAGCCGCCGCCCGCGCCCAGTTCGAAGGCAAGGCCAACCTGACCGTCGAAGACGCGATCACCCTGGTCAAGGGCGCGGCATCGGCCAAGTTCGACGAGACGGTCGAGATCGCACTGAACCTGGGCGTCGATCCCCGCCATGCCGACCAGATGGTCCGCGGCGTGGTCACGCTGCCCGCAGGCACCGGCAAGGACGTTCGCGTCGCCGTCTTCGCCCGTGGCCCCAAGGCTGACGAAGCCAAGGCCGCCGGTGCGGATATCGTGGGCGCCGAAGACCTGATGGAGACGATCCAGTCCGGCAAAATCGAGTTCGACCGTTGCATCGCGACGCCGGACATGATGCCGCTGGTCGGTCGGCTGGGCAAGATCCTCGGCCCGCGCAACCTGATGCCGAACCCCAAGGTCGGCACGGTGACGATGGACGTGAAATCGGCCGTCGAGGCCGCCAAGGGCGGCGAAGTCCAGTTCAAGGCCGAAAAGGCGGGCGTGGTCCATGCCGGGATCGGCAAGGTGTCGTTTGACGCCGACAAGCTGGCCGTGAACCTGCGCGCCTTCGTGGACGCGGTCAGCCGCGCCAAGCCCTCGGGTGCGAAAGGGACTTACATGAAGAAAGTCTCGATCAGCTCGACCATGGGGCCGGGCGTGTCGGTGGACGTGTCCTCCGCGACCGCGAGCTAAGATTTCCGGCGCAAGCCGGGATGGCGGGGCGCCTGTCGCCCCGTCCTGTCCGAGACGGAGGGTGCGGGGAAACCCGCTTAATGTCCTTCCTGAGATAGGGAAGCATTTTTCCGAAGGCTCTTTCTTCGGTGATCTTGCCCTAGCGGACCCGACCTGCCCCCCGTGGGGCGGGAAAAGTGAGAGCCGGGGGGAAACCCCCAACTTGGAGTGAAACCGTGGATAGAGCACAAAAAGAACAGCTGGTCGAAGAACTCGGCCAGATCTTTGAAAGCTCTGGCGTCGTGGTGGTTGCCCACTACGAGGGGATGACGGTTGCACATATGCAGGATCTCCGCTCGCGCATGCGCGAAGCCGGCGGTTCGGTTCGCGTGGCCAAGAACAAGCTCGCCAAGATCGCCCTGGAAGGTAAGGCCTGCGCAAGCATCGCCGACTATCTGACGGGCATGACCGTGATCACCTATTCGGAAGATCCGACCGCTGCGGCCCGGATCGCCGACAAATACGCCAAGGACAACGATCGTTTCGTGATCCTGGGCGGTGCAATGGGTGATTCGGCTCTGGATCCGGCCGGTGTGAAAGCCGTCGCCTCGATGCCGTCGCGTGAAGAGCTTATTGCTCAGATCGTGTCGTGCCTTGGTGCGCCTGCTGCCAACATCGCCGGCGCCATTGGCGCGCCTGCTTCGAACATCGCGAGCATTCTTACGACCCTTGAGGAACGTGAGGCTGCGTAAGCAACCCCAATTCCCGCGTGTGGTTGAAAACCCGACGTTGGAACATTAACTGAGAGAACGGAAAAATGGCTGATCTGAAACAACTCGCCGAACAAATCGTGGGCCTGACCCTGCTGCAAGCCCAGGAACTGAAGACCATCCTGAAAGACGAATACGGCATCGAGCCGGCTGCCGGTGGCGCCGTCATGATGGCCGGCCCGGCCTCGGGCCCGGCTGAAGCCGCCGAAGAAAAGACCGAATTCGACGTCGTTCTGGTCGAAGCCGGCGCCAACAAGATCAACGTGATCAAGGAAGTGCGCGCGATCACCGGCCTGGGCCTGAAAGAAGCCAAGGATCTGGTCGAAGCTGGCGGCAAGGTCAAGGAAGGCGCTTCCAAGGCCGATGGCGAAGAAATGAAGAAGAAGCTCGAAGCGGCTGGTGCCAAGGTCGAGCTGAAGTAATCGGCCTTTTGGCTGGTTCGAACAGGGCAGGGTCCGGGATTTCCCGGTCCCTGCCGAACCTGTCTTGAAGGGCGGTCTGTGACAGACATTCCTTCAGGGCATGTTCAAGGTTCGGGAGCCGCGCGGTGGGACGCTCGGCACGAATTGGACCTTATCCCCCTGCATTCGTAGGCCCGTGTCCTGGGTGCCCCGACCTGGACCGCGCGAAGACGAAAGGTGACAAGACCCCATGGCGCATTCCTATGTCGGCCAAAAGCGTATCCGGCGCTATTACGGCAATATCCGCGAAGTCCTGGAGATGCCGAACCTGATCGAGGTTCAGAAATCTTCCTATGACCTGTTCCTGAATTCGGGCGAGGGCGCCGGCCACAACGATGGCGACGGGATCCAGGGCGTGTTCCAGTCGGTCTTTCCGATCAAGGATTTCAACGAGACGGCGACGCTGGAATTCGTGAAATACGAACTCGAGCGGCCGAAATACGATGTGGACGAATGCCAGCAGCGCGACATGACCTATGCCGCGCCGCTGAAGGTGACGCTGCGCCTGATCGTGTTCGATGTCGATGAAAACACCGGTGCCAAATCGGTCAAGGACATCAAGGAACAGGACGTGTTCATGGGCGATATGCCCTTGATGACCCTGAACGGGACGTTCATCGTGAACGGCACCGAGCGCGTCGTCGTGTCCCAGATGCACCGTTCGCCCGGCGTGTTTTACGACCATGACCGCGGCAAGACCCATTCCTCGGGGAAATTGCTGTTCGCCTGCCGGATCATTCCCTATCGCGGGTCGTGGCTGGATTTCGAATTCGACGCCAAGGATCTGGTGTTCGCGCGCATTGACCGCCGCCGCAAGTTGCCGGTGACGACGCTGCTTTACGCGTTGGGCATGGACCAGGAAGGCATCATGGATGCCTTTTACGAAACCGTGAACTATACCCTGCGCCGCGAGGGCCGGTCGCAAGGATGGGTCACGCGGTTCTTCCCGGAACGCGTGCGCGGCACTCGTCCGTCCTATGACCTGGTGAATGCCGATACAGGCGAGGTCATTGCCAGCGCCGGTGACAAGGTCACGCCCCGCCTGGTCAAGAAGCTGCAGGAATCGGGCGACGCGCTGAACCTGCTGGTTCCGTTCGAGCGGATCATTGGTCGTTTCGTGTCCAAGGATATCGTCAACGACACCACCGGCTTCATCTATGCCGAAGCGGGCGACGAGATCACCGCAGAATACAACAAGGAAGGCGACCTGTCGGGCGGCTTGCTGAAAGTGCTGCTGGACAACGACATCACCGAGATCCCGGTGCTGGACATCGACCATGTGAACGTTGGCCCCTATATCCGCAACACTATGGCCGCCGACAAGAACATGGGCCGCGAAGGCGCGCTGATGGACATCTATCGCGTCATGCGCCCGGGCGAGCCGCCCACCGTCGAGGCCGCGCAGAACCTGTTCAACAGCCTGTTCTTTGACAGCGAACGCTATGACCTGTCCGCCGTGGGCCGGGTCAAGATGAACATGCGCCTGGATCTGGATGCACCCGACACCCAGCGGACCCTGCGCCCCGAGGATATCGTGGCCTGTGTTCGTGGCTTGGTCGAACTGCGCGACGGCAAGGGCGAGATCGACGACATCGACCACCTGGGCAACCGCCGGGTGCGTTCGGTGGGCGAGCTGATGGAGAACCAGTACCGCGTCGGCCTGCTGCGCATGGAACGCGCGATCCGCGAGCGGATGTCGGGGGTCGAGATCGATACCGTGATGCCGCAGGATCTGATCAACGCGAAACCGGCGGCGGCTGCGGTGCGTGAATTCTTCGGCAGCTCGCAGCTGTCGCAGTTCATGGACCAAACCAACCCGCTGTCCGAAGTGACGCACAAGCGTCGCCTGTCGGCCCTCGGGCCGGGCGGTCTGACGCGCGAGCGCGCGGGCTTCGAGGTTCGCGACGTCCACCCGACCCATTACGGCCGGATGTGCCCGATCGAGACGCCGGAAGGCCAGAACATCGGCCTGATCAACAGCCTCGCGACCTTTGCCCGCGTGAACAAGTATGGCTTTATCGAGACCCCTTATCGCAAGGTGATCGAGGGTCAGGTGACCGACGACGTGGTCTATATGTCCGCGACCGAGGAAATGCGCCATACGGTGGCCCAGGCCAACGCGACCCTGGATGCGGATGGCCGGTTCGTTGACGAACTGATCTCGACCCGCCAAGCCGGCGATTTCACGCTGAATCCGGTCGATGCCATTGACCTGATCGACGTGTCGCCGAAGCAGCTGGTCTCGGTCGCGGCGGCGCTGATCCCTTTCCTGGAAAACGACGACGCCAACCGCGCGCTGATGGGTTCCAACATGCAGCGCCAGGCCGTGCCCCTGCTGCGGGCCGAGGCGCCGTTCGTCGGCACCGGCATGGAAGCCACCGTTGCCCGCGATTCCGGTGCCGCCATCATGGCGCGCCGGGGCGGCATCATCGACCAGGTGGATGCGCAGCGGATCGTTGTGCGCGTCACGGAAGGTCTGAGCGCAGGCGATGCGGGCGTGGACATCTATCGTCTGCGCAAGTTCAAGCGGTCCAACCAGTCCTCGACCATCAACCAGCGTCCGCTGGTCAAGGTGGGTGAAAAGGTCATGGCCAACCAGGTCATTGCGGACGGTCCCTCGACCGACCAGGGCGAACTGGCGATCGGCCGGAACGTGGTTGTCGCGTTCATGCCGTGGAACGGCTACAACTACGAGGACTCGATCCTGATTTCCGAGCGGATCCACCGCGACGACGTGTTCACCTCGATCCATATCGACGAATACGAGGTTGCGGCTCGCGACACGAAGCTGGGGCCTGAGGAGATCACCCGCGACATCCCGAACGTGGGCGAGGAAGCCCTGCGCAATCTGGATGAGGCCGGCATCGTCTATATCGGCGCCGAGGTCGGACCGGGCGACATCCTGGTGGGCAAGATCACCCCCAAGGGCGAAAGCCCGATGACGCCGGAAGAAAAGCTGCTGCGCGCCATCTTTGGCGAAAAGGCGTCGGACGTGCGCGACACGTCTCTGCGCCTGCCGCCCGGCGCTTACGGGACCATCGTGGAAGTCCGCGTCTTCAACCGTCATGGCGTGGACAAGGACGAACGCGCGCTTCAGATCGAGCGCGAGGAAGTCGAGCGTCTGGCACGCGACCGCGACGACGAACAGGCGATCCTGGACCGCAACATCTATGCGCGCCTGAAATCGCTGATCCTGGGCAAGTCCGCCGTGAAGGGTCCGAAGGGCATCAAGGCCAATTCGGACATCACCGAGGATCTGCTGGGCACGTTGTCGCGCGGCCAATGGTGGCAGCTTGCCGTCAGCGAGGAAGACACCGCCAAGGAAGTCGAGGCGCTGAACCATCAGTACGACGCCCAGAAGAAGGCCCTCGAGGCCCGCTTCGAGGACAAGGTCGAGAAGGTCCGTCAGGGCGACGACCTGCCGCCGGGCGTGATGAAGATGGTCAAGGTCTTTGTCGCCGTGAAGCGCAAGCTGCAGGCGGGCGACAAGATGGCCGGCCGTCACGGCAACAAGGGCGTCGTGTCCAAGGTCGTGCCGATCGAGGATATGCCGTTCCTGGCGGACGGCACCCCGGTCGACCTGGTTCTGAACCCGCTGGGCGTGCCGTCGCGCATGAACGTCGGCCAGATCCTGGAAACCCACATGGGCTGGGCATCGCGCGGTCTTGGCATCAAGATCGACGAGGCACTGGAAGATTACCGCCGCAACGGCGACATGACCCCGGTCCGCGAGGCGATGAAGATCGGCTATGGCGACGACATGTATGCCGAAACCTTCGAGGGCATGGATGACGACCTGCTGGTCGAGCACGCCAACACCGTGCGCACCGGCGTTCCCATCGCCACGCCGGTCTTCGACGGCGCCAAGGAGGCTGACGTGAACGATGCGCTGACGCGTGCCGGGTTCGACACCTCGGGTCAGTCGGTGGTCTTCGACGGCCGCTCGGGCGAGCAGTTCTCGCGCAAGGTGACGGTGGGGATGAAATATGTCCTCAAGCTGCACCACCTTGTCGATGACAAGATGCACGCGCGTTCGACCGGGCCTTACAGCCTCGTGACCCAGCAGCCGCTGGGCGGCAAGGCGCAGTTCGGCGGACAGCGTCTGGGTGAGATGGAGGTCTGGGCCCTTGAAGCCTATGGCGCCGCCTATACCTTGCAGGAGATGCTGACGGTCAAGTCGGACGACGTGGCGGGCCGGACCAAGGTCTACGAATCCATCGTCAAGGGCGACGACAACTTCGAGGCCGGCGTGCCGGAATCGTTCAACGTGCTGGTCAAGGAGGTCCGGGGTCTGGGCCTCAACATGGAACTCCTGGATGCGGAGGAGGACGAGTAACGGAGCCTGCAGGCACGCACCCTGTGACGCCACGGGGTGCGTGATCTTCACGCACCGTTTCTCCCCCGCGCCCTTTCATTAGGAAAAAAGAATGAACCAGGAACTTGCCACCAATCCCCTGAACCCGCTGGCCCCGCCGCGGCAGTTCGACGAAATCAAGATCTCGCTGGCCTCGCCCGAGGAAATCCTCGCCTGGTCCTATGGCGAGGTGAAGAAGCCCGAAACGATCAACTACCGCACGTTCAAGCCCGAACGGGACGGGTTGTTCTGCGCGCGCATCTTTGGTCCGATCAAGGACTATGAATGCCTGTGCGGCAAGTACAAGCGCATGAAATATCGCGGCCTGGTCTGCGAGAAATGCGGCGTGGAAGTGACCCTTCAAAAGGTCCGCCGCGAGCGCATGGGCCATATCGAACTGGCCGCGCCCGTGGCGCATATCTGGTTCCTGAAGTCGCTGCCCTCGCGCATCGGCCTGATGCTGGACATGACGCTGCGCGATCTGGAACGGATCCTGTATTTCGAGAACTATGTCGTTATCGAACCGGGCCTGACCGACCTGACCTATGGCCAACTGCTGTCCGAGGAAGAATTCCTGGACGCGCAGGACAACTATGGTGCCGACGCCTTCAGTGCCGATATCGGGGCCGAGGCGATCCGCGCAATGCTGGCCAATATCGACCTGCAAGCCACCGCAGACCAGCTGCGCGAGGATCTGAAGGAAGCCACGGGCGAGTTGAAGCCCAAGAAGATCATCAAGCGTCTGAAGATCGTCGAAAGCTTTCTGGAATCGGGCAACCGTCCCGAATGGATGGTCCTGACGGTGATCCCGGTCATTCCGCCGGAACTGCGCCCGCTGGTTCCGCTGGACGGCGGCCGTTTTGCCACGTCCGATCTGAACGACCTTTATCGCCGCGTCATCAACCGCAACAACCGCCTGAAGCGCCTGATCGAGCTTCGTGCGCCCGACATCATCGTGCGCAATGAAAAGCGGATGTTGCAGGAATCGGTCGATGCGCTGTTCGACAACGGCCGTCGCGGCCGCGTCATCACCGGCAACAACCGCCGCCCGCTGAAGTCGCTGTCCGATATGCTGAAAGGCAAGCAGGGCCGCTTCCGCCAGAACCTTCTTGGCAAGCGCGTGGACTTTTCGGGCCGTTCGGTCATCGTGACCGGCCCCGAACTGAAACTGCACCAGTGCGGCCTGCCCAAGAAGATGGCCTTGGAACTGTTCAAGCCGTTCATCTATTCGCGGCTTGAGGCGAAGGGCCTGTCCTCTACCGTCAAGCAGGCCAAGAAGCTGGTCGAGAAGGAACGCCCCGAGGTTTGGGACATTCTAGACGAGGTGATCCGCGAGCATCCGGTCCTGCTGAACCGGGCGCCCACGCTGCACCGTCTTGGCATCCAGGCGTTCGAACCCATCCTGATCGAAGGCAAGGCGATCCAGTTGCACCCGCTGGTCTGTTCCGCCTTCAACGCCGACTTTGACGGCGACCAGATGGCCGTTCACGTTCCCTTGTCGCTGGAAGCGCAGCTGGAAGCGCGCGTCCTGATGATGTCCACGAACAACGTGCTGTCGCCCGCCAACGGCGCGCCGATCATCGTGCCGTCCCAGGACATGGTGCTGGGCCTGTATTACGTCTCGATGCAGCGCGACGGCATGAAGGGGGAAGGCATGATCTTCTCAAACGTGAACGAGGTCGAGCACGCCCTTGCTGCAGGCGAGGTGCATCTGCACGCCAAGATCACCGCGCGCATCAAGCAGATCGACGAGAACGGCAACGAGGTCGTCAAGCGGTATGAGACCACGCCGGGTCGTGTCCGGCTGGGCGCACTGCTGCCGATGAACGCCAAGGCGCCGTTCGAACTGGTCAACCGTCTGTTGCGCAAGAAGGACGTGCAAGTCGTCATCGACACCGTTTACCGCTACTGCGGGCAAAAGGAATCGGTGATCTTCTGCGACCAGATCATGGGCCTTGGCTTCCGCGAGGCGTTCCGCGCCGGCATCAGCTTCGGCAAGGACGACATGGTCGTTCCCGACACCAAGTGGAACATCGTCGGCGAAGTCCAGGAACAGGTGAAGGAGTTCGAACAGCAGTATCTGGACGGCCTGATCACCCAGGGTGAGAAGTACAACAAGGTCGTGGACGCCTGGTCGAAGTGCAACGACCGCGTGACCGAGGCCATGATGTCCACCATCTCGGCCACCCGCAAGGACGGGAACGGCGCCGAAATGGAGCCGAACAGTGTCTACATGATGGCCCATTCCGGGGCGCGCGGTTCCGTCAACCAGATGAAGCAGCTGGGCGGGATGCGCGGCCTGATGGCCAAGCCTTCGGGCGAGATCATCGAGACGCCGATCATCTCGAACTTCAAGGAAGGCCTGACCGTTCTTGAATACTTCAACTCGACCCACGGCGCCCGCAAGGGTCTGTCGGACACCGCGTTGAAGACCGCGAACTCGGGCTATCTGACGCGGCGTCTGGTGGACGTGGCGCAGGACTGCATCATCCGCGAACACGACTGCGGGACCGAGCAGGCGATCACGGCATCCGCAGCCGTGAACGACGGCGAGGTCATCAGCCCGCTGTCCGAACGCGTGCTGGGCCGCACCGCGTCCGAGGATGTCCTGGTTCCGGGCGAGGACGAGATCATCGTCCGCGCCAACGAGGTGATCGACGAACGCAAGGCCGATGCCATCGAGGCGGCGGGCGTGCAGACCGTGCGCATCCGTTCGGCCCTGACCTGCGAGTCGGAAGACGGGATCTGCGCGCTGTGCTATGGCCGCGACCTGGCACGCGGCACGCTGGTCAACATCGGCGAGGCGGTGGGCATCATCGCCGCGCAGTCCATCGGCGAACCCGGCACGCAGCTGACGATGCGGACCTTCCACATCGGCGGCATCGCGCAGGGCGGGCAGCAGTCGTTCCAGGCCGCTTCGCATGAAGGAACGGTCCAGTTCCGCAACGAAAGCCTGCTGACCAATGCCAATGGCGAACAGGTCGTGATGTCGCGCAACATGCAGTTGCTGATCCTGGACGATCAGGGGCAGGAACGCGCCAGCCACAAGCTGTTCTACGGGTCCAAGGTCTTCGTCAAGGAAGGCGAACGGGTCATTCGCGGCGCCAAGCTGTTCGAATGGGATCCCTATACCTTGCCGATCATCGCCGAAAAGGGCGGCATGACCAGGTTCGTCGATCTTGTTTCGGGTATTTCCGTGCGCGACGAGACCGATGATGCGACCGGGATGACGCAGAAGATCGTGACCGACTGGCGCTCTGCGCCAAAAGGCAACGACCTGAAGCCAGAGATCATCATCATGGATGAGAACGGCGAACCGGTGCGCAACGAGCAAGGCAACCCGATCAGCTATCCGATGTCGGTGGACGCGGTCCTATCGGTCGAGGACCAGCAGGAAATCCGTGCCGGCGACGTAGTGGCCCGCATCCCGCGCGAAGGCGCCCGGACCAAGGACATCACCGGGGGTCTTCCCCGCGTGGCCGAACTGTTCGAAGCCCGTCGTCCCAAGGATCACGCCATCATCGCCGAGGTCGACGGCTATGTGCGCTTTGGCAAGGATTACAAGAACAAGCGCCGCATCACCATCGAGCCGTCGGAAGAGGGCGGGACGCCGGTTGAATACATGGTGCCGAAAGGCAAGCACATCCCGGTGCAGGAAGGCGACTTCGTGCAGAAGGGTGACTATATCATGGACGGCAACCCGGCACCGCACGACATCCTGCGGATCATGGGGATCGAGGCGCTTGCGGATTACCTGATCGACGAAGTGCAGGACGTGTACCGATTGCAGGGCGTGAAGATCAACGACAAGCACATCGAGGTGATCGTTCGCCAGATGCTGCAGAAGATCGAGATCACCGACAGCGGCGACACGACCTTGCTGAAGGGCGAGCATATCGAGCGCGATGAGTTCGAGGAAGAAAACGCCAAGAGCGAAAGCAAGGGTGGCCGTCCCGCAAGGGGCGAGCCGGTGCTGCTGGGCATCACAAAGGCCAGCTTGCAGACCCGCAGCTTCATCTCGGCCGCGTCCTTCCAGGAAACCACCCGCGTGCTCACCGAGGCAGCCGTTCAGGGCAAGCGCGACAAGTTGCTTGGCCTGAAGGAAAACGTCATCGTCGGGCGGCTGATCCCGGCGGGCACGGGCGGTGCCACTGCCCGCATCCGCCGCATCGCGACCGAACGCGACGCCGAGGTGATCGAGGCCCGTCGTGCCGAAGCCGAAGCGGCGGCCGCCCTGATCGCCCCCGCGACGGAACAGGTCGCGCCCCAGATGGCGGCCGACCTGCCGCAAGACGGCGACGAGTGATCGTTCTGCGATAAGATGCAAAGGCCCGGCAGCGATGCCGGGCCTTTTGCGTTTCAGGCATATCCGATGCCGGTCAAAGGACAGGAACGATCCGCGAGGGCACCTAGATTGCGGCGGGTTGCGTATCCTGCAAAATTCGCTTGCCGGATCCTTTGGCAATGCCTAACGGGGAAGCACCCTTTCCCTGGTGACTCCGGCCATGCGCACCCCCCTCTTGTCTCCGACCCGGCGCGTCCGGCCTGCCTCGGTTCGTCCGCTGGCCCATCGGCCGGGCGACAACCTGCACGGCGCGCTGATCATGACGCTGTGCATGGTGGCCTTTGGCCTCAACGACACGGTGATGAAGTTCGTGGCCCAGGACTTGCCGCTGTACCAGGCGATCACCCTGCGCGGGCTGTTCGTGATGGCCATGATTGCGGCCGTGGCGCCCCGGTTGGGCGGATTGCACCTGCGGATTCCGGCGGCGGCGCGCAAGCCGATGATCTGGCGCCTGGTGGGAGAGATCGCCTCGACCATCCTGTTCCTGAACGCCTTGCAGCATATGGCGATGGGCGACCTGTCCGCCATCATGCAAGCCCTGCCTTTGGTGGTGATGGTCGCGGCCACGATGTTCTTCGGGGAAACCCTGGGCTGGCGGCGTGTCGGGGCGGTGGTGGCGGGCTTTGGCGGTGTGCTGCTGATCCTGCGCCCGGGAGGAGAGGTCTTGGGTCCCTGGGCCGTCGTCGCCGTGGGGGCCATGGCCATGGTGGCCCTGCGCGACCTTGCGACCCGCAGTTTCCGCAGCGACATCAGTTCCGCCACCATCGCCTTTTACGCCGCCACGGGGGTCACGGTCGCCGGCTTTGTCATCAGCCTGGGGCAGGGATGGGCAATGCCGAGCCTGTCGCAGATCCTGTTGCTGCTGGCGGGCAGCGCCTTTCTGACGGTGGGCTATGTGTCCGCCGTGGCATCCATGCGAGTGGGCGAAATCTCCTATGTCGCGCCGTTCCGCTATACCTCGCTGCTGGTGGCGATTGCGATGGGGCTTGTAGTATTCGGCGAATGGCCCGACCTGTGGACCTGGGCCGGATCGGCCCTGGTGGTCGCGGCGGGCACCTATACCATCTGGCGCGAGGCGCAGATCGCAAGGATCCGCTGATGCGGGTGCAGATGCTGGGCCTGTGCCGGTTTTCCTATGTCGGATTGCGCGGCTATCAGCGCGACCATGCCGGGATCGAGGAACGCCGCGCCTTTCTGTATGACTCGGCCCGGCTGGCCCGTCGGTGGCTGTGGTTCACCACCTTGGCGCTGCCCGGCTGGCTGGCCCAGACCGATCCCGATTTCACCTTGGTCATCATGACCGGTCCCGACCTGCCCGACCCCTATCTGTTGCAGTTGCGGGATCTGGCGGCGGGCCATCCGCAACTGCGCCTGGAACTGGTCCCGCCCATGGACCGCCATCTGGATGCCTGCCGCGCAGCCATCGCTGCCCATGTCGATCTGGCGGCAGATGCGATCGGTCATTTCCGCCATGACGACGATGATGCCGTGGCGCTGGATTACGTCGCCCGCGCGCGGGCCGATTTTGCGCAAGTCCAAGGATTATGGCGTCCCGAAGGCCATTTGTCGCTGGATCATTCGCGCGGTCTGATGATGCGGGTGGGGCCGCAAGGCGCAGGCTTTGTTCCCCGCATCGCCCATAACATGGGGGTAGCCCTGACCATTTTCCTGCGCCCGGACCAGCCCAAGACCGCGCTTCATTTCAACCACACAAGGCTGCCCTTGTGGATGCCGGGGGTGGCCGTGACGCGGCCCTTGATGTTCATCCGCGGGATCCATGCCGACAGCGATTCCGGCGACATAGGCCCGGGCCTGCCCTGGGATATCGCGCCCGACGCCCTGGACCGCCAGTTGAGCTTGCGTTTTGGCCTGGACCGGGCAACCCTGGACGGGCTGGCCCGGCGCCTTTGCGCAGCGGATGGAACCGGCCCGTCATGTTGACAGCTTGGGCGATTCCCCCTATACGCCGCAAACCCGCCGGGAAACCGGCCGGGGGCCAGAACCTTTTGTGGTCACGATCCGGGCCTGTAACTGCCTCGATCCTCTGGAATTTTTCCCTCCACCCCTGAACTGGGGCCGGATGGGTTTGGCATTTCGCGATTCGCGCGACGTGCCGTCGAGAAGCGGCGCAGCAAACCTGCTGCGAGTATTGACAGAGCAAGACGGGGAACCGAATGCCGACGATCCAACAGCTGATCCGCAAGCCGCGGCAGCCGCGAGTGCAGCGATCCAAATCGATGCACCTGCAAGGCTGCCCGCAGAAACGCGGTGTCTGCACGCGCGTCTATACCACGACGCCGAAGAAACCGAACTCCGCCATGCGGAAGGTCGCCAAGGTGCGCCTGACCAACGGCTTCGAGGTCATTTCCTATATTCCGGGCGAAAAGCACAACCTCCAGGAACACAGCGTCGTGCTGATCCGTGGCGGCCGCGTGAAAGACCTTCCGGGTGTCCGTTACCACATCCTGCGCGGTGTGCTGGATACCCAGGGCGTCAAGGATCGTCGTCAGCGTCGTTCGAAATACGGCGCCAAGCGTCCGAAATAAGGAGAGGCATCCATGTCCCGTCGTCACGCCGCTGAAAAGCGCGAAGTCCTGCCCGACGCCAAATTCGGCGATCGCGTGCTGACCAAATTCATGAACAACCTGATGGTTGACGGCAAGAAATCGGTGGCCGAGCGCATCGTTTATTCGGCCCTGGACCGTGTCCAGACCCGTCTGAAGCGCGAGCCGATCGAGGTTTTCCACGAAGCCCTGGAAAACGTGAAGCCCTCGGTCGAGGTCCGCTCGCGCCGCGTCGGCGGTGCGACCTATCAGGTTCCCGTCGAAGTGCGTCCGATCCGCCGCGAGGCCTTGGCCATCCGCTGGCTGATCACGGCCGCTGCCAAGCGCAACGAACACACGATGGAAGAACGCCTTGCCGGCGAACTGGCTGATGCGGTGAACGGCCGCGGCACTGCCGTCAAGAAACGCGAAGACACGCACAAGATGGCAGACGCGAACAAGGCGTTCAGCCACTACCGCTGGTAAGGCGAAAGGATCCAGACCATGGCACGCGAATATCCGCTGCAGCGTTACCGTAACTTTGGCATCATGGCCCACATCGATGCCGGCAAGACGACGACGACCGAGCGCATCCTTTTCTACACGGGCAAGAACCACAAGATGGGCGAAACCCACGAGGGTGCGTCCACCATGGACTGGATGGAACAGGAACAGGAACGCGGCATCACGATCACGTCTGCCGCGACCACCACTTCCTGGCAGCGACAGGAAGATCCGACCACTGGCGGCACGGCCGAAACCAAGTACCGCTTTAACATCATCGACACCCCGGGCCACGTCGATTTCACCATCGAGGTTGAACGCTCGCTGGCCGTTCTGGACGGTGCGATCTGCCTGCTGGACGCCAACGCGGGCGTCGAGCCGCAGACCGAAACGGTGTGGCGCCAAGCCGACCGCTACAAAGTTCCGCGTATTGTCTTTGTCAACAAGATGGACAAGATCGGCGCCGACTTCTTTAACTGCGTGCGCATGATCAAGGACCGCACCGGCGGCACCCCGTGCCCGATCGCCCTGCCGATCGGTGCCGAGGACAAGCTGGAAGGCATTGTCGACCTGATCAAGATGGAAGAATGGGTCTGGACCGGCGAGGATCTGGGCGCCAACTGGGTGCGCCGCTCGATCCGCGACGAGCTGAAGGACTTGGCCGACGAATGGCGTTCGAACCTGGTCGAAATGGCCGTCGACATGGACGACGCAGCAATGGAAGCCTATCTGGACGGCACCGAGCCTGACGAGGCGACCCTGCGCGCCCTGATCCGCAAGGGCACGCTGTCGCTGTCGTTCTTCCCGGTCACGGCCGGTTCCGCGTTCAAGAACAAGGGCGTGCAGCCTCTGCTGAACTCGGTCATCGACTTCCTGCCCTCGCCGCTGGACGTTCCTGCACTGATGGGCTTTGCCCCGGGTGACGAAACGGAAACGCGCAACATTGACCGTCACGCTGATGACGCGCAACCCTTCTCGGGCTTGGCGTTCAAGATCATGAACGATCCCTTCGTGGGCTCGCTGACCTTTACGCGGATCTATTCCGGTGGCCTGAAAAAGGGCGACCAGATGCTGAACGCGACCAAGGGCAAGCGTGAACGCGTTGGCCGCATGATGATGATGCACGCCATCAACCGCGAGGAAATCGAGGAAGCCTTTGCAGGCGACATCATCGCCCTGGCGGGTCTGAAGGACACCACCACGGGGGACACCCTGTGCGATCCGGCAAAGCCGGTGGTCCTGGAAACCATGACCTTCCCCGAGCCGGTGATCGAGATTGCCGTGGAACCCAAGTCGAAGGCCGACCAGGAAAAGATGGGCCTGGCCCTTCAGCGCTTGTCTGCCGAAGACCCCTCCTTCCGCGTCGAAACCGATCTTGAATCGGGACAGACGATCATGAAGGGCATGGGCGAACTTCACCTCGACATCCTGGTCGACCGCATGAAGCGCGAGTTCAAGGTCGAGGCAAACATCGGCGCCCCGCAGGTGGCCTATCGCGAAACGATCAGCCAACCGGCCGAGATCGACTACACCCACAAGAAGCAGACCGGCGGTACGGGACAGTTCGCCCGCATCAAGCTGGCGATCACGCCGACCGAACCGGGCGAAGGCTATTCCTTCGAATCCAAGATCGTCGGCGGCGCGGTGCCCAAGGAATACATCCCGGGCGTCGAAAAAGGCATTAAGTCGGTGATGGACTCGGGTCCGCTGGCAGGCTTCCCGGTGATCGACTTCAAGGTGGCGCTGCTGGACGGCGCCTTCCATGACGTCGACTCCTCGGTCCTCGCGTTCGAGATCGCGGCCCGTGCCGGGATGCGCGAAGGCCTGCGCAAGGCTGGTGCGAAGCTTCTGGAACCGATCATGAAGGTCGAGGTTGTGACGCCGGAAGAATACACCGGTTCGATCATCGGCGACCTGACCAGCCGTCGCGGCATGGTGCGTGGCCAGGATACCCGCGGCAACGCCAACGTCATCGACGCCTTCGTGCCGCTGGCCAATATGTTCGGCTATATCAACAACCTTCGCTCGATGTCCTCGGGCCGCGCGGTGTTCACGATGCAGTTCGACCACTACGAGGCCGTGCCGCAGAACATCTCGGACGAGATCCAGAAGAAATACGCCTGACCGGCGGGGCGGGGCCTTGGTCCCGCCCATCTCCCCATGAATTGATGAATTGAGGAATCCTGCGCTATGGCAAAGGCAAAGTTTGAACGGACGAAACCGCATGTCAACATTGGCACGATTGGCCATGTTGACCACGGCAAGACGACGCTGACGGCTGCGATCACGAAGTATTTCGGCGAATTCCGGGCTTATGACCAGATCGACGGGGCGCCCGAGGAGCGGGCGCGCGGGATCACGATCTCGACGGCGCATGTGGAATACGAATCGGAAAACCGCCACTACGCGCATGTCGACTGCCCGGGCCACGCCGACTATGTGAAGAACATGATCACGGGCGCGGCGCAGATGGACGGCGCGATCCTGGTGGTGAACGCCGCCGACGGTCCGATGCCGCAAACGCGCGAGCACATCCTGCTTGGTCGCCAGGTGGGCATTCCCTACATGGTCGTCTACCTCAACAAGGTCGACCAGGTCGATGACGAGGAACTGCTGGAGCTGGTCGAGATGGAGGTGCGCGAACTGCTGTCCTCCTACGACTATCCGGGCGACGACATTCCGATCATCAAGGGCTCGGCCCTGGCGGCGCTGGAAGGCCGCGATCCCGAGATCGGCGAGAACTCGATCCGGGCGCTGATCGCGGCGGTGGACGAATACATCCCGACCCCCGAGCGCGCCATCGACCAGCCGTTCCTGATGCCGATCGAGGACGTGTTCTCGATCTCGGGCCGCGGCACGGTCGTCACCGGCCGGATCGAGCGCGGTGCGGTCAACGTGGGCGACGAGCTGGAGATCGTGGGCATCCGCGACACCCGCAAGACCACCTGCACGGGCGTCGAGATGTTCCGCAAGCTCTTGGACCGCGGGGAAGCGGGCGACAACGTGGGCGTTCTGCTGCGCGGCATCGACCGTGACGGGGTGGAGCGCGGCCAGGTGCTGTGCAAGCCGAAGTCGGTGAACCCGCACACCACCTTCGAGGCCGAGGCCTATATCCTGACCAAGGAGGAAGGCGGCCGCCACACGCCGTTCTTCGCCAACTACCGCCCGCAGTTCTACTTCCGGACCACGGACGTGACCGGCACCGTCAAGCTGCCCGAGGGCACCGAGATGGTGATGCCGGGCGACAACCTGAAGTTCGAGGTCGAGCTGATCGCGCCGATCGCGATGGAAGAAAAGCTGCGCTTCGCCATCCGCGAAGGCGGCCGCACCGTCGGCGCCGGCGTGGTCTCCAAGATCATCAAGTGATCTGACGGCGGGACAACGCCCCCGCCAAAGACCAGGGGCCGTCTCCGAAAGGAGGCGGCCTTTCGGTTGGGGGGCAATCGGACTTGACGCCAAGGCTCTCCACGCGCTATAGGCGCGCATCGCAGTCGAGTCCGTTCGTCGAAGATTCGTTTGCCTTGCGCCTGGCCGCCTGATTACGGGCGGCCTTGCAGTTTTTATACGGTCCGATGCTGGCGCCGCGTGGTGCGTTGTCAGCCTCTCGACTGGAACTCCCCGTCAGAGGGATGACTATGCAAAGTCAGAATATCCGCATCCGGCTGAAGGCGTTCGATTACCGCGTGCTGGAAGCCAGCACCCAGGAAATCGTGAACACCGCCAAGCGCACCGGCGCGACCGTTCGCGGCCCGATTCCGTTGCCGAACAAGATCGAGAAATTCACCGTCCTGCGTGGCCCGCACATCGACAAGAAGTCGCGCGACCAGTGGGAAATCCGCACCCACAAGCGCCTGCTGGACATCGTCGATCCGACCCCGCAGACCGTGGACGCCCTGATGAAGCTCGACCTCGCCGCCGGCGTGGATGTCGAGATCAAGGTGTAAGGAGGGGATGATGCTGCGTACTGGTATTATCGCCAAGAAACTGGGCATGACCCGGTTGTTCCTGGAAGACGGCCGTCAGGTTCCCGTGACCGTTCTGCAACTCGACAGCCTTCAGGTCGTCGATCAGCGCACCGCCGCCCGCGACGGTTATACTGCCGTCCAGCTGGGCGCCGGCGTTGCGAAAGCAAAGCGCACGACCGCTGCAATGCGCGGCCATTTTGCCAAGGCATCGGTCGCGCCCAAGCGCAAGATCGCGGAATTCCGCGTGGCCGAGGAAAACCTGATCAACGTGGGCGAGGAAATCACCGCTGACCATTATTTCGCAGGTCAGTATGTGGATATTGCCGGCACCTCGATCGGCAAGGGCTTTGCGGGCGCCATGAAACGCCACAACTTCGGTGGTCTGCGCGCCTCGCATGGTGTGTCGGTCAGCCACCGCTCGCACGGGTCCACCGGCCAGTGCCAGGATCCCGGCAAGGTGTTCAAGGGCAAGAAGATGGCAGGCCACATGGGTGCCGTCCGGGTCACCACCCAGAACCTGCAGGTCGTGCGCACCGATGCCGACCGCGGCCTGATCATGGTCAAAGGCTCGGTTCCCGGATCCAAGGGTGGCTGGGTCACCGTCAAGGACGCCGTGAAGAAAGCGACGCCCGACAACGTGATCTATCCCGCCGCGCTGAAGTCTGCCGCCGAAGAAGCCAGGCGCCTGGCCGAGGCCGCTGCCGCTGAAGCCGCTGCAGCCGAGGAAGCCGCGCGCGAAGCCGCTGCTGCCGAAGCTGCCGCTGCCGAAGAAGCCGCGCTGGCCGAAGCGCAGGAGGCGATCGCTGCCGACAAGGAAGCCGCCGATCCGAACGCCGACAAGGCTGCTGACGGTGCCTCTGATGCGCCCGAAGGAGACAAGTGATGAAACTCGATGTGATCAAGCTGGACACCGGCAAGGCCGGTGAAATCGAGCTGGCGGACGAGATCTTCGGGCTGGAGCCGCGCGGCGACATCCTGCAACGGGTCGTTCGCTGGCAGCACGCCAAGGCGCAGGCCGGCACCCACTCGGTGCTGGGCAAGTCCGACGTCAGCTATTCGACCAAGAAGATCTATCGCCAGAAAGGCACCGGCGGCGCACGCCACGGTTCCCGCAAGGCGCCGACCTTCCGTCACGGCGGCGTCTACAAAGGCCCGACCCCGCGTTCGCACGCCTTCGATCTGCCGAAGAAGGTACGTGCCCTGGGCCTGCGCCATGCCCTGTCCGCCAAGGCAACCGCAGGTGAACTGGTGATTATCGAGGATCTGAACCTCGCCGATGCCAAGACCTCTGCCGTCGCCAAGGCCGTCAAGGAAAACGGCTGGAAGCGCGTGCTGGTGATCGACGGGACCGAGGTCAACGAAGGCTTCGCCCGCGCCGCCCGCAACATCGAGGGCGTGGACATCCTGCCGTCGATGGGCGCCAACGTGTATGACATCCTCAAGCGCGACACCCTGGTGATCACGCGGTCGGGTGTCGAAGCTCTGGAGGCTCGTTTGAAATGAGCGCGAAAGCTGAACATTACGATGTGATCGTCAAGCCGATCATCACCGAAAAAGCCACCATGACGTCGGAAAACAACGGCGTGGTCTTTCAGGTGTCCAAGGATTCCTCGAAGCCGCAGATCAAGCAGGCGGTCGAGGCCCTGTTCGGCGTCAAGGTGAAGGCGGTCAACACCACCATCACCAAAGGCAAGCAGAAGCGCTTCCGGGGTATCCTGGGCCGGCGCAGCGACGTGAAGAAAGCCTATGTGACCCTGGAAGCAGGAAGCACTATCGACGTGTCCACCGGACTCTGATAGCAGGCACGAATCTGCGGCCCTGGGAAACCGGGGCCGCTGATCTTTTGACGACAACGGACCACCCTGGTCCAAAGCAACGGAAGACAGAAAGATGGCATTGAAGTCGTATAAACCGACGACGCCTGGCCAGCGCGGGCTGGTTCTGATCGACCGTTCGGAGCTTTGGAAAGGTCGCCCGGTCAAGGCCCTCACCGAAGGCCTGACCAAGAACGGCGGTCGGAACAACACCGGACGGATCACCATGCGCCGCAAGGGCGGCGGGGCAAAGCGCCTGTATCGCATCGTCGATTTCAAGCGCACCAAATTCGACATGGCCGCCGTGGTGGAACGGATCGAATATGATCCCAACCGCACCGCGTTTATCGCCCTGATCGGCTATGAGGACGGCCAGCGCGCCTATATCCTGGCGCCGCAGCGCTTGGCCGTGGGCGACAAGGTGATCGCCGGCGCCAAGGTCGACGTGAAGCCGGGCAACGCCATGCCCTTCAGCGGTATGCCGATCGGCACGATCGTCCATAACGTCGAGCTGAAGCCCGGCAAGGGCGGACAGATCGCGCGTTCGGCGGGCACCTATGCCCAGTTCGTGGGCCGCGACGGCGGCTATGCCCAGATTCGCCTGTCCTCGGGCGAATTGCGCCTGGTGCGCCAGGAATGCATGGCGACCATTGGCGCGGTGTCGAACGCCGACCATTCGAACCAGAACCTGGGCAAGGCTGGCCGCAACCGCCACAAGGGCATCCGTCCCAGCGTTCGCGGTGTTGCGATGAACCCGATCGACCACCCGCATGGTGGTGGTGAGGGCCGGACTTCGGGTGGCCGCACGCCGGTCACGCCCTGGGGCAAGGACACCAAGGGCAAGAAGACCCGCAGCAACAAGGCGACTGACAAGTATATCTTGCGTTCGCGTCACGCGAAGAAGAAGGGGCGCTGACCTATGGCACGTTCTATCTGGAAAGGCCCCTTTGTTGACGCCTATGTGCTCAAGAAGGCGGAAAAGGCCCGCGACTCGGGGAAATCCGATGTCATCAAGATCTGGTCGCGTCGCTCGACCATCCTGCCGCAATTCGTCGGCCTGACCTTTGGCGTCTACAACGGGCAGAAGCACATCCCCGTTGCCGTGACCGAGGAAATGATCGGCCAGAAATTCGGTGAATATTCGCCCACGCGGACCTATTACGGCCACGCGGCGGACAAGAAAGCCAAAAGGAAGTAATCGTCATGGGTAAGGAAAACAATCCGCGCCGCGTGGCGGAGAACGAGGCGTTCGCCAAGACCAAGATGCTTCGCACCTCGCCGCAGAAGCTGAACCTGGTCGCGCAACTGATCCGCGGCAAGAAGGTGGACAAGGCCCTGGCCGACCTGACCTTCTCGCACAAGCGGATCGCGGGCGACGTGAAGAAATGCCTGCAATCGGCAATCGCGAACGCCGAGAACAACCACGGGCTGGACGTGGACAACCTGGTTGTCGCGGAAGCCTGGGTCGGCAAGAACCTGGTGATGAAGCGTGGCCGTCCGCGGGCGCGTGGCCGTTATGGCAAGATCATGAAGCCGTTTTCGGAAATCACCATCAAGGTGCGCCAAGTCGAGGAGCAAGCGTAATGGGTCAGAAGGTCAATCCGATCGGTATGCGCCTCCAGGTCAACCGCACCTGGGACAGCCGCTGGTACGCCGACGACAAGGACTATGGCAATCTGCTGCTTGAAGACCTGAAGATCCGGGACTTCATCAAGACCGAAGCCAAGCAGGCCGGCATCAGCCGCGTGATCATCGAACGTCCGCACCGCAAGTGCCGCGTGACGATCCATGCCGCGCGTCCGGGCGTGATCATCGGCAAAAAAGGCGCCGATATCGAAGTGCTGCGCAACAAGCTGGCGAACTTCACCAAATCCGAAGTTCACCTGAACATCGTCGAAGTCCGCAAGCCGGAAGTCGATGCCGCCCTTGTTGCGGAGTCGATCGCCCAGCAGCTGGAGCGTCGGGTTTCGTTCCGCCGCGCCATGAAGCGCGCGGTTCAGAACGCGATGCGCATGGGTGCCCTGGGCATCCGCGTGAACGTGTCGGGCCGCCTTGGCGGCGCCGAGATCGCGCGAACCGAGTGGTACCGCGAGGGCCGCGTGCCCCTGCATACCCTGCGCGCCGACATCGACTATGCCCTGGCCGAAGCCACGACCCCTTACGGGATCATCGGGGTGAAGACCTGGATCTTCAAAGGCGAGATCATGGAGCATGACCCCCAAGCCCGCGACCGCAAGGCCGCCGAGGCCCAGGAAGGTCCCGCCCCCCGTGGTCCGCGCCGTGACCGCGACGCGCGCTAAGGAGACATGAGATGCTGCAACCGAAACGGACCAAGTTCCGCAAACAGCACAAGGGCCGGATCCATGGCGAAGCCAAGGGCGGTTTTGCCCTGAACTTCGGATCCTTCGCGCTGAAGGCCACCGAGCCCGAGCGTGTGACCGCCCGCCAGATCGAAGCGGCCCGCCGCGCGATCACCCGCCACATGAAGCGTCAGGGCCGGGTCTGGATCCGGATTTTCCCGGACGTTCCGGTCTCGTCGAAGCCGACGGAAGTGCGGATGGGTAAGGGTAAAGGTTCGGTCGACTTCTGGGCCGCCCGCGTCCATCCCGGCCGCATCATGTTCGAGATCGACGGCGTGTCCGACGAGATCGCCCGTGAAGCCCTGCGTCTTGGCGCCAACAAGCTGCCGGTTCTGACCCGCATCGTGGCGCGCGAAGACTGGTAAGGGGTGGGGTGAATCCCCACCTTCTGGAATAGACCCCGCCGGGCAGCCGGCGGGGTTTGCCATTTCCCCGGAAAAGGCTTGCATGGAACGGGCTCTGCCTGTATGGGCAGGCCTTCATCACGAAACTCCACCGGGAATCAGGGTGGCCCTGCGATGCAGGGGCTCTCCGGTGATGTTGAAAGGAAGAGGCGCATGAAAGCGCAGGAACTGAAATCGAAGACGCCCGACGAGCTGAAAGACCAGCTGGTTGCGCTGAAGAAAGAGGCTTTCAACCTCCGCTTCCAGCAGGCCACCGGCCAGTTGGAAGGCACCGCCCGGATGCGTTCGGTGCGCCGCGACGTGGCGCGCGTGAAGACCATCCTGAACCAGAAAGCGGCGGAAGCCGCGGCCTCGATCTAAGGAGACCGGCCCATGCCCAAACGCATCCTGCAAGGCCGCGTCACCAGCGACAAGAACGAACAAACCGTTACTGTCCTAGTCGAGCGCCGTTTTAAGCACCCCGTGCTGCACAAGATCGTTCGTTCGTCCAAGAAATACCGGGCGCATGACGCATTGAACCAGTTCAAGGTGGGCGACGAGGTTCGCATCGTTGAATGCGCCCCCATCTCGAAGACGAAACGCTGGACTGTCCTGACGGACGAAGCGGTTTCCGCGTAAGTCCATCATCACAGATCAGAAATGATCGAAACCCTGGGGCCGCAAGACGCGGTCCCCAAAGGTCGGGAGAAACCAAATGATCCAGATGCAGACCAATCTGGATGTTGCTGACAACTCCGGCGCTCGCCGGGTTCAGTGCATCAAGGTCCTGGGTGGTTCGCACCGTCGCTATGCGTCGGTGGGCGACATCATTGTCGTGTCCGTCAAGGAAGCCATCCCGCGGGGCCGGGTGAAGAAGGGCGACGTCCGCAAGGCCGTTGTCGTCCGCACCGCGAAAGAAGTGAAGCGCGAAGACGGAACCTCGATCCGTTTCGACCGCAATGCCGCCGTCATCCTGAACAACCAGGGCGAACCGGTCGGCACCCGTATCTTCGGGCCGGTCGTTCGTGAATTGCGCGCGAAGAACTTCATGAAGATCATCTCGCTTGCGCCGGAGGTGCTGTAATGGCTGCCAAGCTGAAAAAGGGCGACAAGGTCGTCGTGCTGGCCGGCAAGAACAAGGGCAAGCAGGGCGAAATCACCGCCGTCATGCCCAAGGTCAACAAGGCCATCGTTGACGGCGTGAACATCGCGATCCGCCATACCCGCCAGACCCAGACGACCCAGGGCGGCCGCATCCCGATGGCCGTGCCGATCGACTTGTCGAACCTGGCGCTGATGGATGCCAATGGCAAGGCGACCCGCGTCGGCTTCCGCATGGAAGGCGACAAGAAGGTCCGTTTCGCCAAGACCACGGGAGACGTGATCTGATGCTGGACACAAGCAAATACACGCCGCGCCTCAAGGCCGTTTACCGCGAAACGATCCGTTCCGCGATGAAGGAAGAGTTCGGCTACAAGAACGACCTGCAGATCCCGCGCCTGGACAAGATCGTCCTGAACATGGGCATCGGCGAGGCCGTGAAGGACACCAAGAAGGTCAAGCAAGGCGCCGAGGAATTGTCGCTGATCGCCGGCCAGAAGGCCGTCATCACCAAGGCGAAGACCTCGATCGCGGGCTTCCGCCTGCGCGAGGATATGCCCCTGGGTGCCAAGGTCACGCTGCGCGGCGACCGGATGTACGAATTCCTGGACCGGCTGATCAACGTGGCCCTGCCGCGCGTCCGCGACTTTCGCGGCGTGAAGGGCACCTCGTTCGACGGCCGCGGCAACTATGCCATGGGCCTCAAGGAACACATCGTGTTCCCGGAAATCAACTTCGACAAGGTCGACGAAGTTCTGGGAATGGACATCATCATCTGCACCACGGCGCCGACCGACGCCGAAGCGAAAGCGCTGTTGAAGCATTTCAACATGCCCTTCAACAGCTGATCGCGGAGGTAAGAGATATGGCAAAGAAATCCATGGTCGAGCGCGAGAAAAAGCGCGAGCGTCTGGTTGCGAAGTTCGCCACCAAGCGCGCCTCCCTCAAGGAGGTCATCAACAACCAGTCCCTCCCGATGGAAGAACGGTTCAAGGCAAGCCTCAAACTGGCCGAACTGCCGCGCAATTCGTCGGAAACGCGTCTGCACAACCGGTGCCAACTGACCGGGCGTCCGCACGCGTATTACCGCAAATTGAAACTGTCGCGGATCATGCTGCGCGAGCTTGGCTCGCAAGGTCAGATCCCCGGTCTTGTCAAGTCCAGCTGGTAAGGGGGCATTATGTCGATGAACGATCCTCTCGGCGATATGCTGACCCGCATCCGCAATGCGCAGATGCGTGGCAAATCGACCGTGCGCACCCCGGCCTCCAAGCTGCGCGCTTGGGTTCTGGACGTGCTGAAAGCCGAAGGTTACATCCGCGGCTATGACGAACTGACCACCGATGCCGGCCATAAAGAGCTGGAAATCGGTCTCAAGTACCACGACGGCACCCCGGTCATCCGGGAACTGTCGCGTGTTTCGAAGCCCGGCCGCCGCGTTTACGCGGGTGCCCGGGAAATCCCGCAGGTCCGTCAGGGTTTGGGCGTCTCCATCGTCTCGACCCCCAAGGGCGTCATGTCGGATGCAGCGGCTCGCAACGCCAATGTTGGCGGCGAAGTCCTCTGCACCGTGTTCTGAGGAGGGCGCAATGTCTCGGATTGGTAAAAAGCCGGTCGCGCTGCCCAAGGGCGTGACGGCCGAGATCAAGGGTCAGACCATCGAGGTGAAGGGTCCGAAAGGCACCCGCAGCTTCACGGCGACCGATGATGTGGATCTGGTGTTGGACGAAGGTTCCGTCGCGGTCAAGCCGCGCGGAACGTCGAAGCGCGCCCGCCAGCAGTGGGGCTTGTCCCGCTCGATGATCCAGAACCTGACCGTCGGCGTGTCGGAAGGCTTCAAGAAAGAGCTGGAAATCCAGGGTGTGGGTTACCGCGCCTCGATGCAGGGCAAGACCCTGAAACTGGCTTTGGGTTATTCGCACGACGTGAACTTCGAAACGCCGGAAGGCGTGACGATCACGGCGCCGAAGCAGACCGAAATCGTTGTGGAAGGCATCGACCAGCAGCTTGTTGGTCAGGTGGCCGCGAACATCCGCGAATGGCGCAAGCCCGAGCCCTACAAGGGCAAAGGCATCCGCTACAAGGGCGAGTTCATCTTCCGCAAGGAAGGCAAGAAGAAGTAAGGGGCGCATGAAATGGCACTGAAAAAGCAAGAGCTGTTCCAGAAGCGCCGCCTGCGCGTGCGGAACAAGTTGCGGGCGATGTCGAACGGCCGTCCGCGGCTGTCGGTTCACCGATCGTCGAAGAACATCTCGGTTCAGGTCATCGACGACCTGAACGGCGTGACCCTGGCTGCGGCCAGCACGCTGGAGAAGGACTTTGGCCTGGTCGGCAAGAACAATGTCGAGGCTGCCGCCAAGATCGGCGCCGCGATTGCCGAGCGTGCGAAAGCCGCCGGCATCGAGGAAGTCGTTTTCGACCGTGGCGGCTTCATCTTCCACGGCAAGGTGAAGGCTTTGGCCGACGCCGCCCGCGAAGGCGGCCTGAAGTTCTGATCATGCGGGCGGCGTCTTCGCCGCCCCGATGATCCGGGGGTGCCTTTTCGGGGCGCCCACCTGGATTGACATCAACGGCGCGGATCGCGCGCCAGAATGCAAGGAATGCCATATGGCAGAACGTGACAACCGCCGGGGCGGCCGCCGCGAAGAACGCGAGGAAAACCCGGAATTTCAGGATCGTCTGGTCGCGATCAACCGCGTGTCGAAAACCGTCAAGGGCGGCAAGCGCTTTGGTTTCGCAGCCCTCGTCGTCGTCGGTGACCAGCGTGGCCGTGTCGGATTCGGCAAGGGCAAGGCGAAAGAAGTGCCCGAGGCGATCCGTAAGGCGACGGAACAGGCAAAACGCGGCCTGGTTCGCGTGCCGCTGCGCGATGGCCGCACCCTGCACCATGACATCGAAGGCCGCCACGGCGCGGGCAAGGTGATCATGCGCACCGCCGTTCCGGGCACCGGCATCATCGCCGGCGGTCCGATGCGCGCCGTGTTCGAGATGCTGGGCGTCCAGGACGTCGTTGCCAAGTCGCAGGGGTCGCAAAACCCCTACAACATGATCCGCGCGACGCTGGACGGCCTGAAAAAGGAAGCCAGCCCCCGTTCGGTCGCGCAGCGTCGCGGCAAGAAGGTGGCCGACATCCTGCCGCAGGACAACAAGCCTGCCGCCGAAGCCCCCGCCGAAACCGTTGAAGCGTAAGGAGACAGGCGAATGGCAACTATCGTCGTCAAGCAGATCGGTTCGCCGATCCGTCGCCCCGCCATTCAGCGCGAAACGCTGAAAGGTCTGGGTCTGAACAAGATGAACCGCACCCGCGAACTGGAGGATACCCCCTCGATCCGCGGCATGGTCGCCAAGATCCCGCATCTGGTGACGATCATCGAAGAAAAAGCCTGATCCACAAGGATCGCTGAACGAAAACGCCCCGGAATGATCCGGGGCGGTTTTGTTTGCCATGCTTGCTCAGGCGCGGCGCGTCCGCCGCCGGAAAGCGGCAAGTCCGGCTGCGCCCGCTGCGAGCAGCAGACCCGAGGCGGGCAGGGGCACCGGGGCAGGGCTGATGTCGCCTGTCACCTCGACACTGTATCCGGCCAAACCGCCATGATCCTCGCGCAGGATTTGCAGATAGTTCAGTCCGGCGCCCAGATTGCCTAATGACAGCGTGAATTCCCCCGGCACGACGCCGCCCGGACGCAGATGGCCGCCAAGGAAGTTTCCGTTCAGCCAGACGAACAAGCCATTGTCCACGCCAAACGAGGCCATGACATTGCTCAGACCGCCCGCGCCCCCATCCAGTTCATAGATGATTGCCGTTTCGCTGTTGACCCACCAGCTTGCGGGGATGGCTACCGGCGAGGCGGACCAGCTGCCGCCCGGTGATGCCGGGGTCGTCAACCATGATCCGAGGGCAGACGCCGCCGCCGACAGGTCGGGCTCATTGCCAGCCGGGATGTCCAGCGAAGGATCGCCCTGGGAAATGTTCGCCCCCGGGAACATAAAGCTGCCTTCGAACGGATTGCTGCCGTCCAGAACCGTGCCGATGCCGTCATTATAGTAACCGGCCGTTGTGCCGTCGATCAGGGTTGCGGCTTGGCCCGCCGTGGCGAATGCAGTGCAGGCAAGCGCCGCAAGGACGTATTGCTTCATGGGAAACCTCCAGACCAGTGACGGGGCAAAGATAACACGATGCCGTTATCAGCGCGGGGAAATCGGGCTGTTCTTTTAGGCAGGTGCGCCCCGGGGGTGTGACCGGGGAAACACGCGCAAAGCACGCGTTTCAAACGGGCATCGTCACAACGCAAAGTTGTATCTAATCTGCTGTCAGGTTTTCGCCCTGGAGCGTTCCATGTCCCTTTGCCCGTGTCTTGTTCCTGTCCTGTCTGCCTGGGCCATGCTGGGGGCGCTGTCCTTTCCGGCTCAGGCCGGTCCCTGGCCCCGCGACGCGGGGCATTCCTTTATCGCCCTGACGGGAGAATACGACCGCGCAGGCAATTCCCATGATGGATTCTATGGTGAATACGGGCTTGTGCGCCGCCGGACCTTGGGACTGGAGATCAGCCATACTGACGTCGGAGAGACAAGCGCGATGGTCTGGTACCAGAAATCCCTGGATGACGGTGAGGGGCCGAACAAGTTGTCCTATTCCATGGGCTTCGGTGCCCTCCGCCGAGACGGGCAACTGACGCCGCTGAGCCAAGTGGCCCTGATGTGGGGACGGGGTTTTTCGGGTCTCTGGGACGGCGGCTGGCTGACCGCCGAGGCCCGCGTGAAAGTCGCGGGCAAGATCGAGGAGGTCACAGTCCAGGATGGGTTGACCCAGGTCCAGTATGCCTATCTAACGCCGGAAGTCGTCAGCAAGCTGGATCTGACCATCGGCATCCGCACGGCGCCGTCCTGGGCCTTGGTGAACCAGTTGCGCCTTGAATCGCGCAAGGACAGTGACTTTTCGACCAAGATCGCCAGTTCCGTCGTTTATGATCTGACCGGACCTGCGCGGCTGGAAATCGGTCTTGTTGCGCCGCTGACCGGGCCCAGTGAGCCGGCGATCAAGATCGGCACCTGGCTGGAGTTCTGATCCTATTCCCGGCAGGCATAGACCGCCCCGCCGACCGCCACTACCGAAACGGCGGCGCCCGCCACGATGGCAGGGGAGGCCGCCATTGCCGCCGCCGCCCCGCCGATGGAGGACAGGGCACCCGAGATATAGCCCTGCGATCCGCTGAGGATCACCGCCCCCGAACCGTCGGGCAGGGCGCGGGCGCCGTTGACCGCGCCGCGTGCCGCCGCCCCGGTGATGGCGACAGCGGCGTTCCGGGTCTGGTTCACCCGCTGGCAGACCGACTTCGCGGGCTTTTCGCAGCGGCCATAGGCGTCGCGGCGGCCCAGGTCGTATCCGATGATCGAATCGCTGGCCTTGTCGTGACGCAGGCAAAAGGGGCCGCGTTCCTCGTCCGTCAGGTCTGGCGTCAGGCTGCGCAGGACCACATAGCTGGGACAGGTATCGCGGCCCCAGGAGGTGAACAGGATCTCGCGCCGGCTGAAATGATCGCGCAATCCCGGCTCGTCCCGGTCATAGGCCAGCGGCACGTCCTGGGCGTCGATGCGGGCGGTGCAAAAGGTCGGCTCGGCCTGTGCGGCAAGGGGCGCGGCAAGCAGGGCGGCAAGGACAAGGGCAATGCGGGTCATGGGAAAAGGTCCAGGGGCTGATCCTGCCCTGATAAGCCGGGGAACGGCGACGGCAACTCACATCCGCTTGTCCAAGGCCGCAAGGCGGGACTTGCCGCAGGAGGGTGTTCCGTTTATATGCCCCGGGTGCGATTGCGCACCGATTCACGAAACAAGACATGCCGTGTCCGTCCCATCATCGCTTCGGGGATGCGTCCGGTTGAGGAGAAGCGACATGAAACTGCATGAAATCCGCGACAACGATGGCGCGAACCGCAAGAAAAAGCGCGTGGCGCGTGGTCCGGGTTCCGGCAAGGGCAAGACCGCAGGACGCGGGATCAAGGGCCAAAGCTCTCGGTCGGGCGTGGCGCTGAACGGGTACGAAGGCGGCCAGATGCCGCTGTATCGCCGCCTGCCCAAGCGCGGCTTCACCAAGCCGAATGCGAAATCCTTTGCGGTGGTGAACCTGGGCCAGATCCAGTCCTTCATCGACGCGGGCAAGATCGACGCCACCGCCGAGCTGACCGAGGACGCCCTGGTCGCGTCGGGTCTGGTGCGGCGCAAGCTAGACGGTATCCGTCTGCTGGCCAAGGGCGAAGTGACCGCTGCCCTGACCATTGTCGTGACCGGCGCCTCGAAATCGGCTGTGGAAGCGGTCGAGAAGGCAGGCGGCAAGGTGTCGCTGCCGGTCGTGACCGAGGCGGCGGAATAAGCTGTTGATCGGGGCGTGCGCGCCCCATAGATAGCGAACAGGTTTTCCTGGCGCCGCCGGTCCCCGGAAACGGGTCGGCGGCGCTGTCATGACACGGGACGTAAAACACATGGCGTCAGCCGCAGAACAGATGGCCGCGAACCTTTCATGGAGCGCATTCGGCAAGGCCACGGAACTTCGCCAGCGTATCTGGTTCACGATCGGCCTGCTGATCATCTATCGGCTGGGCACCTATATCCCGGTGCCGGGCATTGACGGCGCCGCGCTGCGCAACTTCATGGACCAGGCGCAATCCGGCATTGGCGGCATCCTGTCGATGTTCACCGGTGGCGCCTTGGGCCGCATGGGCGTCTTTGCGTTGGGCATCATGCCCTATATCTCTGCCTCGATCATCGTGCAGCTTTTGACGTCGATGGTTCCCTCGCTGGAACAGTTGAAGAAGGAAGGCGAGCAGGGGCGCAAGAAGATCAACCAGTACACCCGCTATGGCACCGTTGCCCTGGCGCTGTTCCAGGCCTTTGGCCTGGCGAAATCGCTGGAGGCGGGCGGTCTGGCGCATGATCCGGGCCTGTTCTTCCAGGCGTCCGTGGTGATCACCCTGGTCGGCGGCACGATGTTCCTGATGTGGCTGGGCGAACAGATCACCGCGCGCGGCATCGGCAACGGCATCTCTTTGATCATCTTCGTGGGGATCGTCGCGGAAATCCCGGCGGCGCTGGCGAACTTCTTTGCCCAAGGCCGGTCGGGCGCGATTTCCACCCCGGTGATCCTGGGCGTGATCGTAATGGTGGTGGCCGTGATCGCCTTTGTGGTGTTCATGGAGCGTGCGCTGCGGAAGATCCGCATCCAATATCCCCGGCGACAGGTCGGCATGAAGATCTATGACGGCCAGTCGTCCCACCTGCCGATCAAGGTGAACCCCGCGGGCGTCATCCCGGCGATCTTCGCGTCCTCGCTGCTTTTGCTGCCGATCACGATCTCGACCTTTTCGGGCAACCAGACCGGCCCGATCATGTCCACGATCCTGGCCTATTTCGGGCCGGGGCAGCCGCTGTACCTGCTGTTCTTTGCGGGCATGATCGTCTTCTTCGCCTATTTCTATACCCACAACGTCAGCTTCAAATCCGACGACGTGGCCGAGAACCTGAAGAACCAGGGCGGCTTCATTCCCGGCATTCGCCCCGGCAAGCGGACCGAGGAATACCTGGATTATGTCGTCAACCGCGTGCTGGTCATCGGCGCGGCCTATCTGGCGGCGGTCTGCCTCTTGCCGGAAATCCTGCGCCATCAGTGGTCGGTGCCGTTCTATTTCGGCGGCACATCGGTCCTGATCGTGGTGTCGGTGACGATGGACACCATCAACCAGGTGCAAAGCCATCTTCTTGCCCACCAGTACGAAGGGTTGATTGAGAAATCCCAGTTGCGTGGTAAACGCAAAGAAGGAAGCGCAAAGCCGCGTCGCGCACCGTCGCGCCGCTAACGGCCCAAAGGGCTGACGAGGGGGATAGACCGTTTATGACGATCAATATCATTCTGTTGGGGCCGCCCGGTGCCGGCAAGGGAACGCAAGCCCGCAAGCTGGTCGAGGATCGCGGTCTGGTCCAACTGTCCACGGGCGATATGCTGCGCGCCGCACGTTCCTCGGGGACCGAGATGGGCAAGCGCGTGGCCGACGTCATGGACCGCGGCCAACTTGTCACCGATGAGATCGTCATCGGCTTGATCCGCGAAAAGCTGTCCGAGGGGGGCAATGGCTTCATCTTCGACGGCTTCCCCCGGACGCTGGCCCAGGCCGATGCCCTGGGCAAGCTGCTGGACGAAACCGGCATGGTGCTGGATGCCGTGGTCGAGATGCAGGTCGATGACGAGGCCCTGGTCCGCCGCATCACCGGCCGATATACCTGCGGCAATTGCGGCGAGGTTTATCACGACGAGACAAAGCCGGCCGCAAGGCATGGTGTTTGCGATGTCTGCGGTTCGACCGACCTGCGGCGCCGGGCCGACGACAACGAGGACAGCCTCAAGACCCGGCTTCTGGAATATTACAAGAAGACCTCGCCCTTGATCGGTTACTACTATGCCAAGGGCAAGCTGGCGCCTGTGGACGGACTGGCGGCCATGGACGAGGTTTCAGCCCAGATTGCCGCCGTGCTGCCTGTGTCAAGCGAAATCCACGCAGCCACTTGACGTCATGGGAAACACCCTTTAACTCACGGCATCTCGCACGAGAATCACCCTTTCATGGGTGGACCATCAGCGGCCCGAAGGCATGGCTTTCGGGCCTTACGTTGTGAAAAAAGGTTCCGGTGCTACGGAACCGCAACCGATAAAGGAAAACGCGTGGCTCGTATTGCTGGCGTCAACATTCCGACCGGGAAACGTGTCCCGATCGCCCTGACCTATATCCACGGCATCGGCCCGATGTATGCCGGACAAATCTGCGAAGCCGTCGGCATCGACCAGTCGCGGCGCGTGAACGATCTGTCGGATGCCGAAGTCCTGCAAATCCGCGAATACATCGATGCGAACCTGACGGTCGAGGGCGATCTGCGCCGCGAACGCCAGATGAACATCAAGCGCATGATGGACTTGGGTTCCTACCGCGGTCTGCGTCACCGCCGCGGCCTGCCGGTCCGCGGTCAGCGCACGCATACCAATGCCCGCACCCGCAAGGGCCCGGCGAAGCCCATCGCTGGCAAGAAGAAATAAGGGGTAACGGTTATGGCACGTGATAAAACCCGCATGAAGCGCAAGGAACGCAAGAACATCGCCACCGGCGTTGCTCATGTGAATTCCAGCTTCAACAACACCAAGATCCTGATTTCCGACGTTCAGGGCAACGCGATCTCGTGGTCGTCCGCCGGCACCATGGGCTTCAAGGGTTCGCGCAAATCGACCCCCTACGCCGCCCAGATGGCCGCCGAGGACGCGGGCAAGAAAGCGCAGGAACACGGCGTCCGCACGCTGGAAGTCGAAGTGCAAGGCCCCGGTTCGGGCCGCGAATCGGCGCTGCGCGCGCTGGCTTCGGTTGGCTTCAACATCACCGCGATCCGCGACGTGACGCCGATTGCGCATAACGGCTGCCGTCCGCCGAAGCGCCGCCGCGTCTGATCTTCGGACCACACACAACCCGGACTGCGCGTCGCTCGCGCGGTTCGGTCTTTCCGTTTTCAACCTCGGGCGTTTCCGACCACGGACATGGGACGGAAACAAGAATGGAGGCAAACGCATGATCCACAAGAATTGGGCCGAGCTGATCAAGCCGACTCAGCTGGTCGTCAAGCAAGGCGCGGATGCCACCCGCACCGCCACGCTGGTCGCCGAACCGCTGGAGCGCGGCTTTGGCCTGACGCTGGGCAACGCGCTGCGTCGCGTGCTGCTGTCGTCGCTGCAAGGCGGGGCCATCACCTCGGTCCAGATCGACAACGTGCTGCATGAATTCAGCAGCGTCGCCGGCGTCCGCGAGGACGTGACGGACATCGTCCTGAACCTCAAGGGCGTCACGCTGAAGATGGATGTCGAAGGGCCGAAGCGCCTGACCCTGTCCGCAAAGGGTCCGGGCGAGGTCAAGGCCAGCGCCATCCAGGAGACTGCCGGGATCACGGTTCTGAACCGCGACCACGTCATCTGCCACCTGGACGACGGCGCCGACCTGAACATGGAACTGACCGTGCAGACGGGCAAGGGCTATGTCGCGGCCGACAAGAACCGGCCCGAGGATGCGCCCATCGGGCTGATCCCGATCGACGCGATCTTCTCGCCCGTCAAGCGCGTCAGCTATGAAGTCACGCCGACCCGCGAAGGTCAGGTGCTGGACTATGATAAGCTGACCATGAAGATCGAAACCGACGGTTCGCTGACCCCGGAAGACGCCGTGGCCTATGCCGCGCGCATCGTCCAGGACCAGTTGTCGGTTTTCGTGAACTTCGACGAGCCGGAATCGGCCAACCGCCAGGATGCGGAAGATGGCCTGGAATTCGACCCGCGCCTTCTGAAGAAGGTGGACGAACTGGAACTGTCTGTCCGTTCGGCCAACTGCCTGAAGAACGACAACATCGTCTATATCGGCGATCTGATCCAGAAAACCGAAGCCGAGATGCTGCGCACCCCGAACTTTGGCCGCAAGTCCCTGAACGAGATCAAGGAAGTGCTGTCGGGCATGGGCCTGCACCTGGGCATGGACGTTGTCGATTGGCCGCCAGAGAACATCGAGGACCTGGCCAAGCGGTTCGACGACCAGTTCTGAAAGATACCGTAGGGTGCGTGCTTGCACGCACCTTGCGACATATGGGCTTCCTGCCCCAAGGAGAGCGGCCCGCACGCATGGGCTGCCGGACAAAGCAAAAGACGTAAACGGAGAATCATCATGCGTCACGCCCGTGGCTATCGCCGCCTCAACCGCACCCACGAACACCGCAAGGCGCTGTTCGCCAACATGGCCGGCTCGCTGATCGAGCACGAGCAGATCAAGACGACCCTGCCCAAGGCCAAGGAACTGCGCCCGATCATCGAAAAGCTGATCACGCTGGCCAAGCGCGGCGATCTGCACGCCCGCCGTCAGGCTGCGTCGCAACTGAAGCAGGATCAGTATGTCGCCAAGCTGTTCGAGGTGCTGGGCGCGCGCTACAAGGACCGCCAAGGCGGCTATGTCCGTGTCCTGAAGGCCGGTTTCCGGTATGGCGACATGGCGCCGATGGCGATCATCGAATTCGTTGACCGCGATCCTTCTGCCAAGGGTGCGGCCGACCGTGCCCGTGTCGAGGCCGAGGCTGCCGACGCCGAATAAGGCATCGTTCATCGAGCGATGGAATCAGACGCCTCGCAGCCATCCGGGTTGCGGGGCGTTTTTCATGACGTTGCGGCAAAATTGACCGGATTTCGTCGGATCGATCATCCGCAAAAGCGCACGGGCGGCGTCCTGTCGCTCATCCCCTGTCAGGGGCATCGCCAGCAACTGCTGGCGAAGTTCGTCGGGCAGCGCGGAAATGTCGCTGGATGGCCGCATAGGCGGGTTCTCCTATCCCATTAAGGATATGGCAACTATTATCGGTCACTACTACTTTGTACGTTGACGCCTTCAAACACAATTTGTCTAAAAAGTCATGTCATCACGCGCCGATATCAATGCTGGCCTGCACAAACTGGGGAAGCTGGCCCCGGCGGGTTATTTTGTCGGGCTGCATATTCGGTTTGCCGCCCCTCTGATGCAGTTCCAGACCTATCCCCAGGAATGGTCGGACTTTTATTCCCAGAATGGCTATGCGCTGCGCGATCCGACGATTGCCTGGGGCTTTTCGACAACGGGGGCCTGCCGCTGGTCCAGCCTGCCGATCCCGGATCCGTTCAGCATTCTCAAGGACGCGGCGAACCATGGCCTGACCTTCGGGCTGACGGTTTCCTATGGTCCCATCAATTCACGCACCATCGCCAGCTTTGCCCGCGATGACCGCGAATTCACGGATGCCGAGATCGCCGAGATCTCGACCACGGTACGTCGGCTCCACGATTCGACGGAGCCGCCGGCGAGCCTGACCAAGGCTCAGAAAGAAGCCCTTCGTTGCGTCGCGGAGGGTGATCGTCATGCGGCAGCGGCAGCCAAACTTGGCATTACCGAAAGCGCGTTCAAGGCAAGGCTGATCTCGGTCCGCGAAAGACTGAAGGCACGCACAACCGCCGAGGCGCTGCAAAGGGCCAAGGAATACCGCCTGCTATAAGGCGTTCGCCCAGGGGATCCGGGACGCGAGGAGGGGCTGTCCTTACACCCCAGGAGAATGACAATGCAGACGACCACGCTTTCCTTTTCGAATCTCCACAACCATGGCGAGTTGTTCGCCAAGCTGTTTCGCGCCCGCAAGCAGAGCTTCATCATCCAGAAGAACTGGGATCTGCCCGAAGCCGAGGACATGGAATTCGACCAGTACGACACGCCGCAAAGCCGCTGGATCGCCGTCCATGACAAGGGCGAGGTTCTTGCCGGCTTCCGCCTGACGCCCACCACCGCACGCTGCGGGATCTACAGCTATATGATCCGCGATGCGCAAAAGGGCATCCTGGGTGGGTCGATCCCGCAGGATCTGCTGGACGCCGAGGCACCGGTGGACGACCAGGTCTGGGAATGCTCGCGCGTGTTCGTCAGCCACGACATTCCGCAGATGTACCGCCGCAAGGTCCACTTCAAGATGGTCGAGGCGATGACCGGATCGGCCCGCGAACTGGGCGCCACGCGGTTGATCGCGCTGACGGGCGCCAGCTGGCCCCGGTGGTATGGCCGTTGCGGCCTTGATGCCGAGGCGATCGGCCGCGTCATGTGGATCGACGACGCCAACTTCCAGTGCGTCGCCATCAATCTGGCGCCGAAGATGCATTGACGGCGGGGCTGTTCGCAGCGGCCCGGCCGTCCTACATTGGCTGCATCATGCCAGACCTGTTCGACGCCAGCACCTTTTCCGATCCACCGCCCACCCCGGCGGTGCGACCCCTGGCTGACCGCATCCGCCCCGTGCGCATGGGCGATGTGATCGGCCAGGACAAGGTGCTTGGCCCGGACGGGCCGCTGGGATCGATGCTGGCCTCGAAAAGCTTGTCCTCGCTGATCCTCTGGGGGCCGCCGGGCGTCGGAAAGACGACCATCGCGCGGCTTCTGGCGGATGAAACCGACCTAGCATTCGTGCAGATCAGCGCCATCTTTTCCGGCGTGCCGGAACTGCGCAAGGTGTTCGACACGGCCAGGCTGCGCCGCCAGCAGGGTCGCGGGACGCTGTTGTTCGTGGACGAAATCCACCGCTTCAACAAGGCGCAGCAGGATAGTTTCCTGCCCTATATGGAGGACGGGACGATCCTTCTAGTCGGTGCGACGACCGAGAATCCCTCCTTTGAACTGAACGCCGCCCTGATGTCGCGGGCGGTGGTGATCGTGCTGGAACGCCTGTCCCTGCGCGACCTGGAACTGCTGGCGCAGCGGGCAGAACGCGAGCTGGGCCGCAAGCTGCCCTTGACGGCCGAGGCACGGGAATCGCTGCTGGAGATGTCTGATGGCGACGGGCGCGCCGCCCTCAACCTGATCGAGCAGGTGGCGGCCTGGAAGACCGACAAGCCGATGGACCAGCCTGCCATGGCCCAGCGGCTGATGCGGCGTGCCGCGAAATACGACAAGTCGGGGGACGAGCATTTCAACCTCATCTCTGCCCTGCATAAATCGGTGCGCGGGTCCGACCCCGATGCGGCCCTGTACTGGCTGGGCCGGATGCTGGAAGGGGGCGAGGATCCCCGTTACCTCGCCCGCCGCATCACCCGCATGGCGGTCGAGGATATCGGCCTGGCCGATCCGGCGGCGCAGCGCCATTGCCTGGACGCCTGGGCGCTTTATGAACGCCTGGGCAGTCCCGAGGGCGAGTTGGCCTTGGCGCAGGCGGTGATCTATCTCGCGCTCGCGCCGAAATCGAACGCCGGATACGCGGCCTACAAGGCTGCGCGGGCCGAGGCAAAGCGAACCGGCAGCCTGATGCCGCCCGCCCATATCCTGAACGCGCCCACCAAGATGATGAAGGACCAGGGTTACGGCGCGGGCTATGCCTATGACCACGACGCCGAGGACGGGTTTTCGGGCCAGAACTATTTCCCTGACGGCATGAAGCGCCCGGTGCTGTATGTCCCAGTCGAGCGCGGCTTTGAGCGGGAACTGAAAAAGCGGCTGGACTGGTTCGTGTCGCAGCGGTTGAAGCGCGGCGGTTGACTTTGCGCAACAGTCGGAACAGGACCACCCCATGATGAATCCATATCTTCAGGTCGCCGTTGGCGGTGCCATCGGATCGGTGGCGCGCCTTGGCATATATCGTGCAATCCCCGCGCAGGGGCTTCCGTGGGCGACATTCGCCGTCAATGTCGCCGGCAGCCTTGTCATGGGCCTGTTGTCGGCCCTGCTGGCGCAGCGCGGCGGGGCCTGGGCGCCCTTGCTGCTGACCGGCATCCTGGGCGGCTTCACCACCTTTTCGGCATTTTCGCTGGACGCGGTGACCCTGTGGGAACGGGGGCAGGGCGCGCTTGCGGCAACCTATGTCGCGGGATCGGTTCTGTTGTCGCTGCTGGCGGTCCTTGCCGGCATGGCCATGGGCCGGGGGATCTTCGCATGAGCGGCGTTCAGACCATCAGCGTGGGCGGGGACGAGGGCGAACAGCGCCTCGACCGCTGGCTGAAGAAGAAGTTTCCGCAGTTGGGCCAGGTCGCCATCGAAAAGCTGTGCCGCACCGGCCAGATCCGCGTCGATGGGGGACGGGTAAAGCCGGCCACCCGGATCGAGACCGGACAAGAGGTTCGCATCCCGCCCTTGCCAGACGCAGCCCCAATGCCCGCCCGCGCCAAGGACCGGCCTCTAGGTCCGCGCGTGTCCGACAGCGACCAGCAGATGATCCAGGCGGCGGTCCTGTGGAAGGACGAACACATCATCGCGCTGAACAAGCCGCCGGGCCTTCCGTCCCAGGGCGGCAGCGGCCAGGGTGACCGTCATGTGGACGGGCTGACCACAGCGCTGATGTTCGGATACAAGGACCGGCCCAAGCTGGTGCATCGGCTGGACAAGGATACGTCCGGCGTGCTGCTGCTGGCGCGCACCGACCGCGTCGCCCGCGCCCTGTCCGAGGCGTTCCGGTCCCGCACCACGCGCAAGATATACTGGGCCGTTGTCGCGGGCGTTCCCCATCCGCGCATGGGAACGGTGCGATATGGGCTGGTCAAGGCGCCGGGCCATGGCCGCGGGGGCGAGGGCGAAAAGATGATCGCCGTCCATCCCCGCGACATCGACGCGACCGAGGGCGCCAAGCGCGCCACGACCGATTATGCCGTGCTGGACGCGCTTGGCACGCGGGCCAGCTGGTGCGCGCTTGTGCCGATCACCGGGCGGACCCATCAGTTGCGCGCGCATATGGCGGAACTGGGCCACCCCATCGTGGGGGATGGAAAATACGGCGGTTCGGGGCAGGAGAACCTGGGCGACGGCTGGGGCGCGCAACTGGGCGGGGAAATCAGCAAGAAGCTGCATCTTCATGCCCGCAGCCTGACATTCGACCATCCCATCACCAAAAAGCGCGTCACCCTGACCGCGCCCTTGCCCGACCACATGGCGCGCACCTGGAAAACGCTGGGCTGGCACGAAAACGACGTGCCCGATGATCCCTTCGCGGATAACGAATAGGGCAATCGGCATGAGCGAATGGAAAGCGCGGCGGTTCTGGAAGGCGGCGTCGGTCCGGCCGGTCGGGCAGGGATTCGAGGTTGCCTTGGATGATCGCCCCCTGCGCACCCCCGGCAAGCTGCCGCTGCTGCTGCCGGTCGAGGCCCTGGCCTGGGCCGTGGCGCAGGAATGGGACGCGCAGGCCGATGTGATCGATCCCAACACCATGCCGCTGACCCGGGCTGCGAATTCCGCCATCGAAAAGGTCACGCCCCAATTTGCCGGTGTTGCGGCCATGCTGGCCGAATATGGCGGCACCGACCTGTTGTCCTATCGCGCCGACCAGCCCGCGGAACTGGCGCGCCGCCAGGCCGAGGCCTGGGATCCTTTAATCGACTGGGCGGCCACGGATCTGCGCGCGCCGTTGCGCATCACCCATGGCGTGATCCCCATCGCGCAGGATCCGCAGGCGTTGGCGCGGTTGCATGGCTATGTCGCAGGGTTGGACAGCTTCGGCCTGACCGCCTTGCACGATCTTGTGACGCTGCCCGGATCGCTGGTCCTGGGGCTGGCGGTCGTCCGCAGCCGGATCGACGCGGCCGAAGCGTTCCGCATCTCTCGCATCGACGAGGATTTCCAGGCGGAACAATGGGGCCAGGACGACGAGGCACGGGAGGCCGCCGAAAGCCGCAAGGCCGCGATGCTGATTGCAGAACGGCTTTGGCATCTGTCACGCCTCAGTTGAATATGCCCTCCGACAGGGCGTCACGCTTGACGCATCGGGAAGGATCAGGCACTATGTTGCCTATGGGACGCCTCTTGAGCGGGCTTCCACGAAAAAAGCCCGGCCGCCAAGGTTCGGGCGCTGCCCCTGCCCGGCAGGGACAGCAACCAACAAAGGGGTAGAAATGAAGATTTCGGTATTTCTGGGTTCTGTCGCCGCCGCCACGCTGATGGCCGGGGTGGGCATGGCCGACACGCTGGCCGATGTGAAGGCGCGCGGTGAACTGAACTGCGGCGTGAACACCGGACTTGTCGGCTTTGCCGCGCCGGACGCGAACGGAAACTGGACAGGCTTTGATGTCGATATCTGCAAGGCCGTCGCGGCTGCCGTGCTGGGCGATGCGACCAAGGTGAAATACGTCCCCACGACCGGCCAGACGCGGTTCACCGCCCTGTCCTCGGGCGAGGTAGACCTGCTGGCCCGGAACTCGACCTGGACATTCTCGCGCGATACCGACCTGAAGCTGGATTTCGTCGGGGTCAATTACTATGACGGCCAGGGCTTCATGGTCCGCAAGGATCTGGGCGTGACCTCGGCCAAGGAACTGGAAGGCGCAACTGTCTGCATCCAGACCGGGACCACCACGGAACTGAACCTGGCCGATTACTTCAAGGCCAACAACATGACCTATTCGCCCGTCAACATCGACAGCAATGCCGAGGGCGAGCAGCAGTACATGGCCGGGGCCTGCGATGCCTACACGACCGATGCGTCGGGCCTTGCTGCTACCCGCGCGGCCTTCGCCGACCCCGAAAACCACATCATCCTTCCCGAAATCATTTCAAAGGAACCCTTGGGGCCTGCGGTGCGCCATGGCGACAGCAACTGGGGCGACATTGTCCGTTGGACCCTTTACGCGCTGATCGCGGCCGAGGAATACGGCATCACCTCGGCCAATGTCGAGGAACTGACCAGCTCCTCGCAGAACCCCGAGGTCCAGCGCCTTCTGGGCGTGACCGATGACCTGGGTGCGATGATCGGCCTGGACAAGGAATGGGCCAAGCGCGCCATCATGGCCAGCGGCAACTATGGCGAAATCTTCGCGGCCAACATCGGCGAGCAAACTCCGATCGGCCTGGCCCGCGGCCTGAACGCCCAGTGGACGCAGGGCGGCCTGATGTATGCGATGCCCTTCCGCTGAGCCATGACCAAGACCGAAGGGGGCGCAGATGCGCCCCCTTCACATAAGCAAAAGACCGGTTGCGACAAACGCTGCCACCAAAGGCATCACCGGCTACAGGGGTAAGATCGAATGACCGACATCTCAGTGCCGGCGACTCCGCCGTTCCGGCCCAGTATGCTGATCTATGATCGGCGCTATCGGTCGATGACCTTCCAGGTGATCGTGTTCATTCTGGTGATGGCCTTGGCCTGGTGGCTGGTCAACAACACGATCCGCAACCTTGCGGCCCTGGGAAAGGATTTCAACTTCGGCTTCCTGTGGCAGCGCGCGGGTTACGACATCCCGCAAACGCCGATCCCCTATACCTCGGACGACACGCATCTGCGCGCGGCCTTTGTCGGCCTGCTGAACACGCTGATCGTGTCGATCCTGGGCTGCATCGCCGCCACCTTTCTGGGCATCGTCGCGGGCGTGGCGCGGTTGTCGAACAACTGGCTGATCGCACGGTTGATGACCGTCTATGTCGAGGCGTTCCGCAACGTGCCCCTGCTGCTGTGGATCCTGATCGTCTTTGCGATCTTTACCGAGGTGATGCCGCCGCCCAACGCCTTTCGCGGCGACGATCCGGCCGCCGGCATGATCCTGTTCGACCATGTGGCGCTGACCAACCGCTATACCGCCATTCCGACGCTGGGAATGACCAACGATCCGGGCAGCCTGGATCTGGGCGCGCGGATCACCTTTAGCTGGGCGACCATTGCCTTTGTGGTGGCGCTGGTCGGGGGCTGGATCGTCCGGCGCATGATCGGCGCCTGGGCGCAGCAGGTCCAGGACCGGACCGGCAGCCGTCCCACGACCTGGTGGATAAGCCTGGCCGTCATGACGGTGCCGTCCCTGCTGCTGATCTGGTATTTCGGCCTGCACATGATCCCCCCGGAACTGCGCGGCTTCAACTTCACGGGCGGCCTGAACGTCGCCAACGGCCTTGTCGCATTGTGGCTGGCCCTGACGCTCTATACCGGGGCCTTTATCGCGGAAATCGTCCGCGCCGGGATCCTGGCCGTCAGCCGGGGCCAATCCGAGGCCGCCTTTGCCCTGGGCCTGCGCCCGGGCCGGACCATGAACCTGGTGATCCTGCCCCAGGCGCTGCGGGTGATCATCCCGCCGCTGATCTCGCAATACCTGAACCTGATGAAGAACAGTTCGCTGGCCATCGCCGTGGGCTATATGGACATCAAGGGCACGCTGGGCGGCACCACGCTGAACCAGACGGGACGAGAGCTGGAGGCCATCGTGCTGATGATGGGGGTCTATCTGACGCTCAGCCTGATCATCTCGTCGGGGATGAACCTGTTCAATGCACGCGTCAAGCTGAAGGAACGGTGAGATGAGCGATACCCACGCCCAAACCGTCCCCTTTGTCCGCGACACCATGCTGCCCCCCGCCGAACCCCCGATCCGAGAGGCAGGGGCGGTTCGCTGGCTGCGGATGAACCTGTTTTCGGGTCCGGTCAACACGGTCCTGACGATCCTGGGCATCCTGATCGTCTGGTTCCTGTTCAGCCATTTCTGGGATTGGTTCGCCCATTCCGTCTGGAACGCGGGCAGCCTGTCGGAATGCCGCCAGATCATCGCCGAAACTTGGGGCGAGGGCGCGCGCGGCGCCTGCTGGGCGGTGATCCGCGAACGCTGGAACCAGTATGTCTATGGCTTTTATCCGCCCGAACTCTATTGGCGCCCGACCATGACCTTTGGCCTGCTGTTCCTGGCCTTGGCGCCGGTGCTGTTTTCGGAAGCGCCGGGGATCCGCCGCATCGTGCTGGGCGTGGCTACGGTGGTTACGCTGTGGCTGATGATCACGCTTGGGGCGCCCGCCGCATGGCTGGTCTTTGCCGCCGTCATGCTGGTCGGCGGCTTGGCGATTTCGGAACGGAATGTGACCTGGCTGCTGGTCTTCTCGATCCTTTATCCGCTGATGGGGGTCTGGTTCCTGTGGGGCGGGTCGGCCTGGGGACCGATCATGGTTCTGGTCGGTCCGATCCTGGGCTGGATCGCCTGGCGGGTGTTGAACCCCTTTTCCGGCATCGCCGCCGTTGTCGCGGCCCTGGTCATTCCCCTGATCTGGTGGACCGGCTATGCCGGAGAGGCCGCGCGCGATGCCCAGGGGATCCTGTCCTTCGCCATTCCCGCCGTTGCCTCCGACCGGTTCGGTGGTTTCCTGCTGTCGATCACCATCGGGGTGGCGGGCATTGCCATGTCGCTGCCCTTGGGCATCGTTCTGGCCTTGGCGCGGCGGTCGGACATGTTCCTGGTGAAATCGCTTGCGGTGATCTTCATCGAATTCATCCGGGGCGTGCCGCTGATCGCGCTGCTGTTCGTGGCCTCCCTGCTGCTGAACTATTTCCTGCCGCCCGGCACGAATTTCGACATCATCCTGCGCGTGATCATCATGGTGACGCTGTTCGCCGCCGCCTACATGGCCGAGGTGATCCGGGGCGGTCTGGCAGCCCTGCCTAAGGGACAATACGAGGCCGCCGATGCCCTGGGCCTGGATTACTGGAAGGCACAGCGGCTGATCGTGCTGCCGCAGGCGCTGAAGATTTCCATCCCCGGCATCGTCTCCACCTTTATCGGAATGTTCAAGGACACCACGCTGGTGACCTTCGTGGGTCTTTACGATCCGCTGAAATCCATGTCCGACGCGGTGCGCGCCAGCACCTCGTGGAAGGGCATCTATTGGGAGCCGTATATCTTTGTCGGCTGCATCTTCTTTCTGATCTGCTTCGGCATGTCGCGCTATTCGATGTATCTCGAACGCCGTCTGGCCCGCGACCACAGGTAAGGACACCGCCATGAGCGACCACACCACCCGGCCCATCGACCGCAGCCATATGCAGATCAGCGACGAAGTCGCGATCGACATCCGCAACATGAACAAATGGTATGGGTCGTTCCATGTGCTGCGCGACATCGACCTGACCGTCCACCGGGGCGAACGGATCGTCATCGCCGGGCCGTCGGGGTCGGGCAAATCGACCCTGATCCGCTGCATCAACCGGCTGGAGGAACATCAGTCCGGTCATATCGTCGTGGACGGGATCGAACTGACCAACGACATCAAGAACATCGACAAGGTGCGGTCCGAGGTCGGGATGGTGTTCCAGCACTTCAACCTGTTCCCGCATCTGACGGTGCTGGAGAATTGCACCCTGGCGCCGATCTGGGTGCGCAAGGTGCCCCGCCGCCAGGCCGAGGAAACGGCCATGCGCTTTCTGGAGAAGGTCAAGATCCCGGAACAGGCGCATAAATACCCGGGCCAGTTGTCGGGCGGCCAACAACAGCGCGTGGCCATCGCACGGTCGCTGTGCATGCAGCCCAAGATCATGCTGTTCGACGAACCGACATCCGCCCTCGACCCCGAGATGATCAAGGAAGTTCTGGACACGATGATCGCGCTGGCCGAGGAGGGGATGACGATGATCTGCGTCACGCATGAGATGGGCTTTGCCCAGGCGGTCGCCAACCGGGTGATCTTCATGGACCAGGGCCAGATCGTCGAACAGAACGAGCCTTACGAGTTCTTCAACAATCCCAAGTCGGAACGGACCAAGCTGTTCCTGTCACAGATCCTGGGACACTGACGGCAGCCCGGGGGACTTCACGTCCCCCGGACCCCCTGTGGGATATTCAAGCCAAAGTGGAAGGGTTCAGTTGCGTCCGTCGAGGCGCACGAAATCCATGACGCTGCCCTGGCCAGGCTCGACCTGGGACCAGCTGTCCACCTGGAAATCCACGACCAGGGTCGCGCCGGTGGGATAACGGCGGAAATCGGGATCCAGCGGCAGGCGCGCGGGCAGCAGTGCCGCCAATTCGGAAATGCCGGGGTTGTGGCCCAGCATCATCACCGTTGGATGCATCGCGGTCTTCAGGATCGACAGCATTTTTTCGGGGCCAGCCTGGTAAAGCCCGGCCTCGATCCGCAGCAGGGGGCGAACCTCCAGGGGGGCGCTGGCGATGGTGGCCCAGGTTTCCTGGGTACGGGCCGCAGACGAACACAAAACTTCCTCGGGTTCATAGCCGCGCGACGCCATCCAGTCGCCAAGCGCGAGCGCGGACCGGCGGCCTCGGTCGTTCAGCGGGCGGTCATGATCGGCCAGGTTCGGATCATCCCAGGCCGATTTGGCGTGGCGCGTCAGGATCAGCCGTCGATGTCCAAGCGGTGTCATATGCGATCTGTCCCTGTTTCTTGCCAAGCTGAGCGCAGCCTGCCATTACCCCGCGCGTTCGGCAAGGCGTGGTCTTTACAGGGACGCTTCGCCCTGGCGCAGCCCGCGCGGACGGGTGGAAGGCGGCGTGGACCGGATCAGGCTGCCCGCCCCATGTTCGGTGAACAGTTCCAGAAGGCTGGCGTTCGGCACCCGTCCATCCAGGATCACCACGGCGCGCACGCCTTCCTCCAATGCCTTCAGGGCGGTTTCGGTCTTGGGGATCATGCCGCCCGCAATGGTGCCGTCCGCGATCATCTGGCGCACCTGGTCGGGGTGGATCTGGGTCAGAACCTCGCCATTGGCATCCTTGACGCCTGCCACGTCGGTCAGCAGCAGCAGCCGGTCAGCGCGCAGGGCACCCGCGATCGCGCCCGCCGCGGTGTCGCCGTTGACATTGAAGGTTTCGTTGTCGGCCATGCCGGTGGCGACGGGGGCGATGACAGGGATCAGGCCCGCCTTGTAAAGGTCGCGGATGATCTGGACATTCATCTCGATCGGGCGTCCGACAAAGCCCAGTTCGGGATCGTCCACCTCGCAGACCATCAGGTCGTCGTCCTTGCCGCTGATGCCGACCGCGCGGCCGCCCGCGTCGTTGATGGCCTGGACGATGCGTTTGTTGACAAGGCCCGACAGGACCATCTCCACCACTTCCACCGTTTCCTTGGTGGTGACGCGCTTGCCGCGCACGAAGGTGCTTTCAATGCCCAGCCGGGCCAGCAATTCATTGATCATCGGGCCGCCGCCGTGGCAGACGACCGGGTTCATGCCGACCTGCTTCATCAATACGATGTCGCGGGCGAATTCGGCCATGGCGTCGTCGTCGCCCATGGCATTGCCGCCGAACTTCACGACGACGACAGCGCCGGAATAGCGTTGCAGATAGGGCAGGGCCTCGGACAGGGTTCTGGCGGTGGCGGTCCAGTCGCGGTTCATGTTCTGCTTTCTCATCCTTGGCCCCTGTGTGACGGGCGGACCCTAGGACGCATCAGCGGATCAGTCCAGACCGGCTATGATCGCGCGCAGGGTCGTGATGCCCTGGCCCTTGTCGGATGAGGTGACGACGATCTGGGGGAAGGCGGCAGGATGTTTCTGCAACTCTGCCTCGACCTGGTCGATCACCGGCTGGAGGGCGTTCGGCCCCAGCTTATCGATCTTGGTCAGGACCGCCTGGAAAGGAACGGCGGACCGGTCCAGCAGGGTCATGATCTCGTGGTCCACGGGCTTTACGCCGTGGCGCGAATCGATCAGGCAGAAGGCGCGGCGCAATGTCGGGCGTCCGGCGAGGTAGTTCTTCAGCAGCGCCTGCCATTTGGCGACAACCGCCACCGGCGCTTTGGCAAAGCCATAACCGGGCAAGTCCACCAGATAGCTGTGTTCACCCAAGGTGAAATAGTTGATTTCCTGCGTGCGGCCCGGCGTGTTGGACGCCCGCGCAATGCCCTTGCGGCCGGTCAGGGCGTTGATCAGGCTGGACTTGCCCACGTTGCTGCGGCCGGCAAAGCAGACCTCGGGGCGGTCGGCAGGGGGCAGGCCGTCCATGGCGACCACGCCCTTGAGGAAATCTACCGGGCCGGCGAACAGCAGGCGCGCGGCCTCGGCGCTGTCGGCATCGGGTTCGGGGGCGACGGGAAAGGCGACCTTCATGCCGTCACCTCGTCACCCAGGGCAATGGTGCCGCCGGTCACGACCTCGGCGAAGATGCCGAAATCGGTATGGCCGTGAAGTTGTTCCAGCGTGGCCAGCATGTCGATGTCGCGTTCTCCGGTGTCCGTATCGGCGCTGGTGGCCTCGCAGCGACCGATCTGGGCCGTCACGCGCAGTTCCACATCGCCGATGCTGATGATGTGGCCGATCAGATCGCGCTCGGTCCAGGGGTGCCAGCCATCCACCCACAGGTTGCCGCGCCAGCGGTGGATGCCCAGGGTCTGTTCCGTGCGTGCTTCCAGGTCTGCAAGGCTTGCCAGCGACAGGATGGAGATCCAGGGCCATTTCTGGTCGGTCCAGATGGCCGCACCCCGCACCAGCCGGGTGGGGGCGGGGGCATTCGCGGGCCACAGCGGGCGCAGCCATTCAACCAGGCGATCACCTTCGGTTTCCGGGTTGATGGTCAGGTCGGCCTGCGAAGGCTGGCGCAGGACCAGGGCGTCACCATTCCACCCCCCGCTGATCGCCTGCACCTGCGGCGAGGACACGCCGCGCAGGAAGCAGGACTTTGGCAGCCAGCGGTCAGGCTCGCCTGCCGTCTGGCTGGCCTGAGCGTTGCGTTCACCCGCATCCGTCAGCACAGCCCATTCACGGTCGCCGGGCAGGCGGCGCGCCGCAGACAGGGCGACGCGGTCCAGCCCTTCTCCGCCGACCGACTTGATCGGATGGCGGCGGATATGGGCCAGGGTCGCGGTCACTTGCTGTCCTTCTTGGGCCGCGACGGGATCGCCGCCTTGATGTTGCCGAACAGGTCGGGCCGGTGGCCGTGCATGGACATGATCGTGTACTGTTGCACACAGGTGATCAGGTTGTTGGTGATCCAGTAAAGCACCAGGCCCGAGGCGAAACCGCCCAGCATGAACATGAAGATCCAGGGCATCCAGGCAAAGATCATCTTCTGCGCCGGATCCGCGGGGGCCGGGTTCAGCCGTTGCTGGATCCACATGCTGATCCCCAGGACGATGGCAAGCGCGGGCAGCGATAGCGAGTGCAGAAGCGTGCCCTGGGCGGGGGGCGCAAAGGGCAGCAGCCCGAACAGGTTCAGCAGCGACGAGGGATCGGGCGCGGCCAAGTCCTGAATCCAGCCGATCCAGGGGGCGTGGCGCAGTTCGATGGTGACGAAGATCACCTTGTAGAGCGCGAAGAAGATCGGGATTTGCAGCAGCACCGGCAGGCAGCCGGCAGCGGGGTTCACCTTCTCGCGCTTGTAAAGCTCCATCATCTCTTTCTGGAACTTCATGCGGTCGTCGCCGGTGCGTTCCTTCAAGGCCTCCATCTGGGGCTGCAATTCCTTCATCTTCGCCATCGAGATGTAGGATTTGCGCGCCAGCGGAAAGACCAGCGTCTTCAGGATGAAGGTCAGGGCGATGATGGACCAGCCCATGTTGCCGATCATGCCGTGCAGCCAGTGCAGCAGGCGGAAGATGGGCTTGGTCAGGAAATAGAACCAGCCCCAGTCGATCGAGTCGACAAAGCCCTGGATACCCGGGGTTTCCTGATAGGCGTTGATGGTTTCCCAGACCTTGGCGCCCGCGAAAAGATAGCTGTCGGCGGAAACCTGGGTTCCCGGCGCGACCGTCTGCATCGGATAACGGGCTTCGGTCTGATAGATGTCCGCGCCCTGGGCGTATTTCACGACCGAGGTGAAGGCCTGGCCCGGCGCGGGGGCCAGCGTGGTCATCCAGTACTTGTCGGTAAAGCCGATCCAGCCGTTGCTGTTGACCTGCGTCACTTCGGCGCGACCCTCGCGTTCCACGGGGTCCAGTTCGGCGATATTGTCGTATTTCAGTTCGGTCAGCGTGCCGTCGGACATCCCCACCGCGCCTTCGTGCAGCACGAAGAAGTTCTGTGTGTCGGGATGGCCGTGGCGGGCGATGATGCCATAGGGCGCGGCGGTGAAGGCCGCGTCACCGATGTTCTGCAGGGCGTGGCTGACGGTGAACAGATAGTCTTCATCGACCGCGAAGGTGCGACGGAAAATCTGGCCTGCGCCATTGTCCCAGGCCAGCGTGACAGGTTGACCGGGGGCCAGCGTGTCGCCCGATTCAACGGTCCAGATGGTCGAGGGGCCGGGCACAAGCGCCGGATCGACGCCCGGACCCGGGGTCCAGCCATAAACGGCGTAATAGGGTTTCGCGGCGCCGGTCTGGATGGCATCCGTGGCCGTTGCGGATGACGGCGACAGCAGGCGGACGTTGGGCGAATTGTCGTCCAGCGTTTCGCGGTATTTCACCAGCAGCAGATCGTCGATCCGGCCACCGGCCAGAGAGATCGAGCCGGACAGCGACGGCGTCTGGATCTCGACCCGTCCAGCCTGCGGCGCGGCGTCGGCAGGCGCGCCCAGGTCGGCGGGCAGGGTGCTGCTTTCGGGGTTGGCCAGCGGCACGTCCTGGGTCTGGCTTTCCACCGCGACCGGCTGTTCCATGGACGCGGGCGGTTCGGGCGCAAAGACCGTGTACCAAACCAGGATCACCAGGAACGACAGGACCGTCGCCAGGATCAGATTGCGGTTATTGTCTTCCATGCGCTTTCCAGCCTTCTCGCGTCCGTCGCGCCGCTTCAACAGAAGGGGCGGTTAACAGTCAAGCGGATTTGGCCGGGCGGCCCTGCATCCGCGGCGTCCGATCTTAGTCTCGCAGCCGTGGAACGTCGCCGTTTCCTGCGGCCTCGGCCGCCGGAAACAGGGACGCAAAGTCGAACAGCTTGGGATCCAGCAGGTGCGAGGGGCGCACATTCGACAAGGCGCGGAACATCACCTGGCGGCGGCCCGGCGTGCGGGATTCCCATTCGTCCAGCAGTCGCTTGACCTGCACGCGTTGCAGCCCTTCCTGGCTGCCGCACAGGTCGCAGGGAATGATGGGATAGTTCATCGCCCGCGAAAACCGCTCGCAATCCGCCTCGGCCACATAGGCCAGCGGGCGCAGCACAGTCAGGTCGCCATCCTCATTGAGCAGCTTGGGCGGCATGGCCGCCAGCCTGCCGCCATGGAACAGGTTCATGAAGAACGTCTCAAGGATGTCGTCGCGGTGGTGGCCCAGCACGACGGCGGAACAGCCTTCCTCGCGCGCGACCCGGTACAGGTTGCCGCGCCGCAGGCGCGAGCACAGCGAACACATCGTGCCGCCGGGCGCGATCTTGTCGGTGACGATGGAATAGGTGTCCTTGTATTCGATCCGGTGCGCAACGCCCCGTTCCGTCAGGAATTGCGGCAGCACGGTCGCCGGGAAGTTCGGCTGGCCTTGGTCCAGGTTGCAGGCCAGCAGATCCACCGGCAGCAGCCCGCGCCATTTCAACTCGTGCAGCACCGCCAGCAGGGTATAGCTGTCCTTGCCGCCCGACAGGCAGACCAGCCAGCGGTCGCCGGGGCGGACCATGCCGTAATCCTCGATCGCCTGGCGGGTTTCGCGGACCAGCCGCTTGCGCAGCTTGCGAAATTCGGTCGAGGACGGCGCGCCCGCGAACAGCGGATGGATCTCGGTCAGGTCGTCAGTGTCGTCCAGCATCGGACTGCCTTTCGTGGTCAGGGTCGCTGCCCGGCACTGGGTCATAGCCCGATCCGCCCCAAGGGTGACAGCGCCCGATGCGCCGTGCCGCCAACCAGCCCCCGCGCAACCCGCCGTGGCGAGACAGCGCGTCAAGCGCATAGGCGGAGCAGGTCGGCTGGAAGCGGCAGCCATGCCCGACCCAGGGCGAGGCCACCAGCCGATAGGCCCGCACCGGCAGAGCGACCAGATGGGCCAGGGGCGTCACGGGTGGATCTTTCGCAGCGCGTTCGCCAGGTCGCGGCACAGGTCGGCGAAATCGCGGCTGACGGTCGCGTCGGGGCGGCCCACCAGCACATAATCCCAGCCCGGCCGGGCATCGCGGGGCAGATGCAGCCGGGCAACCTCTCTCAGCCGCCGCTTGGCGCGGTTGCGCATCACCGCATTGCCGATCTTCTTGGAACAGGTGAAGCCCACCCGAAACGCGGCGCCATCGCCCCGGTCCCGCGCCTGCAGCAGAAAGCCGGGCGTTCCCTGGCGCAAGGCCCGCGCCGCCGCCAGGAAATCCGCGCGCTTGGCGATCACGGAAGGCATGGACATGCGAAATGCCGCCGTGCCGTCATCCGGGGGTCGCGCATCGGCAACGGGATGGGGCAGGGGCGGCATATGCAAAAGCCTTAGTTCGGCGGGACGTGCCCGCCGCAAAGGATCAGGCCGACAAACGCTTGCGGCCCTTGGCGCGGCGGGCGTTCAGCACGCGACGGCCACCGCTGGTGGCCATGCGGGCGCGAAAGCCGTGGCGGCGCGCACGAACGAGATTCGAGGGTTGAAAGGTGCGCTTCATCGTCAGTCTCCGAGGTCGTATCTGCGGGGGGCGGGCGGCAGAGCGGGATGGCAAAAGCCACCCTTCGCGCGAACGCACCGGTTGTTCGAAGCCCGCTGGATAGATCAAGGGGCCGGTCCCGTCAACCATTAAGGCGGTCATTCGCGCAACCGGCTTTATTCCGGTGCCGGAACCTGCGACATATCACATTCGTTTGATGTGCAAACCCGGATCGGCTCGGGCTGAAACACACGCAACCCGCGCGATGACAATCAAGATTACATGCAACTGAACACGATCACTGGCCGATTCGCCGCGCTGACAATCATCTTCGTCATGCTGGCCGAAGTGCTGATCCTGCTTCCGGCCCTGGCCAGCTACAGGCTCGACTATCTGGAGTCGCGTCTGGAACGCGGGCAGATCGCCAGTTTGGCGGTGCTGGCGTCTGACGAATCATTGGCCGACGACTTGGAGGCGGAACTGTTGCAGAATGCCGGGGTCTTGAACGTCGTCCTGCGCCGCAACGACATCCGACAGTTGGTCCTGTCATCGCGCATCCCCGGTCCTGTCGCCCAGACTTACGACCTGCGCGAGGATGGCGTTCCCCAGACCATCGACGACGCGCTTGGCGCGCTGCTGAACCGCCGCAACGAGGTGATCCGCGTGATTGGATCCCCGGTCAACCAGGCGGGCCAGTTGATCGAGATCACCATGGAAACTGCGCCGCTTCGTGCGGGGATGATCGACTATGGCATCAGGCTGCTGCTGCTGTCGGCCGCTTTCTCGATCCTTACGGCGATCCTGTTGAACCTTGCGGTGCAGCGGCTGGTTCTGGTGCCGATCCGGCGGGTGATCAGCCACATGGTGTCCTATGCGCAGGCGCCCGAGGATTCGCGCCACATCATCAGGCCGGATGCCCGGCTGGCCGAATTGCGCGATGCCGAAACCGCGTTGGAAACCTTGCAAAAGACGGTCACGTCATCGCTGAAGCAACGCGAGCGAATGGCCCAACTGGGCGAGGCGGTAGCCAAGATCAGCCACGACCTGCGCAACATCCTGACCACCGCGCAGATCTTTGCCGACCGGCTGGAGGACAGCGGCGACCCCAAGGTCAAGCGTGCTGCCCCCAAGCTGGTCAAGTCGATCAGCCGCGCGGTGAATCTGTGCGAGACGACCCTGGCCTTCGGCAAGGCCGAGGAGCCTGCACCCACCCTGTCGCGCTTCAACCTGGCGCAACTGACCACCGAGGTGGTCGAGGCCGAGACCCTGGCCAGCGGCGATGGCCCCAAGGTCGAATTCCTGTGCGACATCCCGCCCAGCCTGACCATCCGCGCGGACCGCGACCAGCTGTATCGCGTCCTGGCGAACCTTGCCCGCAACGCGCGTCAGGCCATCGAAGGCACCGGCCAACCCGGCACGGTCGAGATCGGCGCGGGCGAAAGCGACGGCGACTGGTGGATCCGCGTGGGCGACACCGGGCCTGGCCTGCCGGAAAAGGCGCGCGAATACCTGTTCAAGCCGTTTTCAGGCAGCGCGCGCAAGGGCGGCACCGGCCTGGGCCTGACCATTGCCGCCGATCTGGTGCGCGGTCATGGCGGGCGGCTGGATCTGGTGCGCAGCGACGCCGAGGGCAGCGAATTCATGATCCACATTCCCCGCGACATGGCGACCATGCCCGCACGGCAAATGGCGGGGGCGCGATAAAATCGAGGTGGCGGCGTTTTTTGCGCCATCCCCCCTTGCGTCCTCCGGACGAGGCGGCTACATGACCGCCCTACGACGGACCCGTAGCTCAGCTGGATAGAGCACCAGACTACGAATCTGGGGGTCGGGCGTTCGAATCGCTCCGGGTCCGCCATATTTCCAGACACTTGTGCAAGTTCCCCCTGCGGAGGTGAGGACGCGGTTGATCCATCCGTTCTCCATCCCTTTCATATGCAGCGAATTTCAGGACATTTGGCACAATTGATGGCCGCAACGCCGCTGTCCGAGCCCGGGCACGTCTGCTGCCCCGCGTGACCGTGGAAAAACTCCCGGCTATCGAGGCTGAGGACAAGGTATACCGTTCTTCTGCTGACCTCCGCGCCAACCCGGCCTCTTTCCGGCACGCAGATATGTGATTGTTGATGTCACATCGAACTGCGCCCGAAGGGCCAGAGGCCCTTGCAGGCGCTTCCTTTAGCGTGGTTCCGGTGTGATCCGGCGCAGGGTTATCTCGCAGCCTTCCCCGTCGGTGGTGCGGCAATTCTCAAGAACCACGCGCTCTGGCTTGCCGTCGATGGTCAGTTCCCCCCCAACGGGTCCAACGATCTTGCTGTCGTCGACCGCCACGTCCGTGCGGAAACGGGCATAGTCGCCGCCGATCTCGACGGTGCCCTTGATCTGTTCCATGCCTTCGAGGGTGAGGTTCGCTTTCATCATGTCCTTGGTCCTCCATTGGATATCCAGAGGGGACAACGGTCGTGACACGGAAAAAGGACCAAGGCTCAGGACGGGCGGCGTAATGGCGCCGCGATACCGTTGATAACGGCCTGACGTTCCAGGCGGCCCAAAAGGTCGCGGTAATCGGAATTGTGCGCATAGGCGCTTATCGCCAAGAGGATCATGTTCCAATCGTCAGGGGACACGGCAGGACGAAAGGCTGAATTACTTTCAGTTCGGGACATGGCAACCACCTAAAACAGCATTGAATAACGCTTTGATACCTTGGGGTTGTTTATTGACCAATTAGCCTTTTTGTACAGGTTAATAGAAAAAATCGGATATCTGACATACCGGGGGATGCTGCCGCGCCCTGCCTGTGAACAGGCCTGCACCCCGAGGGGGCAGGCCTGGCAGTCAAGCAGAGGGAAGGTCCGCAGAAAGAGATCGGCGAGATTTGCGCCGACGGCGCAGGCCTGCGAAAGCCACGCCGCCCGTCAGGAGAAGCACGGCTGCGGGTGGGGCAGGGATCGGGCTTGGAGATACGGTCAGCTGCGACAGCCCGAAACCGTCATAGCCCGCGCCCACCTTGGTCGAGAACCGGAACTCGGCCGAGGCGACGGCATCGGCGAAATCGACCGTCAGCCAGTACAGATTGCCGTTCGCCTGCCGGGTCGCGATGTTCCAGATCAATGTCCAGGTGCCCGCCTGGTTGTAGTACAGGTCGAAGTGGCTGTTGGCCTGGTCATGGGCATCGGTAAGGGCGAAGGTAAGGGATGTGAACGACACAGGCGCGTTGATCGTCCACTTCAGTTCGTCGATATCCTGGCTGTCGATCCAGTAAGACGCAGGCGGCGGATCGAAACGCCCATAGGCATGGGGCGCCGTCGGATTGTCCTTCATCACGACCGAGCAGCCGTCGTTGACGACAGAGCCACCACCTCCGCAGTTCCCGAGACGCTCGAAGTCGTCCGTGTGCAGGTCAATGATCGTCCCCCCTGTCGGAGGGCCAGAAACCTCGGTCACGGTGGCCCCCCAAGCGGGGGCGATCATGGAAACAGCGCAAATCGAAGCCGCACCAAAGGCCATGCGTATACTCGTCAACATCAAACCTAGCCTCGTTACAAATACAGATGCCCTTACATCCCGTACAAAACGTATATATCGCGTAATGGTTTCAGTCTGATAGCCTGTTGAAAAGGTTAGGAATTTACTATCAAAAGGAGAGCGTTGTCTTTTTTATGCAACCTTGAGGACATAGTGTGACTGTACCGCGGCCCGGTTTTGAGACAGCGCTTTGCGCCGGTCATGCCGCCAGTTTGAACCTTGTGGCGGCTTTGGTTTCAAGAGCCTTCTGCTCGGCACGGATCTGATCGGGCGTCTTGTGCCCGTGCCGTTCCCGTAGCCAGCTGGCGTTGTAGAGTGCGGCGAAGCTGGCCAGCGCCTGCCGCAGTTGCTCCACCGTGACGAAGTGCCGGACCCAGAGGAGTTGCTCTTTCAGCGTCCGGATCGCCCGCTCGGCCACGCCGTTGCCCTCGGGCTGGCGGACGAAGGCGGGCGAGCTGGCCACGCCGAGGAAGCGGATCTCGCGCTGGAAGTCTCCCGACATGTAGTTGGAACCATGGTCGTGCCGCAGGGTGAGACCCGTCGCCACTCCGGCCCTGTCAAGCGCACCGAAATGCTTCGCGATCCCCTGCTTGACCGGCTCCAGCGCTTCCCAACGGCTGGCGCCGGAGGCGGCGTGGATGCCGACGAACTCACCCGAGCAGTGATCCACGGCGACGAAGACATAGGCTCGACCCTCGGCGGTCGTGAAGGTCTCCGTCATATCCGTGCCCCAGACCTGATCCACGCGCTCGGTCACGATTGTTCCGTCATGCGGATGCGCCGCCCGAGGTGCCGGCCGGTGAGGCGCAAGCAGGCCGTGCTCCTTCATGATCCGCCGCACCCGACGTGCAGCAGTCCGCAAGCCCCGCAAGCGCAGCCGCGCCCAGATCTTGCGATAACCCTCGCCCGTGAAGGGGGAAGCCTCGATGATCCCCCGGATCGCCGCCAGAAGGTCGGCGTCGCTGGCGGCGCCTTGTGGGCCCCGGCGACGGCGGGGAGGGTGCGGCTCGTTCGCCGCCATCGCAAAGCGCCGCCGATACAGGCTCGCTCGTGACAGGCCCCAGAGCCGGCAGACGGTGGCCAGCGGGTAGCGGCGGCCAACGGAGGGCGAGAGGATGCCGGTCATCTCCTCGACCTCCGCCCGGCCAAAGGGCGGCCCGCCTCCAGCTTTTCGATCTTCGCATAAAGAAGTTCGTTCGCCATGGTGATGTCGCCCACCTTCGTCTTCAGCCGCGCGATCTCGTCATCGCGCGCGTCGCGCTCGCGCTCCTTCAGCGCGGTCTCGGCCGCAAAAAGGACGCGGTCGCGCCATTCCGACAACCGATGCGCCGGCACGTTCAACTCCCGCGACAATGTCTCGAGGCTCTCGCCCCGCATCAGCCGCTGCACCGCGACCAGCTTCCTCTTCGCGGAGAAGCGCTTGCCTCGACCGGCCTCGGCCCCGCCGCCGTCAGCGTGTGGAGCGCACGTCGTCGGGGCCGAGGCCTCCGTCGCGCCAGGCTTCAACTCGTTCTTGTCGTCCATGTTCTACCCCCCGTTCCTACGGAAAAGTAGCGCTCGACGCTGTCTCAAGAAACCGTGCCCCAGCCCAAGGACATAGTGTGACCCGGCTAAAGCAACTCGCATCACGCGAATGGCAGATAAAGCCGCTTGGCCGGTCCGGTCCGGCAGTTGCCGGAAGACAGGCGGGAACTCGGCAAAGGGCGCGCCATTGCGCAACGCACCGGGCTTGCGCTGAAGAACGGCGAGATAATGCCGCCAGTCATGGATCGTTTGTGGCGGCACCTGGTGGTTGCGCTGGATGATGCGGCCATGCTCGCACAGGATGTTGCCCTCGGCCGCGAGGGCCAGCCGGTCCGGATAGATCCGCAAGCTGACGGGGCGATTGGCAAAGGATGCCGGCACGCGTGTCACGATTGCGCCCAAAGCTGATCAGGCAGGTGGGCGAGACGCGCTTGCTCAACTCGATAAAGCCGTCAAAGGCTGATGGCAACGGCATCAGTGCGCCCCGCTTCTCAGCCCAGACATCGGCGATCGTGCCCGGCAACGTGCCGTGCGGGGTCTCCTGCCACAGCTCCACGCAACGCTGCTCCAGCCAGGCGTTCATCGTGGCCAAGTCGGGAAAGCCCGGCATCCCCTGCAAGACCTGATGGCGGGAGTCCTGAACGTTCTTCTCGACCTGTCCCTTCTCCCAACCCGCTGCCGGATTGCAGAAGCCGTTCATTGCGGCGCCATGGGTCCGAGCCCCATGGACTGCGGCTCGAAGACATCGTGGTTGGTCATGGTCAGGAAGCGGAGGTTGACCTGCCGCTCCTTGCCGCGACCGACACGGTCCACTGCCGTCTTCGTTCGGCGTGGCCTCGGAACGGTGGCGGCTCACGCCTCACTGTCGTAGATGCCGCGCTCGAGCACGCCGCCAAAGACGCGGAACGCGTGCCAGTGGGCATCGAACAGCATCTCGTGGGTCTGCAGGGGGTAGGCCCGCAACAGGAAGGCCCGGCTATGCGACAGCTTGATATGCGCCATCTGAAGCTTGGTGCGCTCGTCGCCCAGAAGCCCGTAGTCTTCGCTCCAGTCGAACTGGAAGGCCTCTCCCGGGCGGAAAGCCGATGGCACGAAGGTGCCGCGGCCCGTGGTCTGTTGCTCGCGCTGCCGGTCTGTCCGCCAGTTCCGCGCAAAGGCCGCAACCCGGTTGTAGGAGCCGGTGAAGCCGAGCGTGACGAGATCGGCATGCATCTGCTTCAGTGTCCGCCGCTGCTTGCGCGACTTGCCGGCTTCCGTCCTCAACCAGCCGGCCAGCTTCTCGGCGAAAGGATCAAGCTTGCTCGGGCGGTCCGGCGTGGCAAAGGACGGATCGATCGCTCCTGAGTTCAGATACTTCTTGATCGTATTGCGCGACAGGCCGGTGCGACGCGTGATCTCGCGGATCGGCAACTTCTCACGCAGCCGCAGCTTCCGGATCACGTTCAAAAGTCCCATGTAGATCACTCCGTAAACCCCCTCCGCTCTTCGCGTCGGGGAAGAGTCAAGTAGCTCAAATTTCAGTGGAAATTACGCGCCTGTCCGGCTCAGTTCTGGGTGGAAATCAACAGCTCAAGAGGCTTCCGCGATTCTCGTCAGCGCCCTCATCTACTTTAACTAGTTAGCCCGCCCTAAACACCCTCTACTACATTGATTTTGCCTGCTGAAGCTTCGGTTTTGTTCGCCTTGAATTACAGGGTTTCGTATGCTTTGGCGAGGAACCCTGCAATTTCCGGTCGCGGATGAAGCCCCATTCCCGCGCCCCTGAGCAGGATGACCTGCTCCGCCCCGACTGGTCGACATGATCGACGCGCGCCACGAACTGGTGAGGCTTGCGGCCCTGATCGACTGAGAGTTTTTCGAACGGGAATGGGCAACCTTCTTCCCGCCGCACGAGGGTCGCCCGGCGACATCGCCACGCCTGGTGGCAGGGCTCGTGTATCTCCAGCACGCTTTCAAGCTCTCTGACGAGGCAGTCGTCGCCCGGTGGGTCGTGAACCCGTATTACCAGCACCTCACCGGCAAGACGTTCTTTCAGCACCGCCCGCCAATCGACCCGTCATCCCTGACCCGCTGGCGCAAGCGCATCGGCGCCGAACGAGTGGAGTGGCTGCTGACCAAGACCATCGAGGCAGGTCGGGCTTCCGGAGCGGTCACAGACAAGAGCCTGAAGCGGGTCGCGTTCGATACAACCGTGATGGAGAAGGCTATCGCTCATCCAACGGATACGCGGCTTTACGAGCGGGCACGCGTGCTGCTGGTGAGCTTGGCGAAAGAGGCCGGGGTCGATCTGCGCCAGAGCTACGCCCGCCTTGCGTCGCGATTTGGCTGCCCAGGTCGGGCGGTATGCTCACGCCCGGCAGTTCACGCGCATGGGCAAGGCCCTGCGCCAACTCAGGGGCTTTACTGGAAGGATCTGCCGGGGATCTGCGGCGCCACTTGCAGGACACCCCTGAAGGTGCGCTGCGCGGGAAGGTGCTGGAGGCGCTCTGGCTGGTCGGTCGCCTGCTTGAGCAGGCGCGAAGAGCAAGAACAAGATCTACGCCACGCCACGCCACGCCACGCCCTGCACGAGCCCGAGGTCGACTGCATCTCCAAGGGCAAGGCCCGCATCCGTTGCGAGTTTGGCACCAAGGTCAGCCTCGCCACCACCCTTGACGGCGGCTTCGTGGTCGGCGCCCGCAGCTTCCCCGGAAACCCATACGACGGCCATACCCTGGCGCCGCACTGGAGCAGGTCGCCCTCCTCACCAACCACGTGCCGGCTTTGGCTGTGGTTGATCGCGGCTATCGCGGCCATGGCGTGGAGACCACCAAGGTCCTGATCAGCGGGCACAAGACGTGGCATCACCCTGCTCCTGGCAAAGCTCCTCAGGCGACGAAGCGCCATCGCGCCGGAGATCGGGCACATGAAAGCGACGGTCGCCTGGCCAGATCTCCGCTGAAGGGCCGCATCGGCGACGCGATCTTCGCCGTCCTCTGCGCCTGCGGCCACAATGTCTGGAGGATCTTCGCCCATCTCAGGGCTTTTTGGGCTTTGTTCCCTTCCCTGATGCCGGCGTGGCTCCGGCCCCAAAACGCCCCGTCAACGCGAAGCAATGACCGCCTGACACGGTTGTTCAATGCCGACCGGGCATCTGATCAAGGAGCGAACCAAGCTTCGGATGGCGCATATCAAGCTGTCGCATAGCCGCGCCTTCTTGTTGCGCGCCTGCCCGGCTGGCAGACCCACGAATACTGTTCGATGCCCACTGGCACGCGCTGCGCGTCTTTGGCGGCATGCCCGGGCGCGACATCCGTGACAGGGGGAGAGGGCCGCCTTGATGCCGTTGCCATCAGCTTTTGACGGCTTCATCGAGCTGAGCAAGCGCGTCACGCCCACCTGCCTGATCAGCTTCGAGTGCAATCGCTACAGCGTTCCCGCGTCCTTTGCGAACCGACCTGTCAGTCTGCGGATCTATCCGGACCGGCTGGTCGTGGCGGCCGAGGGCAACATCCTGTGCGAGCATGGCCGCATCATCCAGCGCAGCCACACCTTGCCGCCACAAACGATCCATGACTGGCGGCATTATCTCGCCGTTCTTCAGCGCAAGCCCGGTGCGTTGCGCAATGGCGCGCCCTTTGCCGAGTTCCCGCCTGCCTTCCGGCAGTTGCAGGACCAGATGCTGCGCAAGCCCGGCGGTGATCGCGAGATGGTTGATATCCTTGCCCTGGTTCTCCAGCACGATGAACAAGCCGTGCTGACCGCAGTGGAATTGGCCCTGGCCGAGGGCGTGGCGACCAAGACCCATGTGCTGAACCTCCTGCACCGGCTGGTCGACAGCAGGGTCATCGGAGGGCCGCCCCTCGATACTCCGCAGGCCCTGGCCCTGCGCCGCGAGCCAAAGGCCAATGTCGAACGCTACGACGGCCTGCGGGCTCACATCACCGGAGGCCATCATGCGTCATGATCCTGCCAGCGGCGCCATCGTCATCATGCTCCGCAGCCTCAAGATGCATGGCATGGCGCAGGCTGTGACGGACCTGATCGAACAGGCTCCGCCGGCTTTCGAAGCGACCGTGCCGATCCTGTCCCAACTGCTGAAGGCCGAGTTGGCCGAGCGCGAGGTCCGCTCCATCGCCTATCACATGAAGGCCGCACGCTTTCCGGCCTGCAAGGACCTCTCGGGCTTCGACTTCTCGGCCAGCGAGATCAACGAAGCCACAGTCCGGCAACTCCACCGCTGCGAGTTCATGGACGTGGTCCAGAACATCGTCCTGATCGGCCGCCCGGGCACCGGCAAGACCCAGGTATCCATAGCGGGCCGGGTCTGATGCCACGGGGAAGACAGTGCTGATCTTGCTTCGACGAGGTGATCGCGGATCAGATCCGGTTCCCGATATTCTGGAACCGGGTCAATGTGTCGACGCGAACCGGGCCGGTTCGGGTCGAAGACCCTGAGAGATCCGAAGATCGTCTCGTGACCGTGAAATCATAATCCCGATCCGGCCGCGTCGACGAGGCAAGTGTAACACGATTGTGGTGTCGCTTCCCGCCGGAAGCATAGGCCACGAATGACATACCTGACTGTGCTGGCGACGCGTGGTTCTTCACCAACAAGGATCCTAGCAATGATCAACAGAACGATTGGAATAGACCTCGCCATCCGAGGTGATCATGTCGCCCAGATCTACGACAATGGCCAGCCTGTCGGCCGGCCCATACGGTTCCGTCACAACCCTTGCTCCCTAGACGCTTTCGTTGCGCGCGCAATCTCCGATATAGGCCCGGATGACTGCGTGCAGGCGATCATGGAACCCACCGGCATGAGCTGGTTTCCGGTTGCCCACCGGCTCGCCGATGTCGGCGTCGCAGTCGCGCGCGTCAAAGGCAAGCGGGTGAAGGCCCTGCGCCGCTACCTGTCTGAACACGCCAAGACCGATCTGGCGGATGCGCATGTCTTGGCTGCCATTCCGAGCTTCGGAGGGCCGAGGCTCGATCCGGTTCATATCCCAGCCCCGAAGAGCCATGCCTTGCAGCGTCTTACCAAGCAGCGCAGCCGCTTCCAGGATGCCGTTGCCTCAGCCAAGCGTCGGCTTCTCGATCTCGTTCGATGGGCATCCCCGCTTCTCGAGCGCGTGCTGCCAGACTTCGGCACCCGGCTCGCCATGGCGCTTCTGCAGCATTGGGTCGATCCGGAGGTAGTCCTCAAGGCGCGAAGGTCTACGATCGCACGCTTCATTGCCCTGCATGCCAGCGGAAATCATCCTCATAGCGGTGCCTTTGTTGATGCGCTTATCGAAGGGCTCCGCCAGGCCGCCCGGGAAGCCCTTGCCCTTCATCGCGATCATCTCGACTTTACTGAACTGCAGGCCGAGATCTGCATCGAGATTGATGTCATGAAGGTCAACATGCTCGCTCGGGACCAGTTGACGCTCAAGATCGAGGCAATTTACTGCGAATTGCAGCCCGAAGATGTCCTGCGCACCATCCCCGGCATCGGTCGCCATCTGGCACCCGTGCTGCTGGGGGTGCTCCATTGTGCCGACCGCTTCCAATCTGAGCGACACATTCGCGGCTTCTGCGGTCTGTTTCCGCGCCGTTCGGACAGCGGCGGCACCGAAAGGCCAGGCCAGAAGATCACCCAAGGCGGCAATGATCGGATCAAGCGTGCTCTTATGCTGGCAGCCGACGCCGCCCGAAAGATCGATCCTGATCTTGCCGAGGTCTACTGCAAGATGATGACCCACCGGAGCCACCACCACAAGCAAGCCCTCTGCGCCGTCGCCAATCGGCTCGTCAGCCGCATCTTCCACGTTTTGCGAACTGGGAAGCCATATATCTTGCGTGACCGAGACGGGCGCGAGATCTCTCTTGCCGAGGCAAAGGCCCTGATCACCGAGCGCTACACCGTATCCGAAAGCATCCGTGCCACACGGCGCGTCAATCGAGTTTCCATTGCGGCATAGCCGAAAAAAGCCTTGCGCTATCGGTACAAGATCACATCGCGACCGCCTCGGCATCCAAGCCATCGAGCATTACCGCCGCAAGGTCCGCTTCTTCTCCACCATCGAACTGGTCAACGCCCTGGAGCAGGAAAAGGCCAAGGGCAAGGCCGGGCAGATTGCCGAAAGCCTGACCCGCCTTGATCTCGTTATCCTCGATGAGCTGGGATATCTGCCGTTCAGCGCATCAGGTGGTGCGCTACTCTTCCATCTGCTGAGCAAGCTCTATGAGCGCACCAGCGTCGTGATCGCGGTCGTATTGCGAATGCTGTGGAAATTGCCGATCAGCGGGCTCCTAGCATGGGACGTTGGCTCCGGTCAGGCCGCGAGGTCAAGGGACATCGACAGGAGCGACTGAGAAACGGTTTTCCAGCCGTCGACCTTTCGCATCTGGATCTGGCCGGAAGCTAAGAGCACCCAGAGCCGCATCGGCACGGTCTCGGCGCAGCACGGTCTGGGTCTTGATCCGGCGGCGGAACTCCTCGTTCAGGCGCTCGATGGCTTTGGCGGTCGCTGCCGATTTTCATTGCTTGGGATCAAGGCGGGTGAAGCTGAAGATGCGGCCGCCGACTTGCTCCAGGCTCTCGGCCACGGCCCGGCACTTGCGCTTCCATTGCGGCGAAAGGCCTTGCGGCGTGTCTCGATCTGGGTGGCCGTATCAGCATAGATCATGGCGCGGTCGTCTTCGCTCAGTTTGTCCTGCAGGCGATTGGGCGCATGGCCGAGCAGGTTGCGGTGGCTGCCGAACCGTGCAGCGCTGGATGGGCAACTCTTCCCCCCAGAGCGCCACAAGCGCGGCCTCAAGGCCCAAGGTACCGCCGACGATAACGAACTCGGGTCGCCGCAGGCCCGGTGCATCGAGATCGGTGCGGAACCGGCTCCAGGCCGCCGCGCTTTCGCCGCCCATGTCCGGATGGACGGCCGCCTCAACCTATGGTTTGAGGCCTGGGATTAGGAATTTGGTACGGCCTCCTGAGTGATCGCGAGCAGGACGCGTACCACCCCAAGCTCAACACGGCTGCGCTGCAGCACGGCAGCATCAAGGGCAAGGTGTAAGGCTGGATGGATCTTGCGCTCCGCGATGACGTGCCAAAGCCGATCGAAGCAGGGAGCGAGAAAGATAACCAGCGCGAACTGTCTGAAATCTACGCCTTTCATCGGTTCAATTGAACCATGCGACTCCCGGCAGGGCATGAATGTGACCCGAATTGCTTGATTGCGGTTCCAGCCAGTTCAGCACACCCCGATTTTGCGGAATTTCATCAGACCTCAAATCTAAGGCTTGGCGTTCGAGAAACTCCAGGGCCATTTGATCCCTGATTGACATGACTTGCAGACCGGCAAAATTCCGGTGGACTGGCGTTGCGCAAGACCATGCCTTTGCGACTTGGGGTAACCAATGCCTTAACGGACTAGTTTTTTCCGGCGGCGAAGGCTGGCTATCAGCATCGCTCCGCTGCCCAGCAGGATGGCTGCGGGCGGGGCGGGGACTGGCGCGGGGGACTGGACGGAAAGGGATGATATTCCATAGCCGTCAAAACCCGGAATGACCTTGGTCGAGAATTGAAACACCGCCTCGTTGCGCGCTTCTCCGAAATCAACCGAAAGCCAATACAGGTTGGCGTTGTTCTTCTTGGCCGGAATGCTCCAGATCTGGGTCAAGGAATTGCCGTCCTGCATCGCCATGGTAAAGAAGCTGTTCAATTGATCATGCGCATCGGTCAGGGCGAAGGTCATCGAGGTGAAAGCCTGGGGTGAAGCGACCGTCCATTTCAGCTCGTTGATGTCCTGGCTGTCGATCCAGTAATCGCCCAGCGGATCGAAGCGCCCGTAGGCATGGGGGGCATCGGGATCGTCCTTCACAACAACCGAACAGCCGCCGTTTATGACCGAGGCACCGCCGCCGCAATTTCCGACGCGTTCGAAATCCTCGACAAACAGGTCGATGGCCGTGCCTTCTGTCGGAGCCTCGGACAATATGCTGACAGTTGCGGCCCAGGAAGGGGACGCAAGACAGGTAGCCACGACAAAACCAGAAAAAGGAAGTCGGACCTTGGTAAACATCGACACAATCCTTACATTTGTCGACGCCTGACACCGACAGGCGTCTGGCAAATGTTAACAAATTGTTAAGATTTTTCCTAGTTGTCGATTAGTTAGAATTGAACCCTGCTAATTCTAGTACTTCTGAGTTTATATGTTAAAAAACATATGCTTATTAATAACATGGCGACAATTTTAAATCAGCAGGTGTAGAAAATAGTTATGTTTCTATCTTTAATAGAAAATGGTTGGTAACTGATTAATTCGAAATTCAAGTGCTGTAACCAGAAGAAAAGGTGGTTGAACCGCTTGTCCAACCACCTGTCCCGGGACCGAAATAGGTTATCCCTGATCCTTAGAAAATCCCCGTAAGATACAGGATCACGATCACGACGACCGGGACGCCCAGCCACCAGGCGACAAGTCCTTTCATGGAAACCTCCTGAATTTGCTCACTTGCAATGCCAACGTCGCGCCTTACCCTGGGTTCCGCAGGAAAGTGCAGGCTTCATGACCCGTAGCCTGTCCGCTATAGCAGCCGCAGAGTTGCCAGCGGTTTTCCATGATCCATCGTGCCACTGCCCATGTCCTCGAAGCCTCGCTGCGCCTGCGCGCCTTGGTCGGCGCGTCCGCGGCATTGCGGCAGCGGTTGGCCCTGGAACCGCCGGGACAGGCTGACATCTGGATCCACGGCGCGTCGGTCGGGGAATTGACCTCGGCCCGTCCGGTGATCGCGGCCCTGGCGCAAACACATCGGGTTCTGGTGACGGCCAACAGCATCACCGGGCGGGACATGGCGGCAGGCTGGGGGATGGAGGCGCATCTGGCCCCGCTGGACGTGCCGGGGGCGTTGGAGCGGTTCCTGGATGGGTTGCGGCCGAGCTTGCAGATCACGGTCGAATCCGAATTCTGGCCCCTGCGGTCGCAGGCCTTGGCGGCCCGGGGGATTCCGCAGGCAATGATTGGCGCACGCTTGTCGCAACGGTCGGCCGGACGTTGGGCGCGGGTTCCGCGCCTGATTGGGCCGGTCCTGGGGCGGCTTGCGGCCCTGTCGGCACAGGACGCGGGCAGCGAATCGCGGCTGCGCTCGCTTGGCCTGCCTGACCGGGCCATCCTGCCGCGTCTGGATTTGAAGCTGCTGACCCCGGCCGGCGTCGTGGCACCCGCGCCCAGCCCCGCACGCGACCGGACCTGGCTTGCCGCCTCGACCCATGAAGGAGAGGAGGCGGCGGCGGTGGATGCCTGGTTGCAAGCGCGGCGGCATTGTCCCGACCTGCGGCTGATCCTGGCCATTCGCCACCCATCGCGCGGGGACGAGGTGGCAGGTCTGCTGGCGCGGCATGGCATCGCCTTTGATCGTCGCTCGCAGGGCGGCGCGGGTGGCGACGTGCTGCTGGCCGATACGCTTGGAGAGATGGATCGCTGGTATGCGGCGTCGGCCCTGTGTCTTGTCGGCGGCTCGCTGACCGACCGGGGCGGCCATACACCGTGGGAGCCTGCGGCCCATGGCTGTGCCATTTTGCACGGCCCCCATGTCGGCAATTTCCGCGATGCCTATGCCGCCCTGGAAGGATCGGGGGGCGCCTTGTGCGTCGATGCAGCAGCCCTGGCCGGTCAGGTGATCCGGCTGGCAGGCGATCCGGCGCAGGCCCGGCGGATGGGCCAGGCGGCCCGCACCGTGCTGGACGATCGCGCGGGCGACCCGGCAGCCTTGATTGCGCATCTGCGGGAACTTGCGGGGACGCCGAGCTGATCCGATATAGGCAGGGAAGGGAAAGGTTCGTATCGATGATCCGCTATGCTTTGCGCTGTGACCAGGGCCATAATTTCGACGGCTGGTTCCGTTCCTCCGACGCGTTCGAGACGACGCGGGCGGCGGGTCATGTCGCCTGCACGCTTTGCGGATCGGCAAAGGTCGAAAAGTCGCTGATGGCCCCCTCGGTCCCGGCGCCCGAAAAGGCCGCGCCCGCCATGACCCCGGCCGAGGCCGCGCTGCACGCCCTCCGCCAGCAGGTCGAGGCGAACAGCGATTATGTCGGCCTGAAATTTGCCGACGAGGCTCGCGCCATGCACGAAGGCCGCACCCCCGTCCGCGCCATCTACGGCGAGGCGAGGATCGAGGATGCCCGCAAGCTGGTCGAGGACGGCGTGCCGGTGGCACCCTTGCCCTTTATCCCGCGCCAGAAGGCCAACTGACCGCCACAACGATCGCCGTTATCCCCTTTCCGCCCTTGCGGTTTCGGCCCCCGGCCCATAAAAGCCGCGCCGAACAGGCAACCCCCAGGTCGGAGGCCCGCGATGCCGCTTCTGGTGATGAAATTTGGCGGAACATCCGTGGCCGATCTTGACCGGATCAAGAACGCCGCCACCAAGGTCCAGCGAGAGGTCGAGCGCGGCTATGACGTGATCGTCATCGTCAGCGCCATGTCCGGCAAGACCAACGAACTGGTGGGCTGGGTCGAACAAACCTCGCCCCTGTTCGATGCGCGCGAATACGACGCGGTGGTCAGCTCGGGCGAGAATGTGACGGCCGGGCTGATGGCGCTGACGCTTCAGGAAATGGGCGTGCCCGCGCGCAGCTGGCAGGGCTGGCAGGTGCCGATCAACACCACAGCCGCCCATTCGGCCGCGCGCTTCGTGGACATCCCGCGCGCCAACATCGACGCAAAGTTTGCCGAAGGATTCAAGGTCGCGGTGGTCGCGGGCTTCCAGGGGCTTGGTCCCGACGGACGCATCACCACGCTGGGCCGGGGCGGGTCGGACACGACCGCCGTGGCCTTTGCCGCAGCCTTCGCCGCCGAGCGTTGCGACATCTATACCGACGTGGACGGGGTTTATACGACCGACCCCCGCATCACCTCGAAAGCCCGCAAGCTGGAAAAGATCGCCTTCGAGGAGATGCTGGAACTGGCGTCCCTGGGCGCAAAGGTTCTGCAGACCCGTTCGGTCGAACTGGCGATGCGCTTCAAGGTGCGGCTGCGCGTGTTATCCTCGTTCGAGGACACGGACGAGACATCGGGCACCCTGGTCTGCGATGAGGGAGAAATCATGGAATCGAAAGTCGTCAGCGGCGTCGCCTATTCGCGCGACGAGGCAAAGATCACCCTGGTCACGGTCGAGGATCGCCCCGGCATTTCCGCCGCCATCTTCGCGCCTCTGGCCGATGCGGGCGTAAACGTGGACATGATCGTCCAGAACATTTCCGAAAAGGATTACGACGATCACCCCGGTTCGGTCACGGACATGACCTTTTCCGTTCCCATCAACCAGGTGGAACGCGCCAAGCGCGCCATGGAAGACGCCAAGTCGGCGGGCACCATCGCCTATGACGAACTGGTCGTCGATACCGAGGTCGCCAAGGTCAGCGTCGTCGGCATCGGGATGCGCAGCCATGCGGGCGTCGCGGCGCGGATGTTCAAGGCGCTTGCCGATGAAAACGTCAACATCAAGGTCATCTCCACCAGCGAGATCAAGATTTCGGTGCTGATCGACCGCAAATATATGGAATTGGCCGTGCAGGCGCTGCATGATGCCTTTGGCCTGGAAGCGGCCTGATATCTTCCCATGGCGTGCCGGATGGCATCTGCGGGCAAAAGCAAGGCAGGGCAAGGCAGGCAATGCAAGACCGCAAGGACAGCGATTCACGCAAGCTGTTGCAACGGTTGAAGGGGATCCTGGGCGCCCCCGGCGGCGGCCAGGACCGGCTTGACCAGATCACCCATCACATCGCCGATTCGATGGGAACGCAGGTCTGCTCGATTTATCTGTTCCGCGATCCGAACACCCTGGAACTGTGCGCGACCGAAGGGCTGCGCCCCGAATCTGTCCACCGCACCCGCCTGCGCCTGGGCGAGGGACTGGTGGGGCGCGTGGCCCGCACCGGGCGTTACATCAATACTGCCGATGCGCCCTCTGAACCCGGTTTCCGCTTCATGCCCGAAACCGGCGAGGAAGTGTTTCCCAGTTTTCTGGGCGTGCCGATCCAGCGGGTGGGTGAACGGCTGGGCGTGCTGATCGTCCAGTGCCGCGAAGCGCGGCTCTTTTCCGAAGACGAAATCTATGGCCTGGAAGTCGTGGCCATGGTCTTGGCCGAGATGACCGAACTGGGCGCCTTCCAGGGCAGCCAAGCCGACAGCCTGCCCTCCAAGCACCGCTTTCCGCTGATGATCCGGGGGGCCACCGGGCAGGAAGGCGCCGCCGAGGGCCGTGTCTGGCTGCACGAGGCGCGCGTGGTGGTGACCAATCCCGTGGGCGACGATCCCGACCGCGAAAGCGCGCGCCTGCACGAAGGCGTGGCCATGCTACGCAGCACTGTCGATACGATGGTCGCCGCCGCCGACATGGGGGGCGAGGGTGAACACGCCGCCGTGCTGGAAACCTATCGGATGTTTGCCCATTCGCGCAGCTGGCTCAAGCGGATGGAGGAGGACATCCAGCTTGGCCTGTCCGCCGAGGCTGCGGTGGAAAAGGAACAATCCGCCGCCCGCGCCAGGCTGGAAATGTCCGCCGATCCTTACCTGCGCGACCGCCTGCACGATCTGGATGACCTGTCCAACCGCCTTTTGCGGATCCTGACGGGGCAGGGGACCAATACCGGGGCCGAGATGCCCGACAACCCGATCCTGGTCGCCCGCAACATCGGCCCCGCGGAACTGCTGGAATACGGCCGGCGCCTGAAGGGCGTTGTGCTGGAAGAAGGCTCGGTCGGCAGCCATGCGGCCATCGTCGCCCGCGCCCTGGCCATTCCGCTGGTCATCCACGCCCCCCGCATCACGACCGAGGCGCTGAACGGCGACACGATCATGATCGACGGCGACCAGGGGATTGTCCACCTGCGCCCCGAGGAAAGCGTCTACAAGGCGTTCCTCGACAAGATCGCCATGCAGGCCGAGGCGCAGAACCGCTATGCCAGCCTGCGCGGCCTGCCCGCGACAGGCACCTGCGGCACCACCGTCCAGCTTTACATGAACGCGGGCCTGATGGCCGACCTGCCGTCCCTCGCCGGGTCGGGGGCCGAGGGCGTGGGCCTGTTCCGCACCGAATTGCAGTTCCTGATCCGCAACCACGTCCCCCGCAGGGGCGAGCTGGCGGAACTGTATCGCCGCGTCATGGACAACGCCCAGGGCAAGCCGGTGATGTTCCGCACCCTGGACATCGGGTCTGACAAGGTTCTGCCCTATATGAAGCCGCAGGACGAACCGAACCCGGCGATGGGCTGGCGCGCGATCCGCGTGGGTCTGGACAAGCGCGGCGTGCTGCGGATGCAGTTGCAGGCCCTGATCCGCGCATCGGTGGGGCGGCCCCTTCATGTCATGTTCCCGTTCGTCGCCGATATCGGCGAATACGAGGCGGCGTATAAGATCCTGATGCAGGAACTGTCGCGCGAACAGCGTGTCGGCCATCCGATGCCCACCGACATTCGCGTGGGCGCCATGCTTGAAACGCCGTCGCTGGCCTTTGCGCCGAAGAAATTCTTCGAGATGTGCGACTTCATCTCGGTCGGCGGGAACGACCTGAAGCAGTTCTTCTTTGCGGCCGACCGGGAAAACGAACGGGTGCGGCGGCGTTACGATACCCTCAGCTCGTCGTTCCTGCTGCTTTTGCGCCAGATCATCGCGCGCTGCGAGGATGCGCGCGTGCCCTTGTCCTTTTGCGGCGAAGACGCGGGCCGCCCGGTCGAGGCGTTGACCTTTGCCGCCCTGGGCATCCCGCGCCTGTCCATGCGCCCGGCCTCCATTGGTCCGGTCAAGCATCTGATCCGCCGGGTGTCGCTGACCGACCTGCGCAAGCTGATCGACGACCGACTGGATTCGGGCCAGGCGAACCTGCGCGGTCCCATTACCGCCTGGCTGGCGCAGCAATAGGCGGAAAGCCGCGAAATCAGGCAATGCCTGGCCCATTCGGGCAACCCGGCCTGGGCGCCCCATGTTCGGCTTGTGCCTTGCTGTGGCGGTGCAACACCCTTATGATGAAACGGTTTTTGGCAACCATCACCCGATATGAAACGCCGTCATTTTCTCAACGCAGCGACCGCCCTGGCGGCAGGAGGGGTGCTTGTCGCCGGTCCTGCGGGGGCGCAGACAGCAACGGACGAGGCGGCGCCAGCCGGGACGGGGACCGACACCCCCCCGCCCGCACCGCCCACAACCTTTGGATTCGAGGAAGTCGCGTCGCTGGCGGCGGAACGCGCCACGCGCGTTTACGAACAGCCGGTAGCCGAGCAGGTGGGCAGCTTCGCCAACCTGACCTATGACCAGTATCGCGCCATCCGCTTTCGCCGTGACCGCGATCCGTTCGCTGGCAATCCGCAGTTTGGCATGGATTTGCTGCCGCCGGGCGCGATCTTCTATGAGCCGGTCAATATCAGCGTCGTGCGCGATGGCGTGCCGCACCGGCTGGACTTCGATCCCTCGATGCTGGAATTCGACCCGTCGCAGTTTCCCGATGGCGCGGACCTGCAGAACAAGGGGCAGATGGGATGGTCCGGCTTTCGACTGCGCACGATCCTGAACCGGCCCGGCGTGATGGACGAATTCCTGGTCTTCCAGGGCGCGACCTATTTCCGCGCCGTGGCACGCGGCACGATCTATGGCCTGTCGGCGCGCGGGCTGGCCATCAAGACCGGCAGCCCGGACGGCGAGGAATTTCCGCTGTTCACCGATTTCTGGATCCAGGAACCGACCGACGGGTCGGGCTGGGTGCGCATCTATGCGGCCCTGGACAGCAAGTCCGTGGCCGGGGCCTTTCAGTTCGACGTCAATCCGGGCGCAGTGACCTCCGTGCGTACCCGGGCGGCGCTGTTCCCGCGCGTTGATCTGCAAAACACCGGGCTGGCGCCCTTGACCTCGATGTTCTGGTTCGGACCGGCCAGCCGTCGCGAGGTGGACGATTACCGCCCCGCCGTTCATGACAGCGACGGCTTGCAGATGCATACCGGTGCGGGCCAGGCATTGTGGCGAACCCTTGGTGCCCATAAAACCTTGCAGATTTCGTCCTTTGTGGACAACAATCCGCGCGGCTTTGGCCTTGTGCAGCGCAGCCGCGATTTCGATGACTACCAGGATCCCGAGGCGCTGTATCATCTGCGCCCCTCGGCCTGGATCGAACCCGAGGGCAACTGGGGCGAGGGCGAGGTGCGGCTGGTCGAAATCCCGGTCGAGAACGAGTTCAACGACAACATCGTCAGTTGCTGGGTGCCCAAGGAGCCGCTGGAAAAGGACAAGCGCCACGAATTCCAGTATCGCCTGATCTTCGCGCCCCTGCCGGCAAACGACCTGCCCCTGGCCAAGGTGCGCCAGGTCCGCAGCGGGCGGTCGATCAATTCGCCGTCCTTGCGCAGCGTCATCGTGGATTTCGATCTGTCGCTGTTTTCCGATGCCATGCCGGAATCCCAGGTCACCACCTCGGCCGGGACCATTGTCCACGCCTATCTGAAGCCCCTGGTCGACCAGGGCGTGCTGCGCCTGGCCTTCGAGTTCGAACCCGGAGACGCCACGCTGGCCGATTTGCAGGCGGTGCTGACCAGCCCCGAAGGGGTGGTCCAAAGCGAAACTTGGCTGGCGCGCTGGACCGCATGAGCCTGGCCGATCCGCGTTCCGCAGACCTGGCGCAAAGGCCCGCAACCCCGCCCGAATCGCCGCTGGCCATGCCGGTGCAGGATTTCGGCGCACGACCCCGTCCGGCCTTTCCCCGCCTGCGTAACGGCTGGCACGTCTGGATGGCGCGGCTGGTGGCCTTTGGCGGCGCGGCGGCAGCGGCCGTTGTCGGGTTTCAGCAGATGCTGCGCAGCTTCGGGGACGACCCGACGCCCATGCAATGGGCGCTGCTGGTGTTGTTCGTGCCGACATTCGCCTGGGTCGGTTTCTCGTTCTGCAACGTGCTGGCCGGGCTGTTCGCATCCCGGCTGGTGACGCCCCAGGGACCGAACGGCGCACGCGTTGCTGTCGTGATGCCCATCTATCACGAGGATGCGCAGAAAAGCATCGGCCTGCTGACCGCCCTGGCCCGAGAACTGGACCGGGAAGGAATGGCCGACCGGACCGAGATCTTCGTGCTGTCCGACAGCCGCGATCCGGTGATCGCCGTGAACGAAACGCTGGTGATCGACGCGGCGCGCAAGATGTCGCCCTTGCCGATCTGGTATCGCCGCCGCATCACCAACGAGGATCGCAAGACCGGCAATATCGGTGACTTTGTGCGCCGCTGGGGCGGGCGCTACGACCAGATGGTCGTCCTGGACGCCGACAGCATCATGACGGGCGCCACGATCCGCGAACTGTCCGCCCGCATGAATGCCGATCCCCGGCTGGCGCTGATCCAGACCATGCCGATCCTGGTCGGGGGCGAGACGATCTTTGCCCGCCTGACGCAATTCGCGGGCCGTGTTTACGGTCCGATGATCGCGCGCGGCGTATCGGCCTGGTCGGGCGATACCGGCAATTTCTGGGGCCACAACGCCATTATCCGCATGACGGCCTTTGCGGGGGCCTGCGGTCTGCCCCGCCTGCCGGGCAAGCCACCCTTCGGGGGGACCATCCTGTCCCATGATTTCGTGGAAGCCGCCGCCCTGTGCCGGGCAGGCTGGAAGGTCCGGCTGGACCATGACCTGCGCGGCAGCTTCGAGGGTTGCCCTCCCACGCTGCTGGACATGGCCGCGCGCGAACGCCGCTGGGCGCAGGGCAACCTGCAACATTCCCGCCTGTTCGGGATGCGCGGCGCCCGTGCCGTCACGCTGGCGCATTTCGCCATCGGCATCCTGGGATTCGCCATGAGCCCCCTGTGGCTGGCCCTGATCCTGGTGGGCCTGGTCCTGTCGGCCACGGTGCTTTTGTCCACGCCGGAATATTTCCCAACCGCTTATCAGTTGTTCCCCGACTGGCCGGTCTTCGACGCGCAGCGGATGCTGTGGCTGTTCGTGGCCGCCATGGCGCTGCTGCTGCTGCCCAGGCTGATCGCCACCTTTCGCGCATGGTCGCGGCCCCTGGCGCGCAATTCGGGCGGGCCGGTGCGCATCTTCGCCAGTTCCCTGTTCGAGATCCTGTTGTCCGCCCTGATCGCCCCCGTGCAGATGCTGATCCAGACACGGCAAATTTATGAAATCCTGCGAGGTCGCGACAGCGGCTGGAACGCGCAGGTCCGCGCCGGATCCATGCCCGACTGGAACGTGGTGATCGCGCGGCATTGGGTCCATGTGGGACTGGGCCTCGGCACGCTGATCGTCCTGGCGCAGTTTTCGCCCGCCCAACTGATCTGGCTGTCGCCGATCCTTGCGGGACTGATCCTGTCGCCCGTCACCTCGCGTTATTCCGCAAGCCCGATATTTGGCCGCTGGGCGCGGATGCGGGGGTTGCTGGTCACGCCCGAGGAACGCGATCCTCCCGCCATCCTGTCGGACGCCAGTGCCGTCGTGCGCGCGATGCCCCGCCCCCTGGGGGACGCGGCAGGGCTGCTGCATTTCGGTGCCCAGCCCGACCAGATCGACCGCCATATCGCGCTGCTGCCCAAAAACGCCGACCTGCCAGAAGACAAGCGCCTTGCCCGGATCACCGCCGGGGCCAAGATCGCCCATGCCCGGACCCGGGCGCAGGCGCTGGAATACCTGACCCGCGACGAAACCGATGCCCTGGTATCGGACCCGGACCTGTTGCGACAGTGGAGCGTCCTTTCCTCATGAAGCGGCTGATCGCCCTGGATATGCTGCGCGGTTACGCGTTGGTCTGCATCATGCTGGACCATATGCCCCTTTCGGAACTGCGGTGGTTCACCCTGGCCAATTTCGCGATCTTCGACGCGGCGGAACTGTTCGTCCTGTTGTCGGGCTTCCTGGTCGGCATGGTGTGGCTGTCGGTGGAAACGAAACAAGGCCGCCGCGCGGCGCAATGGCGTTTCGCCCGCCGCGCCTTCGAGGTTTGGCGTGCCCTGGTCTTTGGGGGGATGCTGATGGCCGTGGTCTCGGCCGGCTTGCTGGCGCTCGACATGGACCACACCGCAATCTGGCACCAGTATGCCGTCTGGGTTCTGGAAAACCCGATCGGATTCTTTGGCGTGCTGGCAAGCATGTGGTTGCAGCCTAACCTGCTGGACGTACTGGCCGTTTATGTGATCCTGCTGGCCTCGGTTCCATTCTTGGTGCCGGTGTTGCTGCGCTATCCGATCAGCTTTGCCGCCGGATCCTTCGTCCTGTGGTGCTTTGCCCCGGTGCTGAACGCCTTTGTGCCTAACCACCGCCTGGGCGGGCTGCTGTTCAACCCTTTCGGCTGGCAGATGCTGTTCTTTTCCGGCATCGCCATGGGCCTGTTCCGCAAGCAGGTCATTCCCGTCCTGATGCCGCATCGCCGGCTGCTGACGATCCTGTCGGCGGGGATGTTCGCCTTTGGCAGCGCCATCGTCATCGCCGCCAAGTTCGGCGAACCCGCATTGCCCATCCGCGACGCGCTGCGCCTGATCTATGGCGGAGAGATCGGCAAATGGGATCTGGACGGCACCCGGTTCATGGCGATCATGGGTGCAAGCTGGCTGGTCGCCGTGCCCCTGGCCCGCATGATGCAACGTCTGGCCGCCAGCCGCCTGGGCGTCGCACTGCAACAGATCGGCCGGGGCGGGCTGTTTTCCTTCCTGGCCTGCGTGCTGCTGTCGGTTTTGGGCGATGCCTTCCAGATGAACCCCTTGGACCAGGGCATCCTTCGGCGCATGGCGGTCGATGTCTGGGCGATGGTCGCGCTGTGGTGGATTTCCGCCCTGTGGCTGACCTATGGCACGCCCTGGCAATTGTCCGTGCGTTTCAAGCGCGAAGCCAAGGGCTGAAGCACGGTCGCTGCAAAGGAAGAGGAGCCTTGGAGGCGGGTACCGGAATCGAACCGGTCTTCACGGATTTGCAATCCGCTGCGTAACCTCTCCGCCAACCCGCCGCTGACAAGGTTTGCATGCAATAATGGATCGGCGGGGCGCTTGCAAGACGGGAACGTGCGGCGTTGCGGGAGTCCCGGAATCGTGGCAATAAGCCTCAAAGCAGCTCGCAGAGGTTCCCAAAGATGAGCGATTTCGCCGCGCGGCGCACCACGATGGTGGATACGCAGGTTCGCCCCAGTGATGTCACCAAGTTCCCCGTAATCGAGGCCATGCTGGCGGTCCCGATGGAAGATTTCGTGCCCCCTTCGCGCCGAGCCGTTGCCTATTCGGGCGAGAATCTGGACCTGGGCGGGAACCGTGTGCTGCTGGAACCGCGCACCCTGGGCAAGATGATCGACATGCTGGATCTGCAGCCGGGTGACCTGGTCCTGGATCTGGGCTGCGGCTTTGGCTATTCCGCGGCGGTTCTGGCGCGGCTGGTCCAGACTGTCGTCGCGATCGAGGATAACGCCGACATGGCCGCCGAGGCCGAGCGCCGTTTGTCCGAGGCGGGCGTTTTCAACGTCGCCGTCCTGAACGCGCCCCTGAACGAAGGGGCGCCCAGGCAAGCCCCCTACGACGCCATCCTGATCAACGGCGGCGTCGAGGACGTGCCCGAGGCGATCCTGTCCCAGTTGAAGGAAGGCGGCCGCATCGCTGCGCTTTTCGTCGAAGGCGCCCTTGGCGTTGTCAGGATTGGACATTTCCTGAACGGCCGTATCATCTGGCGTTATGCCTTCAATGCGGGCGCGCCGTTGCTGCCCGGCTTTGAACGGGTGCGGAGCTTTTCGCTGTGAGGGGGCTTCGTTCACTTGCCGCAATCGCCGCCGTCGGGCTGATGGGCCTTGGCGGACAGGCGGCGGTCGCCGAATCGCTGGCTGACACGATGGTCGCGGCCTATCGCCATTCCGCGCTGATCGAACAGAACCGCGCGGTGCTGCGCGCCGCCGACGAGGATGTCGCAGCAGCCATTGCCGCGCTGCGCCCCGTGGTTCAGTGGACCGCAAGCCATACGGTCCAGCGGGTCGAGGGATTGACGGGCTATACGACGGCGCGCTCGACCTCGCTCCAGATCGGGGCGCAGATGACGCTGTATGACTGGGGCCGGTCGCAACTGGCCATCGACGCCGCCAAGGAACAGGTGCTGGCGACGCGCCAGGGGCTGGTCGCGGTGGAACAGGATATCCTTCTGGGGGCAACGGTCGCGTTCTTCGAGATCAAGCAGGCGACCGAACGCGTGGCCTTGCAGCAGAACTCGGTCGAGGTTCTCAGCCGCGAACGCCAGGCTGCGCAGGACCGCTTTGACGTGGGCGAGATCACCGTGACCGATGTGGCCTTGGCGGATGCGCAGCTTGCCCAGACGCAGGCAGGACTTGCCTCGGCGCAGGGTGACCTGGAAATCGCGCGCGAGGGCTATCTGGCTGCGACCGGGCGGTTCCCCGAACGGCTGGATGCGCCCCCGCCGCTGCCCCAGCTGCCGGCCTCGGTTGACGAGGCACGGGCTATCGGGCAGCGCAACCATCCGCTGATCGCGCAGGCGCAACGCCGCGCCGCGGCGGCTGAACTGGGCGTCGCCATTGCTGCGGCAGAGCGCAATCCCCGGCTGACGGGCAATTTGGGCGCGGGCGTCACGCGCAGCCCGCAAACCCAATTCGGCGGCGAATATAACAACCGGAACAGCGCCTCGGTCGGGCTGGAACTGAACCAGACCATCTATTCCGGCGGGCGGCTGCCTGCCCAGCATCGCAGGGCCATGGCCGAACGCGATCAGGTACGGTCGGCATTGCTGAACGTGTCGCGCCAGATCAGCCAGCAGGTTGGCGAATCCTGGGCCAATATCACCGTAGCCCGGGCGCAGATCGGCGCCATCGACGAACAGATCTCTGCCGCCCAGCAGGCCTATAATGGCGTGCGCGAGGAAGCCGCGCTTGGCGCGCGGACCACATTGGACGTGCTGGATGCGGAACAGTCGCTGCTGGAGGCGCGGGCGGACAAGATTACGGCGGAAGCCAACCTCCAATTAGCACATTATCAACTTCTGGCTGCTATGGGTCGTCTTACGGTAGAACACCTGAACCTGGGGATTCCGACCTATGACCCTTCGCAATACTACAACGCCGTGCGCGATGCGCCTTATACCAGCAAACAGGGCGAAAGCCTTGACCGCGTGTTGCGCGCGATCGGGCGCGATTGATGCCCTGAACGGCGGGGGGCACCATGGCTGACCCCCGCTTTTCACAGAACGCCGCCCGCCTGTCCGAGGATATCGGCGATGTCCTGACCGCCATCCGCCGCATGATCGCCGACGATGACGCGCTTTCCTCGGCGCGCGACAGCATCCGGGCCGAACGCAACGGTTTGGTCCAGGACGATGCCGGGGAATTCCTGGCCCGCCGTTACGGCGGCAATGCCGCCCTGGCACGGCAAATGGTCGAAACGGCAGCCCGGCCGGTTCCGGCGGCGGCTGCCCCTGAACCCGAACCGGCCCCTCCCATTCCGCAATTCATCCTTCGGGCCAGACCCGAGGCGGCGCCTGCGGCCAATGTTTCTCCGCTGCGGCTTGGGGCCGAACGGCGGGTCGATGAACCCGAGGCGCCAAAGGCATCCGGCTGGCGGGCCTGGTTGCGCCCCGAGGCGCGCGAAGCCCTGCCGCAGGTCGAACCCGATCCTGTTCCTGCGGCCGCAAACCTTGCCGGGCCGGTCCAGGATTTCGCCGACGATGCCGATGATTTCGCGGAGGCTTTCGACTGGAAGGCCCGGATGCGTCCCGAACTGGAGGAACCGGCCGCCTCGGCCGAGGCGAAACCGGTCGAACAACGCCTGTCCGGCTGGACCTTGCCGCCTGAACCGGCTTCGGTCGATACCGTCGCCCGCCTTGCCGCCGAGGCTGACGCCTTTGCCGCCGAACAGCAGGCCCAGGCCGCAGGGATCGACGAAGAACAAGGCATCCGCGATCTGCTCCGCGAGATGGTGCAGGAAGAACTGAATGGCGAATTGGGCGAACGCTTCTCGGCCAATCTGCGCGCGGTGATCCGCCGAGAGATCGCAGCCGCCATCGACGCCCACTTGGATCGCTTCTGATCCCATCCGGGCAGCGTCCCTCGCGGATGCTGCCCGGCGATGGTTCAGCCCCGGGCGGTCTGCAGGGTCTTGGCCCACCAGGCGAGTTCGTCCAGCATGGCGTTCAGCGAGCCTTCCAGATGGGCTTCTATCTCGCTCATCGGGGCGTCCGACCCCAAGGGAGATACTTTGAAGAAATCGCCCCCGCCGATATGGACGGCGTTGCGCAGGGGCACCATCTGAAGCTCGATCCCGATCAGGCGCAGATGCTCCAGCGCCCGCGCCCCGCCCAGGCTGCCATAGGCGAGCGCCGCGAACGGCTTGCGGTTCCATTCCTTGTAAGCCTGGTCCAGCGCATTCTTCAGCGCCCCCGTGATGGACCGGTTATATTCGGCGACAACAAAGACGAAGCCGTCGAAGCCCGCCAGCTTTTCCTGCCATGCCACCGCATTCGGATCGCTCGACGGCATCCACAGGTTCGATGCAGGCTCGTTGAAGAAGGGCAGGTTCTGGTCGCGCAGGTCGATCAGGTCAAACTCCAGGTCGGGGTGATCCTTGACCTTGTCCATCAGCCAGGCCGCAGGCTTGTCGGCAAAACGCGTGTCGCGGGTAGAGCTGATAATCACGCCGATGCGGGGTTTGGTCATATCCGTCGTCCTTTCAGTGGATGGCATGGCCAGACTAACGTCATTTCAGGGCCGGTGGTCAGCCTTTTCCGCAAGCCGGTCCGCACAGCCTGTCCTGCATTCGCGCACAACTCTCTTGATCGGGACGCGCGGCGGTGGTCTATCAATCCTTATGAAAAAGTCCGACAACCCTGCCGATCCCTTCAAGAAGGCCTTGTCCGAGGCGACCCGCGCCCTGGCCGACGACCGGGAACTGAACGTCACCTTCAGCGCCGATCCGTCCGGCGTGGCGGGCGATACGATGCGCCTGCCGCAGGTCAGCCGCCGCATGGGCCGGGACGAGGTCTTGCAGGCGCGCGGCACCGCCGATGCCCTGGCGATGCGGATGCGCCACCACGATGCGGCGACCCATTCGCGCTTTGCCCCGGCCGGGCCGATGGCGAGAGAGCTTTACGAGGCCATGGAAACCGCCCGCTGCGAGGCGCTTGGCGCGCGCGATATGCCGGGCGCCTTGTCCAACATCGACGCCCGCCTTGGCGCGGATGCCGACAAGAAGGGCTATGGCCAGATCAAGGCCCCCGCCGATGCGCCCCTGGCGGTGGCGGCAGGCTATATCGTGCGCCAGGCGGCGACAGGCCGCGTCCTGCCTTCCAGTGCGCAGCACGTCGCAGATCTGTGGCGCCCGTTCGTCGAACAGCAGGCGGGTGGATCGCTGGCCCATGTGAACGAGGTGCTGGCCGACCAGGCGGCATTTTCACGCCTGTCCCGGCAGGTGATCAGCGATCTGGGCTATGCGGACCAGTTGGGCGACGATCCCGACCAGCCCGAAGACGACGACGCCGACGAGAGTGCCGAACAGGACGAGGAAGCGGGCGACAACCAGTCCCGCGACCAGGACGACAGCGAGGATGCCGAAGCCTCGCCCGAGCAATCCCAGGAGCAGCAGCAGGACGAACGGCAGGCCCAGGTCAGCATGGACGACCAGTCCGACGACCAGTTGACCGACGAGGCAGAGATACCCGAGTCGGAAACCCCGCCTGACCTGCCGCCTCCGGTCAGCGACGCAAGTGCGGATTACAAGGTCTTTGCCCAGGCTTGGGACGAGGAAATCAGGGCCGAGGATCTGGCCGATCCTGCCGAACTGGAAAGGTTGCGCGCCTATCTGGACAAGCAGCTTGAACCCTTGCGGGGCGCCGTGTCGCGGCTGGCCAACAAGCTGCAGCGCCGCCTGCAGGCCCAGCAGAACCGCAGTTGGGAATTCGACAAGGAAGAAGGCGTGCTGGACGCCGGGCGCCTGGCGCGGGTTGTGGCGAACCCGACCACGCCGCTGTCCTTCAAGGTCGAAAAGGATACCGAGTTCCGCGATACGGTGGTGACACTTCTGATCGACAATTCCGGGTCCATGCGCGGGCGTCCCATCAGTATCGCCGCCATCTGCGCTGACGTTCTGGCCCGCACCCTGGAGCGGTGCAGCGTCAAGGTGGAAATCCTGGGCTTTACCACCCGTGCCTGGAAGGGCGGCCAATCGCGCGAAGCCTGGTTGCAGGCAGGCCGTCCCGCCCAGCCGGGGCGCCTGAATGATCTGCGCCACATCATCTACAAGCCCGCCGATGCGCCTTGGCGGCGGGTGCGGCCGAATCTGGGGCTGATGATGAAGGAAGGGTTGCTCAAGGAAAACATCGACGGCGAGGCCCTGGAATGGGCGCACAGGCGGTTGGTGCGGAGATCCGAAGTGCGCAAGATCCTGATGGTGATTTCCGACGGCGCGCCGGTCGACGATTCGACCCTTTCGGTCAATCCGGCGAACTATCTGGAAAAGCACCTGCGCGACGTGATCGCCATGGTGGAAAAGCGGCGCATGGTCGAACTGTTGGCGATCGGCATCGGCCACGATGTGACGCGTTATTACGAACGCGCGGTTACGATCACCGATGCCGACCAGTTGGCGGGCGCAATCACCGAGCAACTGGCGGCGCTGTTCGACGCCGATCCGCGCAAGCGGGCGCGGGTGTTGGGAATGGCTCGTCGCGCCTGATGCGTCCCGCGGTGGCAGGGGGCCGTCTGCCCCCTGCGGACGCCTGATGGCGTCCTACCCCCAAGGATATTTTTCTGAAGAAGACAGCAGCAGGGGCAGGGTGGCGCGCAGTTTCGCCACCCCGCCGGGCCGCCAGCCAAGCGCCTCCAGCCGGTCACAGGTCTGGATGCGCAGGGCTGCCGGATCCACACGGGAAGGCAAGGGATGCGGGCAGCCGGTCAAGGCCCGGACTTCGGCCAGCAGGTCGTGGCGATCCAGGACTAGGTCGCTGCAATTCACCTGCGGGGGAGGGTCCGGCTGGCCCAGGAGCAGCAGGATCGCGGCGGCAAGGTCGTCGCCGTGAACCTCGGTGGCGACGCGGGGCTGGATGGGGCGGCCTGCCAGATAGTCGGTGAACAGGCCGCGCCATTTGCCGGAATGGCCATAAACGCCGGTTGCGCGGATCGCTGTGCCCGAAAGGGGAAGGCCGGCGAGGTAATCCTCGGCATCCGCCTTGACCTGGCCATACAGGTTGGCGGGTCGGGCGGGCAGGTCGTCGTGCAGGAGGGTGCCGGGGGGATGGCCGTCATGGATCGCACGCGAGGACAGAAAGACGATGCGTCCCACGCGGCCGCGAACAGCCGCATCGAAAAGGCGACAGGTACCGTCCCGGTTCAGGCGCAGGAAACCATCGGGATCCTCCCCTTCGCCGCCGCGATACCGGCCGGGGGCGTGGGCAAAGGCGCAATGGATTAGCGCATCATGGCCCATCAGGTCGGGGGCATCGCCCAGGCGAAAGCCGTTGCTGCGATCCAGCCGCGTGACCCTGTGTCCTGCCCGCTGGGCTGCGCGCAGGACAAAGTCGCCGACGATACCCGATGCGCCGGTCAGCGCGATGCGCATCAGGCGGCCGGGCGGACCTGGGCGGCCAGGTCGGGCACGGGCTGGCCTTCGGCAATGGCGCGCCACAACTCGATCAAGGGACGCAGCAGATGGGTTTTGTCGTGATCCTGCCAGGGTTTCTCATATTGGAAATGCAGGATGCGGATGTCCTCCCAGCTCCACAGCTCGGGCATGTTCATCCAGACATATTGCAGCATGTTGTGATGGATCGACAGGCCGTGCCAGTCCGGGAAATAGTCCTGCAGGAAGGTCTGGTCCGTCCGCCGCCAGAAAACCCCCGGCCGGTCCAGATGCGCCATCATCGCCTGAAAGGTGCGGGCGTCGGGACGCGCGGTGAACACGCCCGAGTTCATGCGGTGGAACCCGTCCAGCCCGTCATAGACATTGGGTGCGGCGCAGAACTCCGGCAGGTCGAACAGCTTTTCCACAGGGCGCAGCACCACGGCATCGGCGTCGATGAAGACGCAGCGGTCATAATCAAGCTGCCACAGCCGCAGCTTGACGAAGTTGTCCAGCGGCGTGTGGAAATCGGGCTTGCCACCCTGGGTAAAGGCCGCGCGGGCGTGCAGCGCATCGCGGGCATGGGTGCGGTCGAAGCTGTCCGACGTGGGCAGCAGGTCAGCCGCGATCAGCCGGGCGCCATGCGCGCGCAGCCGCGCCAGATGGGCGGGACCCAGACCCCTGTGCATCACCACCAGTTCGGCCCGCGTGCCTGTCAGCTTCAGCGACCGCAACAGCGCCTCGGCCCCCGGCAGATAGTCGGAATTGGTCACAAGCGTGACATAGGCCCGGTCGGACCGGGCCGCCGTTTCGGCGTGCAGGCCCTCCGGCAGGGCATCGTACCTGCCCTGCGGCGGGGTGGGATAAAGCGGGGAAATCCGGTTTCTGTCCATGGGCGATCCTGGGAAGTCCGAAACGTTGGCAATGGCGGCAGATGCGACGATATGGCGTTTTTGTAAACCGTTGATGACAGAACGCGGCAAGGTTTGCCAAGTTTCATCTTGGCGCTAACCTGTTGGCAACAACCAAGGGAATGATCCATGAGCCTGCCTGCCGAATTTTCCGACCGCTTGCGCGGCATCCTTGGCACGCGCCTGTCCGAGGCAGCGGCAGACCGCGACCATCATGCGCAGTCCGAAGCCTTTCACCGCTCGCCCCCGCCCGATGCCGTGGCCTGGCCCCAAAATGCCGAGGAGGTGGCGGCGATCCTGGCGGCCTGCAACGATGCCCGCGTTCCGGTGATCGCCTGGGGCACCGGCACCTCGCTCGAGGGTCATGCCCTGCCGGTCCGGGGCGGCATCAGCCTGGACCTGTCGCGCATGGACAAGGTGGTCGAGGTTCGGCCCGAGGATATGCAGGCCAGCGTCCAGCCCGGCGTCACGCGCGAGGCATTGAATACCGAACTGCGCGCGACCGGGCTGTTCTTCCCGGTGGATCCGGGTGCCAATGCCAGCCTTGGCGGGATGGCCGCGACGCGGGCCAGCGGCACGACGGCGGTGCGGTATGGCACGATGCGCGACAATGTGCTGGCCTTGCAGGTGGTGCTGGCGGACGGTCGGATCATCCGCACCGGCACGCGGGCCGCGAAATCCAGCGCGGGCTATGACTTGACGGGGCTGTTCGTCGGGTCCGAGGGCACGCTGGGCGTGATCACCGAGCTGACCCTGCGGCTGCATGGCCAGCCCGAGGAAGTCGCGGCCGCCGTCTGTGCCTTTGACAGCCTGGATCACGCGGTCGAATGCGTCAGCGTGACGATCCAGTCGGGCATCCCCATGGCGCGGATCGAATTCGTCGACGCGGCCTCGGCCCGTGCCTTCAACCTGCATTCGGGCAGCGGCCTGCCGGAAAAGCCGCATCTCATGATCGAATTCCACGGATCGCCCGGTTCTGTCCGCGAGGATGCGGCCCGATTTGGGGACATTGCCGCCGAATTCGGCGCCCAAGGGTTCGCCTGGGCCACCACCGCCGAGGATCGTGCCCGGTTGTGGCGGATGCGGCACGGCGCCTATCATGCCTGCCTGGCGCTGCGGCCCGGCGCCTCGGGGCTGATCACGGATGTCTGCGTGCCGATGTCGCACCTTCCTGCCGCCGTTCATGCCGCAGCCGCCGATATTGCGGCCGAAGGTCTGGTCGGTCCGATCCTGGGCCATGTGGGCGACGGCAACTTCCATTCGCTGCTGCTGGTCGATCCCGCCGATGCCGCCGAGATGGCCGCCGCCAAGCGCGTCGCCATTCGCATGGCCGAACGCGCCCTTGCCGTGTGGGGCACGATCAGCGGCGAACATGGCGTGGGCATCGGCAAGCGGGGACTGATGGCCGCCCAGCATGGCGAGGGCTGGGACGTGATGGGGCAGATCAAGGCGGCACTTGATCCCCACGACATCCTGAACCCCGGAAAGCTGGTGCCGGACCGGAACTAGGCCTTGCGTCCTGCCGTTGCCTTTCCAAGCCATTCGGAGAATGCACCCATGTCCCATAACGACAACAATCCGCAACGATCCGCCAGCCGGCACCGGCCCGCACTGATCGCCATTGCCGTGGCCTTGCTGGCCGCGCTTATCGCCTTTCTGGTCTTCATGCCCGGCACGAACGAGCAGAACGAAGGCATCGCCACCACGCCCCCGCCCGCTGAAACGCCCATCACCAATGCCGAGGGCACAGATGGCACGGCGCCGCCCGTGGTATCCCCCGAGGGAACCCCGCAGATGGAGGAGGGCGAGGTGCGCGGCACCGAAGCCGCACCCGCGGCCGAGGGCGAGGCTGCCGACTAGTAATACCAACGGCATTATCCACTGACCTGCGCCCAATCGCGTGAGGTGATTGAAGCGACGCGTTCCGGCATTGCGAGGAGGGTGTTCCAGGCATCGCAGCAGACGTCGACAATGGCGTCGTAGCTGTCGAAGACCCGGTTCGCGAGGGTGTTCTGACGGAGGAACTGCCAGAGGTTCTCGACCGGGTTCAGTTCCGGACTGTAAGGTGGCAGTGGCAGCAGGCTGATGTTGGGCGGGATGATGAGGTCTGTGGAGCTGTGCCAGCCGGCGCCATCGAGAACAAGGAGCGCGTGTGCACCGGGCGATACCTGCCCGCTGATTTCGGCCAGGTGGGCGTTCATCGCCTCCGTGTTCGCGTAGGGCATGACGAGCGCCGCACCGATCCTGCGGGCCGGGCAGACCGCCCCGAAGATGTAGGCCCAGGCGTAGCGGCAGTCTTTTGGCGCCCGCGGGCGTGTGCCCTTTCTCGCCCACACGCGTGTCAATGTTCCCTGCTGGCCCACCCTGGCCTCATCTTGGAACCAAATCTCCAAGGGCTTTCCTTGCGCTTCGTTAGGCAAGGCTGCGCGCGCCAGTTCGGCAAAGTTTTTTATATACCGCTTGCGCTTCGCCATCGGCCTGCGGATGGCGCGGCCGGACTGAGAGACGCGCAAAGCCGAGCCGGTGAAGGATCGCGCTCATGGTCCTCTCCGCCACGCGAATGCCAAACCGCTGGTCAACCACGTTGCAGAGGTCAATCCGACGCCAACGCACGACCTTATCCGTCGACGGGTCAGGCCCCGTTTCGACGATCACGGCAAGTTCGCGCATCTGCTCGGCGCTGAGCCGCGCTGGCCGCCCGGAAAGCGGCCGATCGACAAGGCCGGCCAGCCCTTCGGCATTGTAACGATGAACCCAGTCACGCAGCGTCTGCCGATCCATACCGCAGCTTTGTGCCGCTTCCGTCCGGCTTCGCCCGTCAAGCACATGCGCCAGCGCAAGCATCCGGCGCGACGCTCGCGCGTCCTTCACTTGAGCCGCCTCCCGCCGCAGATCCGATGCTGAAAGGTCCGTGCGTGTGATGCCCACTGCCATCCTGATCCTCCTCCGCCTTGCAAGGGAGTGAATCAGAGGTCGGCCGCAAAGCAAACCATCTTCAGAGTCGATGGTTCATGCCGCTGGTATAAGACCCGTCTGACGCACTCGTGACCGTCACGAACCGGTGACTTTGCTTTACGCCTTTGCAATAAGCGGGGCGCAACAAGATCCGGTTCAGGACGGCATTCGAGGGCAGGATGAGGATTTTTTCTAAGCTATTGCTTGGCTTTATGTTGGTATTGGCGGTGGCCTGCGCGCGCACGCCAGAACGCGGCGGATACCGCCCCGCGCCCGGTCCCGGCGCCGTTCCGCAACTGGGCGATTCGGCCCCGCATGACTGGGGCGGACGCCACCCCTATGGTCATGCGGTCCACGGCATCGACGTGTCGCGCTGGCAAGGGGACATCGACTGGAACCGCGTCCGTGGCTCGGGGATCAGCTTTGCCTTTATCAAGGCAACCGAAGGGGGCGATCATTACGACGCCAACTTCCACCGCTACTGGAGAGAGGCCGCAGCAGCCCGGATCCCGCGCGGCGCCTATCACTATTACTATTTCTGCCGCAGCGGGGCAGAGCAGGCGGCATGGTTCATCCGCCAGGTCCCGCGTGAGATCGGATCGCTGCCGCCGGTCATCGACCTGGAATGGACCAATTCCCGGACCTGCCCGTATCGGCCTTCGCCCGCGCAGATCAAGCAGCAGGCCTCCATCTTCATGGACATCGTGGGCCGCCACTACGGTCAGCGGCCGATCATCTATACCACGGTCGATTTCTATCGCGACAACCGGCTGGGCGATATGCGGGCGGAATTCTGGCTGCGTTCGGTCGCGAACCATCCCAGCGTTCCTTATCCCGGCCAGCAGTGGGCATTCTGGCAATATACCGGGACCGGCATCGTGCCGGGCATTCGAGGCAATACCGACCTCAATGCCTTTGCCGGAACACGGGCGGACTGGGTGCGATGGTTGCAAACACGCCTGACGCGGTAAGACCCCGCCTTTGGCTGGGGATCGAGTTCGCGGCGCTTTATATCGGGGCGCCGCTGGCGATTGCGCTGTTCATGCCGGGCCATCTGCTGTTCGAGGCCCTGGCGGTCTTTTCGCTGGTGGGTCTGTTCCTGCTGTGGCGCACCGGCGGCTTCGGGTTCCGGTCCCTTGTCACGGGGTGGAGCAGGATGCCCTGGCTGGAGGTTCTGGGCCTGTCGGTGGCGACCCTTCTGGCAGGTACGGCGATCCTGTATTTCACCTATCCCGAACGGCTGTTCCCGATGCTGGGATCAGGGATGCTGCCGCTGATCTGGGTCTTTTACCCGATCCTGTCGGCGCTGCCGCAGGAACTGATCTTCCGCCCGCTGTTCTTTCATCGTTATGGCGCGCTGCTTCCATCCGGCCATGGCGCCATTGCCATCAACGCGGCCATCTTTTCGTTCGCGCATCTGATGTATTGGTCGTCGGTCGTGGCGGTGATGACCTTTGTGGGCGGCTGGATCTTTGCACGCGCCTATCTGCGGCACGGCTTTCCGGCGGCCTGGCTGCTGCACGCCCTTGCCGGGAACCTGCTGTTCACCCTCGGCATGGGCGCCTATTTCTACTCTGGCAACGTGGTGCGACCGTTCTAGGGCGGTTGACTTCCCGACCTTGCCGCGCTTGATGCGGGGCGCGGATAATTCGGGGAACGACCATGCACGCCTATCGCAGCCATACCTGCGGCGATCTGACCGCCGCCCATGCCGGGGAAACCGTCCGCCTGTCGGGCTGGGTCCATCGGGTTCGCGACCATGGCGGCGTGCTGTTCGTCGATCTGCGCGACCATTACGGCATGACCCAGGTGCTGGCCGACAGCGACAGCCCGGTCCTTGCCGCGATGGACCGCTTGCGCGCCGAAACCGTTATCCGCATCGACGGCCGCGTGAAGCTGCGCGATGCGTCGCTGGTCAATCCCAAGCTGCCCACCGGCGCGATCGAGGTCTATGCCACCGACCTAGAGGTTCTGGGGCCTTCGGACGAACTGCCCCTGCCGGTCTTCGGCGACCAAGAATACCCCGAGGAAACGCGCCTCGCCTATCGCTTCCTGGATCTGCGGCGCGAGTCGCTGCACAACAACATCATGCTGCGGTCGCAGGTGGTGCGGTCGATCCGCAACCGGATGTGGGACCAGGGCTTCACCGAATTCCAGACGCCGATCATCACCGCGTCGTCCCCCGAAGGCGCGCGCGACTTCCTGGTGCCTTCGCGCCTGCATCCGGGCAAGTTCTATGCCCTGCCGCAGGCCCCCCAGCAGTTCAAGCAGCTGATCATGGTCGCGGGCTTCGACAAGTATTTCCAGATCGCGCCCTGCTTCCGGGACGAAGACCCGCGCGCAGACCGCAGCCCCACCGACTTCTACCAGCTCGACCTGGAAATGTCCTTTGTGGACCAGGAGGATGTCTTCGCCGCGATCCAGCCCGTCATCCAAGGGCTATTCGAGGAATTCGGGGGCGGCCGCCCGGTCGATGCCGACTGGCCGCGCATCCCGTATGCGGAAGCCCTGCTGAAATACGGCAGCGACAAGCCCGACCTGCGTAACCCGATCGAGATGCAGGTCGTCAGCGATCATTTCCGCGGCTCGGGCTTCGGCATCTTCGCCAAGCTGCTGGAGCAGGAAGGCACCGAGGTCCGTGCCATTCCCGCCCCCACCGGCGGCAGCCGCAAGTTCGCCGACCGCATGAACGCCTTCGCACAACGCGAAGGATTGCCTGGGATGGGCTATATCTTCTGGCGGAAGGCCGAGGATGGTTCGACCGAGGCTGCCGGCCCCATCGCCAAGGCCTTGGGCGTCGAGCCGACCGAGGCGATCCGCCAACAGCTTGGCTTGGGCGAGGGCGATGCCGTCTTCTTCCTGGGCGGCAAGCCCGAGCAGTTCGAGGCCGTTGCGGGCCGCGCCCGCAACGAGATCGGCCGAGAGCTTGGCCTGACGCAGGAAAACCAGTTCAAGTTCGCCTGGATCGTCGATTTCCCGATGTACGAGAAGACCGACGACGGCAGGATCGACTTCAGCCACAACCCGTTCTCGATGCCGCAGGGTGGGCTTGATGCGCTGAACGGCGACCCCTTGCAGGTCAAGGGCTATCAATACGACCTCGCCTGCAACGGCTATGAACTGATTTCGGGCGCGATCCGCAACCACAAGCCGGAAATCATGTTCAAGGCCTTCGAACTGGCGGGCTATCCGGCGTCCGAGGTGGAAAAACGTTTCGGCGGCATGGTCAAGGCCTTCCGCTATGGCGCGCCGCCGCACGGGGGCTGTGCCGCCGGCATCGACCGGATCGTGATGCTGCTGGCGGACGAGGCGAACATCCGTCAGGTCATCATGTTCCCGATGAACCAGCGGGCCGAGGATCTGATGATGGGCGCGCCCTCCGAACCCACCAACGAACAGTTGCGCGACCTGCGCCTGCGCCCCCTGCCGAAAGAGTGATCTGACATTCGCCCTTTGCGTGCATAACCTTGGCGCGGGGGATCGCCCCCGCACTGCAAGGGGGCGCGAATGCCGGCATATCCCGAACTGGCCGCGATCCGGCTTGGCTATGGACTGTCGCCCTGGGCCGATCCGCCCGCCGATCCGGTGGCTTGGGTCGAATCGGTGGCATCCGCCGCTCCGGACGGCGATGCCTTTTCGATGGCGCGCGATTACCTGCCCCACCGCGCGCGCTATGCCGACCTGAACCGCCAGGGCGCGCAGCAAGACCCGGCGGCCTTGCAGGCGGTAAAGGACATCATGCGCGACATCGGCCTGCGTGCGCCCCGGATCAGGGTTGCGCGGGCGGTGGGCGACGGCGGCTTTGGCGAACGGCTGGTCCAGTTCTGGGCCGATCACTTCACCGTCACGGCGGGCAACCTGTTCGACAGCATTTCCGCCGCCGCCTTTGTGGACGAGGCGATCCGCCCGCACCTGTCGGGCCGTTTCGCCGATCTGATGGTTGCCGCCGAAACCCATCCCCGGATGATCGCCTATCTGGACCAGGCGCTTTCGGTCGGGCCAAGTTCCCCGGCAGGCAAGCGCGGGCGCGGCGTCAATGAAAACCTGGCTCGGGAAATGATCGAATTGCACAGCCTGGGGGCCGGGTCCGGCTATTCTCAGCGCGACGTGCGGCAACTGGCGCTGCTGTTGACCGGCCTCACCTTCCGGCCGAACCGGGACGCCACGGCATTCTTCAACAAGAACTGGGCAGAGCCGGGCGCCTTTCAGGTTCTGGGCAAGACCTATCACCGGGGCGAAGGGCAGGGGGCAATCCTGCAGGCGATCCATGACCTTGCGGACCATCTGGCGACTGCCCGGCACATCGCGCGCAAGCTGGCAGTGCATTTCGTGTCCGACGATCCGCCCGACAGCCTGGTCAAGCGGCTGGCCCAGGTTTTCCGGGACAGCGGGGGCGATCTGCCGTCCCTTTATCTGGCCCTGGCAGAAGCACCGGAACTGCAAGACTGTTTCCGGCAGAAGGTCCGCCAGCCCTTCGATTACATCGTGGCGGCGTTGCGCGCCTGTGGCATCCGGCCCGGAAACATCATGGCACTGGACCAACCCGTCTTTCAGAACCAACTGCTGAGCGGCATGGCGGGAATGGGCATGAGATGGGGCAGCCCGCGCGGTCCCGACGGCTGGCCCGAGGATGCGGCGGCCTGGGTTACCGCGCAGGGGCTGGCCGGGCGGATCGACTGGGCGATGCGCCGGCTGCCCAAGCTGCGCCCGGACCTGCCCGACCCCCGCGATGTGCTTCAGACCGCCCTTGGGGACACGGCGCCCGATACGCTGCGCCAGGCCGTGCCGCGCGCCGAAAGCCCGGCCGAGGGGCTGGCCCTGATCCTCGCCTCGCCCGATTTCAACCGGAGATGACGCGATGCTGTCCCGCCGCCTGTTCCTGAAATCCACGGCCCTGATCGGCTGTTCGGCCGCGGCCCATCCGCTGCTGTCCCCCATCGCCTTTGCCTCCATGCCGGGCGACAACCGCCTGGTCGTCATCATCCTGCGTGGCGCGATGGATGGGCTGGACGTGTTCCAGCCTTATGGCGATCCCAGCCTGCGAACCTTGCGCAAGACCCTGTCGACGGGGCCGGAAGGGGGCGCGCATGACCTGGACGGGTTCTTCGCCCTGCACCCGGCGCTGGCCCCGCTGATGCCCTTGTGGCAGGCGGGCGAGCTGGCCTTTGCGCCTGCCGTATCCACCCCATATCGCGACAAGCGCAGCCATTTCGACGGCCAAGATATGCTGGAAGCGGGGACCGGCACCGACGTGGAGGCCATGCGCCTGCGCGACGGCTGGCTGAACCGGCTGTTGCAGGCCATGCCGGGGGTGCAATCGGAAACCGCCTATTCGGTGGGCCTGGATGATATGCGCATCCTGGACGGCGCCGCACCCGCCAAAAGCTGGGCACCCCAGACGCGCTTTCGCCTGTCGGCGCAGGGTCAAAGGCTGCTGGCCCATGTCTGGCACGACGATCCGCTGTTCCGGCCAGCGGGCGAACAGGCCATCGAGATCATCAACGACGATCTTGTCCGGGTCGATACCGACGACGGCCCCACCCGCGATGCCCAGGCACTGGCACGGTTCACCGCCGACCGCCTGAATGGCGAGACGCGCATTGCCAGTTTCTCGATATCGGGCTGGGACAGCCATGCGCGCCAAGGTCCGGTGATCGACCGCGCCCTGCAGCGGCTGGGTGCGGCGATCCTGACGCTGCGCGCCGATCTTGGCGCGAACTGGCGGCGTACGACGGTGCTGGCAATGACGGAATTCGGCCGCACCGTGCGCGAAAACGGCACAGGCGGCACCGATCACGGCACCGGGGGCGCGATGCTGGTGGCGGGCGGCAACATCCGGGGCGGGCGCGCGCTTGGCGGCTGGCCGGGCCTGGCCGAGGGCGACCTGTATGCCGGGCGCGACCTGATGCCCTTGCGCGATATCCGTGCCCACGCCGCCTGGGTCATGCGGGATCTGTTCGACATTCCGCGCGATGTGCTGGAACGCAGCGTCTTTCCCGGCCTCGACCTAGGGGACAATCCGCGCATCCTGGCCTGAGAGCCGTCACATGCTGGCGACGCGGGCCAGCCTTTCCTGCACCAGCCCGCTGATCCGTGCCAGGTCACTTGCCAGGGAATGCCCTGCATTGTGGTCGCGGGCCAGGGCCGTGGCCGCAGCTTCCAGCACCGGGTCATGGGCGGATCGTGCGATGCCCGCCAGGAAATGCGCGATGTAATCGACCGCCGCCGTATCCTGGGCGGTGGACAGGATCTCGGCCACATGGGCCAGATCGTCGCGCAACCCCGACGGATCGGGCTGGATCACCTCATCCGGCAGGATGCGCAGGCCGGTGCCCCGCGCCTCGACCGGCAGGGCCGACAAGATGGTCTGCTGGAACACGGCCAGGCTTTCGATGGGCTTGGGCAGGAACCCGTCCGCCCCCGCCGCCAGGGCGGTATCAGCCAGGTCGGGATCGCCGGATATGCCCAGCAACACCGGCACCCGGGGTTCGGTCGTGGCGATCTGGCGGATCAGGTCGGTGCCATTGCCGTCGGGAAGGCCCAGATCGACGATCACCACCGCCGGGCGATAGGTTTGCAGGTGCCGCGCGGCCGAACGCAGGCAATCGGCCCGCCGGATCCGGGCGCCTGACCGCAGGCAAAGCAGCCGCACGGCCTCGCTGGCAAAGCGCGAATCCTCGACCACCAGCACCGTCAGGCCCGTCAGAGGCCGGTTGGGCAGCGACACCCGCCACATGGGCAAGGCGTCGATCATGTCGGGCACGATGTCGTTCTGCATGTCATATCCCCTACCGATGTCGCCCTGTCAGTTAGCCGCCGATTCGCTAAGAAGCGGTTAACGCCGTGGGGTTTTCCTTTCGCCGCCGCCCCGAAACCCCTAGAACCACGCAAAACCCGGAGGAAATGATGATCGGACGCCTTAATCACGTGGCCATTGCGGTTCCCGACCTGACCGCCGCCGCAGCCCAATACGCAGGCACGCTGGGCGCCACGGTGGGCGCCCCCCAGGACGAGCCAGACCACGGCGTGACGGTCGTGTTCATCGAACTGCCCAATACCAAGATCGAACTGCTGTATCCCCTGGGGCATGACAGCCCGATCAAGGGATTCCTGGACAAAAACCCGTCCGGGGGCATTCATCACATCTGCTATGAGGTGGACGACATCCTGGCCGCCCGCGACCGCCTGAAATCCGAAGGCGCGCGCGTCTTGGGCAGCGGGGAACCCAAGATCGGCGCCCATGGCAAGCCCGTGCTGTTCTTGCATCCCAAGGACTTCAACGGCTGCCTGATCGAATTGGAGCAAGTCTGATGAACCTGACCGGAGGCATCGTCCTGTACGCCGTATTGTGGTTCCTGACGCTGTTCATCGTCATCCTGATCGGGCAGCGCAGCCAGCAGGACGCGGGCGAAGTCGTGCCCGGCACCCCTGCGGGCGCGCCAGCCGACCTGCGGTTACGGGGCAAGCTGATCTGGACCACGGTGATCGCGGGACTCATCTGGGCGGTGCTTGCCTATGTGATCCTGGGCGGGCTGATCACCCGCGCGGATGTCGCGAATCTGGACCGGATGTTCCGCTGATAAGATGGAACAGATGCGTAAAAGCCGCTGCCGCCAGCAGCGGCACCGCGATGTTGACCAGGGGAATCACCAGGGCGATGGCGATCAGCACCCCTGCCAGCGTCACGCGCCCCGCATTGGCGCGGCGTAACGCGGTCGCCCCGGGTTCGTCCATGTGGCGGCGCGCGGCCATCTGAAAGAACTCGCGCCCCAGCAGCCAGCCGTTCGCGGTGAACAGCAGCACCGGCGCCAGCGGACCCAGGACGGGCGTCAGGAACAGCGACACCACCGCCACCGCAAGTATCGCGGCCACCACGGCCACCGATTCCAGCAGCCCATCCAGGAAATCCAGCGACGCGCCGTGGCGGGCGGGATAATGCACTTCCTCGACTACGTCGGCCACGCGTTCGGCGAAAAGGCCCGCAAAGCCCGCCGCGACCGGTGCCATCAGAAAGAACCCCATCAGCGGGAACAGCGCCAGCGTTCCCCAGGACAGGGCCGCCCCGACATCCAGCGTGCCGATCCAGGGCAGCACCAGGTCGCCCGGAACAAGGGTGCGGACCACCCAGAACAGCGCCGATTGCAAGACCACGAACAGCAGGATCGTCAGCGCGATCCCCATCAAGGCCAGCCGCAGGATCCGGGGCCGCAGCAGGTCCATCCAGGCCAGGATCAGGGCGCGAGAAACGATCATTCCGGCCAGCTTGTCTTGGCGGCGACATCGGGACGGGGGCGTTCGGGCGGAGTGTCCCCCCGGCTGCCCAGATGGACCAGCCCCACGATCCGTTCGCTGTCCGACAGGCCCAGGTGGCTGCGCCCGAAAGTCTCGTCCAGGACCGCAGGCCCGGTCAGCCATGCCGCCCCCCAGCCCGAGGCAAGCGCCGCATTCACCAGCCCCAGGCAGACCGCGCCCGCCGACAGGAACTGTTCCCAAGCCGGCACCTTGTCGCTGGCGACCGGCGCCGACACCACCGCCACGATCACCGGGGACGTGAAGGCCGATGCTGCCTTGTCGGCCGCCGCCTCGTCCTGGCCCGCAGCCAGCACCTGGTCGCGCAAGATCGGCGCCAAGCGGTCCAGCACGGCGCGTTCCAGCACGATGAATCGCCAGGGTTCCAGCTTGCCGTGGTCCGGGGTGCGGGCGGCCAGGGTAAGCAGGCGCAGGATCTCGGCCCGTTCGGGGGCGGGTTCGCGCAGCATCTTGGGGGGATGCGACCGGCGCGTCGCCAGGAAATCGAGTGCGGCATCGTTGCGATAGGTCATGGCAGTCTCCTTCCCTTCCGTTCTTTTACGAAAGCGACGGGCCGCGCAACCTAGCCCCGCTCGATCCGGTAGTTTCCCTCGGGCAGGTTCAACGCCAGGCGCAGTTCGGTCAGCTGGTGCATCGACAGGGTGATGCGGACCACCTCGTCGTCGGGACCGACCTGTTCCAGCACCACGCGGTCGTCGAAGGACAGGATAACCACATCCTCGTTCAGGGGGCCGGTGTTGGGGTCTGCCTCGTCGATCAGGGTGATGACGGTGGCGTCGAAATCATGCTCGATGGTAAACATCGCGGGCCTCCTTGTTTCCTGCCGACATTCGCGTGATGTGACGCCATGGGCAAGCGGGCAGGGTTTGCGTGGGTTTTCACGACCGGTTAAGATCGGCGCAAAGCAGAGGTAACGACCGCGCCGGGACAAGGCGCAGCATCGGGGCAAAGGGCGGGCAATGAAGCGGGTCACGGCAATCTTGGGGGCGGGACTTCTGGGCATCGCGGCCTGCGCGCCGGTTCCGATGGACCCCGTGACCCTTCCGACCGGTCCTTATGGCGCGCCCCAGTCCCAACCCGCGCCGGTCCTGACCAATGACGGCACCCCGCAGTCCACGGCCCGTATGTTCGTGGCCGTGATGCGGCGGATGGAACCGGCAGTAGAGCGCGAATGCCTGCAACGGCGCACCCAGCCCATCAACTGCGATTTCCAGTTCGTCGTGGACGATCGCCCGGGGCAGGAAGCCAATGCCTTCCAGACCATCGATGCCAGCGGCCGTCCGATCATCGGCTTTACCCTGTCGCTGATCGCCCAGACCCGCAACGGCGACGAGATCGCCTTTGTGGTGGGTCACGAGGCTAGTCATCACATCCTGAACCATCTGGATCGAAAGGCCGGGGCCGCTGCCGCAGGGGCGGTGATTCTGGGCAGCATCGCCTCGGTTTACGGCAATAACCAAGAGGCGATCGAAACCGCCCAGCGCATCGGGGCCTCTGTCGGGTCGCGCTATTATTCCCGCGACTGGGAGCTCCAGGCAGATTACCTGGGCGCCGTCATGACGCTGAACGCGGGCTTCGACCCCATCAATGGATCCCGATTCTTTGAACGAATCCCCGATCCCGGCGACCATATCCTCGGCACGCACCCCCCTCGGGCGGCTCGCTTGGCCCAGGTTCGTCGTGCCGTCGCGGATGTCCAAAGCGGACGAATACGCTGAGATTTTATAAATTCGTGAAGATGCGGCACAAATGCCACAGCCAGCAGTGCGTGACGTATCTCATTGCCCTAGGGGAAACTTGCCTTGCCGAAAGCACGAAAAAATCGTGACGAAATATCAGCGCGTTATTGGAAAAGCCGAATGCCCCCAAGTTCGGTAGCAGAAATATTTCTCGGTGGATGAAAAAAAAGCTGCTAGATCAGAGGAATTCTGCTTTTGCAGTCATTACCATGCACATAAAGTGCAATTGTATTTGACCAAGTTGACGCGATGCTCCGGCATCCGTTTGGAGTGTCGGAATGATCGGCGTAGTTGTGTGGAGCAGTGCGGAACGTGAAAAGGCGGTGATCTGGTGCGAAGATCATGCGGCCTTGGCATATCTGCAAGGACGCGATAATCTTGCCCATCCTGCCTGCTGGCCCCAGCCCGGCGATCTGGTGGAACTGGAAAGCGAGGTCATAGGCGCCTTGCGCAATGCCCGCCGTGTCACGATGCTGTCCGAACAGGAATTCGCACATCTGCCCGCCATGCTGCGTGCCACCACCCCACCGGCCGAGCCGCATCTGCGAATCGTATCCTCGGCCCCCGAAGCGCGAGAGCAGTTGGCGACCCAGCCAGAGCTTCGGATCGCCGCCGGCTAACCCGCCTTAGACCCCCCGCGACAAGGCGGCTACGCCGGTGCGGGCCAGGTCGGCCAGCCCCAGGGGTCGCATCAGGTCGGCAAAGGCATCCAGCTTGGTCGGCGTTCCGACCAGTTCGAAGACAAAGCTTTCCAGCGTCGAATCGACGACATTGGCGCGGAAGATTTCCGCGATGCGTAGTGCCTCGACCCGCTTTTCGCCCTGGCCGCGCACCTTGAACAGGCCCAGTTCCCGTTCCACCGCCGGACCTTCGACCGTCAGGTCGTGAACCTCGTGAACCGGCACGATCCGGCCCAGTTGCGCCTTCACCTGGGCGATCACGGCAGGCGTGCCGCGCGTCACCAGCGTAATTCGCGACCGATGGCCGGTGTGATCCACCTCGGCCACCGTCAGGCTGTCGATGTTATAGCCGCGTCCAGAAAACAGCCCGATCACGCGCGCCAGCACGCCTGGTTCGTTCTCGACCAGCACGGCCAGGGTATGGCTTTCCTCGACCTGCGAATTGGGGTCGCGCAAGTCATAGGCCGAATGGCTGGATGCACCCTTGTGAATGTTCAAAGCGTTCATTGTCTTGCCTTCATCTGGCATAAGATACCCAGGGATGCGGGGGCGGCGCCCCCACGCAACGGTCACACCAGCACAGCGCCTTCGGATTCGATCACGCCAAATGTCGCGGCCTCGCCCAGCAGCATTTCGTTATGCGGCTTGCCGGACGGGATCATCGGGAAGCAGTTTTCGTGCTTTTCAACCAGCACATCCAGAATGAACGGCCCGTCGTAATCCAGCATCTGCTGGATGGCATCATCCAGATCCTTGGGATCCCTGACCACCGCGCCCTTGCAGCCAAAAGCCTCGGCCAGCTTGACGAAATCGGGCAGGCTGTCGGACCAGCTCTGGCTGTAGCGTTCGCCATGCAGCAGCTGCTGCCATTGACGGACCATGCCCAGGCGTTCGTTGTTCAGGATGAACTGCTTGACGGGCAGGCGGAACTGCACCGCCGTGCCCATTTCCTGCATGTTCATCAGCCAGCTTGCATCGCCCGCGACGTTGATCACCAGGGCATCCGGGTGTGCCATCTGCACGCCGATGCTGGCGGGCAGTCCATACCCCATGGTCCCCAGCCCGCCCGAGGTCATCCAGCGATTCGGCTGGTCGAAATGCAGGTATTGCGCGGCCCACATCTGGTGCTGGCCGACCTCGGTCGCGATATAGCGGTCGCGGCCCTTGGTCAGCGCCTCCAGCCGTTCCAGGGCGTATTGCGGTTTGATGATCGTGTCGCTGTTGCGATAGGACAGGCAATTCTTGGATTTCCAGCCCTCGATCTGCTGCCACCACTGGTTCAGCGCGGAGCTGTTGGTCTTGCGGCCGCGCGATTTCCAGACCTTCAGCAAATCCTCGAGAACGTGACCCACATCGCCAACGATGGGGATGTCCACCCGGACCACCTTGTTGATGCTGGACGGGTCTATGTCGATATGCGCCTTGATCGAATGGGGGCTGAAATCGGCGATGCGCCCGGTGATCCGGTCGTCGAAACGCGCACCGATGTTGATCATCAGGTCGCAGCCGTGCATGGCCAGGTTCGCCTCGTACAAGCCGTGCATTCCCAGCATTCCCAGCCAGTTCCGCCCTGATGCCGGATAGGCCCCCAGACCCATCAGGGTCGAGGTCACGGGAAAGCCCGTCGCTTCGGCCAGTTCGCGCAAAAGCTGGCTGGCCCCCGGGCCAGAGTTGATCACCCCGCCGCCGGTATAAAGGATCGGGCGTTCTGCGCCCTCGATCAGCTCGACCAGGCGGGTGATGGCGGCAATGTCGCCCTTGCGGACCGGCTGGTAGCGCCCCGGCTCGATCTGCTTGGGGCCGACATAGGTGCCGGTCGCGAACTGCACGTCCTTCGGGATATCGACCAGCACCGGGCCCGGACGGCCCGAAGTCGCAACCTGGAAGGCCTTGTGGATCGTCCCGGCCAGCTTGTCGGTGTCCTTGACCAGCCAGTTGTGCTTGGTGCAGGGCCGGGTGATGCCGACAGTGTCGGCTTCCTGGAAGCCGTCGGTGCCGATCATGAAGGTCGGAACCTGGCCCGACAGGACGATCAGCGGGATCGAATCCAGCAGCGCATCCGTCAGTCCGGTCACGGCATTCGTGGCCCCCGGACCCGACGTGACCAGCACGACACCCGGCTTGCCCGTGGACCGGGCATAGCCTTCGGCCATGTGGACCGCGCCCTGTTCATGACGGACCAGAACATGGGTGATGTCGTTCTGCTGGAAAATCTCGTCATAGATGGGTAGTACCGCCCCGCCGGGATAGCCGAATACCGTATCGACGCCTTGATCGCGCAAGGCTTCGACAACCATTCTCGCACCCGTCATCATTCGGGACATCATTTCTCTCCATCAGGACCAAGCGAACGCGACGGGAATCCCGCCTGCGCGTCGGCGCAAACTATGGACCTGTCCGGGCAGGGTCAATGGGGGTGCGCGGAGAAAATGACGCGTTCCGACTGATTTTTGTAATTTTCTTTCGCAGGTCAGCGATCGAATTGGGGCAAAGCAATCTTGGCGACCTGTTCCACGATCGGATCCACTGACAGGGGATGGGCTTCGTTCGAATGATCCTCGGGGTCGCCGATGTTCTGCCAGACCCCGCCCTTGTAGATCTCCAGCGCCGAAAAGCGCGCCTTGTAATCCATCTTGCGGCTACCCGGCACCCAGTAGCCCAGGTAGATATAGGGCAGCTTGGCGGCCCGTGCGATCTCGATATGGTCTAGGATCAGGTATGTCCCCAGGCTCGCCGGTTGCAAAAGCGGGTGATAAAAGCTGTAAACCAGGCTGAGGCCGTCATCCAGCACGTCGGTCAGGCAGACGGCGGCCAGGAAATCGTCGCCGGGCGCCAGCCGTTCGGGCCGGTCGGCGTTGCAGCGGTATTCGATCACGCGGGTCTTGACCGGCGTTTCCTCGATCATGGCGGCGAATTCGAAGATATCCATGTCCGCCATCCCGCCATCGGCATGGCGGCTGTCCAGGTAACGACGGAACAATTCGAACTGTTCTTCGGTAGCCCAGGCGCTGGTGGCCAGGCGCCGCAGACCGCCGTTGCGCCGCATCAGCCGCCGCTGCGTGCGCGAGGGCTGGAAATCCGCCACCCGGATGCGCGCGGACATACAGGCCACGCAGCTTTCGCAACTGGGCCGATACAGCACGTTCTGCGACCGCCGGAAGCCCTGGCGCGACAGCGCGTTGTTCAGGTCAGACGCGTTGTCGCCATGCAGCGCGGTGAACAGCTTGCGTTCGGCCCGGCCATGCAGATAAGGGCATGGCTGCGGGGCCGTCACATAGAATTGCGGCGCATGGGGCAGGGTGTGACGCATCAGCGCAGGCCCTTACGGCGGATTGTCGTTCCAGAACTGATCATGCGCCAAAAAGGATCCGTATGCCCGTGTGTTGTTTGCGCGAAAGCCTAACAATGATTGCGTCACCCGCCAAGCCGGGAAAGGGTTAAAGCTTGAACTGTTCCCAGACTGCTTCCGGCTGCCGGAGCCGTTGACGGGGCAGGGGCTTTGGCTAGTCTGCCGCGCATGGATTTTGCAGCCCGCATCACCCGCCACCCGCTCCCCGCCGATCCCGACCGGGCCCGCCATGCGCTTGCGCTGCTCCCGACGCTTGATCCATCGCTTTCGGCCCTGATTGCGGGGGCCGCGGGATGCAGCCCCTATCTGGCGGGGCTCTTGCAGAAGGAAGCCGACTGGCTGCTTGGCGCGCTTGACCATGACGATGTGGTGGCCCGGGAAACCGCCGGCTTCGACGACCTTGGGACCGACGAACTGGCCGTGGCCCTGCGCCGGGCCAAGCGGCGGGTCGCGCTTCATACCGCATTGGCCGACCTGGGCGGGGTATGGCCGCTGGAACAGGTGACGGGCGCGCTGTCCGACCTTGCCGATCGCGCCGTCGATCTGGCCCTTCGCGCCCAAGTGGCCCAGGAACGCCGCCGGGGAAAGCTGCCTGACGCCGACGCGGATGCAGGCGGCGTTTTCGCCCTGGCGATGGGCAAGGGCGGCGCACGGGAATTGAACTACAGTTCCGATATCGACCTGATCGTGCTGTTCGACGATGCCGCTTATGCGGATTGCGACCAGCAGGACGCGCGCGCCGCGCTGATCCGCGCCACGCGCAAGATGGCCCTGATGCTGTCGGACGTGACGGAACACGGCTATGTCTTTCGCACCGACCTGCGGCTGCGGCCCGATGCAGCGGTCACGCCGGTCTGCATCTCGGCCGCTGCCGCGCTGGCCTATTACGAGGCCGAGGGGCGCACCTGGGAACGCGCGGCGTTTATCAAGGCACGCGCTGCGGCGGGCGACATCGCGGCGGGCGAACGCTTTCTGCGCGAGTTGCGCCCCTTTGTCTGGCGCAAGCACCTGGATTTCGCCGCCATCCAGGACGCGCACGACATGCGGCTGCGCATCCGCGACCACAAGGGCCTGGGCGGGCGGCTGGAGATTCCCGGCCACAACATGAAGCTGGGCCGGGGCGGGATCCGGGAAATCGAGTTTTTCACCCAGACCCGCCAGTTGATCGCGGGCGGGCGCGACCCCGGCCTGCGGTGCCGGGACACGGCAGGTGGTCTGGGGGCGCTGGCCGCCAAGGGCTGGATCCCCGCCGATGTGGCCCGCGACCTGACGGATCATTACCGCCAGCACCGCGACATCGAACATCGCATCCAGATGGTCAACGACGCCCAGACCCACAGCCTGCCGCGCGACCCGGGCGGGTTGGCCGTGATTGCCGCCATGATGGGCGAGGGGGATACCGACGCCTGGTCCGCCCGGCTTCGCACGCGGCTGGATCATGTGCACAAGCTGACCGAGAGCTTCTTTGCACCAGGCGAGGCGGTGCCTCGCCCTTCGATCTCGGCCGAATCGCAGGCCATCATCGACCGTTGGCAAACCTATCCGGCGCTGCGTTCGGCCCGCGCGCAGCAGATTTTCCGACGGGTCGAACCGGAACTGCTGTCGCGCATGGCCCGCACCGGCCACCCGGCCGAGGCCTTGCAGCGGTTCGATGGCTTTCTGTCCGCCCTGCCTGCCGGGGTGCAGATCTTTTCCTTGTTCGAGGCCAATCCCCAGCTGATTGACCTTCTGGTCGATATCTGCGGCAGCGCGCCGGGCCTTGCCGCCTATTTGACGCGGCATTCTGCGGTGCTGGATGCAGTCCTGGGGGGCAGCTTCTTTTCCCCCTGGCCCGGCGCCACCGGCCTGCGCGCGGATTTGGACCGGGTCTTGCAGGCGGCGCTGAACGGTCCGGGGGGCGGATACGAGGCCGCCTTGGACACGGCCCGACGCTGGGCGCATGAATGGCATTTCCGCGTGGGTGTCCATCACCTGCGGGGCCTGATCGACGCGGACGAGGCTGCGGGCCAATACGGCGACATCGCCGATGGCTGCATCGCGGCATTGTTTCCCGTCACCGCCGCCGATTTCGCCCGCAAGCATGGTGCCCCGCCGGGCCGGGGGGCGGTGGTGCTGGGGATGGGGTCGCTGGGCGCACGCACCCTGAACGCCTTGTCCGATCTGGACTTGATCGTGATCTATGATGCCGATGGCATTGACGCCTCGGACGGACCGCGTCCCCTGGCCGCGCGTCCTTATTACGCGCGGTTGACGCAGGCGATGATCACGGCAGCCTCGGCCCCCACGGCCGAGGGGCGGATATACGAGGTGGATATGCGCCTTCGTCCCTCGGGGCGGCAGGGGCCGGTCGCGACAGCGATCGAAAGCTTTCGGAATTACCAGCTCTCCGAGGCCTGGACATGGGAACACCTGGCCCTGACCCGCGCCCGTGTCGTGGCAATGGCGGGCACAGGTGCCGAGGGGCTGGCCCATGATGTCGAGGCGTTGCGCCTGGACGTCTTGCGCCAGCGGGGCTGCGATCAGCGCGTGATGCCCGATCTGGCGGATATGCGCGAACGCATCTTCGCCGCCCGCCCCTTGGATGGCGTGTGGGAGGCGAAGGTGGGACCAGGCCGCTTGCAGGACATCGATCTTTTGGCGCAATCCCTGGCGCTGCGGTCTGGCGATCCGGCGCGCAACACCCTGGCGCAACTGCGCGCCGGACGGCGGGCCGGGCTGATCGCGGCGGCTGATGCGGACCGGCTGGCGTCGATATGGCGGTTCCTGTGGAGGCTTCACGCCTCCGGGCGGCTGTTGACTGCAAAGCCGCTGGACATGGACGAAATCGGCCAGGGCGGACAGGAGTTCCTGCTGCGGGAAAGCGGCGTGGCCAGCGTGGACGACCTGGCCCGGCAACTGCGCGATGACTGCGCCGAGGCTGCCTGTCTGATCGACGCGGCCTTGCCGGTCGAGGCTGGCTGACAGGCGGGCCAGCCGCCCCGTCGGATCAGGCGGTTTTCCGCACGGGCGCAGCCTGGGACGCGGCAAGGTCCAGGGGGGCTGCGGGCGCGACAGGTCTTTTCGCAGGGACAGGATCGCCGATCTGCCCCAACAGGGGGATGGACACCGTGGCCTGGGGAATCGTCACCTCCGCATCCGCCGCGTCGTAGATGCCATGGGCAGTCTTGTCCCAGTAAAAAGGCTTTACCACCACCTCATAGATCGCCTTCCAGCCGGCGAGGCAGCCCAGCGGGAAATACAGGTGCAAAGAGGGCACCCAGTACATCAGATGCCGGTGCTTGTCGCCACGCACGGCCCACATGCCCACCCCGATGGACAGCAGTTCGGATACCACGAATGTGCCGAACAGCGCCGGGATCGCGTAACCGCCCCAAATCCCTGCCAGCGGTTCGCGCAACGGATGCGGCAAGCCAAGGCTCAGCAGCCAGAAGCTCCACAGGATGGGGGCCAGCAGGTATTGCGACAGGCTGCCCAAGAACTGGATCTGGAAGCCCAAGAAGCGCCGGGGGCCAAGTTCCCGCCATAGGGCGCGCGGGTCGCGCATATGGACGCCCCAGGTCATCGCATAGCCCTTGAGCCAGCGGGACCGCTGCTTGATCCAGGGCAGGGCGCGGCAATTGGCCTCTTCGTCGGTGGTGGTGTCGATGATCTCGGTCCGCCAGCCGCGGCGGGCCAGGCGCACGCCCAGGTCGGCGTCCTCGGTCACGTTCCAGGCGTCCCAGGCGCCCACCTGTTCCAGCGCGTCGCGGCGAAAGAACAGCGTGGTGCCGCCCAAGGGGACGACCAGGCCAAGGCGGGCGACGCCGGGCAGGATCACCCGGAACCAGGCCGCGTATTCGATGGTGAAACAGCGCGCCAGCCAGTTTGTGCGTGGGTTATAGTAATCGAGCGCGCCTTGCAGGCAGGCCACGTCGGCGGGCGCAAAATGAAAGCGCCGCGCGACGGTGTGCAACTGGTCGGGATCGGGCCGATCCTCGGCATCCCAGACGCCGATGATCGCGCCCCGGCAGAGGTTCAGGGCGTAATTCAGCGCACGCGGCTTGGTCTGGATGGGGCCGTTCGGCACTTCGACCACGCGGATCCAACCGGGCAGGCGGGCACCCTTCAGGGCATTCTGCGTCACATGGTCGCTGGCCTCGATCACCAGCAGGATGTCGGTCAGTTCGCGCGGATAATCCAGGCGCGACAGGCGGCCCACCAGCTTGCCCGCGACATCGCTTTCGCGAAACAGCGGCACCATGACCGAGACCACGGGCAGCGGGCCGGTCATTTCCTGTCGCGCAATGCGGCCTTGGGCCATGTCTTCGGAATGGGACCGTTCCTCGGCTCGGATGCGGCGGGTGGCGACAAACGCCGCCAGCTTCAGCCCGCTTTGCGCCACCAGCGACAGCGTGGCCCACAGGGTCAGCACCGACAAGACCGCCACCGGCACCAGCCAAAGCCCAAGCGCCAGCGCGGCCATGGCACCAAGCGCGACGCGGCCGGTCCGCGCCTCGTTCCGGGATCGGCAGCTTTCGGCGGCCGGCACGCGCATTTCCGCCTTGCGGATCATGGCAATGCGGCGCGAGGCGAGGATCGCGGCCTGGATCTGGTCTTCGGAACACAACAGCATCCGCTCCTGGCCGAAGCTTTCGGGCAGGCCGGGGACAAGGTCGGCAAAGGCCTCGGGGCGGGCGGTGGCGATCCAGGTGACGCCGCCGATGCGCCGCCAGGGCAGGATGGCATGGCCCAGGCAGAATTCGGTCCCAAGGGCGTCGATCAGCCGCGGATCGCCGGGTGTCTTTACCGGATCCAGGGCGGTGGTGCGCCATTGGCGGCACAGGGCGCGCAGCAAGGCCTCGGGCGTGACCCAGCCTTGCGACAGAAGGATCTGGCCCAGGCGGCTGCTTTGCCGCCCGCGCATCACGCTGGCCTTCAGCAGGTTGCCGGGATCGACCGCACCGTCTTCCAGCAGGATCTGGCCCAGCGGCAACTGGTTGCGCGGCGCCATCGTCGGCTGCGCAGGCGCAGCGGGAAAGGGACGGGCAACAATTTGCGGACTGACCATGGGCGATTCCCTTGTGGATCGCCCATGACTGGCACGAAAGCGGTTAAGAAGCGGTTAAGCCCCCCGGCGCGCGCGCATCGCATCCGTGAACCGCTGGAACAGATACAGGCTGTCCTGCGGGCCGGGCGCGGCCTCGGGGTGGTATTGGACTGAAAACACCGGCTTGTCCTGAACGCGGATGCCGCAATTGCTGCCGTCGAACAGGCTGACATGGGTTTCGATCACGCCCACCGGCAGGGACTGGCTGTCCACCGCGAAGCCGTGGTTCATCGACGTGATCTCGACCTTGCCGGTTTCCGTGTCGCGAACGGGATGGTTCGCGCCGTGGTGGCCATGGCTCATCTTCACCGTCTTGGCGCCCAGGGCCAAGGCCAGCATCTGGTGGCCCAGGCAGATGCCGAAGATCGGCAAGTCGCGGCCCAGAAGGGTCTGAATCATGGGCACGGCGTATTCGCCGGTCGCCGCCGGATCGCCGGGACCGTTCGACAGGAACACGCCCTCAGGTTCATGGGCCATGACCTCCTCGGCCGTGGCGGTGGCGGGCAGCACGGTCACGTCGGCGCCATAGGCCACCAGGGACCGCAGGATGTTGCGCTTTGCGCCGTAATCAAGCGCCACGACCTTGAAGGGCCTCTGTTCGGGCGCGGTGCCGAAGCCCTTGCCCCATTCCCAGGCGCCCTGGTCCCAGCGATAGCTTTGCCGGCAGGTCACGTCGCGGGCCAGATCCAGGCCCAGAAGACCGGCCCAGTCGCGGGCCTTGGCGACCATTGCGGCGATGTCGAAATTGCCGTCCGGGTCATGGGCCAGCACCACATGAGGCGCACCCTGCTGGCGAATCGCGCGGGTCAGGCGGCGGGTGTCGACTCCGCCCATGCCGATACGGCCGCGCCGGGCCATCCAGCCGGGCAGGTCGCCCGCCGCGCGCCAGTTCGACGGATCGGTCGGATCCCAGCGGACGACGATGCCGCTGGCGACCGGGTCGGGGGCCTCGTCGTCTTCCGGCGTGATGCCGGTGTTGCCGATATGGGGAAAGGTGAAGGTGACGACCTGGCTGGCATAGGACGGATCGGTCATGATCTCCTGATAGCCGGTCATCGCGGTGTTGAAGACCAGTTCCGCCACGACCTGGCCGGGTGCGCCGAAGCCCTGGCCGTAAAAGACGGTTCCGTCGGCAAGCGCAAGGCAGGCGGTCGGTTTGTTGGCCATGGCAAGCACCCCTTGTGTGAAATCTGCCGGTGAATAGGGGGCGGGGCGGGCAAGGTCAAGAACAAGGCCGCCTTGCTTTGACACGGGCATTACCCTAGATCGCAGGCTTTCGTGCCCGAAGGAAGCGACATGGATCTGCGAGCCACCCTGCAAGCCGCCATCAAGGATGCCATGAAGGCCAAGGACAGCGCACGCCTGTCCACGTTGCGCCTGATCGGTGCCGCCATCAAGGACCGCGAGATTGCGGCCCGCGGAGGCGACGGCGACGGCACGCTGGGCGATCATGACCTGATTGCCATCCTGTCGAAGATGGTCAAGCAGCGCCAGGAATCTGCCCGGGCCTATGAGGAAGGGGGCCGTCTGGAATTGGCTCAGAAGGAAGAAGCCGAGATCGGCGTCATCCAGGAATTCCTGCCCCGGCAGTTGTCGGAGGCCGAAACCGCCGCCGCCATCGACGGGGCCATCGCCGCCCTTGGGGCGACCGGCATCCGCGACATGGGCCGTGTCATGGCCGAACTGCGCGACCGTCATGCAGGGCAGATGGATTTCGGGGCGGTCGGACCGATGGTCAAGGCACGCCTGCTGAACTGAACCGCCTCATGGGCGCCAGGACGGGCAGGAGGCCACAGCCATGCCCGCCAAATCGAATGCCCCCAGCAGGGCGCAGGTGCCGCCTTGTCCGACAGGCGGGGCGATGCGCGGGTCAAGGATTTGACTAGCGCCTCTAAGGATATGTCCGACGCATGAGCGAGAGCGAGCTGGAGGACGTTGCGGGGTCCAGGCACAAAGACCGCTGATCAGCGCAGGCTAGCCAGCCGCCGCGACAGGTCGTCATGCAGGTGGCGGCGTTCCTGGGGGGTCAGGAAGGCGCCCAGTTCGATTTCCCGCTGGCCGTCGGTCAGTGTCAGATAGGACTCGACAGGTCCGCGCCGCAGGTTCGCGCGCAGCCAATAGCTGTTGGTGGTCCATTCCCGCAGCCCCCCGCCCGGATCGTGGCGGATGACCTGCGCCGTGCGGCGGTCCAGCAGCAGTTCCTCGGTCATCTCGCCCTGGGCATAGCTGCGCTGGATCGCATACCACAGCCCGCCGATCACCAGAAGGGCAAAGGGCAGCAGGCCCCACAAGACAGCGGTTCCCAGCATTGCCACTACGGGCAGGGCCATGAAGGCCGCCGTCACGCCGATGAACCAGACAAAGCCCTTTCGCGGCAAGGACTGGTAAGGCCAAAGCCGCAGCCGATATGACAAGGCCCCGGAGTGATCCGGGGCCGTATCTTGCCATTCATAAGGCATCAGTGGGCGTGGCTGTGGTCCCAATCCTCGCGCTTGGGCAGTTGCTCGAACGTGTGTTCGGGCGGGGGCGAGGGCAGGGTCCATTCCAGCGTATCGGCATGCTCGTTCCAGTAGTTGTTCTGGGTCACGCGCTTGCCTGCGAACAGGGTATAGAAGACGACGCCGATGAAGAACAGGAAGGACGCGAAGGACAGATAGGCGCCCAGCGAGCTGATATAGTTCCAGTAGGCGAATTCGACCGGATAGTCGATATAGCGGCGCGGCATCCCCTGGCGGCCCAGGAAGTGCTGCGGGAAAAAGGTCAGGTTGGACCCGATGAACATCATCCAGAAGTGCAGCTTGCCCGCCCATTCGGGATACTGGCGGCCCGACATCTTGCCGATCCAGTAATAGATGCCTGCGAACAGCGCAAAGACCGCGCCCAGTGACATCACATAGTGGAAGTGCGCCACGACATAGTAGGTGTCGTGATAGACCCGGTCCAGCGGCGCCTGCGACAGCACCACGCCGGTCACGCCGCCCACGGTGAACAGGAACAGGAAGCCGAAGGCCCAGAGCATCGGCGTCTTGAACTCGATCGAGCCGCCCCACATGGTCGCGATCCATGAGAAGACCTTGATGCCCGTGGGCACGGCGATCGTCATGGTGGCCAGCATGAAATAGGACTGCTGGGTCAGCGACATCCCCACGGTGTACATATGGTGCGCCCAGACCACGAAGCCCAGCACCCCGATCGCGGCCATGGCCAGCACCATCGGCAGATAGCCGAAGATCGGCTTCTTGGCGAAGGTGGCGATGACATGGCTGATGATGCCGAAGCCCGGCAGGATGATGATGTAGACCTCGGGGTGGCCGAAGAACCACAGGATGTGCTGGTACAGGATCGGGTCGCCGCCGCCAGCCGGGTTGAAGAAGTTGGTGCCGAAGTTGCGGTCCATCAGCAGCATAGTGATGGCACCGGCCAGCACCGGCAGGGCCAGCAGGATCAGCCAGGCGGTGATGAAGACCGACCAGGCGAACAGCGGCACCTTGAACAGCGTCATGCCGGGCGCGCGCATATTCAGGAAGGTGGTGATGATGTTGATCGCGCCCAGGATCGAGGACGCGCCCGAGACGTGGACCGCGAAGATCGCCAGATCCATCGAATACCCGGCCTCGGTCGTGGACAGCGGCGGATACAGAACCCAGCCCACGCCCGAACCCATTTGGTCCGATCCGCCCGGCGACAGCAGGGACGCCACGCCAAGCGCGACGCCCGCCACATACATCCAGTAGGACAGGTTGTTCAGCCGCGGAAAGCTCATGTCCGGGGCGCCGATGTGCAGCGGCATGAAATAGTTGCCAAAGCCGCCGAACAGCGCGGGAATTACCACGAAGAACATCATCAGAACGCCGTGATAGGTGATCATCACGTTCCAGAGATGGCCGTTCGGGGTGCATTCGGCACTTGCATCGGCAATGAAGCGCGCGCCTTCCAGGCACATGAACTGCACGCCGGGATTTTGCAGTTCCATCCGCATATAAACCGTAAAGCTGACTGCGATCAGCCCCACGATCCCTGCGGTGAACAGGTAAAGAACACCAATGTCCTTGTGATTGGTGGACATGAACCAGCGGGTAAAGAACCCGCGTGTGTCGTGATGGTCGTCGTGGCCATGAACGGCTGCGTCTGCCATACCCGAACTCCCTCAGATATCATGATCCGGTCCGGCAGACCGGCAATTCCCTTTGGGTGTGTTCTAGACCAGCCGTGCCGACCCGGCAATGCCCTAAGGTTGCCGGAACGACAGCTTTTGGTGGCAAATGGCCGCAGGAAAGGTTCAGCGATAAACCAGAACCGGGATCTTGGAATGCGTCAGGATCCGGGTGGCCTGGCTGCCCATCACGACCGCGGCCATCCCGCGCCGCCCATGGGACGCCATGGCGATCAGGTCGCAGCCTTCCTCCAGGGCGGTGTCGATGATCGCCTGATAGGGGTTGTCGTGCCATTTGTGATGGGTTTCGACCGGAACGCCCGCAGCCGCAGCCTTGTCCCGCGCAGCCGCCAGGATCCTGTCCGCATAGGCCGCCGCGTCGATGTCATAGCTGGCCCGCGTGCTTTCGACCTGCATCGCGTCGGCGCTGAGGATGTGGAACGGCTCGGTCACGGTGACGATCGTCACGGCCGCGCCCACGCTGGCGGCCATGGCCACCCCCTTGTCAACGGCTTGGGTTGCCAGTTCGGACCCGTCGGTCGGGATCAGGATATGCTTGAACACGTTGTTCCTCCTCTCGCGGCGCCGCGCCACAGCGGCACGGGCCTGGTTGCGCAGCGGACGCTGCCACAGGGAGGGCGGGGAAAGTATGATTTAAATCAAACGGGCCGACCCAAGGGATCGGCCCGGCACGAGTTCCAGAAAGGCTGCGCTATTGTGCCGCAGGCGACGCGCTTGCCAGATAGGCCGCGATGTCGGCCTGGTTCTTGTTCAGCTTGAAGGTCATCTTCGTGCGGGCCGAACTGTCCCCGGTCTTTTCCTGGACATATTTGTTGGGGTCGGTGACATAGGCCGCCAAATCCTCGACCGTCCAGACTTCACCCGCATCTTTCAGCGCGACCAGCGCCTCGGAATACTTGTAGCCTTCCTGGGCCGCTGCCGGACGCCCGACGATCCCGTAAAGGTTCGGTCCGGTGGCGCCGCCCTTCACGATATCCTCGCCCTCGGGCGACTGGATCATGTGACAAGCCTTGCACTTGCGGAATTCTTTTTCGCCGACCGTGGCATCGCCGGCATCCTGGGCCAGGGCGGGCATGGCTAGGGTCGCACCCAACAGGGCGCCGATGATCGCAAATCTCATTCTGTTCCTCGCTATTCCAAAGAAATTGGAAGTCCCAACCAACTCACTTAAGCCAGATCGGTTCAATTGCCACCCGTCAGAAGGTCGCATCCGGTTTGCAGGCGGTCAGCCGAAGACCGTATCGAAATTCCGGCGCAGCGCCAGATCCATATCGGCCAGGCCGACGGGCAGGCCCAAATCGACCAGGCTGGTCACGCCATGCCCGCTGATCCCGCAGGGAACGATCCCCGAATAATGGCTCAGGTCCGGTTCCACATTGATGGCGATGCCGTGGAAGCTGACCCAGCGGCGCACCTTGACTCCGATGGCCGCGATCTTGTCGTCGCGGGGGCTACCATCGGGCAGGGGGGGCTTGTCCGGGCGCGGCACCCAGACCCCCACGCGCCCGTCGCGGATCACGCCCGTGACGCCGAAATCCGACAGGGCGGCGATCACCCAGGCCTCTAGCCGGGCGACAAAGGCGCGCACGTCGCGCCCACGCCGGTTCAGGTCCAGCATCACATAGACGATGCGCTGTCCCGGCCCGTGATAGGTGTATTGCCCGCCCCGTCCGGCGACATGAACCGGAAAGCGCGCGTCCAGCAGGTCGCCGTCCCGCGCGCTGGTCCCGGCCGTATAAAGCGGCGGATGTTCGACCAGCCAGATCAACTCCTCTGCCTGGCCTTCGTGAATCGCGGCGACCCGCGCCTCCATGAAGGCGACCGTGTCGTCGTAATTCGTCAGGCCCTGCGCCGTGATCCATTCCACCATGCGGCCGGTCTGGCCCGGCGCACCCCCGGCGTCAAGCCGAGCCGTCAGAATCCCCCTTTTCAATCCTTCCCGCCTCGGCTATCACCCGCCGCACTGCCCGGATGCGGTCGTGGCGGAATTGGTAGACGCGCAGCGTTGAGGTCGCTGTTCCTTAACCGGAGTGGAAGTTCGAGTCTTCTCGACCGCACCATCCTTCCTTGAATCCATCCAGGAAAACCGGGCTTTTGCCCGTTTCGAACGAGGGATGCGATGAAGATTGCCGTTGTTGGCCTGGGTTATGTCGGTTTGTCGAATGCGGTTCTGCTGGCGCAGCATTCGACGGTGGTGGCCCTGGATATCGACGAAAGCCGTGTGGCCGCCGTCAAGGCCCGCAAAAGCCCCATCGAGGACGCCGAGATCACACGCTTCTTCGCGGAACGGGATCTGGACCTGTCCGCCACCACTGATCCGCAGCACGCCTTGGCGGGCGCGGATTTCGTGATCGTCGCCACGCCCACGAATTACGACGCCCGGACGAACAGCTTCGACACCTCATCGGTCGAGGCGGTGATTGCCCTGGCCCGCAAGCACGCCCCCGCCACCCCGATCATCGTCAAGTCTACGGTACCGGTCGGCTTCACCAACCGGATGCGGGCGGAAACCGGGTTCCAGGGCATCATCTTCTCGCCCGAGTTCCTGCGCGAAGGGCTGGCGCTGCACGACAACCTTCATCCCAGCCGGATCGTCGTGGGCGACCAGAGCGAGGCAGGACGGCGGTTTGCGGCGCTTCTGGCGCAGGGCGCGCTGGACCGGGACGTGCCGCTGCTGCTCACCAACTCGACCGAGGCCGAGGCGATCAAGCTGTTCGCCAACACCTTCCTGGCGATGCGCGTGGCTTATTTCAACGAACTGGACAGCTATGCCCTGACCAACGGCCTGGATCCGCGTTCCATCATCGAAGGGGTGGGCCTGGATCCGCGCGTGGGGGATTACTACAACAACCCGTCCTTCGGCTATGGCGGATACTGCCTGCCCAAGGATACCAAGCAGTTGCTGGCGAATTATTCGGCCGTGCCGCAGAACCTGATCGCGGCCATCGTCGATTCGAACCGCACCCGCAAGGATTTCATCGCCGACCAGATCATTGCCCGAAACCCGCAGACAGTGGGCATCTATCGTTTGGTGATGAAGGAAGGGTCCGACAATTTCCGTGACAGCGCCATTCAGGGGATCATGAAGCGGATCAAGGCCAAGGGTATCGCCTGCATCGTCTATGAACCCGTCCTGGAGGACGATCACTTCTTCCATTCCCCCGTCGAACGCAATCTGGCGGCATTCAAGGCGAAATCGGACCTGATCATCGCAAACCGCCGCCACGACGATCTGGCCGATGTCGCGGACAAGCTGTTCACCCGCGATCTTTTGCAACGCGACATATGACGCCAGCCGCCCGCATCTCTGCCGCGATCGGGGTTCTGGACCAGGTTCTTGAGGGCCAGCCTGCGGAACAGGCGCTGCTGCGGTGGTCGCGGGCCAGCCGCTTCGCGGGATCGGGGGACCGGGCAGCGGTGCGCGACCTGGTGTTCGACGCCCTGCGCTGCCGCGACAGCCATGCGGCGCTTGGCGGAGGGTTGACCGGGCGGGGATTGATGATTGGCGGATTGCGCGCGGCAGGACGGGACCCGGCCGAGTTCTTTACGGGCCAAGGCCATGCACCCGCGTCCCTGCGTCCCGAAGACCAGCCGAGCGATGCGCAGGATGCCACGGATATCCCTGGCTGGATCCGTCCGCTTTGGGACGAATCCCTGGGCGATCAGGCCGATGCCATTGCCGACAGAATGCGCCACCGCGCACCCGTCTGGCTGCGGGTCAACCCGCTCAAGGCCGATGCCGATCAGGCAATCGGCGCGCTTGCCCGGGACGGCATCCTGGCGACGCCTGATTCGCGCCTGCCTACCGCCCTGCGGGTCACGGCCAATGAACGCCGCCTGTCGCAAAGCGGCGCTTATCGCGACGGTCTGGTGGAACTTCAGGATCTGTCCCCGCAACTGGCCTGTGCCGCCTTGCCGGTTGCGGCAGGAATGCGGGTGCTGGATTACTGTGCGGGCGGCGGCGGCAAGACGCTGGCCATCGCGGGGCGGGCGCCTGGGCTGACCTTGGTGGCCCATGACGCCGACCCGGCCCGGATGCGGGATTTGCCGCAACGGGCGGAACGGGCAGGGGCCAAGGTCTGCGTTGAGACCGCCCCGAAGGGCAGCTTCGATCTGGTCATTGTCGATGTGCCCTGTTCCGGTTCAGGAACCTGGCGGCGCACCCCCGATTCGAAATGGCGCCTGACCCTGGCGGGACTGCGCGATCTGGTCGCGGTGCAGGCCGGGATCCTGCGTCAGGTGGCGCCCCTTGTCAGGCCAGGCGGGCATCTGGCCTATATGACCTGTTCGCTTTTCGATTCTGAAAACGGCGGGCAGGTTGCCGGCTTCCTGCAACAGGATCCGGCCTTTCGCGAGGTTTCGCGACAGGTGTGGACGCCCCTGGATGCCAGCGACGGATTTTTCCTTTCGCTGATGGGACGGGTGTGAATCGGGCGGGCGCCATTAACGCTATGTTAAGCGGTTTGGCGGTATCGAACATCCTGGAGGCTTGGAAAGGGGCTAGACGGATGACATTCGGGGAAACGCAATCCGCCGTCTCTCGCAATGCGGCCGTGGCGCTTCCGATGCTGATGCTGCCGGTGGTGGTCGCGGCCGTGGCTGCCCTGATCCTGCCGCAAAGCGGCTATGGACTGGCGGCGCTTGTCATCGGCACCATCGCAGTCGCCTGGTATATCCTGGGGGGCGTGATCTCTCTGGGCTATGTGCTGGACCGGCTGGCGGCGCGGCGCGCCCTGGCAGCCATCCGGCACGAGGTGGCCGAGGCCGCCGATCCGATCTGGATCTGCGACGCCGACGGCCAGGTGATGATGCAGAACGACGCATCGCGCACGGGCTTTGGCGACATCGCCGGGCAGAATATCCTGCGGCTTGTGTCGCAATTGCGCGCCGATGCCCTGGACGACATGGACGGCTTGGTGCGCAGGGCAGGCTATGTCGGTTGCGCCGACCTGGCGCTTGCCTCGGGCGATATGCTGACCCTCAGCCGGGCCGAGGATGCGCCCTTGCAGGTCTGGTCCTACCACCGGCGCGGCGCCCAAGCCGCCGTCCCCCTGGCCGAAGAGGAGACCGAGACCCCCGACGACTTCGAGGCGATCCCGGTGGCCCTGCTGCGCATCGCGCCCAACGGCTATATCCGCCGCGCGAATGCGGCGGCGCGGCGACTGCTGGGGGCGAGCCTTCCCCTGGGGACCGATCCCGTTCACATCGGCAGCATCCTGGACGGCCCAGGCCGCCCGGCGGGGGAATGGATCGCCGAAACCCACGCCGCGCGGCGCAGCGACGGCCGGGCCGAGGTGTTGCGCCTGCGCTCGCCCGACGACGCAGCCAAGGAACAGCATTTCCAGGTCACGCTGGCCATGGATCCGGTCGAACAGCCCGGCCTTATCGCCGTCCTGAACGATGCAAGCGCCTTGAAGACGCTGGAAGCGCAGTTCGTGCAAAGCCAGAAGATGCAGGCCATCGGCCAGTTGGCGGGCGGCGTCGCGCATGACTTCAACAACCTGCTGACCGCCATCCGGGGCCATTGCGACCTTCTGATGCTGCGTCACGACAAGGGCGACCCCGATTACGCGGATCTGGACCAGATCGGCCAGAACACCAACCGCGCGGCGTCCCTGGTGGGCCAGCTTCTGGCCTTTTCGCGCCGCCAGCAGTTGCAGCTTGAAACGCTGGATACGCGCGACGTGCTGGCGGAACTGACCCATCTGCTGAACCGCCTGGTGGGCGAAAAGATCACCTTGGCCATCAGCCACGATTCCGCCCTGCGCCCGATCCGGGCCGACAAGAGACAATTGGAACAGGTCATCATGAACCTTGTCGTGAATGCCCGCGACGCCATGCCTGCGGGCGGCAATATCGAGATCAGGACAGATGTCTTGGCGATCAACGGAGATCTGGCCCGCGACAAGGTATCCTTGCCGAAAGGCGATTACCTGCGCATCCGCGTCACCGACGAAGGCTGCGGCATCGACCCGGCGCTTCGCGACAAGATCTTCGAGCCGTTCTTCACCACCAAGCGCGTGGGCGAGGGAACGGGACTGGGCCTCTCCACCGCCTATGGCATCGTCAAGCAAACCGGCGGCTATATCTTTTGCGACAGCGAACTGGGCAAGGGCACCTGCTTTTCGCTTTATTTCCCGGCCCAGGCGGGAATGCAGCAGATCGCCCGCCCCGCGCCCGCCCCTGTTGCGATGCCCCAGCCCGTGCAGCGCGCCAGCGTTCTTCTGGTGGAGGACGAGGCCCCGGTTCGCGCCTTCGCCGCCCGCGCCCTGCGCTTGAAGGGATACGAGGTCCACGAAGCCGCCAATGCCGAGGATGCCCTCGCCATGCTGAACGGCGGATTGCCGGTCGATATCTTCGTCACCGATGTGGTCATGCCGGGGATGGACGGACCAAGCTGGGTGCGGGCCGCCTTGCAGGACCGGCCTGGAACCAGGGTTGTCTTCATGTCCGGTTATACCGAGGACATCTTCGGCGAAGGCCATGACCCGATCCCGAACGCGGCCTTTCTGTCAAAACCCTTTACCTTGAACGAGTTGATCCAGATCGTCGCCCGGCAGATGCAAGACCCGCCTCCCAGGCTGGATGCATGATGCCGAAATACGCGATCCGACCCGAAAAAACGGGTTTCCGGCAACGGATGACGCTTGAAAAACGTTTGGGAGATACGCATCTATGACCAGGAACAAGAAGTGAACATGAACCCCCATGGTCGGCAGATTGCTGTGTCGGCCTGGCTGTGAAATAACGGTAAGGACCATATGGCACAGGCGAGCATTTTCGACATGAACGACAAGCGCAGCGCGGACAAGCAGAAGGCGCTCGACAGCGCCCTGGCCCAGATCGAACGGCAGTTCGGCAAGGGCTCGATCATGAAGCTGGGCAAGGACAACCCGGTGGCCGAGATCGAGGCGACCTCGACAGGTTCTCTGGGTCTGGACATCGCGCTTGGCATCGGCGGTCTGCCCAAGGGTCGCATCATCGAAATCTTTGGCCCGGAAAGCTCGGGCAAGACCACGCTGACGCTCCATGTCGTGGCCGAGGAACAGAAGAAGGGCGGCGTCTGTGCCTTTGTTGACGCGGAACATGCGCTTGACCCGCTGTACGCCCGCAAGCTGGGCGTGAACCTGGATGAGCTGCTGATCAGCCAGCCCGATACCGGCGAACAGGCGTTGGAGATCGTGGATACGCTGGTGCGGTCCGGTGCGGTCAGCCTGGTGGTGGTCGATTCGGTCGCGGCGCTGACGCCCAAGTCCGAAATCGAGGGCGACATGGGCGATATGCAGATGGGCAGCCAGGCCCGCCTGATGAGCCAGGCAATGCGCAAGCTGACCGCCAGCATCGGCCGGTCGAACTGCATGGTGATCTTCATCAACCAGATCCGCATGAAGATCGGCGTGATGTTCGGCAACCCGGAAACCACGACCGGCGGCAACGCGCTGAAGTTCTATGCCTCGGTCCGCCTCGACATCCGCCGCACCGGCGCCGTCAAGGACCGGGACGAGGTGATCGGCAACGCGACCCGCGTCAAGGTCGTCAAGAACAAGGTCGCGCCGCCCTTCCGGCAGGTGGAATTCGACATCATGTATGGCGAAGGCATCAGCAAGGTCGGCGAACTTATCGATCTGGGCGTCAAGGCCGGCGTGGTCGAGAAGTCGGGCGCCTGGTATTCCTATGGCGACGAACGCATCGGCCAGGGCCGCGAGAATGCCAAGCAGTTCCTGCGCGACAACCCTGAAAAGGCCACCGCGATCGAGGACAAGATCCGCGCCAGCCACGGCCTCGAATTCGCCGTCGCAGGCAACGAAGACGACAGCCTGACCGAGGAGTGATCGGCAGGCGCCGGCAAGACGGGACGCGCGGGCAGCATTGCCCGCGCGTTTTTCTTTTTCCCGGTCCTTGCCGGGCGCGCCAGGCCATGCGGCGATTGCTGGACAGGGCGGCCTGCCGGTTATAGACCATTCGCCAGCCCGGCGTGTCCGACCCGCCACCAGATTGCGAAGGCCCCCATGCCCACATTGAATGACATCCGATCCACGTTCCTCGGCTTTTTCGAAGGCAACGGCCACCGCGTGATCGACTCCTCGCCCCTGGTGCCGCGCAACGATCCGACGCTGATGTTCACCAACTCGGGCATGGTGCAGTTCAAGAACCTATTCACCGGGGTGGAAACCCGCGATTACAAGCGTGCGACCACGGCCCAGAAATGCGTCCGCGCGGGCGGCAAGCACAACGACCTGGACAATGTGGGCTATACCGCCCGGCACCATACCTTCTTCGAGATGCTGGGCAATTTCAGCTTTGGCGATTATTTCAAGGAACAGGCGATCCCCTATGCCTGGGAATTGCTGACCAAGGATTTCGGCATCCCTAAGGACAAGCTGCTGGTCACTGTCTATCACACCGATGACGAGGCCGCGGACATCTGGAAGAAGGTCGCGGGCCTGACCGACGACCGGATCATCCGCATCCCCACCAGCGACAACTTCTGGCAGATGGGTCCGACCGGCCCCTGCGGTCCCTGCACCGAGATCTTCTTTGACCACGGCGACCATATCTGGGGCGGCCCCCCGGGTTCGGCAGATGAGGACGGTGACCGCTTCATCGAGATCTGGAACCTGGTCTTCATGCAGAACGAGCAGTTCGAGGACGGCTCGATGCGAGCGCTGGACATGCAGTCGATCGACACCGGCATGGGGCTTGAACGGATCGGCGCGCTGTTGCAGGGCAAGCACGACAACTATGACACCGACCTGATGCGCAGCCTGATCGAGGCATCGGCCCATGCCACCAGCAACGACCCCGACGGGCCTGGCAAGGTCCATCATCGGGTGATCGCCGACCACCTTCGGTCCACCAGCTTCCTGATCGCCGACGGGGTGATGCCTTCGAACGAAGGGCGCGGTTACGTTCTGCGTCGGATCATGCGGCGGGCGATGCGGCACGCGCATATGCTGGGCGCGCAGGATCCGGTGATGCACAAGCTGGTGCCCGCCCTGGTCCGTCAGATGGGCACGGCTTACCCGGAACTGACCCGGGCGCAGGCCTTGATCGAGGAAACCCTGCGCAGCGAGGAAGCCCGCTTCCGCCAAACGCTGGATCGCGGGCTGCGGCTGCTGGACGACGAACTGGCCCGCCTGCCCGAGGGGGCGAACCTGCCCGGAGAGGCGGCCTTCAAGCTGTATGATACCTATGGCTTCCCGCTGGACCTGACCCAGGACGCGCTGCGCGAGCAGGGGCGGGCGGTCGATACGGCGGGTTTCGACACCGCCATGGCCGAGCAAAAGGCCAAGGCCCGCGCGGCATGGTCCGGCTCGGGCGAAGCCAAGGACGCCACGATCTGGTTCGAGCTGGCTGAAAAGCACGGCGCGACCGAATTCCTGGGCTATGACACCGAGGAGGCCGAGGGCCAGATCCTTGCCGTCGTGGTTGATGGTGCCGACAGGGGCGAGGCGACCGAAGGGCAGTCCGTGTCGATCGTCGTGAACCAGTCGCCCTTCTATGCCGAAAGCGGCGGGCAGGTTGGCGATACCGGGCTGATCAAGACGGAAACCGGCGCGGCCCGCGTGACGGATACGAAAAAGGTCGCGGGCGTCTTCCTGCACGTGGCTGAGGTGACGCTGGGCACGATCAGTCGCGGACAGGGCGCCACGCTGTCCGTGGATCACACCCGCCGCAGCGCCATCCGGGCCAACCATTCAGCCACGCATCTGCTGCACGAGGCGCTGCGCCGCGCGCTTGGCGATCATGTCGCCCAACGCGGCAGCCTGAACGCGCCGGACCGGCTGCGCTTTGATTTCAGCCACAACAGCGCCGTATCCCCCGAGGATCTGGCGCGGGTCGAGGCCGAGGTGAACGAGTTCATCCGCCAGAACAGCGCGGTCGAAACCCGGATCATGACCCCCGACGATGCCCGCGCCCTGGGTGCGCAGGCATTGTTCGGCGAAAAATACGGGGACGAGGTTCGGGTCGTGTCGATGGGCAGTCTTGCCGACAGCGGCAAGGGCGCGGATGGCGTCACCTATTCGCTGGAACTGTGCGGCGGCACCCATGTCGCGCGAACGGGCGATATCGGCGCCATGGCCTTGCTGGGCGACAGTGCATCCAGTGCGGGCGTCCGCCGGATCGAGGCGCTGACCGGGCAGGCGGCCTTGGCGCATCTGCGCGCCTCCGACAGCCAGTTGTCCGAAATTGCCGGGCTCCTCAAGGCGCAGGCGGGCGATGTCGTCAATCGCGTCAAGGCGCTGGCGGACGAACGCAAGGCGCTTGCCAACGAGGTCGCGCAACTGAAGCGCCAACTTGCCATGGGCGGCGGTCAGGCCCAGGCGGCCAAGGATATCGGCGGCGTCAAGTTCATCGGCCGCCGGGTCGAGGGCGTGGGCGGCAAGGAACTGGGCGCCTTGGTTGACGAGATGAAGTCGCAACTGGGCAGCGGCGCGGTTCTGGTGCTGGCAGAGGCTGATGGCAAGGCCACGGTCGCGGCGGGCGTGACCGCTGATCTGGTGGACCGGATCAGCGCGGTGACGCTGGTGCAAACCGCGACGGCGGCACTTGGCGGCAAGGGCGGCGGCGGGCGTCCCGACCGCGCGCAGGGCGGTGCGCCCAGTCTGGCCGCTGCCGAAGACGCCATCGCCCAGGTCGAGAAACTGCTGGAGGAAACGGCATGACTGCCCTTTGGATTGCCCATGTGACCGTCACGGATCCTGAAGCCTATGCGAAATATGCCCAGGCGGCGGGTCCGGCCATCGCCGCACATGGCGGGGTTTTCCTGGCGCGCGGCGGGCGTTACCAGCAGATGGAAGGGCATGATCGTCCGCGCAACGTGGTCGCGCGCTTTCCCAGCTTTGACGATGCCGTTGCCTGCTATAACAGCAGCGAATACCAGGCGGCGCTGGCCCATGCCAAAGGCGCGTCCGAACGCGACCTTGTGATCGTCGAGGAAACGCCGCCGCCCGCGAAATAGGCTATTTTCTTCATCCTTTCGTGCTATCCATGACGGAAACAAGACACGAAGGGACAGGATATGTGCCGTTGGGCCGCCTATGTGGGCCAACCGATCTTTCTTGAAGACATCGTCAGCCTGCCGGATCATTCGCTGATCCGGCAAAGCCAGGGCGCGCGCCGCTGCCTGACGCCGGTCAATGCGGATGGTTTCGGACTGGCCTGGTATGGCGAACGGCCCGAGCCGGGGCTTTACCGCGACGTGATGCCCGCCTGGTCGGATCCGAACCTGCACAGTCTGGTGGCGCAGGTCCGGTCGGGGCTGTTCATGGCCCATGTCCGCGCCTCGACCGGAACGGCGACCAGCCGCAACAACTGCCATCCTTTTGTGTCGGGCCGCTGGTCCTTCATGCATAACGGGCAATTTGGCGGCTATGACGCGTTCCGCCGCGATGCCGACGTGATGATCCCCGACGATCTTTATCCCCATCGCAAGGGCGCCACCGACAGCGAGGCGCTGTTCCTGATCGCCTTGGGCGAGGGGCTGGACAGTGATCCCAAGGGTGCCATGGAACGCGCGGTGGCCCGGCTGACCGATCTGTCGATGCGGCGCGGCAGGGCCCCCTTCGTGCGGGCGGCCTGCGCCTTTTCCGATGGCCAGCGGCTTTATGCGATCCGCCATGCCAGCGACGACCACGCGCCCAGCCTGTTCCACCGCTGGTCCCGGATCCGCAACGGACGCGCGGTGGTGTCCGAGCCGCTGGAAACGGACGAGAACGACTGGACCGAGGTGCCGCCGGGCAGTTTCTGCATCTTTGACGGGGACAGCGTGACGGTTCAGCCTTTTCTGCCGCACCTGCAGTCCCGCGCCGCCTGACCCCTCAGGCCTGCGACGGCGCGTGGCGCGGGGCAGGGGGCGTCGCCTCGGCCGATTCAGGACCAGCCCCGGTGCCGGCGGAGTGATCGCTGGGCTGCGGGGCTGCGGCTTGCGGCAGGACCGGCACGGGTTCCGGCGCACGCACCGGAGAGGCGGCGGCGGCATATTCCGGCTGCGGCTGCCGGACAGGCAGCGCCGCTGCCGCAGGGGCCGGTGCATTGCGGCGGAAGACCAACAGGTTGTGATACACTGTGCTGCGCCCGGTCAGCCCGCTGCGTTCCTCGGACGGCAGCACGTCCGCACGGACATATTCCCAGCCGTCCTGCGCCATCCGGTTCAGTTCAGCCGTCAGAGCGACCGAATAACGGTCCGTGGGCGTTTTCGCGTCCTTGGCCTTTTCACCACGCGAGGGGGCGGGAATGACGCGGTATTCGAAATGGCTCAAGGCGCTGTTCCTTTGATGCAGGCGACGGATGGGCCGTCACATTCCCAGTTTGCGGGCGACAAGGTCGTTCACGGCGGCGGGGTTGGCCTTGCCGCCGGTGGCCTTGAGCACCTGGCCCACGAACCAGCCGGCAAGCTTGGGATTGGCGCGGGCCTTTTCGACCTGGGCGGGGTTGGCCGCGATGATGTCGTCCACGGCTTTTTCGATGGCGCCCAGGTCGGTCACCTGGCGCATCCCGCGCGATTCAACGATCTGGGCCGGGTCGCCGCCTTCGGACCACAGGATCTCGAACAGGTCCTTGGCGATCTTGCCCGAAATGTCGCCCTTGGCGATCAGATCGATCACGCCGCCCAGCTGGTCGGCCGTGACGGGCGAGGTTTCGACCGTCAGCCCTTCCTTGTTCAGGCGGCCGAACAATTCGTTGATGACCCAGTTCGCGGCTTGCTTGCCGTCGCGGCCCTGGGCCACGGCCTCGAAGTAATCGGCATTCTCGACCTCGGCCGTCAGAACGCCCGCGTCGTATTCCGACAGGCCCATGTCGCGGACGAAGCGGGCCTTCTTTTCATCCGGCAGTTCCGGCATCGCGCCTGCGATACTGTCCACCCAGGCCTGCTCGATTTCCAGGGGCAGCAGGTCGGGGTCGGGGAAATAGCGATAGTCATGCGCTTCCTCCTTGGACCGCATTGACCGGGTTTCGCCCTTGTCGGGGTCATAAAGGCGGGTTTCCTGCACGACCGTGCCGCCGTCCTCGATGATGGCGATCTGGCGGCGGGCCTCGTATTCGATGGCGGCTTGGATGAAGCGCAGCGAGTTCATGTTCTTGATCTCGCAGCGCGTGCCCAGGTGGCTGAAATCCTGGGTTTCCTGGTAACGCTCATAGGCGCCGGGGGGGCAGACCGACACGTTCACGTCGGCGCGCAGGTTGCCGTTCTGCATATTGCCGTCGCAGGTGCCCAGATAGCGCATGATCTGGCGCAGCTTGGCGACATAGGCCGCCGCTTCCTCAGGCCCACGAATGTCGGGACGCGACACGATTTCCATCAGGGCCACGCCCGTGCGGTTCAGGTCCACGAAGGACATGGTGGGGTCCATGTCGTGGATCGACTTGCCCGCGTCCTGTTCCAGGTGGATGCGTTCGATGCGCACGCGGCGGGCGACGCCCGGTCCCATGTCCACGATCACCTCTCCCTCGCCCACGATGGGGTGGTAAAGCTGGCTGATCTGATAGCCTTGGGGCAGGTCGGGATAGAAATAGTTCTTGCGGTCGAAGGCGCTGCGCAGGTTGATCGCGGCCTTCAGCCCCAGCCCGGTGCGCACCGCCTGGGCCACGCAGAATTCGTTGATGACCGGCAGCATCCCGGGCATGGCCGCATCGACGAAAGCCACGTTGCTGTTGGGTTCGGACCCGAAGGCCGTCGAGGCGCCGGAAAACAGCTTGGCCCTGGACGCGACCTGGGCGTGGACCTCCAGCCCGATGACCAGTTCCCAGTCGCCCCTTGCCCCCGCGATGGTCTTGGGTCGGGGCGCGGTGAAGGAAAGATGGTCAAGCATCGGGAACCTCGGATAGGCGGACGGGTTTTCGGTGGTGCGGGTCTTTTAGGTCAGTGCGCGGGTGATGTCACGGGGGCGGCGGGGGCAAATCGTTCGCCCATCCGAGGCAGGCGAATCGCCAGGCTGACAGAAAAGCGGCTTTGAATCGTTAATGCCGGGGCATGAATTGGCCTTGTCGGCGGAATTCCGACCATGGGGATTCCGCCCTTTGGCGTGATGCCGCCTATGATTTTGCTGCATTCTTGCAGAATTTCCCAGTCGGACTATGGGGATAGGCGACGAAACAATCCCACGAGGATCTGATGCGCGCTGCGCTTGTGCCCCTTGCCGCCCTGGCGTTTCTGGCCGCGTGCCAGTCAACCCTGTCCCCGCAATCCGAAAGCAAGGCCGCAGCCGAGGCGCAGCAGATGCAGCTGGCCAGCAAGCCGCCGATGCGTTGGGGTCAGGCAGCCGGATCGGACCAATGGACACAGGCAACGCTGTCGGCGCTGGATCGGGAAGGGGTCACGATCCTGTCGCGCGTTCCGGGCGATATCGACGCCTTCTGCCCCAATTACGCCGAACTGAACACCACAGGGCGCAAGGCCTTTTGGGCCGGGCTGCTGTCGGCAGTGGCCAAGCATGAAAGCACCTATAATCCGCAGGCCAGCGGCGGCGGTGGCAAGTGGCTGGGCCTGATGCAGATCGCGCCGGCGACCTGGCGGAATTACGATTGCAACGGCAACATCAAGAACGGCGGCGACAATATGTCCTGCGCGGTCAAGATCATGTCGCGGCAGGTGGCGCGGGACAATGCCGTTGCCCATGACGGCAGCGGCTGGCGCGGCATCGCGCGGGACTGGGCGCCCTTGCGCAACGCCACCAAGCGCGCGGATATCGCGGCCTGGACCAGCAGCCAAAGCTATTGCCAACCAAAGGCCTAAGGGGCTTTGCCCCTCGGTCCTTCGGACCTCACCCCAGGATATTTGGATGAAGAAGAAGGCGGGATCCGTGTCCTGCCTTTTCGCTTATCGCAACGCGGCAATGATGCGCGCCCAGGATCGCGCGCCCTTGGCAAAGCTGCGGATGTCGTATTTCTCGTTCGGGGAATGGATGCGGTCGTCGTCGCAGGCAAATCCGATCAGCATCGAATCCATGCCCAGGATCGTCTTGAAATCCCCCGCGATCGGGATCGACCCGCCGCTGCCGATAAAGGCCGCGTCCTGACTCCATTCCTCGCCCAGGGCTTGCCGTGCCGCAGCGAAGGCGGGGTCCGAAGTATCCATGACGGAAGCCGGGCTGGCGCCGTGTTCGTGGAACTCCACGCTGCAATCGGGCGGTAGGAAGCCCTGCACATGGTCGCGAAAGGCCGCGCGCACCTTTGCCGGATCCTGCTGCCCGGTCAGGCGAAAGCTGACCTTGGCGCGCGCCTGGGCCGGAAGCACGGTCTTGAAGCCGTCGCCGGTATAGCCGCCGGTGATGCCGTTGATTTCCGCGGTGGGACGGTTCCAGGCCATTTCCACCGGCATCCGGCCCTGTTCGCCGACGGGATGGGACAGGCCCACCCGGCCCAGCATGGCGCCTGCGTCGAAACCCAACGATTCCCAGTCGCGGCGCAAGTCATCCGAAAGGTCTTCGACCCCGTCGTAGAAGCCGGGCAGGGTGACACGGCCATCGGCATCCTTCAGCGCCGCAAGCGCCTGCGTCAGGACCATGATCGGATTGGCCGCCAGTCCGCCGAACAGGCCGGAATGCAGGTCGCGATCCGCGGCACGGATGATGACTTCCTCGCCCACCAGGCCGCGCAGTTGCGTAACAATGGCAGGGCGCGTCCCGCCGAACAGTTCGGTGTCGCAGATCATCGCGAGCGATGCGCGCAATTCATCGGCATTGTCGCGCAGGAAGGGCCGCAGGGAAGGCGAGCCGGATTCCTCCTCGCCCTCGAACAGCAGGACGAGGTCGGAAGGCAGGGCGCCATGGACCTCGCGCCAGGCCCGGAACGCCTCGACAAAGGTCATCAGCTGGCCCTTGTCGTCGGATGCCCCGCGCGCCCGGATCACCTTGCCGTCCGGCGTATCCTCGATCTGCGGGTCGAACGGCGGGCGGTCCCACAGCGACAGCGGATCGACCGGCTGCACGTCGTAATGGCCATAGAACAGCAGGGGCCGCGCCCCGCCGGGTTGCGACCGGGCGACCACCATGGGATGCCCGGCCGTGTCGCGGACCGATGCCTGAAAGCCGATCCCCGCCAGTTCGTCACGCAGCCATTCTGCCGCCCTGCGCACATCCCCTGCATGGGCCGGATCGGTCGAGATCGAGGGGATGCTCAGAAAGGCTGCCAGCCGGTCGACGGCGGCATCAAGCCCCTGGTCCAGCCTATGCAGAACGGCGTCCAATGTGGTATCCTGTGACATCCTGTCCCCTGTTTTCCGAGTCGTTTTATAAGCATTCCAGATGGTCTTTTGGTCGACCTGCGACAATTTTAACCTGTCATTCGCGCCCTTTGACATATATCAACGTCACACCGCGCGCGATCTGACAATGATTGCCCCAGCCAGCTATGCAAGGGAACGCCCGCAATGAATTACGATGCCGCCTTGGACCAGGCTATCGGTCGGCTGCACGAGGAAGGCCGCTATCGCACCTTCATCGACATCGAGCGGACGAAGGGCCAGTTTCCCCAAGCCGTGTGGACGCGCCCCGATGGGGAAAAGCAGGACATCACCGTCTGGTGCGGCAACGATTACTTGGGCATGGGCCAGCATCCGGCGGTGCTGGAGGCGATGCACGAGGCCCTGGATGCCGTTGGCGCAGGATCCGGCGGCACGCGCAACATTTCCGGGACCACCATCTATCACAAGCGCCTGGAGGCAGAGCTGGCCGACCTGCATGGCAAGGAAGTCGCGCTTGTCTTTTCCAGCGCCTACATCGCCAATGACGCCACCCTGTCCACCCTGCGCAAGCTGTTCCCCGGCCTGATCATCTATTCTGACGAGTTGAACCACGCGTCGATGATCGAGGGGATCAAGCGGTTTGACGGCGCCAAGCGGATCTTCCGGCACAATGATGTGGCCCATCTGCGCCAGCTTCTGGCCGCCGACGATCCTACGGCGCCCAAGCTGATCGCCTTTGAATCGATCTATTCGATGGACGGTGACTTCGGCCCAATCAAGGCGATCTGCGATCTCGCGGACGAGTTCAACGCCCTGACCTATCTGGACGAGGTCCATGCGGTGGGCATGTATGGCCCGCGCGGCGCCGGCGTGGCCGAGCGCGACGGGCTGATGGACCGCATCACAATCTTCAACGGCACGCTGGGCAAGGCCTTTGGCGTCTTCGGCGGCTATATCGCGGGCACAGCCAAGATGATGGACGCGATCCGGTCCTATGCGCCGGGCTTCATCTTCACCACCTCGCTGCCGCCGGCGGTGGCTGCGGGGGCCGCGGCCTCGATCGCACTGCTGAAGGGCCCGGAAGGCCAGCATCTGCGCGATGCGCAGCAATTGCACGCCCGGATCCTGAAGATGCGGCTGAAATCGCTGGGGATGCCCATCATCGACCATGGCAGCCATATCGTGCCGGTCCATGTCGGCCATCCGGTCCACTGCAAGATGCTGTCGGACATGCTGCTGCGCGACTATGGCATCTATGTCCAGCCGATCAACTTCCCGACCGTTCCGCGCGGCACGGAACGGTTGCGCTTTACCCCGTCGCCGGTCCATGCGCCCCGCCAGATCGACCATCTGGTCAAGGCCATGGATAAGTTGTGGTCACATTGCGCACTCAACCGCCAGGAAATGAGCGCCTGATTCATTCGGCGGGTGAACTGCTCTCGCCTGCGTGATAAGCTCGCGTTAAAGAACAAAAGGTAACGTCTGATTCGGACGTTACCGGCATCGGGCGATGAGGCAGGCAAGACATGAGCAGGCTGCGGGCTGATTACCCGGCAGAGGAGAATGTGCAGGTGGGGGAAGTGGGCCATTTCCTCGACGACGACACGCGCCTTGGCGATATCCTGCGGGGCGAACGGGCGACCCTGGGCAAGTCCCTGCTGGACGTGCAGCGTGAATTGCGCATCCGTGCATCCTATGTTGCCGCGATTGAGAATTGCGACATCACCGCATTCGACACGCCCAGCTTCGTGGCGGGCTATGTCCGGTCCTATGCGCGCTATCTGAACATGGACCCTGACTGGACCTTTCGCCGGTTCTGCCTGGAATCCGGTTTCCAGCCCACGCATGGCATGGCGCCCACCGCCGCCGGGCCAAAACCTGCGCGCAAGCCGTCCGACCCCGTCGAGGCCCTGGCCAATCCCAAGGCGCTGTTCATTCCGCAGCAGGAAAGCTTCTGGTCCGACATCGAACCCCGTGCCATCGGCGCCGTCCTGGTGCTGATCGCCCTGGTCTGCGGCTTGGGCTATGGCGGCTGGTCCCTGTTGCAAGAGGTTCAGCGTGTCACCCTGGCCCCGGGCGAAAACGCGCCTGGCGTCGTCACCGCCCTGGATCCGGTCGAGGGGACGGGCATGGCCGAACCGGCCCTGGATCTGTCCGACACCACCGATCTGGCTCAGGCCCTGCCTCAACCCGAGGGGTTGGACAGGCTGTATCGCCCGCAGATTCTGGAAGCGCCGGTCTTGACCGCGCGCGATGGTCCGATTGCCGCCATCGACCCCGGCCTGACGCAGGTGCCCGCAGCCCAGGACATGGCCGCGGACCAGGGCCCCCCCGATGCTGGAACCGCCATTCAGCGCGCATTGGCCGAGGCGGGGGCTGCCGAATTCGGACCCCCCCTCCCGGAACAGGCCGCGGCCGCGATCACCGTGGCGCCGGACGCGCCCGCCTTGGAACTGCTGGCCGCCCGGCCTGCCTGGGTGCGCGTGACATCGGCCGACGGAACGGTTCTTCTGGAAAAGATCATGGACGCCGGGGAGCGCTTTACCCTGCCGGCGCTGGAGGAACCGCCGCTGCTGCGCACGGGCAATTCAGGCGCAGTCTATTTCGCCGTGAACGGCCAGACTTATGGCCCTGCCGCCCCCGGTCCTCAGGTCGTCAAGAATATCAAGCTATCCCCGGATGACGTGACCGGCAGCTTTGCCCTGGCCGATCTGAACGCCGATCCCGAACTGGCGCAGATCGTGTCGGTCGCGCAGGCGGCACCCGCCCCCGACGCGCCTGTGACTGTGACCGAATAGCGTCGCGCGAATGCTGGGGGACTTCACGTCCCCCAGGCCCCCTGTGGGATATTTGGACCAAGATGAACGGGGATCATTCCCCCCAGGTGCGTTTCAGCACGCCGATCCAGTTTTCGCTGGCGATCTTGCGGATCAGGGTGCTGCCGTAGCCATGCGCCTCCATCGCGCCGATCAGTGCGGGAAGGGCGGCGGCATCGGGCAGATCGCGCGGCATCAGGGCGCCGTCGAAATCGGACCCGAGCGCCACGCCATCCTCTCCCAGGATATCCAGCAGGTGATCCAGATGCCGCAGCATGGTGTCAAAGCCTTCCAGCGGCAGGCGGCGGCCATCGGCGCGCAGAAAGCTGGAGGCGAAGTTCAGGCCCACAAGGCCCTGGCTGTCGGCAATGGTGCGCAACTGCCGGTCGGTCAGGTTCCGGCTGCTTTCGCTGATGGCGTGGACACAACTGTGGCTGGCGACCAGGGGCGCATCCGACAGGGAGGCCACGTCGTTGAACCCGGCTTCGTTCAGATGCGACACATCCAGCATGATCCGCAGGCTGTTGCATTCGCGGACCAAGGCCCGGCCCGAACCAGTCAGCCCGTTCCCGGTATCGGGCAAGGACGGAAAGGCAAAGGGCACGCCATGGCCATAGGCGGTGGGGCGCGACCAGACCGGCCCCAGCGACCGCAGCCCCGCTGCGTGCCACAGGTGCAGGGCGTCCATGTCGGGGATCGCCTCGGCCCCCTCCATATGCATGATCGCGGCAATGCGGCCTGCGGCGACAGCCCGGCGCAGGCCGCTGGCCGAGGTCACGATGTCCAGCGTTCCCGTCCGCTCAAGCGCCTTGAGCGCCGTGGCCTGGGCGAAGGCATGGGGCAGGGCCTGGGCAAAGGGAATTTCATCCGGCAGGGGCATGGCAAAGGGCGGGTTTTCCATCAATGCCGCGGCGGCGGCATCGTTTGGTCCCTGGGGCGCAGGGATCCAGATCGCGAAGAAGCCGCCCACCAGGCCGCCAGCCCGGGCGCGCGGCAGGTCCAGATGGCCGGTGCCGTCGCCTTTCAGCCAGATGTCAGTGCCGCCCGCCACGACGCGTTGCAGGAAATCGTTATGGCCGTCGAATACCGGAATCATCCGCTTCTCCTTGGATCGTGCCCCGACCATGCACATCCCGGCGCGGGCGGCAATGGCTGCGCTTGGCCTCTGCCGCGATTCGGCATTAGGCTGGCCCCGGCAAGCAAAGGAGACGCCAGCCATGCCCGACATCCGCCGCGATTTCGACGGCCAGACCGTCATCACCACCTTCGAGGTGACGCCTGGCAGCGCCCATGACGTGCTGGATCTGCTGACCGATGCCTGGGACCAGGTGATCCGCCGCCAGCCGGGCTTCGTGTCGGGCGCGATTCACCTGAACGACGCGCAGACCCGGATCGCCACCTATTCCCAGTGGCGCGACCGCAAGGATTACCAGGCCATGCTGCGCCACGAGGAAATGCGGCGGCGGAACCGCGACATCAACAGCATGTGCAAAAGCTTCGAGCCGGTGATGTACGAGGTGCAGGCCGTCTTTAACAACGATGCTGCAACCGCGAAATAGACCGTGCAATCGCGCGGCCTGCCCGCTACCGTGCCCATGCGTCAACCGGCAGGAGGGACGATGGCAGGCAGGATCATCACGGTCGCCCAGCAAAAGGGCGGGTCGGGCAAGACGACGCTGGCCGTCAACCTGGCCGTCAGCCTGCTTGAAAGGGGCCATTCCGTTGCGTTGATCGACACCGATCCGCAAGGCAGCCTGGGCCGCTGGTTCATCGAACGGATGCAGGCCCAGGGCGAGGACGAGGCCATGGATTTTTCCACATCCTCTGCCTGGGGTGCCAGTTACGAATCCGAAAAGCTGAAGAAGCGGTTCGATTTCGTCATCATCGACACGCCGCCCAAGATCGACAGCGACCTGCGTCCGGCACTGCGGGTGGCCGATCTGGTGCTGGTGCCGGTGGCGACCAGCCATGTGGATCTGTGGGCGACCGAAGGCGTTCTGGATCTGGCGCGTCGGGAAAAGGCGCCGGTGCTGGTGGTGATGAACCGCGTGCGCCCGAACACCCGGCTGTCGGCCGAGGTTTCGCTCAAGGCCGCTGCCCTGGGGGCCGATGTGGCGCAAACGCAGGTGTCGAACCGCGTGCTTTACGCGGAAACCCTGGGCCAGGGCGTCGGCGCCCTGGAACGCGCCCGCAGCGGACCGGCCCGGGACGAGATCGCTGCGCTGACCGACGAGGTTCTGGCGGCGATCGGCTAAACCGGCAGGATCGCCGGACCGTCCGGTGTATCGACCCGCCGCACGGTGATGCCAAAGGCGCGGCGCAGCAGGTCGTCGTGCAGGATTCTGTCGGCAGGACCATCGGCCAGCACGCGCCCGTTCGACAGCAAGACCAGCCGCGTACAGAACCGTGCCGCCAGCCCCAGGTCGTGGATCGAGGCAAGGACCGTCCGCCCCTCGGCCGCCAGATCCCGGAACAGGCGCAGGCAGGCCAGTTGCTGCGCCGGATCCAGGCCCGCGATGGGTTCGTCCGCGATCAGCAGGGGCGTGTCCTGCGCCAGCGCCCGGGCGATCAGGGCACGGTTCTGTTCACCCCCCGACAGGCGCAGGGCGGTGCGCTTGCGGAACGCCTCCAGCCCCATGCGGTCTATGGCCGCGTCGGTGGCGATGCGGTCCATGCCGCTGCGTCCGCCCCCGGGCCAGGGGATGCGGCCAAGGGCCACCAGATCCTCGACACTGACGGGCCAGGCGATTTCGCGCGCTTGCGGCAGATAGGCGGCGTGGCGGGCACGCCGGTCGGCGGGCATCGCGGCAAGGCTGGACGTGCCGGTAAAGGGGATCAGGCCAAGCGCGGCCTCCATCAGGGACGATTTTCCCGCGCCGTTCGGGCCGATCAGGCCCACGAATTCGCCGGGTCCGAGGGACAGGCGGACCCCGTGCAACACCGGTCGGCGGCGGCGGGTGACGGACAGGCCGGTCAGCGTCAGAACCATCAGACGCGTCCCCCGCTGCGGGTTTTCCAGATCAGGTGCAAGAACAGCGGTGCGCCCACGATGGCGGTCAGCACGCCCAGCTTCAAGTCGCGGTCGGGCACGACCAGCCGTACCGCAATGTCAGAGGCCAGCAGCAGCGCCGCCCCGCCAAGCGCCGAGGCAGGCAGCAGCGCCGATGGCCGCGCGCCCACGAAAGGCCGCAGAATATGCGGCACCACCAGTCCCACGAAGCCGATGGCCCCGGCCACGGCGGTGGCAGGGCCGACGATCAGCGCCGTGCCCGCGACCAACCGCCAGCGCAGAGCAGGCCCGGCCATGCCAAGCGCCTGGGCCGCAGCCTCGCCCAGGGTCAGGGCATCCAGGGCGCGCCGGGTGGACAGGATCACAGCGGCGCCAAGCGCCATGGGCGGCAGGGCCAGCCAAAGATGCAGCATGGACCGGTCGGCCAGCGACCCCATCAGCCAGAAGACGATCTCACTCGCGGCATAAGGATTGGGCGACAGGTTCAGCACCAGGGCCGTTCCCGCGCCTGCGAGGGCAGAAATCGCCACGCCTGCGAGGATCAGCGTAACCGACCCGCCGCGCGGTCCGGCCAGGGCCATCAGCATCGCCACGCCGACCGCCGCGCCTGCAAAGGCCGCCAGCGGCAGGGCCAGAACCGCCAGCAGCGACAGCCCGGTCTGGATCGACAGCACCGCGCCAAGCGCCGCCATGCCGGATATGCCGATCAGCCCCGGTTCGGCCAGGGGATTGCGCAGGTATCCCTGCAAGGCCGCGCCGCTCAGTCCCAAGCCCGCGCCGACGGCCGCCCCCAGGATCGCGCGGGGCAGGCGGATTTCGCGCATCACGATGGGGATCGGGCCGTCCCCGCCCAAAGCGAGGCCGCGCAACGAATCCAGCATGGGCAGCCCCGCCGGACCGGTCAGCAGGGACGCCAGGAACAAGGCGCACACAAGCGCCGCCAAAACCGGAAGCAGCGCCTTCATCGCAGGGATCGGATGGCGCGGGTGACAAAGGGCGTGCCGCAGGTCCAGTGCAGGTCCGTGACCTGCGCCCGGGCGGGTGAGGCGGCGGCAAGGGCGGGGTGGTCGAGGATCGCCTCGCCCCGGGACTGGCCGGGCCATTTGGCTCCGGTGATCAGCCGGTCCGGGCGGGCCATGACCAGCAGTTCCAGGGGGAGGGGCGTCGTTGCGGCGATACCATAGTCGGTGGCGACGTTGCCAAGACCGGCCGCGTCCAGGATCGCTCCGGCCAGCGTTTCCGACCCCGAGGTGAAGCCGTTGGCGTAATACAGCGCCGCGCGGCCTTGGCCTCGGGGACTGCGCGCGGCAGCCAAGTCCGCGTCAAAGCGCGCCAGCAGGTCGCGCGCGGCGTCCCGGCGGCCCAGCCAGTCGCCCATGCGAATGATGTCGGCGCGGATGGCATCGAAATCCTCGGATGGGGGCGGGGTTTCGACGCGGATGCCCAGACGGCGCAGCATCGCCACGGTTGCAGGCGGGGTATAGGTGCCTGCGATCACCAGATCGGGGCGCATCAGATAGATCTCCTCGGCGCGGCCGCTGTTCGGACGATACGCCGCGGCTTCTTGGGCCAGGGGCGACAGGCGGGGATCCTGCGCCAGGCTGCTGACCGAGATCAACTGCCCCGGCGCCGCCAGCATCATCGCCAACTGGTCGCTGCACAGGTTCATCGACACCACGCGCTGTGGTTCCGCCTGCGCGGGCAGGGCGGCGGCGATCAGGACCGCCGCCGCCAGGATGGTCCTAGAACGACGCACGCAGCCCCGCATAGATCGCCCGGCCCGAAGTGCCATAGCCGTCGACCCACTGGTAATCCTCGTCCAGGGCATTTTCCAGTCGCAGATAGGCGGTCGCGTTGTCGCGCACCGGATGGCTGACCAGCAGATCGACGGTGGTGAAATCGTCCATGCCATCCGCCCGGCCCGCCACGTGCTGCAGGTCGATGCCCGCCGTGGTGCCGGTGGGGAAGGTGGTTTCGGCCCCGAGGTTCAGGACGCGTTCCGGCACGCGGGCCCAGTCCGGCGCGTCGGTCTGGTTGTCAATGAAGGTATAGCTGGCCGTCAGCGCATGGCCCGCGCCAAAGGCATAGCGTCCGTCGATCTCGATCCCTCGGCGGCGGGCGAAGCCGTCCACCTGATTATAGAAGTCGTCGTTATAATCCAAGGGCGTGTCGTTGTTATCGAAACCGATCAGATTGTCCACTTTAAGCCAAAAGGCGGTCGCGCGCAGGTGACTGTCGCCCCAGTGCTTTTCAATGCCTAGTTCGTAGGTGCGGCTTTCTTCGGGCTTTAAGGTTGCGGTGCCATAAAACGGGTCAAACAGTTGATATAGCGATGGCGCGCGGAAGCCGTTGCCCAGCGCCGCGCGGAACAGCAGGTCGCCATCCGTGCGATAGACCGCCGCCACGCGACCCGAAGTGAAGCCGCCAAAGCGGGAGTGGTCGTCGCGGCGCAGCGACGTGGTGATGTCTATCCGGTCACCCAAAGTAGCCGTCGTTTCCACGAAAGCGCCGGTAAGACGCGCGTCGCCGTTGCCCTCGGCTTCTTCCTTCTCGGTATCGGCGCCAAAGACCGCGCGGACACCGGGGGCCAGATCGGTCGCGCCTTGCCAGGACAGCTTGGTCCGGGCGCCGGTATAGCGCGTTGGAATTCCGTTGTAATAGCTATCGCGGCTTATGCGATAGCGGGTCAGGGCGATGTCATGATCCACCGTTCCGGTGCTGAATTGGGCAAAGCCGCGCAGGCCATAGGATTCGTTTTCCGAATAGTCGTCACCCGGCGTACCAGTCGCATCGCTGGAATAGTCGATATCGGCGGTGCTGTCTTCCCAGAAGCCGTTGAAGCCAATGGTGACGCCGTTTTCCAGCCGATGCGCGCTGTAGAAGGACAGGCGCGTCGCCTCGTATCCGTCTTCCTCGAAGTTGCCGTCATTCTCGTCCAGTGCGGAAAAGCCGTCGGTACGGACATGGCTGAGCTGGAAGGCCAGGTCGGTGTCGTCCCGGCGCAGAGTCGCGCCATAGCTCGTTGTCAGAGTATTGTAGCTGCCGGCTTCTATTCCGAAATGGTGGTGCAGTCCATTCTCAGTGGGGCGCAGGGATTCAAGAGTCAGGATGCCTGCGATGGCGCGCGAACCGTAAAGCGCGGATTGCGCGCCGCGCAGCAGTTCGACACGGCCGATGCCTGCCGTGATCTGACCGCCAATATTGTAGGAAGGGGTCGGAGCAGTCGAATCGGAAACCTCAATGCCATCGATGACCACAGGCACATAGCGAGCTGGGGCGCCGCGGACTTCCAGAAAACCAGTCCCCCCCTGAGGCCCGGACTGCCGCAGCGTCACGCCCGGCAGCTTAGTCAGGCTGCGCGCCAGCGGCTGTCCTGCACGTCCTTGCAGATCCTCGCCGGTCAGCACGGATACCGAACTTCCCGACCGGCTCAGCTCGGTCGGCTCGCGGTTAGCGGTCAGGGTGATGTCGTCCAGGACAAACGCGTCCCGGGCGGCGTCCTGGGCCGCAGCGGGCAGGGCGGTTGTCAGCGCCAAGGCGGCGGTCAGGGTGAAAAATAGCGGTCTTGGGGTCACGAATGACGTCCTTCCAGGAACCCGGGCACCCATGGCCCGGACGCGATGCGGTTCATCCGATGGGAATGCACCCCCGGACAGCGACACCACCACGACGGAAGTTTCCGTTTCCGGCGCGCCCCTCGCGCGCCGTCAGGGTGATCGCGTTCGGCAGGTCTCCTGACTTGCGGGTCATCGCTTGGCCGGGCCTTCCCATTCCCGCATGCGGGAACAGTGGCGTTGTCCGGCCCGGCTCTCCGCTGACAGTTGCGGGGGCAGTCGCGGAATCTCACCGCGTTCCCTTTTAACCGGGCACAAGCCCGGAACCGAGGCAGGGGTGCCATAGCCCAGACAGGGAGGGGCAGGCAAGCGCAATCAGCCCAGCGAGGCGACCCAGTCGGGCACGATGCGGCTGGCGGGGCCGATGATGCGGCGATGGAAATCGCGGGCGTTCACGCCGGCCTCCAGGTTCAGTTCCACGCAATCCGCCCCACGTCGCCGGGCGTGTTGGGCAAAGCCCGCAGCCGGATAGACATTGCCCGACGTGCCGATGGCCGCAAACAGGTCGGCGCCTTCAAGCGCGTCCCATATCCGTTCCATGTGATAGGGCATTTCCCCGAACCAGACGATGTCGGGGCGGGTCGCGGGACGGGCGCAGGCGGGGCAGGGATCCTGGGGCGCCATGACTGTCGGCGCGGGCCAGCGATGCCCGCAGGCGGCGCACAAGGCGCCGGTCAGCGCTCCGTGCATATGGATCACATCCGGGCTGCCTGCGCGTTCATGCAGGTCGTCAACATTCTGCGTGACGAGGGTCAGGTCGTGGCGCCGGGCCAGGTCGGCCAAGGCCAGATGCGCTGCATTGGGTTGTGCGCCAGCAGCCTCCGCGCGGCGCATGTTGTAGAAGCGGTGGACAAGCGCCGGATCCCTGGCGAATCCCTCGGGCGTCGCCACATCCTCGATCCGGTGGTTTTCCCACAGACCGTTGACGGCGCGGAATGTCGCAAGGCCGCTTTCGGCGGAAATGCCCGCGCCGGTCAGGACGGTGATGCGCAAGGGCTTACCGGCAGTAAGCCTCGGCTTGGGAAGCGAACCGCTTGTAGCGCGCCCAGAAGGCGTTGTCGGCGTTGCTTTTGGACATCCGAACTTCTTGCGCCTCGTGCGGGTCGCGGAAGAACGACGCGGCGCGGCGCTGATCGGACCGCGACAGGGTCTGGTTAGCGACCTGCTGGATGCAGCCGCACAAGGGCGCGTTGCCGCGGGCGCGGTCGGACCGGACGCAGGCGCTGTCAATGGGACCGGCAACGGCCAGGGGCGCGGTCAGCATGATGGCTGCGGCCGCAATGATCATGCGGTTGAACATGAAACTGTCTCCTCGTGGTTTCTCATGGGTCTGGCGGGGGCCGGTTGTCCCGGTCTGCGATGCCCGTCCGGCAGTGATGGTATCAGCAACGGCCCGCCCGCTCAATCAGGCGGTGTGCCGCAGGGTTCATGCGCCGCTTCAAGGCCTTGCTTCGGCAACCTCGTAGCCGGCGCCGCGAATCGCCTCGGCCGCGCGGGCGTCATCCAGACCTTCGACGGCGACGGTCTTTTGCGCCAGATCGACGGTGGCGCGGCCGCCTGCCTCGGCAATGGCGGCCTCGACGGCGGCCTTGCAATGGCCACAGGTCATGTCGGGAACGGTGAAGGTCATGGCAGTCCTATGGGTTTGACAAGCTGTTGCCAGCATGATCCTGCATGGCGCCAAGGGCAAGGCGGGGGATGCGATGATAAAGGCCATCGGACTGGATGCCGACGATACCCTGTGGGAGAACGAGACATTCTTCCGCGTGACCGAGGGCGAATTCGTGGCCCTGCTGGGCGAATATGCCGACGGCGCCGACATCGCCAGCCGGTTGCTGGACGTGGAGCGCGCGAACCTTGCCCGCTATGGCTTCGGCATCAAGGGCTTCATGCTGTCGATGGTCCAGACGGCCATCGAACTGACCGACGGGCGCATCGACGGCCGCGCCATTGGCCGCATCCTGGACCTGGGGGCCGAAATGCTGGCCCATCCGGTCGACCTGCTGCCCGGCGTGCCGCAGATGCTGGATGCCCTGGAAGGGCGGCGGCTGATCCTGATCACCAAGGGCGACCTGATCGACCAGGAACGCAAGATCGCCGCCTCGGGACTGGCCGAGCGGTTCGAAACGGTGGAGATCCTGGCCGACAAGACACCCGAATCCTATGCCCGCGTGCTGTTTCGCGCGGATGTCGCGGCGCTGGACTTCCTGATGGCCGGCAATTCGATGAAAAGCGACGTGCTGCCGGTCGTGACCTTGGGCGGCCACGGCGTCTTCATCCCGCACGCACTAACCTGGGCCATTGAACAGGCGGACGCGCCAGATCACCCCCGCTTGCATCGGCTGGACAGCATCGCCGATCTGCCCGCCCTGATCGCCCGGCTGGAGGCTGGCGATGCATAACCTGCGCGCGGCCCTGCTGATGGTCCTGGCCATGGCCGCCTTTGCCTGCGAAGACGCGCTGCTGAAGGGGCTGTCGGGAACCATTCCCACCGGGCAGTTGCTGGCCGTGATCGGCTTTGCCGGGATGGTCGTCTTTGCCCTCTGGATCGCCATTGGCCCCGAGGAACTGCGGCTGCGGAACCTGCTGCGTCCCCCGGTCATGCTGCGCAACCTGTGCGAGGGCATCTGCGCCATCACCTTTGTCACTGCACTTGCGACCGGCGATCTGTCCATCGCCTCGGCCATCCTGCAGGCGCAGCCTCTGCTGATGACGCTTGGGGCCGCGCTGTTTCTGGGCGAACAGGTCGGCTGGCGCCGCTGGCTGTCCATCGCGGTGGGCTTTGCGGGCGTGCTGCTGATCGTGAAGCCCGGCACTGCGGCCTTCGAGTTCAGTTCCGTCCTGGCAATCATCGCGGTCATCACCCTGGCCGTCCGCGACCTGGTGACCCGCCGCCTGCCGCCCGAAGTGGGGTCGGGCCTGCTGTCTGCAGGCGCCTTTGGGTCGATGGGCATTGCGGGGCTCGTGCTGCTGCTGATCGGCGGGCAGCAGGCCGTTGCGCCGACAGCAGGGCAGGGGGCGCTGATGGCCGCGACGCTATGCTTTGGCCTTTTGGGATACATCACCATGGTCATCGCCACGCGCATCGCCGAGATCTCGGTCATCGCGCCCTTCCGCTATTCCCGGCTGCTGTTCGCGATGCTGCTGGCGGTGACCATCTTCGGCGAACGGCCCGATGCGCTGACCCTTCTGGGGGCCGCGCTGATCGCGGGCGCGGGCATCTATGCCATGTGGAGAGAGGCGCGGCTGCGCCGGGCGCTTCTGGCCGCGCTATAGGTCGTAAAATCCCCTTCCCGCAGGGCCAAAGCCCTTGTATAGCCCGGCCATGACCGAACTTTCCCTCATCCGCAATTTTTCGATCGTGGCCCATATCGACCACGGCAAATCCACCCTGGCCGACCGGCTGATCCAGTCCACGGGCACTGTCGCCGACCGCGACATGAAGGCCCAGATGCTGGACAGCATGGATATCGAGCGTGAACGGGGCATCACCATCAAGGCCAACACCGTCCGCATCATCTATCCCGCCAAGGATGGACAGACCTATGTGCTGAACCTGATCGACACGCCGGGCCATGTGGACTTTGCCTACGAGGTCAGCCGGTCCATGCGCGCGGTCGAGGGATCGCTGCTGGTCGTGGACGCGTCCCAGGGGGTCGAGGCGCAGACGCTGGCCAATGTCTATCAGGCCATCGACGCGGGCCACGAGATCGTGCCGGTCCTGAACAAGATCGACCTGCCCGCCGCCGAGCCGGACCGGGTCAAGGAAAACATCGAGGAGGTGATCGGCATCGACGCCTCGGACGCGATCCCGATTTCCGCTAAAACCGGCCTGGGCATCCCAGACGTGCTGGAAGCCATCGTCACCCGCCTGCCCGCCCCCAAGGGCGACCGCGACGCGCCCTTGAAGGCGATGCTGGTGGATTCGTGGTACGACGCCTATCTGGGCGTCGTCGTGATGATCCGCGTCATGGACGGCGTGATCCGCAAGGGCGACCGGGTCCGCATGATGCAGACCGGCGCGGTCTATGGCATCGACAAGCTGGCCGTCCTGACCCCGCAGATGGTGGACATCCCCGAACTGGGACCGGGCGAGATCGGCGTCTTCACCGCATCCATCAAGCAGGTCCGCGACACCCGCGTGGGCGACACGATCACCCACGAAAAGAAGGGTGCCGATGTTGCGCTGCCGGGCTTCAAGCCCGCCCAGCCGGTGGTCTTCTGCGGCTTGTTCCCCGTGGACGCCAACGACTTCGAGGCCTTGCGCGATGCGATCGAGAAGCTCGCGCTGAACGATGCCAGCTTCAGCTACGAGATGGAAACCTCGGCCGCGCTTGGCTTCGGCTTCCGCTGCGGCTTCCTGGGGCTTTTGCACCTCGAGGTGATCCGCGACCGGCTGGAACGCGAATACGACCTGGACCTGATCACCACCGCCCCCAGCGTGGTCTTCAAGCTGCATATGCGCGACGGAGAGGTGCGCGACCTTCACAACCCTGCCGACATGCCCGACCTGACCCATGTGGACCATATTCAGGAACCGCGCATCAAGGCCACGATCATGGTCCCCGACGAATATTTGGGCGACGTGCTGAAGCTGTGCCAGGACCGCCGCGGCATCCAGCTTGACCTGACCTATGCGGGCAGCCGCGCCATGGTCGTCTATGACCTGCCCCTGGCCGAGGTCGTCTTCGACTTCTACGACCGCCTGAAATCCGTGACCAAGGGCTATGCCAGCTTCGATTACCAGATCAGCGAATACCGCGAGGATTTCCTGGTCAAGATGTCGATCCTGGTCAATGACGAGCCCGTGGACGCCCTGTCCATCATGGTCCACCGCGACCGCGCCGAGGCCCGCGGCCGGGTGATGGTCGAAAAGCTCAAGGAACTGATCCCCCGGCACATGTTCAAGATCCCCATCCAGGCGGCCATTGGGGCGCGGGTGATCGCCCGCGAGACGCTGTCCGCCATGCGCAAGGACGTGACCGCCAAGTGCTATGGCGGGGATGCCACGCGGAAGAAGAAGCTGTTGGAGAAGCAGAAGGCCGGCAAGAAGAAGATGCGCCAGTTCGGCAAGGTCGAGATCCCTCAGACGGCGTTTATTCAGGCGTTGAAGATGGATGGGTAATGGCTAAGCATCGCGTTAGAGACGTTTTTGTTGCTGGCGGGATGCCCGTCCTTACTTATGTAGGACGGGCCGATGTGACCTTAGAAAAGTCGCTTCGATCCGAGATTAATGAAGGCTACAAATTAATAACCATAACTGGACCTACCAAGTCTGGAAAAACTGTTCTCGCCAGGCATGTACTTGGCAAGGAGAAGTATTACGGTTAATGGAGGGCAAGTAGAAACAAGTGCTGATCTTTGGGCAGACCTGCTGTCTAAACTGTCCCTCCCAGCCGAAGCTGAAAAAACCGGAGAGACAAAGATCTGGTAATCCTCCCCGTTTTAACGGGGCGCAGACGTAGAATTCACGCGGCCATTCTCAGCTTCATGGCAGGGGTGATCCCGCCGATGCCCATGTTGGGGCGTTCGTTGTTGTAGGTCCAGAGCCACTCGGTGGCGATGTTCTGCACCTCCTCGATGGTTTCAAAGATGTATAGGTCCAGCCATTCGTGCCGGACTGTCCGGTTGTAGCGCTCGACGTAAGCGTTCTGCTGCGGCTTTCCGGGCTGGATATAGGTCAGGGTAATGCCCTTGTCCTCGGCCCATTCCATCAGACGGCCACTGATATATTCCGGGCCGTTATCAACCCTGATCGCCTTTGGTGCTCCCCGCCATTCGATGATTTGGTTCAGGGTCCGGACGACGCGCTCGGCCGGCAGCGAGAAGTCCACCTCGATGCCCAGGCCCTCGCGGTTGAAGTCGTCCAGGACGTTCAGAAGACGGAAGGCTCGCCCGTCCCCAAGGCGATCTGCCATGAAGTCCATGGACCAGACCGCGTTGGGAGCTTCCGGCACAGCCAGTTCCTCGGACTTCTCCCGCTTCAGCCGCTTGCGAGGCGTTCGCCATGGTCACTCGGACCAGTGGCGTTCCATGGCTCACTCCTCAGGTTCAGTTCCAGCTCACGATAGATCCGGTAGACGCGTTTGTGGTTCCAACCATGGCCCTGGACGTTGCGCAGATACAGGAAACACAAGCCAAAGCCCCAAGTCTTCCTGGTCTTGGTTAGCCCAATGAGCAGGTCGGCGATCTGCTCGTTCTCGTTGTCGCGCTTCGGGCTGTAGCGGAAACAGGTCTCGCTGACGCCGAATGCCCGGCAAGCCAGCGCAATGCTGATCCCCTTCGTCGCCACAGCCTTTGCGGCCAGCTCGCGACGCTGAGCTGGCCGCGTCACTTTTTTCCAAGCGCCTCCCGGAGCAGATCGGCTTGCATGCTCAGATCGGCAAACATGCGCTTCAGCCGCCGGTTTTCGTCCTCCAGTAACTTCATCTGGCCCATCATGGATGCATCCATGCCGCCATACCTGGCACGCCATTTGTAAAACGTCGCGCTGCTGATCCCATGCTCGCGACACAGTTCAGGCACAGGCAAACCACCCTCGGCCTGACGCAGCACGCCCATGATCTGGGCCTCGGTGAAACGGGTTTTCTTCATCTGAATCTCCTCGTCCAACTTGCCGAGAAAATTCTACTTCCGCATCCCTTTAACCATGGGGAGGATTACCATCTCAGTTGGGCTTAGGTGGTTGATTAGTGCTCAAAGTCAAGTTTCTGAAGGAAGTAAGCAAAAGTTTTCGCAATCGCATAAAACTTACATTCTTGAATATATGCGAACTAGCGACCTTACGCTTGTCGTGGATGATTTCCACTACATGGCGCAGGATATCCAGAGGGATATTATAAGAACGCTAAAGTCTGAAATATTTTAGGGATTAACGTCTGTATTAATTGCTGTTCCGCACCGCGCGTTCGATGCTATCGGGGTGGAGCGAGAAATGGAGGGGCGATTTGCACATATTGAAATACCTGTTTGGACAAAAGATGAATTGAGGAAAATCGCTCAAATCGGTTTTCCTTTGCTAAATATGGATGTCGGTAGTGCCACTATCAGCAAACTGTCTAAGGAGGCTCACGGATCGCCTCTGATTATGCAACGATTTTGTGCGCGCCTGTGCGCCCATTACGATATAAAAGAGTCGATTGCAAGAAAGACTGGCTATAATCCATCCGATGATGCACTTGCCAAGATATTTGTGTCAGTAGCAGAGCAGTTTGGTCTTCCTACTTTTCAGAAGCTCTCGAAAGGACCACAGTCCCGCTCCAAGAGGATTGATCGTCAGCTTCGTGACGGCTCTGGCTCTTTAGATCGGTACGAAGCAGTTCTTAGAGCGGTTGCATTGACTGGGCCCAAAGAAAAGATTCATTATGACGAGATTAGAGATAAGCTGAAATTAATTCTAGACGATAGTTCAGGTTTGCAAAAACATGAAGTTTCTGCTGCCCTTGGCCACATGGCATCTATTGCAAAGGATGAAATTGATGGAGAGCCTGTATTAGAATGGTCAGATGATTTTCTATATCTAACTGACCCTTTCTTGATATTCTATATGCGTTGGACACAACGGCAGCAAGCGTAGCAAGTGTAGGGTGCGTGCTTGCACGCACCGCTTCCTCGCAGCCGTGGCCAACGGTGCGTGTTAACACGCATTCTATGGTTGCACGATCATCCGGGCGGTCTGCTCGCCCACACTATGGCCCGTTCCTCCCACTTCACCGACACACGGTGCGTGCAAGCACGCACCCTACGCCACCTTTCCGGCGGCCTTGTCGCGGTGGAATGACGAATACGGCCAATCCTCGGGCCGTTCCACATATCCATGTTTCACCGGATTGAGCCAACAATACCGCAGATGCGCCGCATGATCCTCGTCATCGCGGATATGATGTTCCCAAAACCGGCGCTGCCAGATGCCGCGCTCTTGTCGCGCCCTCTGGCTGTCGCGCAACGGCCCCATCGGCATGGCGCGGGAAAACCTTGCCTTGATCAGCCGCCACCGCACCGAATAGTCGCAATCCTCCTTGGGCAGCCGCCAGATGCAATGCAGGTGATCGGGCAGCACGACCCACGCGTCTATCCCGAATGGCCGTTCCACCCGCGTCACCCTCACCGCATTGCGCAGATGATCGACCTGTTCGACCAGCACCCGCCCGCCCCACTGCGCCAGGGCGACGGTGAAGAAGATCGGAACGCCGGGCAGGCGGGGGCGGAGATAGCGCGACATACGCCATCATCGCACGCTCCGGTTCAAAAGCGGTTAACGACAACGGATAAAAACGGAGGTATTTCCAGTCTCGCCTGCGGCCTTTGCCATGCTAGCTTGCAATCCTGTCGCTTAACGAGGATGCCATGCCCAGCCTTTCGCCCGCCCTGTCCACGGTCGCCGAAAACACCGCCGATCACGCGGCCATTCAACAATCTCTGGAAACCGTGCGCGAAACGCTGGGGATAGAGGTTGCCTATCTGTCGGAATTCATCGACAGCCGCGCGGTCTTTCGCGCCGTCAGCGCCCCTGGTCTGGAAGCGATGATCCAGCCCAGCCAGAGCATGGATCTGCGAGAGGTTTACTGCAAGCACATCATCGACGGCAATCTGCCCCGCCTCATGCCCGACACCAGCCGCCACAAGATCGCGACCGACTTGCCCATCACCCAGATGATCCCCATCGGCAGCCATCTTTCGGTGCCGGTCCACCGCCCCGATGGCAGCATCTTCGGGATGTTCTGCTTTCTCAGCCGCCAGCCGCGCCCCGACCTGACCGAAGACGCGCTGCACCTGGTCGAAACGCATTCGTCCCTGGTGGCCAGGCGCCTTGACAGGCTGGGCAGCGGCGCCGTTGACCTGCCCGCAAGCGCCGCTTAGTCGAAAAAGGGCACGATCACCCGGCAGAAGGTGCCCACCGCCATGCCGACCGGAATGGATCCGTCGCGCGGCCCGCTGCCAAATTGCGACAGGCCTGCGCCGGGGGCGGCCTTGGCTGGATCCAGCGTGAAGACGATCCCATCCCCCGCCCCGCGCGGCTTGGGCGAGGCGCGCCAAAGCCGCGTCTTGCCCGGCAGGCCCATTTCGCGTTGCACCAGATCGCCCGCCGCGCACCAATAATCGGTATCCTCGCGCCGCACCTCGTGGATCACCGTGATCTCGGACGGTGCGGTCTGCACTGCCGTCATGCCGTTCTGCGCCGTGAATGCCGCCGCGGGCAGCGGCAGCAGCAGCGCAAGGACCGTCAGTCGCATCGAAACCTCCTGTCGCGGGGGCCGGAACCGCCGCCGCCATCCGTTCGTTTCGCAGTCACCCTTATCGGAGCATGATCATGCATCTTCGACTGTTCCTGATCCATATCTGGGTCGCCTCGATTGCAGGCCCGGTGGTTATCGCGGGTCTGGCGATGGGCTATGTCACTGTCGCCACCTTCATCTGGGGCGCGATCATCGGCTTGGCCCTGGGCATCCCGGCTGCGCTGCTGAACTGGGTCTATCTTCGGCCCAACCGGTCACGCGAAATTGGCTGGACATGGCCCATCGCCAATTCGATCCGATCGGCCGCGCGTCAGAAACCCTGACCACCCCCCGAAATGACAAGGGCGGCCCTGCGGGGCCGCCTTTGATCCGTCCTACATCGCCTCGGCGCTTTCCTGCTGGATCACCTGGCCCGCGGTCGATACGTCGCGGCCCAGGCCTTGCGCGGTCTGGCATCCGGCCAGGGTCAGCATTGCAAGAACCGCGCCGAGGCCGATAAGCGTCTTCTGCATCCGTCCACTCCTTTGCATGATCTGCGACGGAACGCGGTTTTGCGCGGGCGGTTCCGCCACGCTCAGAACGCCACGCCCGACCACAGGGCGACATTGGCATAGGGCGTGAATTCCCCGGTGCGCACGATGGCGCGGGCATCACGCGTCAGGGCCTTGAAGGCGTCATGCGCCAAGGTCCGGTTTTCGCCCAAGGCGCGGGTGCGCAGTGCGGCATCCAAGTCCGCCGATGCCTCGCTGGCCCAGGCGGAACGTTCCACCACCAGTTCCGCCTGGACGGCATCCAGCACGTCGAAGAACCGGGGCACGCCGCGCGTCACGGCCAGGTCTATGCAGCGCACGCCGGGCGGGACCGGCAGCCCGGCATCGCCGATGACCAGCAGGTCGCCATGACCCATCGCGGCGATCAGCCCGGACAGTTCGGAATGCAGCAGGGGTGTGCGTTTCATGGATCAGCCTTGGGGCAGGGTTTCGGACAGATGGCGGATCATGTTGCCGCCCATGACCTTGGCGATCTGCGCCTCGGTCAGGCCTTCGTCCATCAGCGCCTGCGTCAAGGCCGATAGATGCGCCGCGTCAAAGGGCACGCCCACCGACCCATCATAATCGGATCCCAGCGAGACGTGATCTTCGCCCAACAGGGCGATGGCGGCCAGGATGCTTTCGGCGATATGGGCCGTGGTGCCGCCGCAGACCACGTCGGCCCAGAAGCCGATGCCGATCACGCCGCCCTTGGCCGCAATGGCCTGGACCAGGGCATCGTCCAGGTTCCGCGCGCTGCCGCAATGGCCGTGGATGCCGGTATGGGACAGGATCGGCCGCGCATCGGGGATCGCCAGCACATCTTGGACCATCAGAGGCGAGGCATGGGCAAGGTCGATCACCATGCCCTGCTGGATCATCCCATCGACCACCTGGCGCCCGAAATCCGACAGCCCGGCGCCCGTGCCGCCTTCGCCGTGCAGGCTGCCGCCCAGCTCGTTGTCAAAGAAATGCGTCAATCCCAGCAGCCGGAAACCCGCGTCATGCAGCACATCCAGGTTGGCAATGTCGCCTTCCAGCGGATGCGCGCCCTCGGATCCCAGGACCGCCCCCAGGATCCGCTGCCCGCCGGCGCGCGCGTCCAGCACGGCTTGCAGGTCGGCGCGCGTGCGGATCAGGCGCAGTTGGCCGGGCGCTGCCTCGGAGGCGCGCGCCAGGGCCTCGGCCTGTACCAGGGCGCGTTCACGCAACGAAAACCACGACCGCAGCGGGCGCAGCTGGCCCATGAACAGAGGCGTGATGTTGTCGCCCGCCTCGGCGCTGTTCTGGTCATAGTTCTGCCCGCGGGGGCTTTTGGTGACGGTGGTAAAGACCTGCACCGCCACATTGCCTTCCAGCAGGCGCGGCACGTCCGTGTGGCCCCGGTCCGCCCGGTCCAGGATATTGCGGTCCCACAGCAGCGCGTCGGAATGCCAGTCGCCGATCACCAGGCGGTCATGCAGCGCCTGCGCCTGGGGCGACACAGGCCAGCCTTCGGGCGGCATCCGCAGCGGGTTCAGCCCCCGTTCGACATAGCCGGGCGCGAAAACGAGGAATGCCGCCGCCGCCAGCACGACCAGCAGCGCGACACCCCCGAGAAGCCTTTTCCGCATTCTCAGGGTTCCAGGGCTTCAAGTTCGTCGATGAACCCCTCGATCATCGACAAGCCCTTGTCCCAGAACCGAGGGTCCGAGGCATCCAGCCCAAAGGGGGCCAGCAGTTCCTTGTGATGCTTCGATCCGCCCGCCGCCAGCAGGTCGAAATACTTTTGCTGGAAATCCGGCAGCCCGTCTTCGTATGCCGCATAAAGCGCGTTCACCAATCCGTCGCCGAAGGCATAGGCATAGACGTAGAACGGCGAATGGACGAAATGCGGGACATAGGTCCAGAAAGTCTCGTATCCCGGCATGAAGTCAAAGACCGGACCCAGGCTTTCATGCTGGACCGACATCCACAACGCGTTGATGTCGTCGGGGGTCAATTCCCCTTCGGCCCGGGCGGCGTGCAGCTTGCATTCGAAATCATAGAAGGCGATCTGGCGGACGACCGTGTTGATCATGTCCTCGACCTTGCCGGCCAGCAGGGCCTTCTTTTCGGCCGGGTCGGTGGTCTTGGCCAGAAGCGCGCGGAAGGTCAGCATCTCGCCGAAGACGCTGGCGGTTTCGGCCAGCGTCAGGGGCGTTGTGGCCAGCAATTCGCCCTGTCCCGCGGCCAGCCGCTGGTGGACGCCGTGGCCCAGTTCATGCGCCAGCGTCATCACGTCGCGCGGCTTGCCCAGATAGTTCAGCAGCACATAAGGATGGACCGTGGTCACGGTCGGGTGCGCGAAGGCGCCGGGGGCCTTGCCGGGCGTCACGGCGGCGTCGATCCAGCCCTTGTCGAAGAAGGGTTCAGCCAGCTCCGCCAACCGGGGTGAAAATCCGGCATAGGCGTCCAGCACCGTCGTCCGCGCCTCGTCCCAGTCGATGGTGCGGACGGGGGCGGTGGGCAGCGGCGCGTTGCGGTCCCAGACCTGCAGCTTGTCCAGCCCCAGCCACTTGGCCTTGAGCGCATAGTAACGATGCGACAGGCGCGGATAGGCGGCGGTGACGGCATTCCTCAGCGCCTCGACCACCTCGGGTTCGACATGGTTCGACAGGTGACGGCCATATTGCGGCGTGGGCATCTTGCGCCACTTGTCCTCGATGGCCTTTTCCTTGGCCAGGGTGTTGTGGATGCGCGCGAACAGCTTGACGTTCTCCGTGAACACAAGGGCCAGGGCGCGGGCCGCAGCCTCGCGCCTCGCGCGGTCATGGTCGGTCAGCAGGTTCAGCGTGGCTTCCAGGCCCAGGGTTTCGCCGTTCACGTCGAATTCCAGGGCGGCGGTGGTTTCATCGAACAGCCGGTTCCAGGCCGAGGCGCCCACCACAGAGGTGTCGTGCAGGAACTGTTCCAACTCGTCGGACAACTGGTGCGGCCGCATGGCGCGCATCCGGTCGAAGACGGGCTTGTAGCGGACGGGTCCGTCGGCTGCGGCAAAGACCGCGTCATAGGTCGTGTCCGGGATGCGGTTAAATTCAAGGCCGAAGAAGACCAGCGGCGTGGTGATGTCGGTGATCCGACCTTGCAGGTCGCCCATCATCTTGGCGCGCGCCGCATCCGTGGTGTTCTGGTAATAGCGCAGCCCGGCATAGGACATGATCCGCCCGGCGCGGATGTCGATGCGCTGATAGGTTTCAATGCAGGCCAGCATTTCGGCGGGTGTCAGGTCCGCCAGCTTGCCCTGGTAGCGCGCGGCAAAGGCTGCGGCCTCGGTTTCCAGTTGCGCGATGTCGGCGGTCAGTTCGGCGGAATCCGGCGCGGGATACAGATCGGACAGATCCCATGCCGGAAGGATGCCGAATTCACTGTCCGTGACCTGCTCGCGCGCGTCAAAGGTCGGTTGTCCTGCCATGGGTATCCCTTTCTTGCTGGTCCAGATGTAACCCACCCGGGCCGATGCGCAAGTCTGCGGGCATCCTAGAATCCGGCAAAAGCCGCGGCATGGCGGATGGCGCTGCCGTGTGGCAGATCGCCGATCATCTGCAGGCCCGGCCCTGCATGGGGCGAATCAAGGGGCGCGGGCAGAAAGCCCAGCGGCCCGTAATAGCCGGGATCGCCCAGCACCACGACCGAAGCCTCGTCCGCCCATGCCACGGCCTGGCGGACCAGGGCCGCGCCGATGCCAAGGCGCCGCGCCTTGGGTGCGACCGCAACGGGGGCAAGCGCAAAGGCGGGGCGATCGGCGCCCAGCGGGGACAGGGCGGCATGGCCGACAATGGTGCCTGCCGCATCGGCCACCAGGGACAAGGACAGGTCGCCATCCTCGCGCAGCTGGCGGACCAGCCGCGCCTCGGCATCGCCGCCAAAGGCGGTGCGCAGCAGGGTGTCGATGGCGTCCAGATCCTGCCGGGTTTCGCGGCGGATGACCGGGATCACCTCGTGGCGCTGGAAATCGCGTCCGATGCTTGCGCTTTCCCGGCCCCAGGGGCTGTCTGCGGTGCGCTTGCCATGGGCGGCAAAGGCATCGGCATCGACAAACAGTTCGGACAGGTGCCACACCAGCGGATCGTCGTCCTGCCACAACTCGAAGCGCAGGCAGCCGGGTTCATCGCGGCTGAGCGCGACGTGATCCGGCAGCAGCGACAGCGCGGTCATCATCTGCCCCGCATCCGCGCAGGTCAGCCGCCCGGTCAGCGCCACCATCGGCCTGCGCAGCGCGACGGGCGTGCCGGTGGCCGCGTGATGGTGGCGGGGCGAATGATGATGGCCGCAGGGGCAGGTCATGATGGTCCTTTCAGGGGGTCAGAAGGGTCATTCCCACTCGATCGTGCCCGGCGGCTTCGAGGTGATGTCATAGGTGCAGCGGTTGATGCCCTTGACCTCGTTGATGATCCGCGTCGCGGTTTCGCCCAGGAAGTCGTGGGTGAAGGGATAGTAATCCGCCGTCATGCCATCGACCGAGGTCACGGCCCGCAGCGCACAGGCAAAATCATAGGTCCGCCCGTCGCCCATCACCCCAACCGTGCGGACCGGCAGGATCGCCACGAAGGCCTGCCAGATCTCGTCGTAAAGGCCGTGCTTGCGGATCTGGTCGATGAAGACCGCATCGGCCTTGCGCAGGATGTCCAGCTTTTCGCGGGTGATCTCTCCGGGGCAGCGGATCGCAAGACCGGGGCCGGGAAAGGGATGGCGGCCAATGAATTTCGCGGGCAGGCCCAGTTCTCGGCCAAGGGCACGAACCTCGTCCTTGAACAGCTCGCGCAGGGGTTCCACCAGCTTCAGGCCCATCTTCTCGGGCAGGCCGCCGACATTATGGTGCGACTTGATCGTGACCGACGGCCCGCCGCTGAAGCTGACGCTTTCGATCACGTCGGGGTAAAGCGTGCCTTGCGCCAGGAACTCGGCCCCCTCGATGCCGCTGGCGTAACGCTGGAACACGTCGATGAACAGCCGGCCGATGGTCTTGCGCTTGACCTCGGGGTCGGACACGCCTTCCAGCGCACCCAGGAACAGTTCGGATTCATCCGCATGGATCAGGGGGATGTTGTAGTTGTCGCGGAACATGGTCACGACTTCCTCGGCCTCGTTCAGGCGCAGAAGGCCATGGTCCACGAAGACGCAGGTCAGCTGGTCGCCGATCGCCTCGTGGATCAGGACGGCGGCGACGGAACTGTCCACGCCGCCCGACAGCCCGCAAATCACCTTCTTGTCGCCGACCTGCTCGCGGATCTTGCGGATCGCCTCGTCGCGATAGCCCGCCATGGTCCAGTCGCCGGTAAATCCCGCCAGCCGGACGAAGTTTTCCAGCATGATGCGCCCGTTCGGGGTGTGATGCACCTCGGGGTGGAACTGCACGCCATAGAAACGGCGGGATTCATCGGCGATCATCGCGAAGGGGGCGTTGGGGGAGGTGCCGATCACCTCGAAGCCCGGCGCAAGCGCGGTGACGCGGTCGCCATGGCTCATCCAGACCTCCTCGCGGCCCCTGTCCTTGTTCGTCGCATCGAACAGGCCTGCGAAGATGCCGTCGCCCTTGTGGCCTTCCGCCGGGCCGATGAAGGCGCGGCCGTATTCCGCGTGGTGCCCGCCTTCGACCGCGCCGCCCAGTTGTTCCATCATCACCTGCTGGCCATAGCAGATGCCGAAGACCGGCACGCCCAGGTCGAACACGGCCTGGGGCGCGCGGGGGCTGCCCGCGCGGGTCACGCTGTCAGGCCCGCCCGACAGGATCACGGCCTGCGGGTTCAAGCCGCGCAGGATGTCGTCGGTCAGCAGGTTATAGGGATGGATTTCGCAAAAGACGTTCAGTTCGCGCAGGCGGCGCGCGATCAGTTGCGTCACCTGGGATCCGAAGTCGATGATCAGAAGGCGTTGGTGCTGGGTCATGGATGCGCTTTAAGCGTGCCCATGCCGTCGTGCAAGGGATTTGGCAGCCCGGAACTGGCGTTGCAAACCCCGCGTTCCGCCGTCAACCAGAGAGGTTTTCATGCCCGCCATTCGTCCCCTTGTCCCGTTCCTTGCCTTGTCCCTGCTGGCTGCCTGCGGGCAGGAACCGGCCCTGACGCTGCCCTGGGGCCAGCCGGAACCCCCGGTCGAGCAAGCCCTGGCGGCGTCCTGCCAAGGCGATGCGACCGTGGCGCCCGTGCTGGACGGGGCCATCAATGCCGCCCGCCAGGCCGAGGGCAAGACCTTGCTGGACAGCGCGCCCTTGCTGCAGCAGGTCGCGCAAAGCCATGCCTGCGACATGGCCGCGCTTGGCCGGGTCGATGTGGAAGGGTCGAACGGGTCCAGCGTCGTGGACCGGGCGCGGGCGGTCGGATACCCGACCTGCGGCGTGGTGCAGCTTGTCGGGCGGGGTGGCGGCCCGGCGGACGCGGTGGCGAACTGGCTGCGCCAGGATGCGCAGCGGACCGAATTGCTGGGCCAGACCAGCCGCCAGGTCGGCAGCGGATATGCCACCGGCGCGGACGGGACGCGTTACTACAGCGTGGTTCTGGGCGATAATTGCCGGTGATCCGCGGCAAGGTCCGAAGGCGTTACGCCCCCGGCCCCGCGGACATATCCAAGTCAAGGCAAAAGGCGCGGCACGCCCCGTTACTTTTCCGGCACCAGACCCCGGGGCGCAAAGCGCAGCACCAGAAGCAGCACCAGGCCCATGGCGATGAAGCGCATATGGGCCGCGCTGTTAAGCAGATGCGCCTTGATGTCGCCGTCGGGCAGGGGTGCGACCAGGGCGCCGATCAGGTTTGGGCCCCAGACCTCGACCTTGATCCACAGGAACCAGATCAGGATCGCGCCCAGCACCGCGCCCCAGTTGTTGCCCGACCCGCCGACTACGACCATCACCCAGATCAGAAAGGTGTATCGCAGCGGGTTATAGCTGTTGGGCGCCATCAGCCCGTCCAGGGTGATCATCATCGCCCCCGCGATGCCGATCACCGCCGACCCCAGCACGAAGACTTGCAGGTGGCGGGCGGTCACGTCCTTGCCCATCGCCTCGGCTGCGATCTCGTTGTCGCGGATGGCGCGCATCATCCGGCCCCATGGCGACTTCAGCGCCAGTTCGGCCAGCAGGATGACCAACAGCAGCACCACCAGGAACAGCGACATATAGCACAGCTTGACCCAGATGCCCGACGCCTCGGCGGCACTGAAGCCCCAACTGGTGGCGAAGTCGACAAAGGCGGGGTTCTGCTGCAGGTCGGTTTCATAGGGCACGGGCCGGGGAATCGCGGCGACGTTCTTGACGCCGCGGGCCAGCCAATCCTCGTTCCGCAGGACGGCGACGATGATTTCGCCGATGCCCAGCGTGGCGATGGCCAGGTAATCCGAACGCAGCCCAAGCGCGACCTTGCCCACAGCCCAGGCGGCGGCGGCGGCAAAGGCCCCACCTACCAGCCAAGACAGCAGAACGGGCAGGCCGAGGCCGCCGATATTGCCGGTGCGGGCGGAATCATTGGCCTCGATCGCGGTGACGGCGGGATCGAACAGCCAGCGATAGGCGACAAAGCCCCCGATCAGCACCAGAACCATGATCCAGGCGCGGCGGGTGCGCGTATAGGCGATCTTGGCCAGGGCCAGCGTGCCCAGGCCCACGGCCAGCGCCCCGATCAGGCGCGGCCCGCCGGCGGCCCAGGCGCCTTCGACCGGGGGCAGGGACACCAGCACCGGGGCTAGCCCGCCGATGGCCAGAAAGCCCACCACGCCGGTGTTGAACAGCCCGGCATAGCCCCATTGCATATTCACGCCCAAGGCGGTGATGGCCGATATCAGGCCCATGTTCAGGATCGCCAGCGAGGTGTTCCACGACCCCGAGAACATGCCGTTCCTGACCGTGCCTTCCAGCAGGAACAGAACGGCAAGGACCGCGAACAGGATGGGCGCGCGCCAGGGATTGGATGCGGCGGCTTGACGATTGCTTGACATGACGGACCCCCCTTACACCGACTTGCCGCGGAACAGCCCGGTCGGGCGGAACAGCAGGACCACGATCAGGATGACGAAGCTGACGGCGAACTTGTATTCGGTGCCCAGCAGTTGCAGCAGCCCGCCCGGCTGCCAGTCCGGGAACAGATAGCCCGCGACCTTGACCCAAGGGTAGGTCACGGCAACCTCGGAGAATGCCACCAGGAAGCCGCCCGCGATGGCGCCCACGGGATTACCCAGGCCCCCCACGATGGCTGCGGCAAAGATCGGCAGCAGGATCTGGAAATAGTTGAAGGGGCGGAAGGACTTGTCCAGCCCGTACAGCACGCCCGCGATGGTCATCAGCCCGGCGCCGATGATCCAGGTCAGGCGCACCACGCGTTCGGGGTCGATGCCCGAGAGCAGCGCCAGATCCTCGTTGTCGGAATAGGCGCGCATGGCCTTGCCGGACTTGGTGCGGTTCAGGAACCAGAACAGCGCCGCGCAGACGATCACCGTGACGATCACCGTCAGCGCCTGGGTGGACCGCAGGGCCAGCCCCTCGGTCAGGCCCGACCATTCCCGGAAATCGCGGACGTTGATGATGAAGCGGGCGCCGTCGTCGAAGCGCTGGTCGTCCACGCCGATGATCAGGCGCGTCAGCCCGTTCATCACGAACATCACGCCCACCGAGGCCATGACGAAGATGATCGGCGCGGCCTTTTGCGCGCGATAGAACCTGTAGACCGCCCGATCCGTGCCCAGCACCAGAAGGGCCGTCGCCGCGATCCCCACCGGCAGGGCCAGCAGCGCGGTGGGCAGCACACCCAGCGTCACCCCCAGCGATTGCAGCCCCCAAGTCGTCAGGATCGTGACGGCGGTGCCGAAGGCCATGGTGTCGCCATGGGCGAAGTTCGAAAACCGCAGGATCGCATAGATCAGCGTCACCCCAAGCGCACCAAGCGCCAACTGCGCGCCATAGGCCGCGGCGGGGATGAAGACGAAGTTCAGGACCGCCACAAGGGCGTTGAGGATATCCAAGGTTCAGCCCCCCAGGAAGGTGCGCCGCACCTCGTCGTTTTGCATCAAGTCGTGGCCGGTGCCGGTATGGGCGTTCGCGCCCTGCACCAGGACATAGGCCTTGTCGGCGATCATCATCGCCTGCTTGGCGTTCTGTTCGACCATCAGCACCGGAAGACCGCCCCGGGCGATGGCAATGATGCGGTCGAACAGCTCGTCCATGACGATGGGGCTGACGCCCGCCGTCGGTTCGTCCAGCATCAGCACCGACGGCTGGGTCATCAGCGCGCGGCCCACGGCCACCTGCTGGCGCTGCCCGCCGGACAGTTCGCCCGCAGCCTGACGCCGCTTGGCGGCGACGGCAGGGAACAGTTCATACACCTGTTCCATGGTGCGGCGGATGTCGTCGCCCCGGATATAGGCCCCCATTTCCAGGTTTTCCTCGACCGTCATGGACGGGAAGATGTTGTTGACCTGCGGCACGAAGCCCATGCCTGCCTTGACGCGGTCCTGAGGGTTCAGGGCGGTGATGTCGCGCCCGTTCAGCCGCACGCTGCCCTTGCGCAGGTTCAGCATCCCGAAGATGGCCTTCATGGCGGTGGACTTGCCCGCGCCGTTGGGGCCGACGATCACGGCGATCTGGCCCTGTTCCACGGCGATGGTGCAATCATGCAGGATATCGGCGCCCTTGCCATAGCCGCCGGTCATGTTTTCGCCGATCAGGAAGGGGTCGCCCGAATGTCCCGGTCCCACGGGGCCGGAACGGCGGGTGCCGTCGATGGTGCCGCGCCCGCCGGGGTTCACGATCGACAGGTCGCGGTTGCCCCGCTTGCCGAAGACTTCGTCCTGATCGCTCATGCGCCCACCATGTCCTTGTTTTTCAGGCCGGTGCCCAGATAGGCCTCGATCACGGCCTCGTTCTTCATGATGTCGGCGGCGCTGCCTCGGGCCAGCACCTTGCCTTCGGCCATGACGATCACCGGGTCGCACAGCTTGCCGATGAAATCCATGTCATGCTCGATCACGCAGAAGGTATAGCCGCGTTCCTTGTTCAGCCGGATGATCGCGTCGGCGATGGTCATGAGCAGGGTGCGGTTCACGCCCGCGCCGACCTCGTCCAGGAAGACCACCTTGGCATCGACCATCATGGTGCGGCCCAGTTCCAGCAGCTTCTTTTGCCCACCCGACAGGTTGCCGGCCTTTTCGTGGGTCAAATGGCGGATGGTCAGGAAGTCCAGAACCTCGTCTGCGCGCTTGCGCAGGGCGGCTTCCTCGCGCTCGATCCGGCCGCGCTGGAACCATGTCTTCCAGATCGTCTCGCCCGACTGCGCGGCCGGCACCATCATCAGGTTCTCTCGGACGGTCATGGACGAGAACTCATGCGCAAGTTGGAAGGTGCGCAGCAGCCCCTTGTGGAACAGCTTGTGCGGCGGCAGGCCGGTGATATCCTCGCCATCCATGAAGACACGGCCCGTTGTCGGCGGCAGAACGCCCGCGATCACATTGAACAGCGTGGACTTGCCCGCGCCGTTCGGGCCGATCAGCCCGGTGATCGAGCCGGTCTCGATGGTCAGGCTGGCGCCGTCGACGGCGCGGAAGCCCCCGAAATGCCGGTGAAGGTCTTCGACCCTGATCATTCGTTCACCCCGTCTTCACGCCATTGGTGAAGTGTGACCGCATTCTGCGGCTTTTGTCATGAAAAATGGCCCGGCAACCGTTAGGCTGCCGGGCCAGAGCATTCTTTACACGTCAGCGATAGCCGACAACAGTCATTTCGCCGTTGTCGAAAGACACCTCGCGGTAAACGCCAGCGGTCTCGCCCGCGCCCACCATCTCGATGGACGAGGCGCCGACATAGTCGATGTCGCCGCCGCCGTTCAGGATCTCCAGACCCTTGGCCAGTTCGCCCGGCAGGATCTTTTCGCCCGGTTCGTTGGCGACATCCATCACGTTGTTCTTCCAGACATTGGGATCGCTGGACTTGGCGGCGGCCATGGACAGCAGCATCAGCGCGGCCGCGTCATAGGCTTCGGCGGAATAGGCGCTGGTGCCGTCGAAACCGGCGGCCTCGGCCAGTTCCAGGAACTTCTCGCGGCCCTCGCCCTCGGCTGCGGGGTTCTGGCCAAAGCTGCCGCTGATCTCGTCGCCGAAGTTGTCGACCAGGGCCTGGCCGACCATGCCGTCGGGGAAGACGAAGGTGTCAAAGGCGCCGGTATCCAGTGCTGCGCGCACCACGCCCGAACCGCCCTGATCGACATAGCCCGCGACGACAAGCGCGTCGCCGCCCGCCGCCGCAAGGGCCGCGACCTCGGCCGAATAGTCGGCCTTTCCGTCGTCATGGGCGCTGTTCACCGTCACGGTGCCGCCCTTTTCCTGGAAGGCCGCCGCGAAGGCGTCGGCCAGCCCCTTGCCGTAATCGTTGTTGGTATAGGTGATGGCGGCGTTCTTGATGCCCTTTTCCATCATGATCTCGGCCATCACCTCGCCCTGGCGGGCGTCGGACGGCGAGGTGCGGAAGAACAGGCCGTTATCCTCGATCGTGGACAGCGCGGGCGAGGTTGCAGAAGGCGAGATCATCACCACGCCGTTCGGAACGGCCACGTTCTGCAAGGACGCGATCGCCTCGCCCGAACACATTCCGCCGACGATGCCCTTGACCCCTTCGGCGGTGATCAGGCGTTCCACGGTCGCGGTGGCGGCTGCGGCGTCGGTGCAGGTTGAATCGCCCTGGACCGGAATCACAGTCGATCCGTCCAGAAGCAGGCCGGAATCGCTGACCTCTTTCATGGCCAGTTCGGCGCCCGACCGCATTCCGGGGGCCATGGATTCCAGCGGGCCGGTAAAGCCCAGCGACATGCCCAGCTTGATCTCCTCGGCGGATGCGGCACCGGCCAGCAATGCGCCGGCAGCAGTGGCCAGAAGAAGTTTTTTCATTACTTTGTCTCCCAGTTGGAACAATGTCCTGACGGGCACGTTAGAAGCGCCTTGCCCAAAAGAAAAGCACGATATTGTCAACAAAGCCTGACTTTATGGTTGGGTTACGCAGGGTTAGCGCCAGCCGAGCCTGTCTTGCTGGCGGCGGAAGATCAGGCCGGGCAGGGCGGTCAGCAGCCAGCCAAGCGCCAGCCCGATGCCCGCCGCCCACAGCCCCGCAGCCGTCACCGGCACGGCGGGCCTGAAATCACCCCAGGCCGCTGCCAGCGTTTCGGGATCGCGCAGGCGATGGGGAAGCAGCATCCGTTCCAGCGGGCCCGCGATCCGCAGCATCTGCAGGTCGCCGCGCGTGCGGTCCAGGCGGGTAAAGACATCGCGCATATTGTCCCGATGGGCATCGCGGAAGGTGCTGCCCCCCAGGTCCGCCAAGGCCTGATCGCGGGTCAAGCCTGCGGCCTGGGCGCTGATGTCGAATTCCTCCGCAACGCGGGACAGGGCATCGACCTGCCCACCAAGCCGCTGGACATACTGGTCCGAGAAGGCCGGGAACTGCGACAGGACGATGGCGCAACAGACCGCCACCGCCAGCCGCAGGAACCCGATCACTTGTCCTGCACCTTCAGGCCCAGCACGGGGGCATAGACCTGTTCCAGCCGCGCGATGGCGTCCTTGGGCGAGATTTCCTCGGTCGCGCCCGTGCGGCGGTTGGTCAGCTCGACCTCGTTGGCTGCCAGCCCGCGCGGGCCGACCGTGATCCGCCAGGGCAGGCCGATCAGATCCATCGTGGCGAATTTCGCCCCCGCCCGGTCGTCGCGGTCGTCATACAGCGGATCCAGCCCCCGCGCCTGCAATTCCGCATAGATCGCATTGCAGGCGCTGTCGGTGGAATTGTCGCCCTGTTTCAGGTTGACGATGCCGACATGGAAGGGGGTCACGCCTTCGGGCCAGATGATGCCGCGGTCGTCGTGGTTGGCCTCGATGATGGCGCCCAGCAGGCGGGACACGCCGATGCCGTGGCTGCCCATTTCGACGGGCACTCGGGCCCCATCGGGACCGACGACGGTGGCGCCCATGGCCTCGGAATACTTGGTGCCGAAATAGAAGATCTGGCCCACCTCGATCCCGCGCGCGGTGCGGCGGCGTTCTTCCGGCACCTGGGCAAAGACCGCCTCGTCATGGGTTTCATCCGTGTGGGCATAGCGGCTGGTGAACTCCTCCAGCACGGCTTGGCATTGCTCGACGCTGTCGTAATCGATCTGCCGGTCGCCAAAGGTCAGGTCGGTGATCTGGCTGTCATAGAAAACCTCGGATTCCCCGGTTTCCGCCAGGACCAGGAATTCATGCGTGTAATCCCCGCCGATCGGCCCGCCGTCCGCGCGCATCGGGATCGCCTGCAGGCCCATGCGTTCGTAGCTGCGCAGATAGCTGACCAGATGCCGGTTATAGGCGTGCAGCGCCGCGTCCCTGTTCAGGTCGAAGTTGTAGCCGTCCTTCATCAGGAACTCGCGCCCGCGCATCACGCCAAAGCGGGGGCGGATCTCGTCGCGGAACTTCCACTGGATGTGATACAGCGTCAGGGGCAGATCCTTGTAGCTGTTCACATGGGACCGGAAGATGTCGGTGATCATCTCCTCGTTCGTGGGACCATACAGCAGGTCGCGCTTGTGGCGGTCCTGCAGGCGCAGCATTTCCTCGCCGTAATCGTCGTAACGGCCGGATTCACGCCACAGGTCCGCCGGTTGCAGGGTCGGCATCAGCAGCGGGATATGGCCCGCGCGCTGCTGTTCCTCGTGAACGATCTGCTGGATGCGGTTCAGCACCTTAAAGCCCAGCGGCAGCCAGGAATAGATCCCCGCGGCCTGCTGCTTGATCATTCCGGCGCGCAGCATCAGCCGGTGGCTGACGATCTGCGCTTCTTTCGGATCTTCCTTGAGGACGGGCAGGAAATAGCGCGACAGCCGCATGAGAATACCTTCCTTCGTTTGCCGTCTCGTGTATGGCAAAGGGGACAGGCGGGGCAAGATGGCTGATCGGCGCCAATCCCGCCCCGACCGGGTTTCGCATGAAAGGGAATGTCCGATGCCCATACCAGTCTTCGCACCCGGCTGGACACCCCGCCATGATTGCGCAGTCATCGTCGCCTGCGACGGCAATTACCTGCCTTATGCGTCCGTCCTGGCGCTGCAACTGGCGGCACGCGCGCCCGCCTGCGACATCCTGATCGGATCGCCCGAGCCGTTGGAGCTGCCGCATGTTCTGTCCGCCGCCAATATCGGCCATGTCGCCGCTCGCCTGCCGCTGGTCGAGGATGCGCTGCCGCTGGACGGCAGGCGCAGCCTTGCCGCCTACATGAGCGTGTTTCTCGCCTCGGCCCTGGGCGGGGTCTATCGGCGCATCCTGGTGCTGGATGCCGACATCCTTTACGAACGCGGCGATCCGGCGCGGCTGATGGCCGCCGACATGGGCGGGCGGGCGGTCGCGGCGGTGCGCGACAACCGCCAGTGGCGCAACCCAGCCAAGCGCGTGCCCGATTTTCGCCGGCTTGGCTGGTCGGCGGCGCCTTATTTCAATTCCGGGGTGGTGATGATCGACCTTGCGGCCTGGACCGCCCAGGATCTGTCCGCACGCTGCGCAGGTTTCGCCCGCCAGCATCTGAAGGGCCTGGGCCGCGACCAAGCGCTCTTGAACGGCACGCTGCACGGGGAATGGGCCGAGATCAGCCCCCAATGGAACTGGCAGTTCACCTGGGCATCCAGCCACCTTGCCGGGATGGCGGAACCCTGCATGGTCCATTTCATCGGCCCGACAAAGCCCTGGCTGGACCGTTCGGCGGGAATCGTCCCGATGCGGTGGCGCGCGCCCTATGGCGCGTTCCTGGCCGAACATTTTCCCGCCGCGCCGCGTCCCGCGCAGGCCGACCGCTGTTATTGGCCCACGCGCCGCCAACTGGGGCGCAGCCTGTTTCGCCAATGGCGGGCCGCGGGGCGGATGCTGGATTACCTGGGCCGCTTTGACGACGAATACACCCTGGTCGATCCCCGCTGATCCCTGGCGGGCAAGGGTTCTTGCAACTGCCGCGCGGCACGGTCACATTCCACCCCAACAATCCGTCAGGAACCGGCAATGCGCATACCGATACACAAGCAACTGATGTGGTGGGGCGTGGCCGCCGTTGCGCTGTTGCTGGCGATGTGGCTGCTGGGGAACGCGATCCTGCCCTTTATCCTGGGCGCGGGCGTGGCCTATCTGCTGGATCCGGTGGCCGACCGGCTGGAACGGTCGGGCCTGTCGCGGGTCATGTCGGTGGTGGTCATCACGGTGGCCGCTGTCCTGGCCTTCGCAGGGGTGGTGCTGCTGGTTGTGCCGGTCATGCTGCGCCAGGCGACTTCGCTGATCGAGACCGCGCCCACCATGCTGGAACAGGCGCGCCTGTTCCTGTCCGCCCGGTTCCCCGAGCTTTTGCCCGTCAATGGCGATGTGGGCACGGCATTGACCGACCTTGGCGCGGCCATGGGCGAACAGATGGGCACGCTGGCGTCCAGGCTGCTGTCGTCCGTGGGCGGCATCATCAGCGCCATCGCGATCCTGGTGATCGTGCCGGTGGTGGCCTTCTACCTGCTGCTGGACTGGGACCATCTGGTTGACCGGGTGGACACGCTGTTGCCCCGCGAACACGCGCCGACGCTGCGCCGCCTGTCGCGGGAAATCGACGAGGCGCTGTCGGGCTTCGTGCGCGGGCAGGGGCTGGTGATGCTGATCCTGGGCACCTGGTATGCCATCGGGCTGATGATCGTGGGCCTGCCCTTTGGCTTCTTCATCGGGGTAATGGCGGCGCTGTTGTCCTTCATCCCCTATGTGGGCGTGCTGATCGGGGGGGCGACGGCGATCGGGGTCGCCTTGTTCAGCTTCTGGGGCGATCCGCTGTTCATCGGCCTGGTGGTGGCGATCTTTGCCATCGGCCAGATCGTCGAGGGCAATTATCTGCAACCCAAGATCGTCGGCCACCATGTCGGCCTGCACCCGGTCTGGCTGCTGCTGGCCTTGTCAGTCTTTGGCGCGCTGTTCGGTTTCGTGGGCATGGTCATGGCGGTTCCGCTGGCCGCGGCCCTCGGAGTGGTCGGGCGGTTCCTGACGCAGCGGTATCAAGAAAGCGCACTGTTCACCGGCCAGGCGCTGCCCCCCGACCCGGGCCAGCCGATGCTGGTCGAGATCGTGCCCCAAGGCACCGTGTCCAACACCATCCGCGAGGCGCGCATCCGCGCCGACCAGAACCGCGCCCAGGGCCAGATCGAGATCATGCGCGAGGAAATCGCCCGCAAGCATCCTGACGTGGGATAGATGGGCGCGAGTTCTCGGCAACTGACGCTGGACCTGACCACGCCGCCGGCCCATTCGCGCGCCGATTTCCTGCCCGCGCCCGCGAACCGGGCGGCGCTTGCGGCCTTGGATGCGCCGCAGGACTGGCCGCTGGGGCGGATGCTGCTGATCGGGCCCGAGGGCGCGGGCAAGTCGCATCTGGCGGCGTTCTGGGCGGCGGAAAACGGCGCGCGGCGGATCAAGGCCTCGGCCCTGCGTCCCGACGCGGCGGACGGGCTTGCCCCCGAGGGCGGTGCCTTGGTGATCGAGGATGCCGACCGTGCGGGCCGGGCGGCGGGGGCCGAACAGGCGCTGTTCCACCTGTGGAACCTGTGCGCGCCGCGCGATTGCCTGCTGCTGCTGACGGCCCGCACCCCGCCGCGCGACTGGGGCCTGGTGCTGCCCGACCTGCGCTCGCGCATGGACGCGATGCCCCAGGTCCGGCTGGGGCCGCCCGATGAATCGCTGCTGGCCGCCGTGCTGGTCAAGCTGTTCGCCGACCGCCAGCAGGCGGTGCCCGCCGACCTGATCGACTGGCTGGTCCTGCATATGCCGCGCGACCTGGGCCTGGCGCGTCGCCTGGTCGCCGCCATCGACCAGGCCGCCATGGCCGACAAGCGGCCGATCACGCGGCGCATTGCCGCCGAACTGCTGCACGGTTTATCCGACACCGAGACCTGATTCATCCGCTTTGAAGGCCAGGACCATGACGCAAGCCGATTTTCTTCGGACCCCCTTTCCCGAACCGCAGGACTTGCCCGAAGGCGTCCCCCAGAACGGCGCGCGCTTCTTCAACCGGGAAATCAGCTGGCTGTCCTTCAACTGGCGCGTCCTGGACGAGGCGCGCAATCCCCGCGTGCCGCTGCTGGAACGGCTGCGCTTCGTGTCGATCAGCGCGACCAACCTGGACGAATTCTATACCGTCCGTGTCGCGGGCCTGCGCGAACTGGTGCGGGAAGGGAATGCCACCCCCTCGGACGACGGGCTGACGCCTGCCGAACAGCTTGCGATGATCAACGCCGACGCCCGCCGCCTAATGGGCGCGCAGCAAGGCGTCTGGAACCGCATCCGCCGGGAAATGGAGGAAGCGGGCATCGTCATCCTGTCCCGGTCCCGCCTGACGCGCGCCGAGGAGGAATTCCTGCACGATCATTTCGAACGCAAGGTCTTTCCGGTCCTGTCCCCCCTGGCCATCGACCCCGCCCATCCGTTCCCCTTCATCCCCAATGCCGGTTTTTCGCTGGCGCTGGAACTGGCGCGCGAAACCGACGGGCGGCAGATGCAGGCGCTGCTGCCGATCCCTGCGCAGCTCAACCGGTTCATTTCCCTGCCGGGCAGCGAGCGGTTCTTCCGGCTGGAGGATCTGCTGCTGATGCACCTGTCGTCGCTGTTTCCCGGCTATCGCGACACGGGTCATTGCGCCTTTCGCGTGCTGCGCGACAGCGACCTCGAAGTCGAGGAGGAAGCCGAGGATCTGGTCCGCGAGTTCGAGACCGCGCTGAAGCGCCGCCGCCGGGGCAGCGTCATCCGGCTGAAGATCACGCGCGGCGCCCCCGACCGCCTGCGCCGCCTGATCATGGAGGAACTGGAGGTCGGCCCCGACGAGGTGATCGAGGTCGAAGGCCTGCTGGGCGTGGCCGACCTGTCCGAACTGGTGCTGGACACCCGCCGCGACCTGCTGTGGCCCGCCTTTACCCCGCGCGTTCCCGAACGGGTGCAGGACCACGACGGCGACATGTTCGCGGCCATCAAGCACAAGGATATGCTGCTGCACCACCCCTACGAGACCTTCGACATGGTGGTCCGTTTCCTGGCGCAGGCGGCACGTGACCCCAATGTGCTGGCGATCAAGCAGACGCTGTATCGCACCAGCCGCGACAGCACGATCGTCGAGGCCCTATGCGAGGCCGCCGAATCCGGCAAGTCGGTCACGGCCCTGGTCGAACTGAAGGCTCGCTTTGACGAGGCCGCGAACATCCGCCAGTCGCGCCGTCTGGAACGGGCGGGCGCCCATGTCGTCTATGGCTTCATCAACTACAAGACGCACGCCAAGATCAGCACGGTGGTGCGGCGCGAAGGCGACAACCTTGTCACCTATACCCACTACGGGACCGGCAACTATCACCCGATCACGGCGCGCATCTATACCGACCTGTCGCTGTTCACCTGCGATCCGGCACTGGGCCGCGACGCCACCAAGGTGTTCAACTACCTGTCGGGCTATGTTCAGCCCGTGGGCCTGGAAAACATTTCGATATCCCCCATCGACCTCAAGGACCGGCTGCTGTCCCTGATCGGGCGAGAGGCGGAACTGGCCCGGCAGGGCCGTCCGGCGGCGATCTGGGCCAAGATGAACTCGCTGATCGAAAAGGACGTGATCGACGCGTTGTATGCCGCAAGCAGCGCGGGCGTCAGGATCAGCCTTGTCGTGCGCGGCATTTGCGGAATCCGTCCAGGCATCCGGGGCTTGTCGGAAAACATCCGCGTCAAATCCATCGTCGGGCGATACCTGGAACATTCGCGCATCGTGTGCTTCGGCAACGGCCATGGCCTGCCGTCGAAACGGGCGCGGGTGTTCATCAGTTCGGCCGACTGGATGGACCGCAACCTGAACCGCCGGGTCGAAACCCTTGTCGAATGCGTGAACGAAACCGTTAAGGCGCAGATCGTCAGCCAGATCATGGCCGCCAACATGGCGGACGAGGCGCAAAGCTGGTTGTTGCAACCCGATGGCCGGTTCGTGCGCTATCTTCCCGACGGGCGGGACGACCTGTTCAACTGTCACCGCTTCTTCATGGACCATCCGTCGCTGTCGGGGCGGGGCACGGCGGGGGCCGGCGACGTTCCGGCACTGACCCATTCGAATGATTGACGCCCCCGTCACGGCGGGTCATTAACAAATGCGATGCGACCCATGCAGGAGAGGCGCGATGAACGGCGTGCGGACAACGACCGGCAAGAAGATCGAGCCTTTCGGCAAGATGTTCGCGACCTTGCCCAAGCGGGCCCTTTCGCGGGTGGGGGTGGTCGATGTGGGATCGAACTCGATCCGGCTGGTGGTCTTTGACGGCGCGGCGCGCTCGCCCGCCTATTTCTATAACGAAAAGGTCATGGCCGGGTTGGGGGCCAAGATGGCCCAGACCGGCCGCCTGAACCCCGAAGGCGTCCAGCGGGGCTTTGCCGCCTTGCAACGCTTTGCGGCGCTTGCCAAGGGCATGGACATCGACCCGCTGACCTGCGTGGCCACCGCCGCCGTGCGCGAGGCGGCGGACGGCCCCGAATTCCAGGCCCGCGTCGAACGCGAAACCGGCATCAAGATGTGGGTCATCGACGGAGAGGAGGAAGCCCGCCTGTCCGCCCAAGGCGTGCTGCTGGGCTGGCCGGACGCGCGCGGGCTGGTTTGCGACATCGGCGGCAACTCGATGGAGCTGGCCGAGGTCGCGGACGGGCAGGTGGGCCGACGCGTCTCGTCCCAGCTTGGCCCCTTCCGCCTGCAGCAGGTGCCGGGCGGCAAGGACGGGCTGCGCAAGCATATCAGGAAGGTGATGGCGGAACTGGCCCAGGTCATGGGCACCCATCACGAGCGCATCTATCTGGTCGGCGGCAGCTGGCGCGCCATTGCCCGGCTGGACATGGAACGCGTGGGCTATCCCATGACGGTATTGCACGAATACCGCATGACGCCCGCGGCTGTGGCCGACACGGTCGCCTGGATCGGCGCGCATGAGCTGAACGATCTGCGCGCGCAGGTGGGGATCTCGACCTCTCGCATGGAGTTGGTGCCGCTGGCCTCTCAGGTGCTGCTGCAACTGGCCGAGACGTTCGCGCCCACCGAACTGGCCGTCAGCAGCTATGGCATCCGCGAGGGCCTGTTGTACGAACAGATGCCCGACAGCCTGCGCAAGCGCGACCCCCTGATCGAGGCCGCACGGTTTACGGAACGCCAGATGGCCCGGATGCCGGGATCGGGCAAGAAGCTGTATCAGTTCCTGCAACCGCTGTTCGCAAACGCGCCGCCGGAACAAGACCGCCTGATCCGCGCAGCCTGCCTTTTGCACGACACAAGCTGGCGCGCCCATCCCGATTACCGGGCCGAGGCCTGCTTCGACAATGTCACCCGCGCCAACATGGCCGCGCTGTCTCATCCCGAGCGCGTGTTCCTGGGGCTGGCCCTGCTGCATCGATACAAGAACAGCCGCGCGGGTTCCCTCATGGCGCCCTTGTTCAAGCTGCTGTCGGGCGCGCAGATCAACGATGCCGAGGTTCTGGGCAAGGCCATGCGCTTTGGCGCGATGCTGGCGTTGGACGATCCTGCCGATGCCGGGCGCCTGACCTGCGAAAACGGGGAACTGCGCCTGCACCTGACCCCCACCGGCCGCAAGCTGATGGGCGAAGTGGCCGAGGCGCGGTTCCGGTCGCTGTGCGGGGCACTTGGTCTGGAAGGCGCTATCGTCTAGATCTTGCCGCGATTCAGCGCCTTGCGGAATTCACGCATCCTTCATGCGATAACCACTCGGATTTCGGCGCCCTATCGACCGCGATCCCGCTTGAGTGATTTAAGGCTTGCATAGGCGGGTTGTCCGACGTGCACCACAAGGTATTTGGCCTTTTGCCGCAGCCATTGCACAGGCGTCACCTTCAGCCGCGCATCATATGCCGCCTTTGGACGCAGATGCGGCTGCAATGCCAGTATGGGCGGAAGCAGGCTTTCCAAGCGGTCTTGGAACGAAAGCTTGAGAGTTTTGTGCCAGTAATGAAAGACGACGTCCCACGCGGAAAAGATTCTGGTTGTCCGTTCGGCAGCCATGCCCACCGCAAGCTGTTCGCAGGTATGGACCCGGGTTTGCTGCCAGAGATGGTCGCAAAGGCGAAGGCTTTCATGAAGGACGCCGATGTCGCTGTAGTGGAAGCCGGTGATGCCCGAATTCCACATCTTGCTATGATTGCGCAGAACCGCCTTCGTGCCGTCGCTCCACGTGAATGGGTGGTTACGGATTCCGTCCCGGATTTTCCGGGTGATCCGGTCCGAGGCCAGGCGGAGGTTTTTCTCGGCAACATGCAGGCAGCTGCGTCCGGGGCCGATGCGATTGAACAGCAGCATGGGCGAACGCTGAAAACAGGTATCCGTATCGACGAATGCCAGCTTGCCCCGGTATTTCTCAAGCGCCTCGATGATGACCATCAGCTTGCGCCGGTGGGTGTAATCACTTCCCTCAAGCCAGGCATCCAGCTTGGCCTTGTCGATCCGCAGCACGGTTACCCCCTCCAGCGCTGCGAAATTCTCGGGATGATCGGTATAGACCACATAGCGGACGCGGCCGGTGCCGAACGGCTCAAAATGAGCGGCCGTGAGCAGCGAAAAGACGGCTTCCTTGATATGCTGACCTTTGCCATAGGCCAGGTAGAGCAGGGTTCCCGCGTATTGAGGGTCGCCTTTTTCATTATCCAAGGCTGTCTCAACACTGAAACTCTGCGACGTCATGCCTCAATAACTCCGAAACCATCACTTCAGCTGGCACCAAAGGATGTTTCGGCTTGACTGCGCCGCATATCGCTTGGTCATTAGGTGGCACGATTAGGCCCGATTGGAAGCAAGACCGTCAAGTAGGAATGTAAGATTTTCAATACCGATGTCAAAAATAACAGAGAATACAATATATTAATGAAAATTGAAGGAATTTCCTTCTTGCCGATTTTCAACCGGCAGATTACGCGAAAATCTTGAATATTCTTATAATTGAAAATAGTCCCTTTAGTCTGGGCAGGACTACGGTTTAGAGCGTATTGCGGCTTTCCCGATTCAGGATACCCCTGTGGCTTGATCTGTGATTCCCTGCCTGCATGACAGGTGGAGGGATGATATGGGCAGACCGCATCCTATGGCGCTCCGAGAGCGCGTTGTGGCGTTTGTGGAGGAAGGGAACTCGCACCGTTCAGCCGCTGCGCGGTTCCGGGTTTCGGTGAAGTTCGTCAACGACATGGTGATCCTGAAGCGCGAGACGGGCGGGTTAGCTCCGCGTGCCCAAGGCCATGGTGGTGGTCATGGCAAATTGGTTGGTGTGGGGGACTGGATCACCGCGCGCATGAAGGCGAAGCCCGATCTGACGCTGAACGACCTGGTCGGCGAACTTGCGGATCATCACGGCATCGCCATTCACCGTGTCTCGGTTTGGCGGTTTTTGCGCGGTCTCGGGCTGACACACAAAAAAAGACCTGCAAGCCCTCGAGCAGAAGCGGCCTGAGATCCGGCAGGCACGCCATATCTGGATCACACGACGCCAACCGTTCATGCGCAGCGCGTTGACGCGCCTTGGTTTCATCGACGAGACGTCGCTGAAGACGAACATGGCCAAGACCACCGGATGGTCTCCAAAAGGCGCGCGCCTTGTCGACCATGCGCCCTTCGGCCACTGGAACACCCAGACCTTCATCGCCGCCCTGCGCCATGACCGGCTGGATGCGCCCTGGGTGATCGACGGTGCCATGAACCGCGAACTGTTCGAGCTCTATGTCGAAACCCAACTGGCCCCGACACTGCGACCCGGCGATGTGATCATTCTGGATAACCTGTCATCGCACAAGAGTCCCAAGGCAGCGGCGACTATGAGCGCCGTTGGCGCGTGGTTCTTGTTCTTGCCTCCCTACAGTCCGGATCTGAACCCGATCGAGATGGCCTTCGCAAAGCTCAAGGCCCTGATCCGGAGAGCCGCCGCGCGAACCTACGAGGCTCTCTGGCACGCCGTCGGGCAGGTCTGCGATCTTTTCACCGATGAGGAATGCTACAATTTCTTCAAAGCCGCCGGATATGAAACCGATTAGACGCAACGCGCTCTAGATCGCAGCTTAAGGTTTCAGCTTGTAGCATATCCAACAGCTATGCTTTCCGCGTTGCCACCGAACGCAGCCATCAACCGCACATGGGGCATGGGCCGACTGTCGCTGAAGGCACATCCAGCCTGCGCTGAAAGAACTGATCGTCGTCGATCCGATCCGCACGATGCTGCACTTGGCGCTGGATATTCCTGCATGGCCGGGCGGCTTGATGAAATCCGGTCGCTGATCTGTTCTTCCTGAAACACGACCTCGGCCGACTACGGCAAGAGGCGGAGTTGGAAAAAGGGCGCCCGAAGGCGCCCTTTCCGTGTCTGCCGCAAAGGCAAGGGATGATTACATCATCCCGCCCATGCCGCCCATGTCGGGCATACCGCCGCCAGCCGATTTCGGCTCGGGCTTTTCGGCGATCATCGCCTCGGTGGTGATCAGCAGGCCCGCGACCGAGGCCGCGTCTTCCAGGGCGGTGCGAACCACCTTGGCCGGGTCGATCACGCCGAACTTGAACATGTCGCCATATTCTTCGGTCTGCGCGTTGAAGCCGAAGGACTTGTCGTTGGAGTCGCGGACCTTGCCGGCAACCACGGCACCGTCAACGCCGGCGTTCTCGGCGATCTGGCGCATCGGAGCCTCGAGCGCGCGGCGCACGATGGCGACGCCTGCTTCCTGGTCCGAGTTTTCGCCCTTCAGGCCGTCCAGCGCCTTGGCGCCCTGCACCAGGGCCACGCCGCCGCCGACGACCACGCCTTCCTGCACGGCCGCGCGGGTGGCGTTCAGCGCGTCGTCCACGCGATCCTTGCGCTCTTTCACCTCGATCTCGCTCATGCCGCCGACGCGGATCACGGCAACACCGCCGGCCAGCTTGGCCACGCGTTCCTGCAGTTTCTCCTTGTCATAGTCCGAGGTGGTTTCCTCGATCTGCTGGCGGATCTGCGACACGCGGGCCTCGATCTCGGATTTTTCACCGTTGCCATCGACAATGGTGGTGTTGTCCTTGTTGATCGTGACCTTTTTCGCGCGGCCCAGCATGTCGATGCCGACGTTTTCCAGCTTCATGCCCAGGTCTTCGCTGATGACCTGACCACCGGTCAGAATGGCGATGTCCTGCAGCATGGCCTTGCGGCGATCGCCAAAGCCCGGGGCTTTGACGGCAGCGATCTTCAACCCGCCGCGCAGCTTGTTGACGACCAGCGTGGCCAAGGCCTCGCCTTCGACGTCTTCGGCCACGATGATCAGCGGCTTGCCCGACTGGATGACGGCTTCCAGCAGCGGAACCATCGGCTGCAGCGAGGACAGCTTCTTTTCATGCAGCAGGATATAGACGTCTTCCAGATCCGCGATCATCTTGTCGGGATTGGTGACGAAATAGGGCGACAGATAGCCGCGGTCGAACTGCATCCCTTCGACGACTTCGACCTCGGTCTCCATCCCCTTGTTTTCTTCGACGGTGATCACACCCTCGTTGCCGACTTTCTGCATCGCATCGGCGATGAAGCGGCCGATATTGGCCTCGCCATTGGCGGAAATGGTGCCGACCTGTGCCACTTCGTCGCTGTCGGTAACGGGACGCGAAGCGGCCTTGATGGCCTCGACGACCTTCTGGGTCGCCAGATCGATGCCGCGCTTCAGATCCATCGGGTTCATGCCGGCGGCAACCGCCTTCATGCCTTCCTTGACGATGGCCTGGGCCAGCACGGTCGCGGTGGTGGTACCGTCGCCCGCTTCGTCATTGGTGCGGCTGGCCACTTCGCGGACCATCTGGGCGCCCATGTTCTCGAACTTGTCGGACAGTTCGATTTCCTTGGCAACCGTCACGCCGTCCTTGGTGATGCGGGGCGCACCGAAGGACTTGTCGATCACGACGTTGCGGCCTTTGGGACCAAGCGTGACCTTGACGGCATCCGCCAGAATGTTGACGCCTTTCAGCATCCGATCCCGAGCATCCGTGCTGAACTTGACTTCTTTCGCAGCCATGTGACTCTCCTAGATTTATGATTGAAGGATGCGGATCAGGCGATGACGCCCAGGATGTCGCTTTCCTTCATGATCAGCAGCTCCTCGCCGTCGATCGTGACCTCGGTGCCCGACCATTTGCCGAACAGCACCCGGTCGCCCGCCTTGACCGAAGGAGCGATCAGTTCGCCCGAATCCTTGCGCGCGCCTTCGCCGGTCGAGATGATCTCGCCCTCGGCGGGCTTTTCCTTGGCGCTGTCGGGGATGATCAGGCCGCCCTTGGTCTTCTCGTCCGACTGGACGCGGCGGACCAGAACGCGGTCATGAAGCGGTGTGAATGCCATGTGTGAACACTCCGTGTTTCAGGTTGCAGTGTTGCGTTGTTGGCACTCACGGCAAGCGAGTGCCAATGGCGGTGATCTAGGCCACTAGATCGGAACTGTCAACGGCGAGCTGTCGCCCAAATGTGTATTCGGGGCGGCTGGTCAACGGTCCGCGCCTGTGACAGCCTTGCGGCGGCTGGCGGCGAGGGACCAACGGATGCGGGTGTTTTTGGCAGGAATTTTCACGCTTTGGGCGGCGGCGGCCCCGGCATCGGAATGCCTGGGCACGAACCTGTTCGGTACCATGCCCGCCGATCAGCGGGCCGAAATCGACGCGGCGGTTGCCGGCGTTCCCCATCACCAGGGCATCTTGTGGCAGGCCGCAAAGGACCGGCAGGTCATGACCCTGGTCGGCACCTATCATTTCGGCGATCCCCGCCACGATGCGATCGTCGCCCGGCTGGAACCGCTGATCGCCGATGCCGCCGCCCTGTTTGTCGAGGCGGGTCCGGCCGAGGAGCGCAGGCTGACCGAGGCCCTGGCATCCGATCCCACCCTGATGGTCGATCCGGCCGGACCAACCCTGCCCGAACGGCTGGACGACCGGGATTGGGCCTTGCTGTCGGCGGCCATGGCGGAACGCGGGACGCCTGCCGTTGTCACGTCGAAGCTGCGGCCCTGGTATGTGGCCATGATGCTGGGGGTCAGCCCCTGCATGATGCAGCAGGTTGCCAAGGGCGGGGTCGAGGGTCTGGACCGCCGCCTTGTGACCCGGGCCGAGGCCCTGGATGTCCCCATCCGCGCCTTGGAGCCATGGGATACGGTCTTTACCCTGTTCAGCCACCTCACGCCCCAGCAGGAAATCGAGATGATCCGCGCGGCCCTTCCCGCAGCAGCCCATGCCGACGATTATGCGGTAACGCTGACCGAGGCCTATTTCGCGGGCGATGTCTGGGCGATCTGGGAATTCGGGCGCTTCGATGCGTATCGCAATTCGGGTCTGACGCGCGACCAGGTCGATCAGCAGATGCGGCTGGCCAAGGAACAACTGATGGACCGGCGCAACCAGGCCTGGATCGGACCGCTGACCAAGGGCGCGCAGGACGCCGCTGCCCGGGACAGGGGCATCGTCGCGGGTTTCGGCGCGCTGCATCTGCCCGGGGAACAGGGCGTGCTGCATCTGCTGGAACAGGACGGCTGGACGATCACCCGCCTGGACGGCTAGGCCTCAGCGTCCGCCCAAGACCGCCAGGGCTTGCGCCTGGCCGCCCTTGACGAAGGTGATGCGGCTGTCGCCGATATCGGTGATCGTGCCGCCGTTGATCTTGTCGCCCAGCCGCAACGTCAGAACGCGTCCGTTCGACAGCCGCACAAGCGCACGGCTGGCCTTGCCCGCGCCGATGGTGCCGATGATCTGGGTCCGGCTGATCTGGATGCCGTCCTTGACCGTGGCGGCCGCACCCGCCGTAGTGGACGTGCGCCCGTCGGGAATGTTGGCCGCAACCTCGGGTTCATCCTCGGCCTCGGGCGGGGCATAGCGTTGCTGGCGGGCGGCGGCGGCGCGGGCCTCGGCCTCGGCCTGCGCGCGGGCGCGGGCTTCGGCCTGGGCGCGGGCCTGCGCCTCGGCCTGGGCATCGGCTGCGGCATGGGCGCGGGCGCGGGCCTCGGCCTGGGCCTGCAATTCGGCGTCCTGGCGGCGCTGTTCGGCCAGGGCCGCATCCTGGGACTGGGCCTGGGCTGCGGCGCGCAGATCCTCGGTCGTGGGGGAAAGGGGTGCGGCGGCAACGGCGGCAGCCACCGCAGCGGCCCCCGCGCCCGCCGCGCGGCGTGGCGGAAGCGCAGATGAACGAAGCGCCGTCAAAGCGACGGCGCCTGGCAAGGGAGAGCTTTCTGAAACGGCTGCGGCGACGGCCCGGTCTATGGCGCCGCCCGACAGGCTTGCATTGCCGGGGCCGGGGTCGCTGCGGGCCACGGATCGCGTCCCGCCGGGTCGTGCAGCAGGCCGGGCCGATTGCCCTAGCCCCGAGTGCGCGCGGGGCGTGTCCGCGACGGCTGCCGCCACCGCATCGCGCACCGCCCGTTGCGACGGACCGCCGACGGCGACCGGCTTGCGGGACGGGCGGGCGTCGGCCAGCCGGATCACCGCGCCGCGTTCCGCAGCGCTGAGACCGCTTGCCCCCGCCTGAGCCGTGCGCAGGTCGCGCAGCACGTCTGTCAGCGCGCGTTCCTCGGCCCGGGTCAGGCGGGTGGGCTGGCCGTCCTCGGAGCGGCTGCCTTCCTCGATCAGGCTTTGCCGCTGGGGGCGCGCAGGCGGGCGCGCAGAAGAGTCGGCAGCCGGGGCGGCGGGGGCTGCAGCCGGAGCTGTGGCGGGCGTTACCGCGGGCGTCGCAGCGGCGGGCCGTTCGGGGGGGCGCGATCCGGTCAGCCGTGCGGCTTCGGGACGCGTGCGTTCGGCGAAAGGCGGCGGGCTGGCAGGAACCACGGGGCGCGCATCGGTCCGGGCGGGCACCGTGGCCCGAACGGGGGCCACGCGCGGCGGGCGTGCCGAACTGGCCAGCTGCTGTGCCGGGGGTTCCACGCGGGCCGCCGGGGTTGCCGGAACGGCTGCCGGGGCCGGTGTGGCCGCAGGGGGTGCCGCTGTGGCCGGGGCCGGGGCGGGCGCAGGCACCGGCGCGTCCCCCATGGTCGCGGCGCTGATCGGCGTTTGCGGGGCGGCGGCGGGCGGCGTGGCCATGGCTTGCGTCAACGCTTGGCTCAAGGCGTCATCGCCTTGCGCGGCAGGAGCCGCAGGCTGCTGTGCGGGTGCGGGCTGGGGGCGCGTGGCCGCAATCGCGGTCCCGGGATCGGCCGGGACAGCGGCAGGGGCAGGTGCGGGGGCCGGGACCGCCGCCACGGGGGCGGTTTCCGGGGCCACAGGGGCCACAGGGGACAGGGGGGCGGCAAGCGGATCTGCCGCCGTCGCCTCTGCTTGCCGGGGTTCCGGGGCGGGGATTGTCGCGGCCGGATCTACAAAGGGCGAAAGGTCCACGGTCTGGACGGGCGCTTGCGCTTGGGCACCTGGCGTTTCGACCGGCGCAGGCTGCGCCACCTGTTCGACCGGCGCGCGAGCCGCCACGGGTTCGGTCACGGCCACGGGTACCGGGGCATCGCCGGATGGCGCGCCGAAAAAGGCCAGCACGATCACAAGGCCCAGAACCAGCATCCCCATCAGGACGGGCAGCCGTCCCGGATCCAGCCCGCGCAGGCGTGCCATGACCGATGGCATGGCAGCCGCTTCCTGCGTCGCTTCGCCCCCAAGGGCGCGGGCTTCGCGGGCACGGTCGTGAACGGCCTGGGCGCGCGGCGGCAAGGCGCGGGGAACCGCGACCGGGGCCTTGATTTCCTTGTGGCGGATCACGCCGGGGGCGGGCATGGGCGTGGCGGCTTTCGCAGGCTCGGCCCCTTCCCGGGCGGGCGGCACCATCACATGGGGCACGATGCGGCTGACGACGACGGGCGTCTGCGCCGGGGCGGCGGGGGCGGGAACCGCCACCACCGGGTCGGTCACGCGCGCCTGAGCCAGATCCGGCTGGCTGAAGGGCGGGCGGGTGAAGCGTTCGGCGGCTAGGCGGCTGGGACCGAAATCGGGCTGGCCGTCGAAGCGGTCGTCTTCGGGCCGAGCCACGAAGCCCGATGGCCGGAACCCCTGGGCACGGGCGAAATCCTCGGCCTCTTCCAGCGTGCGGCGGGCGACGGCGGCGATGCGCAGGGTTTCGATGTCGCCATTGGCGGCGGGGCACCAGTCAAAGGCCAGTTCGTCCGCAGCATAGGGTGTCATCGCCTCCAACGCGCGGGCAATGGCCGTGGGCGTGTCCGATCCCATCGGGACCGTCAGGGTGCTGTACAGGATCTGGTCGTCGGGAATGACCAGAACCGTATCCAGCTGGCTGGGCGCCGTTCCCGCCTTGTCGCGCAACTGGGCCAGCCTTGCGGTCATTTCCTGGCCAGCGAAGGAAGCCTGGCCCAAGGTGCGCCAGCCAGGCCCGTCGCGATGTTCCAGCAGGACCGCCTCGGGCGTAAAGCTCATGGCGAATTCGGGCGGCGCAATATGTCTGTTCATGTAATGGACTGCTCGATTGCGATCGCGTGTTTTATGGGTCCGCGATTTGGTGGGGTTGAAACAGATCTACCGGAAATTGCCCGATGGGGAAAGCGAATCTGGCGCAGGCGTGAACGGAATTGCATTGAACTTCGCCCCCGGCCCCGGTGTTGATGGGGCAATGGCATTTTCGGCAAAAAGGACAATCACATGACACAGGTTTCGCGCAGGCTGGCATGGGCCGCCCTGGTGGCATCGACAGCCCTGGCGCTTGGCGTCCCCGCATCGGCCGCGCCCGGCAGGGACGGTTCGTCCATGTGCCATCCCGGGATGTCCCGCCTGACCGTGACCGGCCAGGGAGAGGCGCGCGTGGCCCCCGATCTGGCGACGATCCAGTTGGGCGTGACCACGCAGGCGGCCAGTGCCGCCGATGCCATGCGCCAGAACTCCACCCAGCAGGCCGCGGTGATCGAGGCGCTGACCGGGGCGGGGATCGACCAGGCGGATGTCCAGACCTCGGGGCTGAACCTGAACCCGGTGATGGATTACGCTGAAGGCCGCGCGCCCACGGTGACGGGCTATCAGGCCAGCAACATGGTCACGGTGCGGGTCAAGGACGTGGCCCGGCTGGGCGAGGTTCTGGACGCCATCGTCGCTGCGGGCGCGAACGAGATCAACGGCATCACCTTTATCCGCGACGACAGCAGCGCCACGGAGGACGAGGCGCGGCGTGCCGCCGTTGCCGATGCCCGCCACAAGGCCGAGATCCTGGCCGAGGCCGCCGACCTGACGCTTGGCCCGGTCCTGGTGCTGCGCGACACGCCCATGATGGAAGGCCCGCGCCCGATGATGATGGAGGCGCGCGCGGCGGCGGATTCCGCCAAGGTGCCGATCGCGGCGGGCGAAGTGGCGCTGACCGCCAATGTCGAGATGCAGTTTGCGCTGACCGGTCAGGATTGCGGCGCGATGGGCGGAAAGGGCAGGCACGGTCACGCCGGTGGCAAGGGCCACGGCCATGGCGGTCATCATGACGGGGGCCATGGTCCTGAGGGCAGGGACGGCGAAGGCCCCGGTTCCGATCAGGCCCCTGACCACGACCATGATCAGGGCGGTCTGCCCCCGGGCCATCCGCCCGTGCCGGGGATCGAGGCTCCGGCACCCGAGGGCGGTCCCGCCGCCGCCGTTCCGGGCAGCGACCCCCTTGCCCCGCCCCCGGGCGACCTGCCGCCGCCGCTGGGCACCGATACCGGCACGCCCGAACCAGGCGAGCCTGTGGTTCCGATGGGACAGGCGCCGGAAACCCCCGCGCCCGCAAACTGACAGGAAAGGGGGCCTTGCGCCCCCTTTTCTTATGCGACCGCCGCGGCCAGGGCCTGATCCAGATCGGCGATCAGGTCCGCCGGATCCTCGATCCCGATGGACAGGCGCAGCAGGTCGGGCGCCGCACCGGCGGCGCGCTGCTGATCGGCAGTCAGTTGCCGGTGCGTGGTCGATGCCGAGTGGATCACCAGCGACCGGGCATCGCCCAGGTTCGCCACATGGCTGAACAGTTTCAGCGCGCCCACGACCTTGACGGCCGCGTCATAGCCGCCCTTGAGCGAAAAGGTGAACAGCGCGCCCGCCCCCTTCGGGTAAAGCCGCTTCGCCGTGGCATTCCAGGGCGAGGATTCCAGCCCGGCATAGGTCACGGCCGTCACGCGCGGGTCGTTTTCCAGCCACTCCGCGACGGTCTGGGCGTTTTCGACATGGCGGGCCATGCGCAGGCCCAGAGTCTCGATCCCCATCAAGGTATAATGCGCACCCTGCGGGTTCATCGTCATGCCCAGGTCGCGCAGGCCGATGGCGATGCTGTGAAAGGTAAAGGCCGCCGGACCAAAGGTCTCGTGGAATTTCAGCCCATGATAGGCGGGTTCGGGCGCCGACAGGCTGGGGAACTTGTCGGATGCCGACCAGTCAAAGCTGCCGCTGTCCACGACCGCGCCGCCCGTGACAGTGCCGTTGCCGGTCAGGTATTTGGTCAGGCTGTGGACGACCAAGGTCGCTCCCATCTCGATGGGCTTGCACAGGTATGGCGTGGCCAGCGTGTTGTCCACGATCAACGGGATGCTTGCCGCCTTCGCGATTTCGGCAACTGCCGGAATGTCGGTGACATATCCGCCGGGATTGCTGATCGATTCGCAGAACACCGCCCGTGTGTCGTCGTCGATGGCGGCACGCAGGGCGTCGAGGTCGTCGAAATCGACGAACTTCGCGGACCAGCCGAACCGCTTGATCGTGTGGCTGAACTGCGTGACCGTGCCGCCGTAAAGCCGGGTCGAGGCGATGATGTTGCGCCCCGGCGCCATCAGCGGGAACAGCGCCATGATCTGCGCGGCATGGCCAGACGAACAGCAGACCGCCCCCGCGCCGCCCTCCAGGGCGGCCACCCGGTTCTGCAATGCGCCGACCGTGGGATTGGTCAGGCGGGAATAGATGTATCCGACCTCTTGCAACCCGAACAGGCGGGCGGCGTGGTCGGCGTCCCTGAAGACATAGGACGTGGTTTGATAGATCGGCACCTGCCGCGCGCCCGTGGCGGGATCGGGTTCCGCGCCTGCGTGAATGGCGGTGGTGTCAAAGCCCTGGGTCATGGTTCTCTCCTCTGCATTGCGTTGCGGGCAGAAGGTCACGGCGGCGCCACGGTTTCAATTGGGAAATATCAGGCTTGTCCCCGCCGTGCCGCCCCATGATCACGCCGACGATCCCGCGACCGGGGCCAGGGCCTTATCGCTGGCGGCGGGCCATGAAGGCCAGTTTCTCGAACAAGGCCACGTCCTGTTCGTTCTTCAGCAGCGCCCCGTGCAGGCGGGGCAGCATCGTATGGGGATCGCGCCGCAGATCCTCGGGCGCCAGGTCCTCGGCCAGGATCAGCTTCAGCCAGTCCAGCAGCTCGCTGGTCGAGGGTTTCTTCTTCAGCCCCGGCGTTTCGCGTAATTCGAAGAACTGGTGCAGCGCCTGATCCAGAAGGCCGCGTTTCAGGCCGGGATAATGCACATCGACGATGGCGCGCAGCGTATCGGCATCGGGAAAGCGGATGTAATGGAAAAAGCACCGGCGCAGAAAGGCGTCGGGCAGTTCCTTTTCGTTGTTCGAGGTGATGATGACCACCGGCCTGTGCGCGGCCCGGATCGTCTCGGCCGTCTCGTAAACGTGAAATTCCATCCGGTCGAGTTCCTGCAGCAGGTCGTTGGGAAACTCGATGTCGGCCTTGTCGATCTCGTCGATCAGCAGGACCACCTTTCCGGGTGCCGTGAAGGCCTGCCACAGCTTGCCCTTGCGGATATAATTGGCGACGTCATGGACCCGCGCATCGCCCAGCTGGCTGTCACGCAGGCGCGAAACGGCGTCGTATTCATACAACCCCTGTTGCGCCTTGGTGGTTGATTTGACGTGCCATTCGATGATGGGCAGGTTCAGGCTTTGGGCCACCTGCCGCGCCAGCTCGGTCTTGCCCGTCCCTGGTTCCCCCTTGACCAGCAGCGGGCGTTCCAGCGTCACGGCGGCATTGACCGCGATTGCCAGGTCGGGCGGGGCCACATATCGGTCGGTGCCGGTAAACTGCATCAAACTCTCCTTTCAGGTGAAACACTTGGGGGTGAACAACGCATGGTGTTGCTTGTCATTCAACCTTGAACGTTTCGCCTAGTGACAAGCAGCACGTCATACTTTAAGGGGGCGCGCAAGGTGTCGGTTTCCGTTCCAACCCGGCGCCGCCGGAGAGGATTTATGAAAGCCCAGACCTTCCTGCCCCAGGACTATCGTCCCGCCGAGGATGAGCCGTTCATGAACGACCGGCAGTTGGAATATTTCCGGCGCAAGCTGGAATCCTGGAAGCAGGAACTGTTGGATCAATCCGCCGAAACGCTGGAGGGTCTGCAGGACAGCGCCCGCGCCGTGCCCGACCTGGCCGACCGCGCGTCCGAGGAAACCGACCGTGCCCTCGAACTGCGCACCCGCGACCGCCAGCGCAAGCTGGTCAGCAAGATCGACGCGGCCCTGCGCCGGATCGAGACCGGCGAATACGGCTATTGCGAGATGACGGGCGAACCGATCAGCCTGAAACGGTTGGACGCCCGCCCCATCGCCACCATGACGCTGGAAGCGCAGGAGCGCCACGAGCGGCGCGAACGGGTCCACCGCGACGACTGATCCCATGACTGGGGCCTTGCATTCCCGGCCCGTCACCGTCGTTGGCGGCGGGGTCGCGGGGTTGACGACAGCCATCGCGCTGCGGCAGCGGGGCGCCGATGTTACCGTCCTCGAACGCGCGCCTGCCATTGCCGAGGTGGGCGCGGGCCTGCAACTGTCCCCCAACGCGTTGCGCGTGCTGGATGCACTTGGCCTGCTGCCCGCGCTTGACGCCGTGTCGCTTCCCAGTTGCGCGGTGAGCCTGCGCGATGCCGGCGGCGGCGAGGTGGTGCGGCTGGATCTGGCCCGCCACTGCCCGCAGGCCCGGTTCCGCCTGGTCCACCGCGCCCGGCTAATCGAGGTTCTGGAACAGGCCGCCCGCATGGCCGGTGTGCAGATCGAACTGGACCACCCCGTCGAAACCCCGCCCGAGGCGCCTCTCGTGATCGGGGCGGACGGCCTTCACAGCCGCATCCGCGCCGCCCTCAATGGACACGAGGTGCCGTTCTTTACCGGCCAGACCGCCTGGCGCGCCGTGATTGCAGACGAGGATGCCACCCCCGAGGCGCAGGTCTTCATGGGACCGGGGCGCCACCTGGTCAGCTATCCGCTGGCAGGCGGCCTGCGCAACATCGTGGCGGTTCTGGAAACCCGCGATTGGCAGGACGAAGGCTGGTCCCATCCCGACGACCCCGCCAACCTGCGTGCGGCCTTTGCCAGCTTCGGCGGCCCTGTCCCTGGCTGGCTGGCGCGGGTGGATGCCGTTCATGTCTGGGGGCTGTTCCGGCACGAGGTGGCAACCCGCTGGCAGGATGGCCGCATGGCGATCCTCGGCGACGCGGCCCATCCCACGCTGCCCTTCATGGCTCAGGGTGCCTGCATGGCGGTCGAGGATGCCTGGACCCTTGCCGCCTGCCTGGACGCCACGCCCGATCAGGCAACCGCGCTGTCCCGATATGAAAACCTGCGCAGGCCGCGCACAGCCCGGATCGTCGCCGCTGCGAATGACAATGCGCGCAACTATCACCTGACCGGACCCAAGCGCCTGGCTGCCCATGTTGCACTGCGCATCGGCGGCAAGATCGCCCCGAACGCGATCCTGTCGCGATTCGACTGGATCTATGACTTCGATCCTGTTGCGGAAACACCCTAACCGGTCTTTTTGCCTTGGAAAAATATCCCACAGGGGTCCGGGGGTGTGAAACCCCCGGCCTTGCCGCCTTCAGGCGGCCTTTTCCACCGCCGCGACGATCCCGTCCACGACCTCGCGCAGCACCGCTTCGTTCTCGGCCTCGGCCATGACCCGGATCAGCGGCTCGGTCCCCGACTTGCGGATCAGCACGCGCCCGGTGCCCGCCAGCCGCGCCTCGGCATCGGCGATGACCGCGCGGACCTTGGCCGCGGACAGCGGGTCGGCTCCAGCGGCGTAGCGGACGTTCTTCAGCAGTTGCGGCACAGGGTCGAATTGTGCGGAAAGCCGGCTGGCGCTGTCCCCGGTTTCGGCCATTGCTGCCAGGAACTGCATGGCCGCGATCAGCCCGTCGCCGGTGGTGGCATAGTCGGTCATCACGATATGGCCCGACTGTTCGCCGCCCAGGTTGAAACCGCCCTCGCGCATCCGCTCGACCACATAGCGGTCGCCGACCTTGGTGCGTTCCAGTCGCAGCCCTTGACCGTCCAGGAAATGTTCCAGCCCCAGGTTGGACATCACCGTGGCCACCAGGGCATTGCCGCGCAGACGCCCCTGGTCGGCCCAGCGGGCTGCCATCAACGCCATGATCTGGTCGCCGTCGGCCACGCGGCCCTTTTCGTCGATGATGATCACCCGGTCGGCATCGCCGTCCAGGCTGATGCCCAGGTGCGCGCCATGCGCCAGCACCGCCGCCGCGCAGGCTTCGGGATGGGTAGAACCCACGCCTGCATTGATGTTGCGGCCGTTCGGCTCGACCCCGATCGGGATCACCTCGGCGCCCAGTTCCCACAGCACATCGGGGGCGGCGCGATAGGCCGCGCCGTTCGCGCAGTCGATTACCACGCGCAGCCCGTCCAGCCGCTTGCCGGCAGGAAAGGTCGTCTTGGCATATTCGACGTAACGGCCGCGCCCATCTTCGATCCGCTTGGCCCGGCCGATATTGCCGGGCTGGGCGGGGGTAATGTCGCCTGCGACGATGCGCTCGATCTCGGCCTCGGCGTCGTCGGACAGCTTGAAGCCGTCGGGGCCGAAGAACTTGATGCCGTTATCCTCGGCCGGATTGTGGCTGGCCGAGATCATGATGCCCACATCCGCCCGCATCGAGCGGGTCAGGAACCCCACGGCGGGGGTGGGGACCGGCCCCAGCAGCAGCACGTTCATGCCGGTGCTTGTCAGCCCCGCCGTCAGCGCGTTTTCCAGCATATAGCCCGACAGCCGGGTATCCTTGCCGATCACCACGCGATGCGCGCTGTTCTGGCCTTCGCGCCGGAAATACCGGCCCGCCGCAGCACCCAGGCGCAAGGCCATCTCGGCCGTCATGGGGTAGGAGTTGGCGCGCCCGCGCACGCCGTCTGTCCCGAACAAGCCTCTGCTCATCTACTCTGCCTTTTCATTGTGGCGGCCTGCCACAGCCGCAGTCCTTGTACCAGATCGCGCATATCGTGGACGCGGTGGACCTGCACGCCCTGGGCCACCGCCGCCAGCGTCAGCGCAAGCGTTCCCGGCGCACGGTCCGCAGGATTCTCGGCCCCGCCGATCGTGCCGATGAAGCGCTTGCGCGACACGCCCAGCAGGATCGCGCAGCCCAGCCCATGATACAGCGAAATCCGCCGCAGGATGGCAAGATTATGCGCCTGCGTCTTGCCAAAGCCGATGCCGGGATCCACGACGATGCGGTCGCGCGGGATGCCTGCACCCTCGGCCCGCCGGATGCGCGCCTCAAGCGCGTCATAGACATCCAGCAGCACGTCGCCATAACGCGGATCGTCCTGCATCGTCGCGGGCAGGCCCTGTGCGTGCATCAGGCAGACCGGCACCTTTGCGGCAGCGATCAGCGGCGCAAGGGCGGGGTCGAAATCAAGACCCGACACGTCGTTCACCATCGCCGCACCGGCATCGATTGCCGCGCGCGCAACCGCTGCCTTGCGCGTATCGACGGATATGGGCGCATGGGACAAGGCCCGGATCGCGGGACGGATTCGGGCAATCTCGTCGGCGACCGGCACCTCAGCCGCGCCGGGGCGGGTGGATTCCCCCCCGATGTCCAGGATGTCGGCGCCGTCGCGGATCAGGTGATCGCCGTGCCGGGCGGGATCATAGGCGCCGCCATCGGAAAAGCTGTCGGGCGTCGCATTGACGATGCCCATCATGCGGGGGGCGTCCAGCGACAGCCCCACAAGGTCGGCACGCGGCGCGGTCAGCCGGTCCAGCACATCCGCCGGGATGTCATCGCTGATCCGGGGCGGATGGCCGCGTTCCAGAACCTCGACCTGCGAAAAGCGGATCCAGCCGCTGGCAAGGATATGGCGGCCATGGAAAGCGGGCAGGGGACGATAATATCGGGTCATGCCCCCACCCCCGCGACACGGCCCACGGCCAGCCCCTCCGGCGCGGCAGGCAGGGGGGCGGCGGTGGCGAAATCCACGCGGGTCGCCAGCAGGCGCGCGGCCAGCCAGAAGGCCAGGGAAGGGGCTTCGGCCGCGACGGCGGGGGCTTCGACCGCCAGCCGCACGGGCGCCCAGACCACCGCCTGTCCAGAACGGATCGCGGCGTCCAGTTCGGTGCGCGTCTCGGCCACGTCGATCCCCAGGGTTCGTGCCAGAATCCAGGCGGCCTGGTCAAAGCCCAGCAGCGCCAGGCGGCGTGCATCGCCCCCCCCGGGCAGCGGCAGGACCGGAGCGTCGGGCAGGATCACCACCGCGCCGGGCGGCAGCGTCGCGGGCTGTCCCACGACGATCCGCACAGGCAGATGCTGCGCCGTCACAGGCATCCGTCCCGCATCGCGGCTGATGGTGATGCCCAGGGCGCCGGGGCCGCGGTCCAGCTTTTCGACCGTTACGGTGATCCGCGCGGCACGGGGATCGGACAGCACCTCGGCGGCGATGCGCTCGGCCAGGGTTTCTACCAGGTTATAGCGCTGATCGGCCAAGGCCGCGTCAACCGCCTGCACCAGAACGTCATAGGACAGGATATGATCGACATGATCGTCGGCCCCACCGACCGGATCGCGCAGATCGACGGTCAGGGTGAAGCGCAGGCGCTGTTCACGGCCACGCTCGGACTGGAAGGCGCCTATTTCGGCGGTGACGACATGGTCGCGCAGATGGATGCGGTCGGGTTGGGTCATGCCCGCCATTCACCTGAAATCCGCGCGGCAGGCAAGCCCGGCTTAGTTCGAGGCGACCCGTTGCCCGCCCGGACGATAAAAGATGTGCTGGCCGATTTGCACCGTCCGCTGGAACCGGTGCGACCATGACGGGCGCACGGCAGGCGTGTGAAAATAGGTGGCCCCCCCGGTCAGGACGCGCGGCGCACCTGCGAGGGCGTTGCGGGCAATGTCGCGGGCGCGCAGATAGGCGGCCTTGTTGCCGATCCGTTTCTTCCCGCCGATGGTATAGCTGAACTGGCTGGGCTGGTTGATCACTGCACAGACCGAGGAGGGGAACTGACGGCTTTCGACGCGGTTCAGGATCACCTCGGCCACGGCGGCCTGGCCGCGCGTGCTTTCGCCCCGGGCCTCGTGATAGATGGCCTCGGCCATGCAGTTGAGGTCGCTTTCGTTGTACCGGCCCCGGCTGCTGGCCAAGAAAACCTGGGCCGAGGGAATTTCTTCCGCGACGGGGTTTTCCACCTTCACAGGCTCGGCATCCGTATATAGAAGCGGCGTCGGGCGGGGGGCATCACCCTTGTGGGCGGCGGCCGAAAAGAGCCCCGCATCGGACGAGAACAGCGATCCGTTGCCCGCCATGGCGCCTGTGGCCGTAAGGGTCAGGGCGGCGGCGCACAGACAAGACGGCGCCATCCGCTGAAACAGCGTTTTCATATGCAATCCTATAACCGTGCCGGGTGGACGGGGTGTTAACAGTGCCGCCGAAACCGAACCGAATGGCCCTGCGGCGTTACCGGAATGCTTACGGTTTTAACGATTGCCCGGACTATGCCACTTGTATGTGAAAGCCTCGATTGGCCGGAAACCCGCCATTTCAGGCAGCATCCTGCCGACGTTGGAAAGGTTAATCGGCGGAAACCAGCACGCCGGCCCCTGACTAGGTCCGTTTCGGACCAAATTTCAGGGGCTTGTCTGCGGGTCGCAGTGATTCGTTTTCTACCGGAACGGCATCAATCCTCGTGCCGAAGCCGGGCGCGCAATGCCGAATGTGCGGCCGCCAGGCGGGCCACCGGCACTCGGAAAGGCGAACAGGAAACGTAATCGAAGCCCGCATCATGGCAGAACCCGATAGATTCGGGATTGCCGCCATGTTCGCCGCAGACCGATATGGTGATGCCCGGATGCTGCTGGCGCGCGCGCTGCGCCCCTATCAGCAGCAGTTCCCCGACGCCTTCCTGATCCAGGCAGTGGAACGGGTCTTCCTCGTACACGCCCTGGCCGACATAGGTGCCCATGAACCGACCCGCATCGTCGCGCGACAGGCCATAGGTCATCTGCGTCAGGTCGTTCGTGCCAAAGGACAGAAAGGCCGAATGGGCCGCGATGTCGCCCGCGCGCAGGCAGGCACGCGGCGTTTCGACCATGACCCCCAGGCGATAGGCGAAATCGGTGCGGCGGTCGTTCCTGACGGCAGCGGCGACGGCGTCGATGCGGTTCTTGACCAGCTCGACCTCGCGCATGGCGCTGACCAGGGGGATCATGATCTCGGGCACGACCGGCGCGCCCTTGCGGCTGGCGTCCACCGTTGCCTCGAAGATGGCACGGGCCTGCATGTCATAAATTTCTGGAACCGTGATCCCCAGCCGGACCCCGCGCATCCCCAGCATCGGGTTGAATTCCGACAAGGCCTCGACCCGGCGGGTCACGTCGGACAAGGGCAGGTCCAGCGAATCGGCCAGTTCCCGCATTCCCTCGCGGTCATGGGGCAGGAATTCGTGCAAGGGGGGGTCGAACAGGCGGATGGTGACGGGCAGGCCCGCCATGATCTCGAACAGCGCGGTAAAGTCCTGGCGCTGCATGGGCAGGATGCGGTCGAGGGCCAGGCGACGGTCGCCGGGCTTGTCGGCAAAGATCATCTCGCGCATGGCGGGCAGGCGGTCGGCGTCGAAGAACATATGTTCGGTCCGGCACAGGCCGATACCTTGGGCATTGAAGCGGCGCGCGGTGCGCGCGTCTTCGGGCGTGTCGGCATTGGCGCGCACGGCGATGCCCCCCGCCGCATCGGCCCAGTCCAGCAACTGAGAGAAATTCTCGTCAAGCGCCGGTTCCAGCAGGGATACGCGGCCTGCCAGAACCTCGCCCGAGGATCCGTCGATGGTGATCTCGTCCCCTTCGCGCAAAGTGGCGCCCCCGGCCAGCAGCGTCCGCTGGCGGGTGTCGATGCTGATGCCGTTGGCCCCCACGATGCAGGGCAGGCCCATGCCCCGCGCGATCACCGCCGCGTGGCTGGTGGTTCCGCCCCGTTCGGTCAGGACGCCCACCGACGCGTGCATCCCGCGCACATCCTCGGGGACGGTTTCGCGCCGCACCAGGATGCAGGCCTCGTCCCGCGCGGCAAAGGCCTGAGCTGCGGCGGCGGTAAAGACGATCCGCCCGGTCGCCGCGCCGGGGCTTGCGTTGATGCCGCGCGCGATCACCTCGCGCGGGGCTGTGGGGTCGACTTGCTGGTGCAGCAGATCCGCCAGGGCGCGCGGTTCGACGCGCATCACCGCCTCGGATTCCGGGATGATGCCGTCGCGGGCCAGGGCCACGGCAATGCGGACACCGGCGCGCGACGTGCGCTGCACCCGCGTGGCGTCGATGATCGAGATCTGGCCGTCCACCACCACGAACTCGATCTGCATTTCCTCGCGCAGGCGTTCGCGCGCGGCGACGCCGAAGCGGGTCAGGTCGGCGAACATCTCGGGGGCGGTGTCCTGCAAGGACGGGCCGCGGTCGTCATGGGCCAGATAGAAGCTTTCGGCCCCCGACCCCGACGCGCCGCCGTGATGCTGGGGGCGGAACCGCCCGGTGATGCGCGGCGCGCCGGTGACGGAATCGACGAACTGGATGCTGCCCGATCCGCACAACCCCGGCCCCATGCCAAGCGCCATCTGCTGGACGACCAGGCCCAGGGGCGCGTTGGCGGGCGCGCCCTTGGCCTGGCGCAGCAGGCGCGCGGTCGGGCCTTCCCAGGCACGGGCCATGGACCGCAGGACCTCGGCCAGTTGGGTGGCGGGATCCTGGGGGAAATCCTCGTCGGTTTCGTCGCGGTAACAGTGCAGCGCCTCGGCCAGGGCGTTGTCGCCTTCCTGCGCGAACATATCGGGGTCCAGCCGCGCGATATGGATGGCATAGCCTTGGACAAAGCTGCGATACAGCGCGTCGGCATTGGCGCGGCCGATGCGGCGGGCCAGCCGGTCATGGGTCTGGTCGTTGATGCCGACATTCAGCACGGTGCCCGGCCCGCCCCATTCCGGCATCAAGGCGGATGGACGGACGCTGACCAGCCCGTCGCCTTGCGCGAACAACCCGGACAAGGTTCCCAGATCGACCGGCTTGCCCGTCGCGATCGACTGCACCGATTCTGCCGGGATCGCAAAGCTGCGCGGCACCGGCAACTGCATCCTGACCAGCCGTTGTAGGCATTTCGCGCGCCAGCCGTGGCAGGCGCGTTCGACCCCGGCCGAGGGCGTGATCTCTGTCACATCAGGAAGGTTTCGCGGTTCCATGTCGCGGAAACGATAGGCGCGTGGCAGCCGATGCTGCAAGTGCGAAAAAGGGGGCGCGGGGCCCCCTTCATGCCGACTTATTCGACAATCGTGACCTTGGACATATAGTCCGGCGCCTCGACCGCGCCGTTGGCGTTCGCATCGCCCTTCTTGATCTGGTTCAGAACGTCCCAGCCGTCGACCAGTTGGCCGACCACGGTATATTGCCCGTCAAGAAAGGTCGCAGGCGCCAGGTCGATGAAGAACTGGCTGTTGGCGCTGTTCGGATCCTGCGATCGCGCCATGCCGACGGTGCCCGCCCCGAACGAGACATCGTTGAACTCGGCCTCCAGATCCGGCAGGTCGGATCCGCCCATGCCGGCCATGGCGGTGCTGGCACCGTCATGCTTGCCGTTTTCGACATCGCCGGTCTGGGCCATGAAGCCGTCGATGACCCGGTGGAAGACCACACCGTCATAGGCGCCGGCCTTTGCCAGTTCCACAAGGCGCGCGACATGGTTCGGCGCCTTGTCGGCCAGCAGGTCCAGGGTGATGGTGCCCTTGGCGGTGCCGTCGGCACCGGCCACCTCGATCACCATGTTCGGGCCGGGGCCGTCTTCATGGGCAGGGGCCTGGGCAGAGGCCGCCGACGCGGCCAGGACGAATGCGGGGATCAGGATCTTACGCATCGGCAGCCACCTTGACCGAAATCATCCGGTCGGGGTTTGCAGGCGGTTCGCCCTTGGCGATCTTGTCCACGTGCTCCATCCCGGAAATCACCCGGCCATAAACGGTGTACTGGCCGTTCAGGAAGTGGTTGTCCTTGAAGTTGATGAAGAACTGGCTGTTGGCGCTGTTCGGGTTCTGCGACCGCGCCGCGCCCAAGGTGCCGCGATCATGGGGCAGCTTGGAAAATTCGGCCGGAAGGTCGGGCAGGTCCGAACCGCCGGTGCCCGCGCGGCCCGGGGCATAGTTGTTTTCCATGTTGGCATGCTGCACATCGCCGGTCTGTGCCATGAAGCCGTCGATCACGCGGTGAAAGGCCACGTTGTCGTATTTTCCGGCGCGGGCCAGTTCCTTCATGCGCGCGGCGTGCTTGGGCGCGACATCGGCCAGCAGTTCGATGACGACGGGACCATCCTTCAATTCGATGATGATGGTGTTTTCGGGATCGGCGATCTCGGCCATGCGGCTCTCCTTTGCAAGGTTTGCGTCTTGGTCTAGGGCTTCGGCGCCCCAAGGGCAACGCGCAAACCCGATCACGGCGGGATCACCCTTACGCGAGAGTTGACGCGAACGGCCCCATGCGGGACAAGCCTTCGACGCCCCAAAAGCCCGAAAGGACCACAGATGGCCGATTTCAAGACGATTGACGATCTGGAGATGGACGGCAAGGTCGTCCTGACCCGCGTGGACGTGAACGTGCCCGTGGAAGACGGCCGGGTGACGGATGCGACACGGATCGAAAAGATCGTGCCGACCGTCAAGGACATCCAGGCACGGGGCGGCATTCCGGTCCTGCTGGCGCATTTCGACCGCCCCAAGGGCAAGCGCGTCGATGCCATGAGCCTGAAGCAGATCCTGCCCGCGCTGGAAGCGGCGCTTGGGCAAACGGTGGTCTTTGCCGACGATTGCATCGGGGGGCCTGCCAAGCGGGTGGTCGCCGGGCTGAAGCCGGGCGACGTGGCGTTGTTGGAAAACACGCGCTTTCATGAAGGCGAGGAGGCGAACGACCCCACCTTTGCCGCATCGCTGGCGGCCTTAGGCGGGGCTTACGTGAACGACGCCTTTTCCGCCGCGCACCGGGCACATGGATCGACCGAGGGGCTGGCACGGCTGTTGCCGTCGGGTGCGGGGCGCCTGATGGAGGCGGAGCTGAAGGCGCTTGACGCGGCCCTTGGAACGCCGCAGCGGCCGGTGATGGCGGTTGTTGGCGGAGCCAAGGTTTCGACCAAGCTGGATCTGCTGATGAACCTGGTGGACAAGGTCGACCACCTGGTGATCGGGGGCGGCATGGCGAACACCTTCCTGGTGGCCAAGGGGGTCGAGGTGGGCACGTCCCTGGCCGAACGCGACATGGCCGACACCGCGCGCCAGATCCTGGAAAAGGCCGACCAGGGGGGCTGCGTGATCCACCTGCCGCTGGACATCGTCGTGGCGCGCGAGTTCAAGGCGGGCGCCGAATCCCAGGTGCTGCCGGTCGAGGACTGCCCGGCGGATGCGATGATCCTGGATGCCGGTCCCGCGACCGTCGATGCGCTGCGCGAGGCGATGGCGCGGTGCAAGACGCTGATCTGGAACGGCCCCCTTGGCGCCTTCGAGATCGAGCCGTTCGACCGCGCCACCAATGCGGCGGCGCAAGCGGCGGCCGGGCTGACGCGGGACGGAAGGCTGATTTCGGTCGCAGGGGGCGGCGATACGGTGGCTGCGCTGAACAAGGCGGGCGTGGCCGGGGACTTTACATTTATCTCGACCGCAGGGGGTGCCTTCCTGGAATGGATGGAGGGCAAGGAACTGCCTGGCGTCGCGGCGCTGAAGGCGGCGCGGCACGGTTGACGAAGAAAGGGGGCGCTCGCGCCCCCTCTTGCGCCCGGGGCGCAATTCACCCCCGAGGATATTTGCGTGAAGAAGAAGCCTCAGCCCCGCAGGCCGGTTTGCTTCAACAGGCCCTTGCGCTTGGCTTCGTAGTAATAGCCGCGCGAATACCACATGACCGTCTTGTCGGGGTTGCCGTCCGCCACCATCCAGGCGCCGCGCAGGTATTTGACGCCATAGCGCAGGTTCGTATCCGCATCCAGCAGGCTGGCCGGCGATCCGCGATGGCCCATGGTGCGGGCGGTTTGCGGACTCAGCTGCATCAGCCCGTAATACGAACCGTTGCGCGCACCGGGCCGATGCTGCGATTCCCGCAGGATGATCCGTTGCACCATGGCGGACGGCACCTGATACTGGCGCGACCAGTAATTGATGCGCGCGCGCAGTTCCGGCGTCTCGTTCGGGTAAAGCCCGTTGCGGCCCAGGCCCCCCGGCATCGGGGCACCGCCCCCGCCGCAGGCGGCAAGGGCAAGCGTCGCCAGGATCAGCCCGCGCCGGCCAAGATCAAACATGGATCGCGCCGTCGCCGCAGGCCAGCGCCGCTTCGCGTACGGCTTCCGAGGTGGTCGGATGCGCATGGCAGGTCAGCGCCAGATCCTGCGCGGCCGCGCCGAATTCCATCGCCACGCAGACCTCGTGGATCATCTCTCCGGCATTCGGGCCGATGATGTGACAGCCGAGGATCCGGTCGGTTTCCGCATCGGCGATCAGCTTGACGAACCCGTCCGCCTGCATCACCGCCTTGGCGCGCGCATTGCCCATGAAGGGGAACTTGCCCACCTTGATCTTGCGACCGTCAGCCTTGGCGGCTTCCTCGGTCAGGCCGACTGCCGCGACCTCGGGCATGGTATAGATCACGCCGGGGATCACGTCATAATTCACATGGCCATGCTTGCCCGCGATCACCTCGGCCACGGCCATGCCCTCGTCCTCGGCCTTGTGGGCCAGCATCGGGCCGGGGGCCGCGTCGCCGATGGCATAAATGCCGGGAACCGAGGTTTGCCAATGGCCGTCCACCTTGACATAGCCCCGGTCGGTCACCTGGATGCCCAGGGCGTCAAGGCCCAAGCCGTCGGCATAGGGGCGGCGGCCGGTGGCGACCAGCACGACCTCGGCGTCCAGGCTGTGCTGGCTGTCGTCCTTGCGCAAGGCATAGTTGACCTTGGCCCCGCCTTCGGCAGCCTCGACCCCCGACACAGCAGCGCCCATGACGAATTTTAGGCCCTGCTTGGTCAGGATCTTCTGGAACTGCTTTTGCACCTCGGCGTCCATGCCGGGGGTGATGGCGTCCAGGTATTCGACCACGGTCACCTGTGTCCCCAAGCGGGCATAGACCGAACCCAGTTCCAGCCCGATCACGCCCGCGCCGATCACGACCATGGACCCGGGGATCTTCGGCAAGGTCAGAACGCCGGTGGAATCCACCACGATGCCCGCGTCGTTGTCCACCGTCACCCCCTTCAGCGCCGACGGGACCGATCCGGTGGCGATCACGATGTTCCTGGCCTCGTGCGTGGTGTCGCCGACCTTGACCTTGCCCGGCGCCGGGATCTCTGCCCAGCCTTTCAGCCAGTCGATCTTGTTCTTCTTGAACAGGAACTCGATGCCCTTGGTGTTGCCCGCGACCGTGTCGGCCTTGTAGCCCTGCATCTTCTGCCAATCGACCTCGACGTTGCCCACGTTCAGGCCCATCTTTTCGAAGTTCTCATGGGCTTCATGCGCCATGTGGCTGGCGTGCAGCAGGGCCTTGGACGGGATGCAGCCCACGTTCAGGCAGGTGCCGCCCAGGGTGTCGCGCCCCTCGACGCAGGCGACCTTCAGACCAAGCTGGGCTGCGCGGATGGCGCAGACATAACCGCCCGGCCCGGCGCCGATCACGATCAGATCATAGGTGGACATGGCTTGTTCCTTCTTGTCCCTCACGGCCGCTGCCTAGAACAGCGCGGCCAATATCATCAACATCGTTGCCGCGAACCCCACGGCCCAGATGGCCGAGCGCCAAGGCACCCAGCCAAGAACATAGGCGGGGACATAAAGGATTCGCGCGGCAAGATAAATCCATGCGCAGGTTGCGGTGACGCCGGACGACTGCCCGCCAAGCGTGACCACGACCACTGCCAAAGTGAACAGGATCAACCCTTCGAAATGGTTGTTCAGCGCACGTTGCAGGCGCCCGGCCGTTCCCTTCAGGGCCGGAGCATTGTCGCGCGGTCCCATGGCGACCTTGGGGCCGACCTGAAGATTCGCGGTGATCGAAAAGGCGGCAAACTGGATGGCCTGCACGAGGCCCGCAAGGGCCAGAACGGTCAGTTCGGGGGTCATCATGTCAGGCGGTTTCCAGGAAGTGGAAATCGGTCGCGCTGACGCCTGCCTGCGCATTGAAGGCAGCGGCGCCCCCGGACAGATAGGCCCGCGCGGCCTTGGCGTCGTTCACCTGATACAACGCCCAGGCATTGCCGCCATCCTCGCGCCACAATTGCAGCAGCGACAGCCCGTTATGGCCGCGATCCTCGGCATCGGCGTCAAAGGCGGCACGGAAGGCCGCATAATCGACGAGGGTGTAATGGGCGATCAGTTGCATGGCCTGGCCTTTCGCAAAAAGGCACCGCCGCGCGTGCGGAGGTGCCCTGTGGTGTTACAGATCCATCAGCAGGCGGCGCGGATCCTCCAGCGCTTCCTTGACGCGCACCAGGAAGGTCACGGCGCCCTTGCCGTCCACGACCCGGTGGTCATAGGACAGCGCCAGATACATCATCGGACGGATGACGATCTGCCCGCCCACCACGACCGGGCGGTCCTGGATCTTGTGCATTCCCAGGATCCCCGACTGCGGCGGATTCAGGATGGGCGAGGACATCAGCGAGCCGTAAACCCCCCCGTTCGAGATGGTGAAGGTGCCGCCCTGCATTTCCTGCATGGTCAGCTTGCCGTCGCGGCCCTTGGAGCCCAGTTCCGCGATTTCCTTCTCGATCGCGGCAAAGCCCTTTTGATCGGCGTCGCGGACCACGGGGACAACCAGACCCGAGGGGGTGCCCACGGCCACGCCCATGTTGACATAGTTCTTGTAAACCACGTCGGTGCCGTCGATTTCCGCGTTGACCTCGGGGACTTCCTTCAGGGCGTGGCAGCAGGCCTTCACGAAGAAGGACATGAAGCCCAGCTTGACCTTGTGCTTCTTCTCGAAGGCGTCCTTGTATTCGTTGCGAAGCCCCATGATGCCGCTCATGTCGGCCTCGTTATAGGTCGTCAGCATCGCCGCGGTGTTCTGCGCGTCCTTCAGGCGGCGCGCGATGGTCTGGCGCAGGCGGGTCATTTTCACCCGTTCCTCGCGCGCGGCATCCTCGGCCGGGCGGGGGGCCGCCGGGGCAGGGGCGGCCGGTTTGGCCGCGGGTTGGGCCTTGGCCACGTCTTCCTTCATGATCCGGCCATCGCGGCCCGAACCCGTCACCTGGTCGCGGCTGACACCCTTTTCGGCCATGGCTTTCTTGGCCGAGGGCGCGTCCTCAACATCGGAACGGGGCTGCATCTGTTCGGGGCCGGCGCCGGGCGATCCGACCTCGCCTGCCGTGGTCCCGTCCTCGCCGCCCGATGCGGACCCGACCGGGGGCGCGGCATTGCCATAGGCGCCCTTGTTGTCGGCGGATCCGCTGGCGGGCCGTTCGGCCGGACGGGGCGCTGCACCCGCCGCGCCTTCGGTGATGATCGCCAGGCGCGCCTTGGCGTCCACGGTCGCGCCTTCCTCGGCCAGGATGTCCGCCAGGACACCGGCGGCGGGGCTGGGCACCTCGACCGAGACCTTGTCGGTTTCCAGTTCGCACAGCATCTCGTCCACGGCGACAGTATCGCCGGGCTTCTTGAACCAGGTGGCCACGGTCGCCTCGGTCACGCTTTCGCCAAGCGCGGGGACCATCACGTCCACGGATTTGCCGCTCATCTTTTGTCCTTCCGGGGTCTTCTGGGCCGTCTCGGCCTTCGGTTGTTCTTGGGGGATGTCGCTGCCGGCGTCAGAGATCTGGGCCAGCAGCGCGTCGGGACCAACGGTTTCGCCTTCCGCCGCGACGATTTCGGCCAGAATGCCCGCAGCCGGGCTGGGCACCTCGACCGTCACCTTGTCGGTTTCCAACTCGCACAGCATCTCGTCCACCGCGACCGCGTCACCCGGTTTCTTGAACCAGGTGGCGACGGTCGCCTCGGTGACGGATTCGCCCAGTGCGGGCACGCGGACTTGAGTGGGCATCAGATCATCCTTCAAGCGACAGCGCCTCGGACACCAGGGCCTCTTGCTCGGCCTTGTGGCGCGACCCAAGGCCCGTGGCGACCGATGCGGCGGCGTTGCGCCCGACATAGCGCGCGCGGTTGTGTCGCGCGCCAAGCCGGTCCAGCGACCATTCCAGGTAGGGCTCCACGAAGCTCCACCCTCCCTGGTTCTTGGGCTCTTCCTGGCACCAGATGATCTCGGCGTCCTTGAAGCGGGCCAGTTCCTTGACCATCGACTGCGCGGGGAAGGGATAGAACTGTTCCAGGCGCAACAGATAGATGTCGTCGATCCCGGCCTCGTCCCGCGCCTTCAGCAGGTCGTAATAGACCTTGCCCGAACAGATCACCACGCGGCGGATGCGGTGATCGGGCACCAGCGTGATGTCGGAGCTGCCCTGCTGCGCGTCGTCCCACAGCACGCGGTGGAAGGTGGATCCGGTCTGGAAATCCGCGGCCCGGCTGGTGGCCTTGGGATGGCGCAGCAGCGATTTCGGCGTCATCAGCACCAGCGGCTTGCGGAACCGGCGGTGCATCTGGCGGCGCAGGATGTGGAAATAGTTGGCCGGCGTCGTGCAGTTGGCGACGATCCAGTTATCCTCGGCGCACATCTGCAGGAACCGTTCCAGGCGGGCGGAGGAATGTTCCGGTCCCTGGCCCTCGAAGCCGTGGGGCAGCAACATCACCAGCCCGGACATACGCAGCCATTTCTTCTCGCCGGACGAGATGAACTGGTCGAACATGATCTGCGCGCCGTTGGCGAAATCGCCGAACTGGGCTTCCCACAACACAAGCGCGTTCGGTTCGGCCAGCGAATACCCGTATTCAAAGCCCAGGACCGCATATTCCGACAGCATCGAATCGATGACCTCGTAATGCGCCTGGCCGTCGGCGATGTGGTTCAGCGGATAGTAACGATCCTCGGACTTCTGGTCGATGAATGCCGAATGACGCTGGCTGAAGGTGCCGCGCGTGCTGTCCTGGCCGGCCAGACGCACGGTCTTGCCTTCCACCAGCAGCGATCCGAAGGCCAGCGCCTCGCCCGTGGCCCAGTCGAAACCTTCGCCGGTTTCGAACATCTGGCGCTTGGCGTCCAGAAGGCGGCCCACCGTCTTGTGCAGGCTGTGGCCTTCGGGAACCGTGGTCAGCGCACGGCCGATCTGGGCCATGGTGGACGGCTCGATCCCGGTTTCGCCCGAAACGTATTCGGCGCCCTCGCGGTCCAGGCCCGACCACTTGCCGTCCAGCCAGTCGGCCTTGTTCGGCTTGAAGGCCTTGCCCACCTCGAACTCCTCGTTCAGGTGGTTCTGGAACGCGGCCTTCATGTCCTCGATCTCGCCCTCGGGGATCAGGCCGTCTGCGACCAGGCGTTCGGTGTAAAGCTGCAGCGTCGTCTTGTGGCCCTTGATCTTGGTGTACATCGCCGGGTTGGTGAACATCGGCTCGTCGCCTTCGTTGTGACCGAAGCGGCGATAGCAGAAGATGTCCAGCACCACGTCCTTCTGGAACTTCTGGCGGAACTCGGTCGCGACCTTGGCGGCATGGACCACGGCCTCGGGGTCGTCGCCATTCACGTGGAAGATCGGCGCCTCGACCATCAGGGCGATGTCGGTGGGATAGGGCGAGGTGCGGCTGAAATGCGGCGCGGTGGTGAAACCGATCTGGTTGTTCACCACGATATGGATGCAGCCCCCGGTGCGGTGGCCCTTGATGCCCGACAATTGCAGGCATTCGGCCACCACGCCCTGGCCCGCAAAGGCCGCGTCGCCATGCAGCAGGATCGGCAGGACCGCGGTGCGATCATGCGTGTCGCCCAGCTGGTCGCCCTTGGCCCGCGCCTTGCCCAGCACGACGGGGTTCACGGCCTCCAGGTGGGACGGGTTGGCAGTCAGCGACAGGTGAACCGTATTGCCGTCGAATTCCCGGTCGCTGGACGCGCCCAGGTGGTATTTCACGTCGCCCGAACCGTCCACGTCCTCGGGCTTGAAGCTGCCGCCCTGGAATTCGTGGAAGATCGCGCGATAGGGTTTCGACAGCACGTTGGCCAGCACCGACAAGCGGCCCCGGTGCGGCATCCCCACGACGATTTCCCGGATCCCCAAGGCACCGCCGCGCTTGATGATCTGTTCCATCGCCGGGATCAGCGCCTCGCCCCCGTCAAGGCCGAAACGCTTGGTGCCCATGTATTTCACGTGCAGGAACTTCTCGAAGCCCTCAGCTTCGACCAGCTTGTTCAGGATGGCGCGGCGGCCTTCCTGGGTGAACTGGATTTCCTTGCCGTAACCCTCGATCCGTTCCTTCAGCCAGGCGGCTTCGTCGGGGTTGGAAATGTGCATGAACTGGATCGCGAAGGTGCCGCAATAGGTCCGCTGCATCAATTCGGTGATCTGGCGGATGGATGCGATTTCCAGGCCCAGCACGTTGTCGATGAAGATCGGCCGGTCCAGATCGCCGGGGCCGAAGCCATAGGTGGCGGGGTTCAGTTCCCCATGGTCGGGCACGTCGCGAAGGCCCAGCGGATCCAGGTTGGCGTGCAGGTGGCCGCGGATGCGGAAGGCCCGGATCAGCATCAGGGCGCGGATCGAATCCAGCACCGCCTGGCGCATCTGGTCCTCGGTCAGGCGAACGCCCTTTTCCTCGGCCACGGCGGCGATCTTCTTCATCGCGGCGGTGGCCTCGACCTTGGAGGCCATCGCCCATTCGCCGGTCAAGGCTGCGGTGGTTTCATCCGACGGCACCGGCGGCCAGTCGGCGCGCTTCCAGCTGGCGCCGCTGGCCTCGCGCGCGGCATCCTCTCCGGTATCGCCCAGGCTGCGGAAGAATGCGTCCCAGGCGGCGTCGAAGGCACCCGGATTCTGCGCCCACTGGCCGTAAAGCTGTTCGATATAGGCCGCGTTGTGTCCTTGAAGGAAGGACGAATCGTGGAAATCGGCGTTGTTGGGTTGGTCGGTCATTGTGTCTCGCGTCCTTGACGCAATGGGGGAACGGGTTGGGGCCGCATCACGCGGCAGTGCAGGTGACGATCATCATCTGGACGCCGGGCATCGCGCTGCCCGCGCCCGGCTTGTTGGTGCGGCTGCTGTCCAGGTCGCGCCCGGCGCTGCGGCAAAGCTGCGCGGGCGCGGCCTCGACCTTGGAGACGTCTGTCTGGGCGGGGCGGAACAGCACGGTGAAGCGGCTGTCCGCGTCGCCGCTGACTGCAATCACCGAGGCCTGGTGCAACCCGGTGCGGCCATCCACGGGGCCGGTGGGCACGGCGGCGGGCGCCGCCGGTGCCGCGACAGGCGGGGCGACGGGTGCAGCGGGCGCCATGGCGCGCGGCAGGGCAGGGGCGGCGGGGGCCGCCGGGGTGGGAGCCGGGGCCGGCCCCTCGGCCGGTGCCATGCAGGCCGTCAGGGCACAAACCGCAAGAAGGGCGGAAAGCCGGGGCAGGTTGCGGAAACTGGCCGCTGGAATTCTGGATGTCATGACCGCCTCAGGCACAATAAACGTCGATGATGGCCGCGCCGGGATCGGCATAGGGATCCACGCGCGGGATGCGTTCGATCCGCGCCACTGCGCGGCGTTCCAGCCCGCACAGCGCGCGGGCCGCGCCCTGGTCGGCGCCAGCGGGCGCGCGGGCAGGGTGATAGATCAGCCGCCAGCCGAAATCGCGCCGTGCCACGGTGCGCACGGAGTCCAGGGGCAGGGTGCTGGCCTGGTGCAGGTTCGTCATGGCGGGGATGCCGCCGCGCAGGATGTCGTCGGTGGGCGCGCGACCGCAGGCGGTCAGCGCCAGAAGGGCGGCCAGCGACAAGGGCGCCATGCAGCCGCCGGTCCGGGCCGGTGCCCCGTCCAAAGGTCTGGCTGCTGCACGCTGCGGCTGGTCGTCCACATCATCCCCCTGGTTTCCGGTGCCCCATACCTATGTCGGAGGCACCGGCTTTCAAACCGCGTCACGCACAGGTGACGGTCATCCTTTGCACGCCACCGCCGAACTGCGGGGCAGAGGTATCCACCGCCTCGGCGGAAAAGACCTGCGAGGCCGTGTTCGAACAGATGATCGCGGGCGCGGCGGCCACCTGGTCGGCGGTCACCGCGTCCCCGCGATAGAACACCGTGTACTGGTTGCCCGTGCGCGAGGCGGCGACGACGGCGTCCGCAGGCAGGCCCGTCGCCGCGCCAAGCGCGGCGCTCGGGACCGAATCCACCGTCACGGTCGTTTCGACGCGCGTGATCGGCTCGGGCGCGCAGGCCCCCAGAACGACAGTCGAGGCGATGATGGTCGCGGAAAGCATCTTCATCTTGATTCTCCTGTGGTTACAGAGCGGTTGCTCTCTCTGGGGGGAACGCGCGCGCCGCGCCGGGGGTTGCGTCAGGCCTTGATGGCCTTCAGCACGGCCTCGCCCAGGCCTGCCGGGCTGTCGGCCACGACGATGCCTGCGCGCTTCATCGCCTCGATCTTGGACTCCGCATCGCCCTTGCCGCCCGACACGATCGCGCCGGCATGGCCCATGCGACGGCCCGGAGGCGCGGTGCGGCCTGCGATGAAGCCTGCGGTCGGCTTCCAGCGGCCCTTTTTCTTCTGCTCGGCCAGGAACTCGGCCGCTTCTTCCTCGGCCGAACCGCCTATCTCTCCGATCATGATGATCGAGGTGGTCTCGTCGTCGTCCAGGAACATCCGCAGCACGTCGATATGTTCCATCCCCTTGATGGGATCGCCGCCGATGCCAACCGCGCTCGACTGGCCCAAGCCCACGTCCGAGGTCTGCTTGACGGCTTCATAGGTCAGGGTGCCCGAACGCGACACGACGCCGACGCTGCCGCGGCGGAAGATGGAACCCGGCATGATGCCGATCTTGCATTCGTCCGGCGTCATGATGCCGGGGCAGTTCGGCCCGATCAGGCGCGACTGCGACCCCTGGAGGGCGCGCTTGACGCGCATCATGTCCAGCACCGGGATGCCTTCGGTGATGCAGACGATCAGCGGGATTTCCGCGTCGATGGCTTCCAGGATCGAATCCGCCGCGAAGGGGGGCGGGACATAGATTGCCGACGCGGTGGCGCCGGTTTTCGCCACGGCCTCGTGGACCGAGTTGAAGACCGGCAAGCCCAGGTGTTCGCTGCCGCCCTTGCCGGGCGTCACGCCGCCGACCATCTGCGTGCCATAGGCGATCGCCTGTTCGGTGTGGAAGGTGCCCTGGGACCCGGTGATCCCCTGGCAGATGACTTTGGTGTCTTTGTTAACGAGAACGGCCATTGAAGGCTTTCCTTGACGTAGGGTGCGTGGTTTCACGCACCAATGCTCAGGGGAAGGTGCGTGAAACCACGCACCCTGCGGTTCAACCTTTGACGGCTTTCACGATCTTCTCGGCCGCATCCGACAGGTCGTCGGCAGCGATCACGTTCAGGCCGGACTTGGCGATGATTTCCTTGCCCAGGTCGACGTTCGTGCCTTCCAGCCGCACGACCAGCGGAACCTGGAGGCCCACCTCTTTCACGGCAGCGATGATGCCTTCCGCGATGATGTCGCAGCGCATGATGCCGCCGAAGATGTTGACCAGGATGCCTTTGACGTTCGGATCCGAGGTGATGATCTTGAAGGCTTCCGTCACCTTCTCCTTGGTCGCGCCGCCGCCCACGTCCAGGAAGTTCGCGGGTTCGGCGCCATACAGCTTGATGATGTCCATCGTGGCCATCGCCAGGCCCGCGCCGTTCACCATGCAGCCGATCTCGCCTTCAAGGGCGATATAGTTCAGGTCGAATTTCGACGCGGCCAGTTCCTTGGGATCTTCCTCGGTCTCGTCGCGCAGCGCCATGATGTCGGACTGGCGATACAGCGCGTTGTTGTCGAAGCCCATCTTCGCGTCCAGACACTTGATCTGGCCTTCGGGGGTGACGATCAACGGGTTGATCTCCAGCATCTCCATGTCCTTCTCGATGAACATGCGATACAGGTTTTTCACCAGGGCCACGCATTGCTTGACCTGCGCGCCTTCCAGGCCCAGGGCAAAGGCCACGCGTCGGCCGTGGAAGTCCGACAGGCCCGACGCCGGATCGACGCTGAAGCTGACGATCTTTTCGGGCGTGTGGGCAGCCACTTCCTCGATGTCCATGCCGCCTTCGGTCGATGCGACAAAGCTGACGCGGGACGTCTGGCGATCCACCAGCAGCGCCAGATACAGTTCACGCGCAATGTCGGAACCGTCCTCGATATAGATGCGGTTAACCTGCTTGCCGACCGGTCCGGTCTGATGGGTCACAAGGGTGCGGCCCAGCATCTGGCGGGTCAGTTCCTCGGCTTCCTCGACCGACTTGGCCAGGCGGACGCCGCCCTTTTCACCGGCCTCGGCTTCCTTGAAGCTGCCCTTGCCGCGGCCGCCCGCGTGGATCTGGGCCTTCACGACCCACAGGGGGCCGTCCATCTCGCTGGCGCAGGTCTTGGCCTCGTCGGCCTTCATCACGATCCGGCCGTCGCTGACCGGTGCGCCGTATTGACGCAGCAGCGCCTTGGCCTGGTATTCGTGGATATTCATCCTGACCCCCTTTTTCGGTTCGACAGATTTGCCGGGGTCTTGCCATATCAAGGGCAGGTCAGGAAACGATTTTGCAGGAAAAGCCCGGAAAGGGGCAAGAAGTCGCTTATTGTGATCACAGCCGGAAAAGCCGTGATCACAAAGGTCCAGAAGTCAGGATTCGCTTAACGATTTACCCTGCGACCCGGGAACAGCTAAGGCTGTCGCCGGTGCTTTCGGACATCCAGTTGATGCGGTTGTCGTTCTGCCACTGCACCTGGATCACCGCCCCGTCCGCCAGCGTCATGGTGGTGACCCGGTTCTGGGTCGAGAACTTGCTGATCTTGATCGGCAGCGTGGTGTTCGACGGCTGATAACTATCCGGGGTGAAGGTCATCACCGTGGTTCCGCAGTCCCATGTGCCCATGAAGGGCAACTGGTCGGTCGGGCGCGGGCTGGTGGGGGGCGCCGAGCAGGCACCGATCAGAAGGGCAGACAGAAGGGCAGCAGGCAGGACGGTTCGGGTCATTGTCGCCTCCGGTTCAACTACCCTGCGAATGCTACATCGGAACCGGAAAGATGAACATCATCAAATGCAAAGGCGCGCCCCCGGGGACGCGCCTTGCCAGACTTGTGCGGAGCCGATCAGGCCAGCGAGCCGTCGATGCCCTTGCACGCCTCAACCAAGCCCTTCACCGCATCGACCGACTTGGTGAACATCGCCTGTTCATCGCCGTCCAGCGTGATGTCGATGACCTTTTCCACGCCGCCCGCGCCGATCACGGTGGGCACGCCCACATACATTCCGTTCAGGCCGTAGGCGCCGTCCACATAGGCCGCGCAGGGCAGCACGCGCTTTTGATCCTTGAGATAAGCTTCTGCCATCTCGATCGCGCTTGTTGCGGGCGCATAGAAGGCGCTGCCGGTCTTGAGTAGGCCGACGATCTCGGCGCCGCCATCGCGGGTGCGCTGCACGATCGAGTCCAGCTTGTCCTGCGTGGTCCAGCCCATCTTGACCAGATCCGGCAGCGGAATCCCTGCAACGGTCGAGTAGCGGGTCAGTGGAACCATCGTGTCGCCATGCCCGCCCAGCACAAAAGCCGTCACGTCGCGCATCGACACGCCAAATTCGAGGCTCAGGAAGTGGCGGAAGCGCGCCGAATCCAGCACGCCCGCCATGCCGCAGACTTTCTCGTGCGGCAGGCCCGAAAACTCGCGCAGCGCCCAGACCATCGCGTCCAGCGGGTTGGTGATGCAGATCACGAAGGCGTCGGGCGCGTGCTTGGCGATGCCCTCGCCCACCGACTTCATGACCTTGAGGTTGATGCCCAGCAGGTCGTCGCGGCTCATTCCCGGCTTGCGCGGCACGCCGGCGGTGACGATGCAGACATCGGCGCCCGCAATGTCGGCGTAATCGTTGGCGCCCTTCATGTCGGCGTCGAAACCCTCGGACGGACCCGACTGCGCGATGTCCAGAGCCTTGCCCTGGGGCGTGCCCTCGGCGATGTCGAACAGGACAACGTCGCCCAGTTCCTTCATCGCGGCCAGATGCGCCAGCGTACCGCCGATCTGCCCCGCACCGATCAGTGCGATTTTGGGTCGGGCCATGGATAACCTCCGATCAATGGAATGATGTTGCCGGGTGGTTACGGGGTCGCGCATGAAATCGCAAGCCACTGTTGGCGCTGACACTTGCCATTCCTCGCGCCTGGACGCATGGCTGCCGACGTAAAGGGGGCGGAAATGCTGGATCTGACGACCGGAGGCTGGGTGCTGGCCTTCATTGCCGCGATCTCGGTGGGCCTGGCCAAGGGCGGGCTGGCGATGGTGGGCATGATCTCGGTCCCGGTGCTGTCGCTGGTCATGTCGCCGGTGCAGGCGGCGGGGCTGATGCTGCCCATCTATGTCGTGTCGGACATCGGCGGCCTGATCGCCTTTCGCCGCAATTTCGACCTGCGGGTGCTGGCAACCGCGTTGCCCGGCGCCATTGCTGGGATCGGCATCGGCTGGGCCGGGGCCCATGTGGTTCCGGTGGATGGTGTGACCTTCATCGTGGGGGCGATCGGATTGATCTTTGCGCTGAACGCGCTGGTCCGGCCCCAACTGTCGGGCAAGCCGCGCCTGCCGTCCTTGGGCCGGGGCACGGGATGGGGGCTTTTGTCGGGCTATACCAGTTTCATCAGCCATGCGGGCGCGCCGCCCTGGCAGGTTTATGTCCAGCCGTTGCGCCTGCCCGCGCTGGTCTATGCAGGGACGACTACCTGGTTCTTTGCCGTCTGCAACTGGATCAAGCTGATCCCCTATGCCGCATTGGGACAGTTGTCTACGGCGAACCTCAAGGCCGCTGCGGTGCTGATGCCTGCGGCCCTTGTGGCGGTCTGGGTCGGGCTGCGGCTGGTCAAGATCATCCCCGAGGCGCTGTTCTACAAGCTGATCACCTGGGGCTTGCTGGCGGTGTCGCTGCGGCTTGTCTGGCAGGCGCTTGCCTGACGCCGCAGCGCAGCAAAAATCCGCTTGCCAAAACTGGCGCCGCAATGCAGCGTCACGCAAGATTGTTGCGAGGAGGATCTGATGGCGCGTCCCTATCGTTCGGTTCTGTATATCCCCGCCGCCAATGCGCGGGCGATGGAAAAGGCGCAGACGCTGCCCGCCGATGCCATCATCTTCGATCTGGAGGATGCGGTGGCGCCCGGTGAAAAGCCTGCCGCACGCGATGCCCTGGCTGCGGCCTTGGGCAATGATTATGGTCCCCGCGCCCGGATCGTGCGGATCAACGGGCTAGCGACGGAATGGGGTGTGGACGACGCGCGGTTCTGCGCGACCCTTGCGGCGGATGCGGTGCTGATCCCCAAGGTGGACAGCGCCGCCGATCTGGACCGCGTGGCCGCCCTTATCCCCGACACGCCCCTTTGGGCGATGATGGAAACACCGCTGGGGATGCTGAACGCCGCGGAAATCGCCGCCCATCCCCGGTTGGAGGGGATGGTGATGGGCACCAACGATTTGGCCAAGGAACTCAACAGCCGCTTTCGTCCCGACCGGCTGCCGATGCAGGCGGGCTTGGGCCTATGCCTGCTGGCCGCCAAGGCCCACGGCAAGGTGATCGTGGACGGGGTCTTCAACGCCTTCAAGGACGAGGACGGGCTGCGCGCCGAATGCGAGCAGGGCCGGGACATGGGCTTTGACGGCAAGACGCTGATCCATCCCGCCCAGCTTGCCGTCGCCAACGGATCCTTCGCCCCAACGGATGCCGAGATCGACCTGGCCCGGCGCCAGATCGAAGCCTTCAGCGCCGCCGCTGCCGAAGGCAAGGGCGTGGCCGTTGTCGATGGCAAGATCGTGGAAAACCTGCACGCGGAAACCGCGCGCAAGACGCTGGATCGGGCCAAGGCGATTGCGGCGGTGGCCGGATAAGGGCAGGGTGGCCGCCAACATATCCAGCGAGGGGAAAGCCAGATGGTTCTGCTGATTTCGGGCGTTGTGCTCTGGTGGGCGGCGCATCTGTTCAAGCGCGTCGCCCCCGAACGCCGCGCCGCCCTGGGCGACAAAGGCAAGGGGCTGGTCGCGGTCCTGCTGGTGCTGTCGGTTTTCATGATGGCGCGGGGCTATGGGCAGGCAGAGGGCCCGGTCTGGTGGGGCAGGTCGCCTGCAACGACGGGCATTAACAACCTGCTGATGCTGCTGGCCTTTTATCTTTACGCAGCGGACGGGATGGGAACGCGCGTCACCGCCTGGATCCGTCATCCGCAACTGACGGGCTTCTCGCTCTGGGCGGTCGCGCATCTGCTGGTGAACGGCGATCTGGCTTCGTTTGTCCTGTTCGGCGGGCTGCTGGTCTGGGCGCTTGTCGAAATTATGTTGCTGAACCGGGCGGGTGCCTGGAAGCGCCGCACGGGGCCGTTCCCCGCGCGCAAGGAAATCATGGCGGCCGTGGGCGCGGTCGTCGTCATGCTGGTCGTGGGCCTGATCCACGGCTGGATCGGACCCTGGCCATTCGGAGGCTGACGTGACCACCCTTTACCGCTGCATCACCGAGGACGACACCGTCCAGTTCTGCCACCGCGTCAGCGAGGCGCTGTCCAAGGGGTGGTCGCTGCATGGCAGCCCCTCGATGGCCTTTGATCCGGTCAAGGGCGTCATGCGCATGGGCCAGGCCGTCACCAAGCAGGTCCAGGCCGAATACCATCCCGACATGAAGCTGGGGCAGCAATGACCAAGACCAATCCGGGCCGCTTCTTCGAGGATTACCGCCTGGGCCAGGTGATCCGCCACGCCGTTCCGCGCACCGTGGCGGAAGGGGAACGGGCGCTGTACCACGCGCTTTATCCCGCGCGCCATGCGCTGTATTCCAGCGACGAATTCGCGTCGAATTGCGGGTTGGAAAGCAGTCCCCTGGACGACCTGCTGGCCTTTCACATCGTTTTTGGCAAGACCGTTCCCGATGTCAGCCTGAACGCGGTGGCAAACCTGGGCTATGCCCAGGGCCGCTGGCTGGCGCCGGTCTGGCCAGGCGACACGCTGCGGTCGGAGTCGCAGGTGATCGGGCTGAAGCAGAACTCGAACGGCACGTCGGGCGTGGTCTGGGTGCGGACGCGCGGCCTGAACCAGATGGACGAACCCGTACTGGAATACGTCCGCTGGGTGATGGTGCGCAAGCGCGACGCGGCAGCCCCCGCGCCGGAAACGGTGACGCCCAACCTGCCGCCGGTGGTGGCGCCCGAGGATCTGGTGATCCCCGAAGGATTGGACTTCACCGGCTATGATTTCGAGCTTGCGGGCGAACCGCATCGCTGGGGTGACTATGACATCGGCGAAAAGATCGACCATGTGGACGGCGTCACCATCGAGGAGGCCGAGCATATGCTGGCCACCCGCCTGTGGCAGAACACCGCCAAGGTCCATTTCGACGCCACCAATCGCAAGGATGGCAAGCGGCTGGTCTATGGCGGCCATGTCATCAGCATGGCCCGCGCATTGTCCTTCAACGGGCTTGCCAATGCGCAGATGATCGTGGCGCTGAACGGCGGCGCCCATGCCAACCCCTGTTTCGCCGGCGATACCCTGCGCGCATGGTCCGAGGTGCTGGACAAGGCCGAAACCGATGCGCTCGGCGTCGGTGCGATCCGGCTGCGGCTGGTCGCGACCAAAGGCGACAGCGGTGCATTCGCATTGAAGGATGGCGACGGGCGTTATCGTCCCGAAGTTCTGCTGGACCTGGATTACTGGGCACTGATGCCGGTTTGACGGCCGGGCGACTCGGGTCATCTCGCATCCGCAGCATCCGTTGTGATCACACGCCCGTAGGTCGTGATCACAAAGTCCGGAAAGCGCGGAAAATCACAGACGCCTCTGGTATCTGCGGGTGACAGATGCCAGAAATGCCGACAAACACACGCCAATCGCCAGCCCGCGAGGCCAGCCTTGCCTGCGACGGGACGGGTCAACCGTTTAAAGGAGCGCCGCATCATGGCCGATGTGAACCGGGGCAACCGGCCGCTTTCCCCCCATATGCAGGTTTATCGCATGCCCATGGCTGCGATCACCTCGATCATGACGCGGATCACCGGGCACGCGCTTGTCGCGGGCATCCTTTTGCTGGTCTGGTGGCTGACTGCCGCCGTCAGCGGCCCCCGCGCATTCGCCGCCGCCGATTGGGTGGTGCGGTCCTGGATCGGTTTCATCGTGCTGACAGGGTCGGCCTGGGCGCTGTGGTTCCACACGCTGTCGGGCATCCGGCACCTATTCTATGACGCGGGCCAGTTGCTGCGCATCGAGGAGGCCGAGCGTGCAAGCTGGGCCATCATCATCGGATCGGTCGTGCTGACGATTTTGTCCCTGATCCTGTTCTTCTTTGCCTGAGGGAACGCGAACCATGCGCTATATCACCCCCCGCAAGGCGGCCATGGGCCTGGGTTCCGCCCACAGCGGCACGGCCGACCACTGGTTCATGACCGTCACCTCCTGCGCCCTGGTGCTGCTGGTCCCGGCCTTCATGCTGGTCATCGGCAATGCCATCGGCCTGCCACATCCCGAACTGGTGGCCTATTTCGGCCGCCCCTATCCGGCGCTGATCACGGCGCTGTTCATCGTCGTGGGCATGGTGCATTTCATCAAGGGCACCCGGATCATGATCGACGATTATTTCCAACACACGGCGCGCAAGGTGGCGATCATCGTCTCGGTGGTCTTTTCCTGGGCGGTCATCGCGGCGGCGGTCTTTGCGCTGGCCAAGATGACGCTGATCACCGTCGCGATCTGAGGGCAACATGGCAGCTTACGATATCCATACGCATGATTACGACGTGGTCGTGGTGGGCGCGGGCGGGGCTGGCCTGCGCGCGACGCTGGGCATGGCCGAACAGGGCCTGCGCACGGCCTGCGTGACCAAGGTCTTCCCCACGCGGTCCCATACCGTCGCGGCCCAGGGCGGCATTGCCGCGTCGCTGTCGAACATGGGGCCGGACAGCTGGCAATGGCATATGTACGACACCGTCAAGGGGTCGGACTGGCTGGGCGACACCGACGCGATGGAATACCTCGCGCGCGAGGCGCCCAAGGCCGTCTATGAACTTGAACATTACGGCGTGCCGTTTTCCAGGACCGAGGAGGGCAAGATCTATCAGCGTCCCTTCGGCGGCCACACCACCGAATACGGCGAAGGCCCCCCGGTTCAGCGGACCTGTGCCGCAGCCGACCGCACCGGCCACGCGATCCTGCACACGCTTTATGGCCAGTCGCTGAAGAACAACGCGGAATTCTTCATCGAATATTTCGCCATCGACCTGATCGTCACAGACGGCGCCTGCACGGGCGTGGTCTGCTGGAAGCTGGACGACGGCACCATCCACGTCTTCAATGCCAAGATGGTCGTGCTGGCCACCGGCGGCTATGGCCGCGCCTATTTCAGCGCGACATCCGCCCATACCTGCACCGGTGACGGCGGCGGCATGGTGGCGCGCGCGGGCCTGCCCTTGCAGGACATGGAATTCGTGCAGTTCCACCCGACCGGCATCTATGGGTCCGGCTGCCTCATCACCGAAGGCGCGCGGGGCGAGGGCGGATACCTGACCAACTCCGAAGGCGAGCGTTTCATGGAACGCTATGCGCCGACCTACAAGGATCTGGCGTCGCGGGACGTGGTTTCCCGCTGCATCACCATCGAGATTCGCGAAGGCCGGGGCGTCGGTCCCGACAAGGACCACATGCACCTGAACCTGATGCACCTGCCGCCCGAGGCCCTGGCCGAACGGCTGCCCGGCATCAGTGAATCGGCCAAGATTTTCGCGGGCGTCGATGTCACCAAGCAGCCGATCCCGATCCTACCGACAGTCCATTACAACATGGGCGGCATCCCGACGAATTACTGGGGCGAGGTTCTGAACCCGACCGCCGACAACCCCGACGCCATCTTCCCCGGCTTGATGGCCGTGGGTGAGGCGGGCTGCGCGTCCGTGCATGGCGCGAACCGCCTGGGATCGAACAGCCTGATCGACCTTGTGGTCTTTGGCCGCGCCGCTGCGATCCGCGCGGGGCAGGTGGTTGACCGGGAAGGTCATATCCCTGCGACGAACCAGGCACAGGTGGACAAGGCTCTGGCGCGCTTTGACGCGTTGCGCCACGCCAATGGCGGCACGCCCACCGCAGACCTGCGCCTAGAGATGCAGCGCACCATGCAGGCCGACGCGGCGGTGTTCCGCACCGACAAGACCCTGGCCGAGGGCGCCGAAAAGATGACCGCCATCGCCACCAAGATGGACGACATCCGCGTCACGGACCGGGGCCTGATCTGGAACACGGATCTGATGGAAACGCTGGAGCTGACCAACCTGATGCCCAACGCGCTTGCGACCATCGTCGCCGCCGAGGCGCGCAAGGAAAGCCGGGGCGCCCATGCGCATGAAGACTGGCCCGAGCGGGACGACGCCAACTGGCGCAAGCACTCGCTTGCATGGGTGGATGGAAACGCGGTTAAACTGGATTACCGCCCCGTCCATCTGGACCCTTTGACAAAAGAAGAAGATGGCGGGATCGACCTGAAGAAGATTGCTCCGAAAAAGAGGGTTTACTGATGCGTTTCCAGACTTTCGCCGTTCTTGGACTTGCCGCCGCCACGCTGGCCGGCTGCGTCGCCCCGATGCCGCCCGCCACGACCGTCACCACGGCGCCATCCGTGATCACCACGCCCACCGTGCTTGACGCGGCCTCGCGCCAGGTGGCCCGCACGGTCATCAACGCGGAAATGGAAAAGCGCCTGCCCGGCGCCAATGTCGCGCCCTATACCGATTGCGTCGTCAACAACGCCACCACGGCGGAACTAATCGACATTGCCCAGGCATCCCGCGCCGGTGTGACGGGAACGGCCGACAGCGTGGCGGCGATCGTTTCGCGCCCCGCGACCACGCAGTGCATCGCTGCGGCGGCGCGCACGGCGTGACCTGATGGGCGCGCGGGCGGGACATCTGGCCTTGGCTTTCGTCGGAACCATGGCCGCCTGCGGCCCGGTTCCGGTCGAGCAGGCCGAACTGACCTGCCTGCGTGACGCCGAACTGGCTGTGCGCCCGCGCACCAATGTCGCCGTGGGCGTCGGCACCGGCTTTGACGGGGACACGCGCGGCTTTGGCAGCGTCTCGGTCGATCTGTCGGGCGATTACCTGATGGGGCGCGATCCCTCGCTGGTTTATGACCGCTGCGTCCAGCGGCGATCCGGCCAGCCCCCGCGCCGCCCCTTGACCGACCAGCCGGGCTGGACGGGCTGAGACATGGCGGCGGCGCGTCTTCTGTCTTCGACAAAACGGTTGCTGGGTCCGGTCATCCGGGAAATGCGATTGTATCAGGCCATTTTCCGTGCAGGCTCGCGGCCCCGGGTCGCTTTCCTGACCAGCAACGGAAAAGCGATGTCGGGATTGCTTCGCGCCCATAAGATTGCAGATGGCTTGACTGGGCACGGGTGGACATCGATTGTCCTCGACCCAGGCCTCGGCCTTGCCCGGCACAATCGTATCCTGCGGCAATTCAGGCCGGACGTGGTGGTCTTGCAGAAATGCCGCAATCCGTTCAGCCGGGCGGAATACCTGAAGGACTGGCCGCTCGTCCTGGACATTGACGACGCCGATTTCCTGGATCCAACCCTGTCATCCGTGCTTGAAGATGTTGCCAGGCAAGCCAGGGCGGTCATGGCGGGAAGCCGCTTCCTGCACGACTGGGCGGTGCAGTTCAACGACGACGTGTCGATTGTCTGGACGGGAACGCCCTTGTCGACCGCGCCTAGGCCCGATCATCACGCACGCCAGCCGATCATTACCTGGGCGCAGGCCGACCCGCTTGGCTATCCCGATGAAATGCGGTTTTGCCGCGATGTCATGCTGGATGTCGTGTCACGGATAGGCCCGGTCGATTTCCGCCTTTATCGCTGCGTCGGACAAGAGAACCACCCGATCCTGAGGGAAATGGCCACGGCGGGTGTCCGCCTGCAAATATTGCCCTTCATGGATTACGCCCAGTTTCTTGTGTCCCTTCGGGACGTGTCCATCGGCCTGTCGCCCCTGGCGGGCCGCAACTTCAGCCTGGGCAAGTCGTTCGGGAAGATCCTGGGATATATCGACGCACGCGTGCCGGTGATCTGCAGCGATGAAGCGGACCATGATCTGTTCTTTGCCGCAGGATCGGGGATCGTCAGCAATGATCGCAAGACATGGGCGGATGCGATATGCCGCCTGATCGCGGACCCGGATGCGCGAAACCGCATGGCGGACGCGGCCCATGACGCGGCCCTTTCACGATTGTCCACCGAGGCCGTCACCTTGCAGGTGCATCGGATCCTTTCGCAGGTCCGCCTGAAAACCTTGGACCGCAGTGCGGTGGCAGCCGATCTGCAGCAGGAAAGGCTGTCCTGATGCCAGGGAAACAGGATGCGGGAAAGGCGCGGCGCCTGATCGTCCATATGGGCGTTCAGAAAACCGGTAGCACCTCGATCCAGCGGCACCTGCGGCGCAACGAGGATGCGCTGGCAGGGGATTTGGTGGTCCGCACGCCCGAGGAAGGGTCGCCCATGCGGCCCCTGGGCCGGGCGGCGGTCGGGTTCAGCCTGGCCCCCGACAAGGATCGTGAACAGGCGTTGAAGCTGGCCTTCCGCGAGGTGCTGGACGGGCTTCCCCAGACAGATGTGCCGGTGCTGATCAGCCATGAAAACCTGGCAGGCGCCATGCCGGGCAATGGCGGCGAGGTTCGGCTTTACCCGGCCCTGCCGCGGATCGCCGCGCTGCTGGTGGCCGAGGCGCGGGATTTCGCGGTGGATTTCGTGGTCTATACCCGCAAGCAGAAGACCTGGCGGCCCTCGGTCTGGGCGCAGGCGGTGCGGACCGACGGTTATGAGCGCAGCCTAGTTGAATTCGAGGCCGAGACTGCCGATCTTCCTGGCTGGGGCGACCTGATCCGTCGCCTGAACGCCGAGACCGGCGGGCGCGTCACCCGCTTCAAGCTGGAGGACGAGGATGACCTGCTGCGCCCCGGCCGCCAGTTGCTGTGCCATGCGGGGCTGGACGACGCCCTGATCGACTCGCTTGATCCCTTGGACGGGCCGACCAACAGCCGCCTGAACGACGGCGCCACCGAATTCCTGCGCAGGCTGAACGGCCTGTCGCTGAACCCCCACGCACATGGCCGGATCGTCGATCTGGTCGCGCGCACCGAGCATCTTTTCGCGGCGGATGCGCCGCAAGGCACTTCGTAAAGGAGCACCCAATGGTCCAGTTCACCCTGCCCAAGAACAGCCAGATCCGCGTCGGCAAGACCTGGCCCCGGCCCGAGGGCGCGACCAATGTCCGCAAGTTCACGATCTATCGCTGGGATCCCAATACGGGCGAGAACCCGCGGCTGGACACCTATTTCGTCGATACCGACAAATGCGGGCCGATGATCCTGGACGCGCTGATCAAGATCAAGAACGACATCGACCCGACCCTGTCGTTCCGCCGGTCCTGCCGCGAGGGGATCTGCGGATCCTGCGCGATGACCATCGACGGCGGCAACCACCTGGCCTGCATCTATGGCATCGACGAGGTGAAGGGCGACATTTCCATCTATCCGCTGCCGCATATGCCGGTGGTCAAGGATCTGGTTCCCGACCTGACCCATTTCTATGCCCAGCACGCCTCGGTGAACCCTTACCTGATCACCAAGTCGCCCACCCCCGGCAAGGAATGGAAGCAGTCGATCGAGGATCGCAAGAAGCTGGACGGGTTGTATGAATGCATCCTGTGCGCGTCCTGTTCGACCGCCTGCCCGTCCTATTGGTGGAACGGCGACCGGTATCTTGGCCCGGCCGCGCTGTTGCACGCCTATCGCTGGATCATCGACAGCCGTGACGAGGCGACGGGCGAGCGGCTGGACGAGCTGGAGGATCCCTTCAAGCTGTACCGCTGCCACACGATAATGAACTGCACCAATACCTGCCCCAAGGGGCTGAACCCCGCCAAGGCGATTGCGTCGATCAAGCACATGATGGTCGACCGGATGGTGTGATCCGCGTCCCGCGACAGCCGGGGGCTTCGCGCCCCCGGACCCCCGCGGGATATTTGCGTGAAGAAGAAAGGGCCAGAGGTTCATCCTCCGGCCCTTTTTCATGGTGCGGCGAGGTATTTCGTCAGCCTTCGACCTTGGTGAAATCCGCGATCTGCTGGCCTGCGGCGCGGATGCGGTGCAGCAGGTTCAGGCGGTTGCGGCGGACGATCTGGTGATCGGTATTGACCTGCACCGCCTCGAAGAAGGCGTCGATGGGCGCGCGCAGGGCGGCGATGGCGGTCATGGCGGCGGGGAAATCCTCGGCCTTGATCGCGGCCTTGATCGCCGGTTCCGCGGTGTCGAGGGCGGCGAAGAGGGCGCGTTCCTGATCGGTTTCGGCGAACTTCACGTCGGCGCCGAAGCTGTATTCGACGCCGTCCTTTTCCTCGGCCTGGGCCAGGATGTTGCCCGCGCGCTTGAGGCCCTGGGTCAGGTTCTTGCCGTCTTCCGTTTGCATCATCGCATTTAACGCCGTGGCGCGGTTGACCACCAGCACAAGGTCGTCGTTGCCGGGCTGCGCCAGCACGGCATCAATGATGTCGTGGCGGATGCCTTGGTCGCGGAGATAGATCTTGAGGCGGTCATGGAGGAAGGAGAGGAGGTCGGAGGGAGCGCCGCTGCACAATGCACGATACTTCTCTACTACGCGACTAAACGAAGCAATGTCAGCATCGAGCTTGTTCAGTTGAGCCTCTAATTCTTCTCGCGTGCCCGTGAGAATAGTTCCGGTATAAGAGGGATCACTGAGCCTTTGAGCGATCTCAGCGCGAGCCTCGACATCCGTCGCGAGCGTGGCTTCAAGCAACGGTAGATCAGGCTGCCGTTCGACTGCAATCTTCAATAACGGAAGCAGATTTGCTCGGTGCATAGAGGAAGTAAGTAGTCGGATCACTCCCAACGCTGCCCGGCGCAGCGCATAAGGATCTTTTGAACCTGTCGGCTTCCCATCAATCGCCCAGAACCCGGCCAGCGTGTCCATCTTGTCCGCAAGCGCCACAGCCACCGATACCGGGGCAGTCGGCACCTCATCAGACGGCCCGAGCGGTGAATAGTGATCGCGAGCGGCGTCGGCCACCGCATCGGGCTCACCTGCTGCGCGAGCGTAGTAGCGGCCCATGGTGCCTTGCAATTCGGGGAACTCGCCGACCATGGCGCTGCGTAGGTCTAACTTTGCCAGCCGCGCTGCCTGTTCGGCCTGATCCGCGTCGGCGCAGACCAGCGGGGCGATTTCGCGGGCGAGGGCGGCGATGCGGTCGATGCGGTCGGCCTGGCTGCCCAGCTTGTTATGGAACGTGACCGACTTCAGCCCCTCGGCCCAGGCGCTCATCCCCGCCTTGGCCTCTCGCAGGTCATTTTCCCAGAAGAACGCCGCATCGGACAGCCGCGCCGCCAGCACCCGCTGGTTTCCAGCCAGGATCGTGGCGCCGTCGTCGGGAGTCTCGATGTTGGCGACGGTGACAAAGCCCTCGATCCGGCCGGTCTTGGGATTGCGGGCCGAGAAGAACTTCTGGTGTTCCTTCATCGAGGTTTGCAGAACCTCGGGCGGCAGGTCCAGGAAACGCTCCTCGATCACGCCCATCAGGGGAACGGGCCATTCGACAAGGCCCGCGACCTCGGACAAAAGGGCGTCGTCGGGCACGATTTCCCACCCCCGCGCGAAGGCGAGATTAGCGGCGTGCTGCCGGATCGCTTCGTCGCGTTCATGGCTGTCGAGGATCACATGGGCGCGGCGGAGTTTGGCGGCATAGTCGTCAAAGCCCGTGACGGTGAAGGCATCGGGCGACAGGAAGCGGTGGCCGCGCGTGGTGTTTCCAGCGGTGATGCCCTCGACCGTCAGGGGGACCATGGTGGCGCCGGATTCGTCGGACAGCAGGCAGATGATCGAATGCAGCGGGCGGACCCACCGCAGCGAACCCGCGCCCCAGCGCATCGACTTGGGCCAGGGGAAGTTGCGGATGGTGGCGTCCAGCACCTCGGCCACGATCTCGGATGCGGGGCGGCCGGGCTTTTCGATGGTGGCGAACCAGACCTGGCCTTTCTTGTCGTCACGCGCGACCAGTTGGTCGCGGGTCAGGCCGGTGGAGCGGAGGAAGCCTTCAAGTGCGGCCTCGGGGGCGTCGGTGCGGGGGCCCTTGCGTTCCTCGCGCGTGGTTGGGCTGTTGGGGGTCAGGCCTTCGACCGCCAGGGTCAGGCGGCGGGGCGTGGAAAAGGCACCGGCGCTGGCATAGGTCAGCCCGGCGTTGACCAGTCCGTCCGTCACCAGCTTCTTCAGATCCTCGCGGGCCCGGGCCTGCATCCGGGCGGGGATTTCCTCGGAAAAAAGTTCGATCAACAGGTCGGGCATCAGTCCATCACTCCGCGTTCCGGGGTCTTGTCGTTGTATTGGTGCCAGCCATAGACGCGGCCATCGGGATAGATCGCCAGCACGCGGTCCACGTCGGGGCGGATTTCGGCCTGGCCCAGCACGGCCTGGGCCGCACCGGATTCCAGGTCGGTCGTGATCTGGCCGTGGTCGAAGCAGTCGAACCAGCGGGGCGCGCCGATGGGCGTCGCGCCCTTGAACGGCACGGGGTCGGCGGGCTGTTCGGCCAGCACCGCGCAGACCCGCCATTTCAGGGGCGAGCTGTCGCCGTCGATGCCTTGGAAATCGCTGGCCGGTACCGCGATCGGGCCAGCGGCAGTCTGCACGGTGATCGCATCGGCAGCGGGGATCCTGTCGTAGAAATAGTATTCCTGCAAATACCACATCCCGCCGCCCGCGACCGCGCCAATGGCCAGCAGCCCGATGCCGACGATCTTGCCGTTCATGATGCGGCGGGGGCCTGGGCGGCCTCGGTTGTGACGAACAGGTCGGCGCAGGCTTTTGCCAAGGCACGGACGCGACCGATATAGGCCTGCCGTTCGGTGACCGAGATTACGCCGCGCGCGTCCAGCAGGTTGAAGATATGGCTGGCCTTGATCGCCTGGTCATAGGCCGGATGCGCCATGGGGATGGTGCGGCCGGCAGCGTCCACCGGATCGGCGGCCAGGATCCGGGCGCATTCGGTCTCGGCGTCCTTGAAATGCTGGAACAGCGTATCCGTGTCGGCCTGATCGAAGTTCCAGCGGGAATATTCGCGTTCGGTCTGGCGGAAGATGTCGCCATAGGTCAGGGGGATCGGGGCGTCTGGATCGTTGAAGGGCATGTCCATGACATGTTCCACGCCCAGGACATACATCGCCAGCCGTTCCAGGCCATAGGTCAGCTCGCCCGATACCGGGCGGCAGTCGTGGCCGCCGACCTGCTGGAAATAGGTGAACTGGCTGACCTCCATCCCGTCGCACCAGACCTCCCATCCCAAGCCCCAGGCGCCCAGGGTCGGGGATTCCCAGTCGTCCTCCACGAAGCGAACATCGTGGACAAGGGGGTCCAGGCCGATGGCGCGCAGGCTGCCCAGATACAGATCCTGCAGGTTCGCGGGGCTTGGCTTGATGATGACCTGATACTGGTAATAATGCTGCAGGCGGTTCGGGTTCTCGCCATAGCGGCCATCCGTCGGGCGGCGCGAAGGCTGGACATAGGCCGCGGCCCAAGACCGCCCGCCAAGCGCGCGCAGGGTGGTTGCCGGGTGAAAGGTGCCCGCGCCAACCTCCATGTCATAGGGTTGCAGGACGGCGCAGCCCTGTGCCGCCCAGTAATTCTGCAACCGCAGGATGATTTCCTGAAAGCAACGGGGTCGGTTGGGGCTGGTCATCGGGGCCGTCCTTTGCATAGATCAGCACAAGCTTGCGCGCCTTCTAGGCGGGGCGGGGAACAGGGTCAATAAAGGCCGCAAGAACGGCCAGCGAAGGGGAACGGGGATGCGGCGCTTGGCATGGGTGGTATTGGCGGCTGGGCTGCCCGTGATGGCTTTCGCGCAGGACGCGGTGATCCGCATCGAGGCCAAGCGGGGCGACGACGTGGCAGAAGCCGCCGCCCGCTGGGCCAGCCAGCTGGGCGAGGTGGTGACATTCGCGCTACCGGGCGGCTGGACCGCGATTGCCATAGGCCCGCTGACACCCCGGGAAGCGGGCGAACGGATCGGCCAGTTGAAGGACGCGCGCCGGATCCCGCCCGACAGCTTTGTCACCGTGCCGGGCAATGACGTGGTGCTGACCTCGGTGGGCGACGCCGTCCCCGTGGCCCAAGCGGCGCAGCCCGCCCCGCAGCCGGACCTGCCTGCGCCGGGCGCTTATATCCGCCTGCAATCGGTGCAGTCGCGGGCAGATGCCGATGCGGCCCTGACAGAATGGCGCCAAACCTTCCCCGATGCCGGGCTGGCGCAGTTGCCGAACGGCTGGTTCGGGGTGGTGCTGGGTCCGGTCGACCGGGCTGCTGCCGATGCATGGCTGCGGCTCTTCAAGGATGGCGACGTGGTGCCGGACGACGCCTTTGTGTCGGACGCATCCGAACTGGGCGCGGTGGTTCAGGCGGGAAAGTCCCCCGACCTGCCGGCGCCGCCCGCCACCGCCGCCACCATGCCGCCCCTGGACCAGGTGCAGCGCGCGTTGCGGTGGGCGGGCGTTTACGACGGGGACATCGACGGCAAGTCCGGCCCCCGGACCCGCGACGCCATCCAGGCCGAGATCCTGGCCGAACGCCTGTCCACCGATCCCGGCACCGCGATGGCCGAACTGATCGCCCGCCGCGACGCATGGCGATCCGAGGTCGGGTTGACGATGCTGGACGACGAGGCCACGGGTCTGTCGGTCATGGCGCCGATGGACCGGCTGGCCTTTGACCGGACGGAACGGGCGCTGTCGATCTATGGTCCCAGGGACGGGTCGGGGGCTGCGCTGATCCTGTTCAGCCAGCCCGGCGGTCAGCAGGAATTGCTGGATCTGTCCGGGCTGGTAACGGCGCTTGGCTGGGTGCCGCAGCCGACCCGGACCATCAAGCCCAGCCATGTCCTGCTGGAGGGTGCCAATGATGCCCATATCGGCCGCGCCGAAGGCTGGGTCCGCGACGGCCGGGCCGAGGGCTTTGTCCTCATCTGGCCCGCCGCCGACGCACAGGGCCAGGCGCGGATCGCGGCAGAAATGTCGGACAGCTTTGCGCGCAAGGGGCCAGCGGCGAATGATGCGCCTGCCCAAGCCGCCGCACCGGCCATGGGCAACCCCTAGCCCCGCCAGAAGCGCGGCAGCAGCAGGACCAGCACGGAAACCAGCTCCAGCCGGCCCAGATACATCCCCAGCGTCATCAGCCATTTGGCGCTGTCGGGAAATTCGGCGATGGAACCGTTTGCGGTGATTTCCGGTCCCCAGATCGGGCCAATATTGGCAATGGCGGTCCAGGCGCCGGTCAGCGCGGTGCGCGGGTGCAGGCCGGTCAGGGACAGGCCCACGATCAGCAGCCCAAAGGTCAGCATGAACAGCGTGAAGAAGGCCATGACGGAATCGATCACGTCCTTGTCCAGGGGACGGCCCTCGTAGCGGAGGGCATAGACCCGGTGCGGCGAATGCATCCGGCGCAACTGCGCGCGCACGGCCTGGAACAGAACCAGGTATCGGAACACCTTGACCGAACAGGCGGTCGATCCGGTGCAGCCGCCGATCAGCCCGCAGATGATCAGGATCGCCAGCGGCAGGTGGCCCCAGGTCATCACGTCGGTCGAAAAGAACCCCGTTCCCGAAAAGGTGGAGACGGTGTTGAACACGGTTTCCCGCGTGATGTCGAAGACATTGCCCTGATGCTGCAGGAAGACCACGCGATAGGCGATGATGATGGCGCAGGCATAGAAGATCCAGCGAAGATAGGCGCGGATCTGCAAGTCCCGCCAGATCGGCGTGAACTCCCCCCGCATCCCCTGCACCAGCCGGATGAACGGGATCGAGGCCAGGATCATGAAGAACGACGCAGCCCATTCGATCGGCCCCAGGAATGCCCCGAAGCTGGCGTCGTAATTGGAAAACCCCCCGGTAGAGACCGTGCCGAAGGCCTGCACGATGGCGTCGAACCCGTTCATGCCCAGCAACAGATAGGTGATCGTGCAGAATCCCGTCAGCATGACATAGATGCGCGTCATCTCGGCCGCGATCTCTCCTGCGCGGGGCATGATCTTGCCCAGGGTGTCGAAACCCTCGGACCGGAAGAACTGCATTCCGCCGACCTTCATGATCGGCAGGAACACCATGGCGACCACCACGATCCCCAACCCGCCGATCCAGTGCAGGATCGCGCGCCACAGATGCGTGCCCCGGGGCAAGCCGTCCAGTTGGGGAAAGACCGTGGTGCCGGTGGTGGTGACGCCCGACATCGCCTCGAAATAGGCGTCGACGAAGCGGGCGTCTGGCTGGCCCAGCATGAAGGGCAGGGCGCCGAACAGCGGCAAGACCGCCCACAGCCCCGAAGTCAGCAGGAAGGCCTGCTGGATCGAAAGGTTGCGGTAATTGCCCCAAGTCGCGACCGACACCAGCGTGCCCACGACCATCGTCAGCGCGGCGGATTGCAGAAAGACCGCCCAGTGCGGATCGCCGTGCCACCAGTCCACCCCCATGGGCGCCAGCATCGAAACCCCCAGGGTCACGATGATCTTGCCGATCGGATGGGCCACGGGGCGAAGGTCGATCATGGCGATTGCTTGCCCCGCGCCCGGTCGGGCGTCAAGCGCCCTGCTGGACGCGGCCATCCATGCGGTTGATGCGGCCCACCCAAGCGCCTGCCGCCAAGAGCGCCAGGCCTGCCGCAAGGGCCACCGCCCCCGTGGCCTGGTCGAAGGCGTCATTGGCGATGGACAGCAGGCGATCAGCCTGGGGCGCGGGCAAGGTCGCGGCCAGGGCCAGGGCGCCATCCAGCGAATCCGAGGCCTTTTTTCCCAAGCCTGCTGCACTGGACGAAGCACTGTAAATTCCGGCCATCAGGCTGCCCAGGATGGCAATGCCAAGCGCGCCGCCCAGTTCATAGGACACTTCCTCGACCGATGCCGCCATGCCCGCCCGGTCGGCGGGCGCGCTTAGCATGATGGTGGACGAGGCCGCCGTCATCGCAGCCCCGATGCCCGCGCCCATGATGGCAAAGCTTGCCAGTTCGATCCCCTGGTGGCCTACGCCTGCCCAGTAAACCAGGATGCCCGCCCCGCTGACAACAAGCGTCGCCGCCAGCAGGCGGCCTGCGCCAACCCGGCCCAGCATCATGCCGGCGACCGGCCCGGCTAGGAACGACGCCAGCGGGATCGGCAGGACGAAAAGCCCCGCTTGCAGCGGCGACAGCCCCTGAACCAGTTGCAGGCGCTGTGTGATGGCAAGCTGAACCCCCAGCAGGGCCGCAGCCGAGACAAGGGCGCCAATTACGCCCCCTGCAAATCGGGGGCCGTGGAACAGCGTCAGGTCGATCATCGGATTGGCGCTGCGGCGCAGGCGGCGAAAGAACAGCGCCAGGGCGGCAAGGCCCGCCAGGGCGGACAACAGCAGCACCGTCAGCGACGGGTCCGGCTTGGCGATTTCCTTGATGGCCAGCGTCACGCCGACCAGCCCGACCAGGACCAGCAGCGATCCGACAGGATCAAAGGGATGGTGTCCATGACCTTGGCCCCGAGGCACAAAGGCGGCCGTCAGGGCAAGCGCCGCCAGCACCACCGGCAGGTTGATCAGGAACACCGCGCCCCAATGGAAATGTTCCAGCAGCGCGCCGCCGATCACCGGGCCAAGCGCCGCGCCGCCCGATGCGACGGCGGCCCAGATGCCAATGGCAAGGGCGCGGTCGTCCGGATCCTCGAATGTGTGGCGGATGATCGACAGCGTGGCGGGCATCATGGCCGCAGCGCCCACGGCCAGGCCCGCACGCGCCGCGATCAGGGTGGCGGATGTGGGCGCAAAGCCGGCCGCCAATGATGCCGCGCCAAAGATCGCCAGGCCGATCGTGAACATCCGCCGGTGCCCGTAACGGTCGCCAAGCGCGCCCGCGCCCGGCAGCAGCCCCGCCACGACCAGGGAATAGGCATTGACGATCCACAGCTTTTCCGTGGCCGAGGCTTCCAGGTCGCGCGTCAGCGTCGGCAACGCGGTGTAAAGCGCCGTCATGTCGATCACGATCAGGAACAGCGCACTGGACACGATGGCCAGCACAAGCCAGGGGGAACGGGCGGTCATGGGCTTCAGGTCGCCTCTGCCCGCTAAACTGCCGCCAGGGCCGCGATGATCGGGCCGAAATCAGCCGCCTTGAGGCTGGCCCCGCCGACAAGGGCGCCGTCCACATGGGGAATGGCAAAGATCGCGGCCGCATTGGCGGGCTTGACGCTGCCGCCGTAAAGCAGCCGGACCTGCGCCGCATCTGCGACCCGGTCCTCCAGGCGCTCGCGCATCAGCGCATGAACCTCGGCGATCTGGTCAAGGGTCGGCGTGCGTCCGGTGCCGATGGCCCAGACCGGCTCATAGGCGATGACGGTATTGGCCGCCGTCGCGCCTTTGGGGATGGATCCATCCAGTTGCGAGGCGATCACCGCCAGGGTTTCCCCGGCATCGCGCTGCCTCTCGGTCTCGCCCACGCAGATGATCGCGGTCAAACCGGCGGCATGGGCGGCCGCGGCCTTGGCCGCCACCATTGCATCGGTTTCGCCATGATCGGCGCGGCGTTCGGAATGGCCCAGGATCACATGGGACGCACCCGCATCCCTTAACTGCGCAGCCGAGATATCGCCCGTATGGGCGCCCGAGGATGTCGCATGGCAATCCTGCCCGCCGACCGCGATAGCGCCCGCGCCGATCCGCGCCTTCATCGCATGGATCAGGACAGCAGGCGGGCAGATCAGGACGTCGCAGCCCGGCGCCGCCTGGGCTGCCGTCAATGCGTCGATCTCGGCCAGGGCGGCAAGATCGCCGTTCATCTTCCAGTTTCCGGCTGCCAGTTTGCGCGGTGCCATGCCATCCCTCCAAGCGTTTGAAACGGCTTAGGACCATGACGCCCGGTTCGCAATCATGATAGCGCCGCAACTGCGACGGAAAGCCGGTCACCCGGCGGCGCGGCTTCCGTCCAGCGGCTCGAACCGCACGGATTCCCCGCACCCGCAGGCATCGGTCACATTGGGATTGCGGAACTTGAAGCCCGATTCCAGCAGCCCGGTTTCATAGTCGATCTCGGTGCCGAACAGGAACATCTGCGCCCGCGGCGCGATCAATACGCGGGCCGCACCCTGTTGCACGACTTCCTCGTGCGGCTCTGCCGCCTCGACCAGGTCCATGGTGTATTCCATGCCTGCGCAACCGCCCTTTTTCAGCCCGATGCGCAGGCCAAAGGCGTTCTTGCCCGTCATCAGCCGCGCAATCTGGCGTTCGGCGGCGGGCGTGATCGTGACCGGCACGGATCCGGGAATGGCAAACATGGCGCGTTCCTTCTGTTCACCCCAAAGATAATCCCGCAACCCACGCCCATCAAGACGTGGCTGTTTTGCCTTGGTCCAAATATCCTCGGGGGTCGGGGGGGCAGACAGCCCCCCGTCTTCCTACATGAAGCCCAGTTCCAGCCGCGCTTCGTCGGACATCATGTCCATGCCCCATTGCGGTTGAAAGGTCATTTCCACATCGACCTGCTTGACGCCCGGCAAGGGTTCCACCGCGTCCGCGACCCAGCCCGGCATCTCGCCCGCGACGGGGCAGCCCGGCGCGGTCAGGGTCATGATGACCCGCACCTCGTTTTCCGGGTTGACCTGGATGGTATAGATCAGCCCCAGATCGAAGATGTTGACCGGGATTTCCGGGTCATAAACAGTCTTGCAGGCCTCGACGATGCTGTCATACAGTGGATGGTCGGTGGTCGAGGGCGCGATCAGCGGGGCGCCTTCCTGCGGTTCGGTCATGGCGTGTTCCTGTCGAATTTGCTTTCATATAGGCACCCCGTCTCCCCAGGTCCAGAGAGGGGGCGCATTGCGATCCCCCTCTGCATTGGATAAACACGCCCGGTTCCAGCGACAGGCCCCCCGATGAGCGAGCGTTTTTCCTTTACCCTTCACGCAACCGACGGCCCTGCGCGCACCGGCACCATCCACACGCCGCGGGGCGAGATCCGCACGCCCGCCTTCATGCCGGTGGGCACCGCGGCCACGGTCAAGGCGATGCTGCCGGAATCGGTGCGTGCCACGGGCGCGGACATCCTGCTGGGCAACACCTATCACCTGATGCTGCGCCCTGGCGCGGACCGGATCGCGCGGCTGGGCGGATTGCACCGTTTCATGAACTGGGACCGGCCGATCCTGACGGATTCCGGCGGCTTCCAGGTCATGTCGCTGGCCGCCCTTCGCAAGCTGACCGAAAACGGCGTCACCTTTTCATCCCATATCGACGGGTCCAAGCATATGCTGTCGCCCGAAACCAGCATGGAAATCCAGCGCCTGCTGGGCAGCGACATCGTGATGTGCTTTGACGAATGCCCCGCGCTGCCGGCGACCGACGACGCCGTGGCCCAGTCCATGCGCCTGTCGATGCGCTGGGCGCAGCGGTCGCGCGACGCCTTTGGCGACAGGCCGGGCCATGCGCTGTTCGGCATCATGCAGGGCGGCGTCACGCCTGACCTGCGCGAGGAATCCGCCGAGGCCCTGAAGGCCATCGGCTTTGATGGCTATGCCATCGGCGGCCTTGCCGTGGGCGAGGGACAGGAGGCGATGTTCGGCGTCCTGGATTACGCGCCGGGTTTCCTGCCCGCCGACAAGCCGCGATACCTGATGGGGGTGGGCAAGCCCGATGACATCGTGGGTGCGGTGCAGCGGGGCGTTGACATGATGGATTGCGTGCTGCCGTCCCGGTCCGGGCGGACCGGACAGGCCTGGACGCGGCGGGGCCAGGTCAACATCAAGAATGCCCGCCATGCCGACGATCCGCGCCCGCTGGACGCGGACTGCACCTGCCCGGCCTGCACCGGATACAGCCGCGCCTATCTGCACCACGTCTTTCGTGCAGGCGAAATGATCAGTGGGATGCTGCTGACCTGGCACAACCTGCATTATTTCCAGGAACTGATGGCGGGCCTGCGCGGCGCCATTGCCGAAGGGCGGCTGGACGCGTTTGTGGCCGATTTTCATGCGGTCCGGGCGCAAGGCGACATCGACGCTCTGTGATCCGTCAGCCCGGCTGACCAAAAACGCTTTCCATCAGGGAAGCTTCGCCTTATCCGTTCCCAATTGGCGGACGAACCGCCCCGCGCGAAAGACCCACATGAGCGACGACATCACCACCATCACCCGGACCGAAGACCTGGCGCGTTTCTGCGAGATCGCAAAAACCGCCCCCTATGTCACGGTCGATACCGAATTCCTGCGCGAGCGGACCTATTGGTCCAAGCTGTGCCTGATCCAGCTTGCGCTTCCGCCCGCATCGACTCCCGGCACCCCGGGAGGAGAGGCGGTTCTGGTCGATCCCCTGGCCGAAGGCCTGTCACTGGAGCCGCTTTATGACCTGTTCCGCCACACCGGTACGGTCAAGGTGTTCCACGCCGCCCGCCAGGATCTGGAGATCTTCTTTCACGACGCGGGCCTGTTCCCGCAACCCTTGTTCGACACCCAGGTGGCCGCGATGGTCTGCGGGTTCGGCGAACAGGCAGGCTATGAAACCCTGGTGCGCCGGATCGCGCGGGCGAACCTGGACAAGTCGTCGCGCTTTACCGACTGGTCGCGCCGTCCCTTGTCGGACGCTCAGGCCGCCTATGCCCTGGCCGATGTGACGCATCTGCGGGTCATCTATGAATTTCTGTCGGCCGAGCTGCGCAAGAACGGCCGCGAAAGCTGGCTGGCCGAGGAAATCGCGGTCCTGGAAGACCCCGAAACCTATATCACCCGTCCCGAGGAAGCCTGGCAAAAGATTCGGACCCGCACCAACTCGCCGCGCTTCCTGGCGATCCTGCGCGAACTGGCCCGGTTCCGCGAAACCTATGCCCAGGAACGCGACATTCCCCGGACCCGCGTGCTGAAGGACGACGCGATGATCGAGGTCGCCTCGACCAAACCCCTGACCGAGGCCGACCTGGGCCGGTCCCGCCTGCTGCTGCGGGAAGCGCGCAAGGGCGATATCGCCAATGGCATCCTGGCCGCCGTCAAGGCGGGGATCGAATCCAAGGATCTGCCCCAGCCCAAGGCCGACGAACCGGGCAAGCCCGGCAATGCCGCATTGTCCGACCTTTTGCGCGTGCTGCTCAAGGCCAAGGCCGACGCGTCGGGCGTGGCGCCCAAGCTGATCGCCTCGTCCTCGGAACTGGACGCCATCGCCCAGGGCGACCGCGATCTGCCCGCGCTGAAAGGCTGGCGGGCCGAGGTGTTCGGCCAGGATGCATTGCGCCTGGCGGCAGGGGAAATCGCGCTGTCGGCCAAGGGCGGCGCAGTGCGCGTCGTGCCGGTGGGATAAGGACGGGCGGCGGCGTTCCTGGCCGTCCGCCCCGCCAGTCCGCCTAGCTTCTGGTCGCACCCGAGGGCAGCGACGGCGTGGCGGGGTTCGGGGTGATCACCCGGAACTTGGCCCGCCGCGATTCCGCGCTGTCCGCCCGTTTCGCCGGGCGTTCGGAAGGTTGCAGGTCAAGGGCCTTGCCCGGCCCGGCCCCGCGCCAGTCGCGGCCGAAATCCGAAGCCGAGGGCGCGAGGGTCTTGCCCCCCTCGATAATCGGCATGACCTCGTCGGAAACCAGGTCGAAGCGGCGCGGCGCGATGCCGATCTGGCCTTCGGCGATGATGCAGCCAAGCGCGCGGGTCACGTCGCCCAGGTCCGAGGACAAGGGCAGCAGCAGCAGCCGCGCAGACAGTTCGGGGCGGGCATATTCCGCCTTGGCGTGCAGCGTCATCTGCGCCAGTTGCGGGGCGCGGAAGACCGATTCCAGCACGTCCGACCAGCGGCCGCGCGAACTGGGATTGGCCAGCGAACAAAAGGCCATGCCCCGCACCTCCATCCCCATCAGGTCGATCAGGTGCTGGCCCGCAAGGCGAAAGCGCGCGGCGCCGGGGGCGATTCGTTCCAGGATAAAGGCGTGATCAAGGGCGCGGTGAATGCCCTGGGGCTGGATGTCGGACCGTGCGGGCACGGCCCGGCCGCGCCGCAGGCTGTCCCAATAGGCGCGCATATCTGCCAGAATTCGGGCAGGTTGCGCCGGGTTGAAATCCGCAAGTTGCAAAATCTGTCCCGTGCCATCCGCCCGGGGCGGATGCGACGCCTTGTCGTCCTGCCATTCCGACACTGTTGAACCCTCGTCACTGCCGCGCGTCCAGGAACGCGGACACGCTATACTCTCCAACGGCATGATAAACATAACTTCGCCCCATGCCGAGTCGTTTTCCTAACGAATGGTTAAGATGGCAAGGGGGGCCGGGGTCTTGACCGTCCCGCATCGCTGGTCCATCCCGCGCCCAAAGCCAAAAGAAAGACGCCCCATGGACAGAACCGGCCTGCTGATCATCCTGTCATCGCCTTCGGGCGCAGGGAAATCCACGCTGGCCCGGCGGCTGATGGATTGGGATCCCTCGCTGCGCTTTTCGGTATCCGCCACCACCCGTCCCCCCCGCGCGGGCGAGGTGGACGGGCAGCATTACGTCTTCACCTCGCCCGGGGCCTTTCACGAAATGGTCGAGCAGGGGCAGATGCTGGAATACGCCGAGGTCTTCGGGAACCTGTACGGCAGCCCCCGCGCGCCCGTCGAGGCCGCGATGCGCGACGGGCGCGACACGCTGTTCGACGTGGACTGGCAGGGCGGCCAGCAGATCCGCGCATCGGCCCTGGGCGGCCATGTCGTGTCGATCTTCGTTCTGCCGCCGTCCTTGCCGGAACTGGAACGCCGCCTTCGCGCACGCGGGCAGGACAGCGACGGGGTGATCGCGGGCCGGATGGCGAAAAGCCGGGCCGAGATCAGCCATTGGGCGGAATACGATTACGTCCTGGTCAACGACGATCTGGACCAGACCGAACACAACCTGCGCGCCATCCTGACCGCCGAACGCCTGCGCCGCGACCGGCAGGGGGGCCTGGGCCGCTTCGTCAAGGATCTGATGGAGGAACACGCATGATCTGGGAACTGGACGGCATCGCCCCGCAGCTTGCGGCGGATGCCTGGGTCGCGCCCGACGCACAATTGATAGGCCGGGTCGTGCTGGAGGACGGCGCATCGGTCTGGTGGGGCGCGGTCCTGCGCGGCGATAACGAGGAAATCCGCGTAGGTCGGGGCAGCAACATCCAGGATCTCTGCGTTCTGCACACCGATCCCGGCTGTCCGCTGGTGATCGGCGCGGATTGCACCATCGGCCACCGCGCGATCCTGCACGGCTGCACCATCGGCGAGGGCGCCTTGATCGGCATGGGCGCGACGATCCTGAACGGCGCCCGGATCGGGGCAGGGGCTTTGATCGGCGCGGGCGCCCTGGTCGCCGAGAACAAGGAAATTCCGGCCGGTGCCTTGGTCATGGGCGCGCCCGGCAAGGTCGTGCGGGTGCTGGACGACGCGGCGCAGGCCGGCCTTCGCCAGTCCGCCGCACGATACCGCGCCAATGCCGCGCGCTTTCGCGCGGGCTTGCGGCAGGTCGGGTGATGCAGGACGGCCACCGCCGGGCCTCGGATCTGCTGGAGGGCGTGCCGGTCCCGATGCTGGCCGTCGATGACAAGGCCCGCACCATCGGTGCCAACCGGGCGGCCGTGGCCCTGTTCGGCGGCGGCGATCTGCTGAACCGGCCCTTTGTCACGGTGGTGCGCCATCCCGGCGTCGTCGCGGCGGTGGACTGGGTGCTGGATCCCGACCGCCATCCCGCCCCTGCGCCCGACCCCTCGGCACTCCCGCCCATCGATGGCGTGGCACGGCTGAACGCGGCGATCGTGGCCGACGGGCGCGACATCGCGGCCGATATCACCGTGGCGCGGCTGCCTTCGCCCCTTGGGCGGGGGGCGACGATTGCGGTGATCGATCGGTCCGTGACCGAGGAAGCCGAGCAGATGCGCCGCGATTTCGTCGCCAATGTCAGCCACGAATTGAAGACGCCGCTGACAGCGATGATCGGATTCATCGAAACCCTGCGCGGCCCGGCCCGCGACGATGCCCGCGCCCGAGACCGTTTCCTGGACATCATGGAACGCGAGGCCGCACGCATGAACCGCCTGGTCAGCGACCTTTTGTCCTTGAGCCGCGTCCAGGCCGAGGAACGGCGCCGCCCTTCGGACCAGGTCGACCTGCCCCTGCTGCTGCGAGGCGTCTTGGCAACCATGGACCGTGCAGCCCAGGCGGCGGGCGTCACGGTGGAAACCCAGGGCCTTGGCGGCAGCCAGATGGTGCCGGGCGATCCCGACCAGCTTGTCCAGATCTTCCAGAACCTGATCGAGAACGCCCTGAAATACGGGGGCTACGGCGGATACCTGGGCGTCCTCATGCGCCGGATCGACCACGAACCCCTTCTGCGCGGCCCGGCCTGGGCCGTCGAGATCCGCGACCGGGGCGAGGGGATCGAGGGGATGCACCTGCCGCGCCTGACCGAACGCTTTTACCGGGTCGATACGCACCGGTCCCGCGCGCAGGGCGGAACCGGGCTTGGCCTGGCCATCGTCAAGCATATCGTCAACCGCCACCGCGGCCGCCTGCGCATCGACAGCACGCGCGGCCAGGGCAGCACGTTCACGGTGATCCTGCCCGAAAGCGCCAGCCGGGGCTGAGGGTTTTGCCGGTGGCGGGCAGCACGCCGCTGGCCTATAACCTTTGCAACGCTTTGGACCGGAGGCCGCCATGACCCAGAACCCCCAACCCGATCCCGCCAAGCTGGCCGCCGCGCGAGCCGCGGTGGCCCTGGTCCGGGACGGCATGAAGCTGGGCCTGGGCACCGGATCGACTGCCAGCGTCATGGTGCGCGAACTGGCCGCGCGCGCACGGGCCGAGGGGCTGTCGCTGCGCTGCGCCGCCACCTCGAAGGCGACCTGCGACCTGGCGGAAAGCCTGGGACTGACCATCGAAAGCCTGGACCAGATAGGCTGGCTGGACATGACCATCGACGGCGCCGACGAGGTCGATCCCGACCTGCACCTGATCAAGGGCGGTGGCGGCGCGCATCTGCGCGAAAAGATCGTGGCAGCGGCCAGCCACCGGATGGTGGTGATCGCCGATCCCGCCAAGGTGGTAGAGCAACTGGGCGTCTTTCCGCTGCCGGTCGAGGTGGTGCAGTTCGGGTTCGAGACCACCCGCACCCTGGTCCGCCGCGCCCTTGACGATCTGGACCTGGCCGAGTGCGACGTGCTGCATCGCCTGAAGGGCAGCGATCCCTGGGTTACGGACGAGGGCAACTGGATCCTGGATCTGCATCTGGGTGCGATCCCCGATCCGGTCGCCCTAGCCCGCGCCTTGTCGGCCATTCCAGGGGTCGTGGAACACGGCCTGTTCCTGGGGATGTGCCACCTGGCCATCATCGGCAAGCCGGACGGCACGGTTGTCCGCCTGGACCGCAATGCCGATATAGACGCCGACATGCTGGCCGGCGAAGGAGATTGAACCGTGACTTTCGACTTTGACCTGTTCGTGATCGGCGGCGGCTCGGGCGGCGTTCGGGCGGCGCGGATCGCGGCGGGGGAACATGGCGCGCGCGTGGCCCTGGCCGAGGAAAGCCGCATGGGCGGCACCTGCGTCATTCGCGGTTGCGTGCCGAAAAAGCTGATGATCTTCGCGTCCCAGGCCGGTCTGATGGCCGAGGAGATGCGCGGCTATGGCTGGGAAGGCGCCCAGGCGGGGCGATTTGACTGGCCGGTGTTCAGGCACAAGCTGGATGCCGAACTGACCCGGCTGGAACTGATCTATACCGCGAACCTGGAAAAAGCCGGGGTCCGGATCTTTCACCAGCGGGCCACCATCGTCGACGACCACACCGTCGCCCTGGCGGATGGGACGCAAAAGACCGCCAAGCACATCCTGATCGCCGTGGGCGGGCGTCCCGCGCTGCCGGGTATTCCCGGCGAGGAACTGGGCCTGATCTCGGACGACCTGTTCCTGCTGGACAGCCTGCCGCGCCGGGTGCTTGTGGTGGGCGGCGGTTATATCGCCTGCGAATTCGCGACCATTCTTGCGGGCCTGGGTTGCGAAACGGTGCAGGTCTATCGCGGCGATGCGGTGCTGCGCGGCTTCGACCGGCAGGTGCGCGATCTGGCGACCCTGCAGCTTAGCGGAGTGGGCATCGACCTGCGGTTGAACGTCAACCCGACCGGGCTGGAACGCGAAGGCGACCGGACCCGCGTGACCTTTACCGACAACAGCCATGACGATTTCGATGCGGTGTTCTGGGCCACCGGGCGCGATGCCTATACCGGCGGCCTGGGGCTGGACAAGACCGGCGTCCACCTGCGGCCCAACGGCGCGATCCAGGTGGACGAATGGTCCCAGACCTCGGTCCCCTCGATCTTTGCGGTGGGCGACGTGACCGACCGGGTGAACCTGACCCCCGTGGCGATCCGCGAAGGCCATGCCTTTGCCGACACCGTTTTCGGCGGCCGGGCGCGCAAGGTCGCCCATTCCAATATCGCCAGCGCCGTTTATCTGCGCCCCCACGAGGCCGCATCCATTGGCCTGACCGAGGAACAGGCCTGCGCCCGGGGCGACGTGGATGTCTATGCCACCACCTTCCGCCCGATGCGGTCGATGTTCGCGGGCAGCAATGCCAAGATCATGATGAAGCTGCTGGTCGATCCCGAAACCGACCTTGTGCTGGGATGTCACATCTTCGGTCCCGACGCGGGCGAGATGATCCAGCTTGCCGCGATCCCCATCACCATGGGCGCGACCAAGGCCGATTTCGACGCGACCATGGCGGTCCATCCCACCGCTGCCGAGGAACTGGTGACGATGCGCCAGCCTGCGCGGCAGCACCGGCTGGCTGTTCCTGCACGGGCTGCAACCGCCTGACAATTGCGACAGATGGGCGCGGGCGGGGGTTGTCCGGGTTGACATTTCCCCCCATGGCACCAGTTTTCAAGCAACGGAATTCCGAAGAAGAAAGAAGGACCACTGATGGCAAGTCATGGCCCATGGGGCGGCGGGAACGGCGGAGGAGATGACGAGGATCGCGACAAGCGTCCCACGAACCGCCCCTGGGGACAGCAGCAACCGCCGAAAGGGCCGCAGCGCCCCGGCGGTCCGCAGCAGATGCCCGAGATCGAGGAACTGATGAAGAAGGGCCAGGAACGCCTGCGCGTGCTGATGGGCGGGCGCGGCAGCGGCCCTGGACCGAACGGCGGCGGTCCGCGTCGGCCTCAGGCGCCGGGATTCCAGTTGAACCGGTCCACCCTGACCATCGGCGGGCTGATCCTGCTGGCCTTGTGGGCATTCGCCAGCTTCTATCGCGTGCAGACCAACGAACGCAGCGTCGAGTTCCTGTTCGGCCGCGCCGTGGCTGTGGGAACCGAAGGCCTGAACTTCGCCCCTTGGCCGGTCGTCACCGCCGAGGTCATTCCCGTCACCAACGAACGCGTGACGGAAATCGGCACCGGGCGTCAGGGCGAAATGGACAACGGGCTGATGCTGACGCGCGACCAGAACATCGTGGACATGGAATACCAGGTCGTCTGGAACATTTCCGACCCCGAGAAATTCCTGTTCAACCTGGCCGATCCGGCCGACACCATGCGCGCCGTCGCCGAATCCTCGATGCGCGACATCATCGCGCGCAGCGAACTGGCGCCTATCCTGAACCGCGACCGGGGCACCATCGCCAACGACCTGCAAACCTCGGTCCAGGAAACGCTGGACGCCTACCAGTCGGGGATTAACGTGGTCCGCGTCAACCTTGACCGCGCAGACCCGCCCGCCGAGGTGATCGACGCCTTCCGCGAGGTGCAGGCCGCCCAGCAGGAACGCGACCGGCTGGAAAAAGAGGCTGACGCCTATGCCAACCGCGTGCTGGCACAAGCCCGTGGTGACGCCGCCCAAGCCCTGGAACAGGCCGAGGCTTACCGCGCCCAGGCCGTCAACACCGCCCAAGGTGAAGCCGCGCGGTTCAATTCGATCTACGAGGAATATGTGAAGGCGCCCGAGGTGACCCGCCGCCGGATGTATTTGGAAACCATGGAGAATGTTCTGGGTGGCGTGGACAAGGTGATCCTGGGCGACGGGGTCGAGGGGCAGGGATCGGGCGTCGTGCCCTATCTGCCGCTGGACCAGTTGCGCCGCAGTGACCCGGGCCAGGGCCAAGGTCAGCGCCAAGGCCAAAGCCAAGGCCAAGGCCAGAACCAGTCCCAAGGTCAGAACCAGGTCCAGGGCAACACCAATATCGGGGGGACCAACTGATGGCCGCCGCTCGCAGAATAACGGCCGCGACGCTGGCCATTCCCGCCCTGATCGCGGTGGCCGTGCTGGTCGCCTCGTCCCTGTTCATCGTGGATGAACGCGAACAAGGCCTGGTCCTGCGCCTGGGCCGCGTGGTCGATGTCAAGGAAGACCCGGGCCTGGGCTTCAAGGTGCCGTTCCTGGACAATGTCGAGAAATACGACAGCCGCATCCTGGGCCTTCCCACCGTCCCGTTGGAGGTCACGCCGCTGGATGACCGCCGCCTGATTGTGGATGCATTCGCCCGCTGGCGCATCACCGATGTGGTCCGCTTCCGCCAGGCCGTTGGCGCGGGCGGGATCCAAGGCGCGCAGGGCCGTCTGGAACCCATCGTGCGCAATGCCATCCGCGAGGTGCTGGGCACCGTGCCATCGACCAGCGTGCTGTCTGACGACCGGACCGCGCTGATGAACCAGATCCGGGACGAGGCGCGCAAAAACTCCGAAGGGCTGGGGGTCGAGATCATTGACGTGCGCCTGACCCGCACCGACCTGCCCGAGCAGAACCTGAACGCGACCTATGCCCGGATGCGCGCCGAACGCCAGCGCGAAGCCGCGGACGAGATCGCACGGGGGGGCGAGGCCGCGCAGCGCGTTCGCGCCGCCGCCGACCGGACCGTCACGGAACTGACCTCGGAGGCGCAAAAGCGGGCCGAGATCGCCCGAGGCGAGGCCGATGCGCAGCGTAACGCCATCTATGCCGACGCCTTTGGCCGCGACCCGGAGTTCTTTGCCTTCACGCGGTCGATGACATCCTATGAGCGCGCGATCCGGGGTGAAAACAGCACCATGGTGTTGCAGCCGGATGGTGAATTCTTCAGCTATCTGCGCGACGACGGATCCAGCCGCGCGAACCCCTCGCCCACGCCGGTGCCTGCGGGCAATTCGGCAGGCGCGGCCCTGGCCCCCGACGCCCCCGAGGAGGAGGAAGGCCTGGTCACGCCCACCGTGACCGACCGCGACGGGAACCGCCTTGGCGAAAGCGCAGGCGTTACCTTGACCCCCGTGCCGGAAATGCTGACCACGCCGCCGCAGGAAACCGAAGGCGTGGTGGCCCCTGCCACGCAAGGCGAGGACACCGCCGCTCCTGCTGCGCCGCAGTCCGACGACCTTTCGCCCGCGGCAGATGAGGCGGCGGCAGAGCCGGCGTCCGAAGGAACAGCCGCCGAGCCGGCGCCTGACCAAGGCGACGGGGCCGACCAGGCCGCGCCGGTGCAGGAATAAGAAACGAAAAAGGGCGGATGGCAGACCATCCGCCCTTTCTGCAATAAAAATCACGATCAGTTCACCGTCCGAGAGCGTGGTTTATTTGCAACGCCGCCCTATTTCTTCTTCATATCACCGGCGGTCCCCGGCCCCTGTCAGGACCGAAGCACGCGAAAGATGAGGACATCCGCATGAAGACGCTTTCTCCTCGGCACCTTCTGACCGCCTCGGCACTGGCCTTGACCGTCGGGCTTGGCTTTGCGGCCGCGCAGGACGCGCAGCCCGATATCTCGCCCGAGGCCAGCCAGCAGGCGCAAGAGGCGGCGAAGAACAATGAACCTTTGTCGGCGCCGGAAACGGCCTCGTCGCAGGTCATGCCCGACAGCTTTGCCGATCTGGTCCAGCAGGTCGCCCCTGCCGTGGTCAACATCACCACCACCGCCGTCGTGGCCCAGCCCACCGGCGGCGAGGGCGGCCCGATGCTTCCCGAAGGCAGCCCGTTTTCCGACCTGTTCCGCGACTTCGGCTTTCCCGGAGCGCCGGGGCAGGAGGGTCGGGGCGGTCCCCGTATGCCCCAGCGGTCAAACGCGCTCGGGTCCGGGTTCGTGATTTCGGCTGATGGTTTCATCGTCACCAACAACCACGTCATCGAAGGCGCGGACGAGATCGAGATCGAGTTCTATTCCGGCGAAACCCTGCCCGCCGAAGTGGTCGGCACCGATCCCAACACCGATGTGGCCGTGCTAAAGGTCAAAAGCCCCGATCCGCTGCCCTTTGTGGAATTCGGCGATTCGGACGAGGCCCGCGTGGGCGACTGGGTGCTGGCGCTTGGCAACCCGCTGGGCCAGGGCTTTTCGGCCAGTTCGGGGATCGTGTCGGCCCGCAACCGCGAATTGTCGGGAACCTATGACGATTACCTGCAAACCGACGCGGCCATCAACCGGGGCAATTCCGGCGGCCCGCTGTTCAATCTCAAGGGCGAGGTCGTGGGCGTGAACACCGCGATCCTGTCGCCCAATGGCGGCTCCATCGGCATCGGCTTTTCGATGGCGTCCAACGTTGTGTCCACCGTGGTCGATCAGCTTCGTGAATTCGGGGAAACCCGCCGTGGTTGGCTGGGTGTCAAGATCCAGGACGTGACCCCCGACATGGCCGAGGCGCTTGGCCTGGCCGCCGAATCGGGCGCCATGGTCACGGATGTTCCCGAAGGCCCCGCGAAAGAGGCCGGGATGCGTGCGGGCGACGTGATCACCAGCTTTGCCGGGTCCGAGGTCGCCGATACGCGCGGCCTGGTCCGCCGCGTGGCCGAGGCGCCTGCCGGGGAACCGGTGGATGTCGTGGTGCAGCGCACCGACGGTCCGGTCACGCTGTCCGTGACGCTGGGTCGCCGCGAAACCGCCGAAGGCACCGGAGAGACGCCTGGCAGTTCGGACAACAGTCCCCGCCAGCAGAACGTCCTGGGAATGTCGCTGTCTGTCCTGACGCCGGAAATGGCCGCGGACATGGGGCTGCCGAACGATGCGCAGGGCTTGCTTGTGCAAGAGGTCGATCCCGCCAGCGAAGCCGCCGAAAAGGGTTTGGCCCCCGGCGACATCATCACCGAGGCGGGCCAGCAACCCGTTGCATCGGTGGGCGACCTGAACGCCCGCATCGACGAGGCGCGCGAGGCGGGCCGCAAGTCGCTGCTGGTCCTGGTGCGCCGCGACGGAGAGCCGCGCTTCGTGGCCCTGCCGGTCGACAAAGGCTAAGGGCACAAGCCTAGGGGCGATCCTGCCAGGCATGACGGCAACGGGCGGTTCGCAGGCGCGGGCCGCCCCTTTTCATGGCAGCGCATGAAGTTGCAAATGGGGAACGAAGGGAATCGGCTGATGAAGGACGACGCGCCTCTGATCGTGACGGTCCGGTTCGACGATGCCAGCTTTGCCCATTTCCAGGCTTTGCGGCAGCGGCATTTCCCACCCGCGCGCAACCACATTCCCGCGCATCTGACGTTGTTTCATCACCTTCCGGGGGCACGCATCGGCTGGATCGCGCAGGAACTGGACCGGGTGGCCCGCACCACGCCAGTCCTGGCAGGCCGGGTGACGGGCCTGCGCCATCTTGGCAAGGGCGTGGCCTATGACCTCGATTGCCCCGAACTCGAACGGATGCGGGCGGCGCTGTCGGGCGTCTTTGCCGATGTGCTGACCCCGCAGGACAGCCAGCGGATCAGGTCTCATGTGACGATCCAGAACAAGGTCGCCCCACCCCAGGCCCGCAGGCTGTTCGACGACCTGGGCGCCGGGTTTCAGCCCTTTGCGTTCCAGGCCACCGGGTTCCTGTTGTGGCATTATCGCGGCGGGCCATGGGACAGGGCGGGCCAGTTCCTGTTTGACGGCCCCGCCGATGGGTTCGGCACCGCCTGACGGGCCACGCCCCTTTTCATTGCAGGAGCGATAGCCTATCTGCCCCCTGCACAGCAAAGGACACAGCTATGGCCCGCATCACCTATATCGAGCATAACGGAACCCGCCACGAGGTTGACGTGAAGCCCGGCATGACGGTGATGGAAGGCGCGCGCGACAATGGCGTGCCAGGCATCGACGCCGATTGCGGCGGTGCCTGCGCCTGTTCGACCTGCCATGTTTACGTGGATCCGGCTTGGATCGACCAGCTTCCCCCCCGCGACCCGATGGAGGAGGATATGCTGGACTTTGCCTATCAGCCCGACCCGGAACGGTCCCGCCTGACCTGCCAGATCAAGGTGACGGACGCCCTGGACGGGCTGGTCGTGCAGATGCCCGAACGCCAGATCTGACCGGCTATTTCAGCAGCGCCAAGGCCTGGCCAAGGTCGATCGCTCCATCGTAAAGCGCCCGACCCGAAATCGCCCCGGCGATCACCTGCGTTTGCGCCAAGGCCCGCAGGTCGTCCAGCGACGACACTCCGCCGGATGCGATGACCGGAATGTTGACGGCGCGGGCCAGTGCTTCCGTCGCGGCGATGTTCGGGCCGCCCATGGCGCCGTCGCGGTCGATGTCGGTATAGATGATGGCGGCGACGCCCGCGTCCTCGAACTGCCGCGCCAGGTCGGTGGCCATGACATTTGTCTCGGTCGCCCAGCCACGGGTCGCGACGCGGCCCCCGCGTGCGTCGATGCCGACCGCGATCTGGCCGGGAAAGGCTGTCGCAGCCTGACGAACAAGGTCCGGGTCTTCCACCGCAACCGTTCCCAGGATCACGCGCGACAGGCCCTTGGACAGCCAGTTTTCGATCGTCGCCATGTCGCGGATCCCGCCGCCAAGCTGGGCGGGGATTTGGGTGGCGGCCAGGATCGCCTCGACCGCCGCCGCATTGACGGGACGGCCTGCAAAGGCACCATTCAGGTCCACCAGGTGCAGCCATTCCGCGCCCGCATCCTGAAAGGCCCGTGCCTGCGCTGCCGGGGCGGTGCCGAAGACGGTCGCCGCTTCCATTTCCCCGCGCAGCAGGCGGACGCAGTTGCCGTCCTTCAGGTCGATGGCTGGATAGAGGATCATGGCGCGTCTCCGGGCATTGCGGTCGCGCATCCTTTGCCACGGGGGCGAACGGAACGGAAGGGTGCCGCGACCTCACGTCATGCTTGCCAGACTTGTGGCGCCTGCGCAGCATCCCGCCATCACGAGGAGGGAACCCCATGCGCCACATCATCGCCGCCGCTATTCTTGTCCTGGCGGGCACCGCCGCCACGGCCGACCCGATCGAGGGGGTCTGGCAGACCCAGCCGGACGAGGGCGCATTCGCCCATGTCACGATCGTCCCCTGCGGCGGAGCCTTTTGCGGTACGATCACCCGCGCTTTCAAGGACCAGGCCGAATACCAGTCGCCCAATGTCGGCCGCCAGATCGTCATCGACATGGCCCCGCAGGGCGGCGGGAATTATGCCGGCAAGGTTTGGCGCCCGGCCAACGACAAGATCTACAACGGCAAGGCCAGCGTCCAGGGCGACCGGATGAGCCTGTCGGGCTGCGTCGCGGGCGGGCTGATCTGCAAAAGCCAGACTTGGGCGCGGGTGCAGTAGGGCGCGCGGCCGAACCCGTATTCCTGCGCCTTCCCGGTTGCCTTCAAGGGTAGCCTTGACCAGGATTGATGAACCAGACGCCGCGCCGCCGTTCGGGCGCGGCGGCATCCACCCTCAGGCCGTGCGCCATTGCGACACGCAGGGAATCTTCTCCCGGTCGCAGCGGTCGGCGTATTTGCGGGCGATTTCCTGCACCTCGGCCAGCAACCCGTCCTCCAGCTTGATGGGATCGAGGCCAAGGCCCAGGAAGCGGTCGTTGGCGACGTGCAGGTCGTTTTCGTCCGCCTCGTTGCGGGGGTTCTTGAGGAACGCGACCTCGACCCCGGTCTGGTCGGCGATCATCCGGGCCAGGTCGCGGACGCGGTGGGTTTCGGTCATCTGGTTCAGGATATTGACCCGGTCGCCGCGCGCTGGCGGGTTCGTCAGCGCCAGCTCGATGCAGCGGCAGGTGTCCTGGATGTGGATGAAGGCACGCGTTTGCCCCCCCGTGCCATGCACCGTCAGCGGATAGCCGATCGCTGCCTGCATCAGGAAGCGGTTCAGCACCGTGCCATAATCGCCGTCGTAATCGAAGCGGTTGATCAGCCGGTCGTCCAGGCGCGTTTCCTCGGTCTGGGTGCCCCAGACGATGCCCTGGTGCAGGTCGGTGATCCGCACGCCGTCGTTCTTGTTGTAGTAAAAGAAGAACAGCTGATCCTGGGTCTTGGTCATGTGATAGATCGACCCCGGATTGGCGGGATACAGGATTTCCTGCCGATGGGGACCGTTCTCGGTCTCGACCAGGACGTCCAGATAGCCTTCGGGGATCTTCATCCCGGCCGTGCCGTAACCATAGACGCCCATCGTGCCCAGGTGGACCAGGTGGATGTCCTGGCCGCTTTCGACAATGGCCGCCAGCACGTCATTGGTAGAGTTCAGGTTGTTGTTGACGGTGTAGCGCTTGTGCCAGCTGGATTTCATCGAATAGGGCGCGGCGCGCTGTTCGGCGAAATGGATCACCGCGTCGGGCTGTTCGTCGCGCAGCATGGTCAGCAGGCGATGGTAATGCTTGCCCACCGTAAAGTTCTCGACCCGGATGGTGTGGTTGGTCAGTTCGTGCCAGGCGCGGACGCGTTCGCCCAAGGGGCGGATCGGGGTCAGGCTGCTGACTTCCAGTTCCACGTCGATCTTGCGGCGCGACAGGTTGTCCACGATCACCACGTCATGGCCGCGCGCCGAAAGATGCAGCGCCGTCGGCCAGCCGCAGAAACCGTCTCCGCCCAGAACGATGATCTTCATGAACCTGCCTTTATAGGACCGCGTTTCGGCGCCTTTTAAAGGGGCAATCTCGCGGATGCCAGTGCCGCCATGGCGGTGACACGGGACCGTCGCAATCGCCCGCCTGTCAGCCCCGCGGGTCGATCAGACGGGCCAGCACCGCGTCGCGGGTGATGCAGCCGCCGCCCTGGACGGGCAGGGCGGTGCGGTCGGACAGCAACCCCATCACCTGGCGCACGGGCATATCGCGGGGGACGGGATCGCCCGGCGCATCGCCCGGCTGAACCACGTCGGCGGCCGTCAGCACCCCCAGCGGGTTCATGTGGGCCACGAAATCGGCGACATAGGCGCTGACGGGGTTGGCGATGATTTCCCGTGCTTTGCCGATCTGGACGATGCGCCCGCCCTCCATCAGGGCGATGCGGTTGCCCAGCTTGAAGGCCTCGTCCAGGTCGTGGCTGACGAAGATGATGGTGCGGCGCGTCTTGGCCTGCAGTTCCAGCAACTCGTCCTGCAGGCGGGCGCGAATCAGCGGGTCCAGGGCGCTGAAGGGTTCGTCCATCAGCAGGATCGGCGCCTGGGTGGCAAAGGCGCGGGCCAGGCCCACGCGCTGCTGCATCCCGCCCGACAGATCGCCCACCTTGCGTTCCGCCCATTCGGCCAGGCCCACGGTTTCCAGCTGCTGATCGACCTGGGCGCGGCGTTCCGCGACAGGCATCCCAGCCAGTTCCAGCCCCAGGCCCACGTTTTCACGCACGCTGCGCCAAGGCAGTAGGCCGAATTGCTGGAACACCATGGCGACATGGCGCAGGCGGATATCGCGCAGCGCCCGCCGCCCGGCCCCGCTGACGGTAATCATGCCATTGCCGTCCCACACGCGGACCTCGCCCCGGCAGACATGGTTCAACGCATTGACCGCGCGCAGCAGCGTGGATTTGCCGGAACCGGACAGGCCCATCAGCACCAGGATCTCGCCCTGGCGCACGTTCAGGGAACAGTCGTGGACCCCCAGGACCTGACCCGTGGCGGTGCGGATCTCGCCGCGTTCCTTGCCCTGGTCCATCAGGGGCAGGGCTGTTTCGGGCCGGTCGCCAAAGACGATGCTGACCCTGTCGAATTCCACGGCATTGGGGTGGTCGTTCATTTCCGGCCCTCCATCCGCAGCATCCGGTCCAGCAGGATGGCCACGACCACGATCACGAAGCCCGATTCGAACCCCAGCGAGGTGTTGACGCTGTTCAGCGCCCGCACGACCGGCACCCCCAGTCCCGACGCGCCGACAAGCGCGGCGATCACGACCATGGACAGCGACAGCATGATCGTCTGGTTCAGCCCGGCCATGATTTGCGGCAGCGCGCTTGGCAGTTCGACCTTCCACAACAACTGGCGCGGCGTGGCGCCAAAGGCCGTCGCGGCTTCGACCAGGGCAGGCGGGGTGGATGCGATGCCAAGCTGCGTCAGCCGGATCGGCGCGGGCAGCACGAAGATCACGGTCGCCAGCAGGCCCGGCACCATGCCGATGCCGAAAAAGACGATCGCGGGGATCAGGTAAACAAAGGTCGGCAGCGTCTGCATCAGATCCAGCACCGGCCGCATCCAGGCATAGAGCCGTGGGCGGTGCGCCGCGGCAATCCCCACCGGCACGCCCACCGCCATGCAGACAAGGCAGGCTGCCAGCACCAAGGTCAGGGACTGCATCATCTCGTCCCAGTATCCTTGGTTCAGGACGAACAGCAGGCCCGCCACGACCAGCAGGCAGGTCTTCCAACTGCGCTGCAAGGCCCAGGTCAGCGCTGCGGCCAGCAGGATGAACAGCAGCGGATGCGGGGCCTCCAGCCCGGCAAGGATGCCGCCGATCAGCCATTCCAACACCCCTGCTATCGTGTTGAACAGCCCCGCGGCATTGGCGTTCAGCCAGTCGAAGATCGCCTTGGCGGTGCGTCCCACGGGAATTTTGTTGTCCGTCACCCAAGCCGTCAACTGCTCCATGCGCGGTTCCTTGCTGAATTGGAAAAGCGGGCGCGCCGGAGGGTCAGCCGGACAGCGCCTCGGTCAGGGCGGATGCCGCATCGTTGCCGTCGAATGTCGTCACGCCGTCCAGCCAGGGCATTGCGGCGTCGGGATTGGCCGTCAGCCATTCTTTGGCGGCGTCCATCGGATCCTGCCCGTCGTTCAGGATCATGCCCATGACCTCGTTTTCCATGGGCAGGGTGAATTCCAGGTTTTGCAGGAACTTGCCCACATTTGGGCATTCCGCGACATAGCCGTGACGGGTGTTGGTGCGCACCTCGGCCCCGCCCAGGTCGGGACCGAAAACCTCGTCCCCGCCGGTCAGATAGGTCATGGCGAACTGGGCGTTCATCGGATGGGGTTCCCAACCCAGAAAGACCACCGGCTGGCTTGCCGCATCGGCGCGCGCGACCTGGGACAGCATCCCCTGTTCGCTGGATTCGACCACCTCGAAGGTGCCCAGGCCGAACTTGTCCTCGGCCACCATCTCCAGCAGCAGGCGGTTGCCGTCATTGCCCGGTTCGATGCCATAGATCTGGCCTGACAAGGCGTCCTTGTGTTCCGCGATCTTGCTGAAATCGGTAATGCCCAGATCGGCGCCCGCCTTGTTCGTGGCCAGCGTGTATTTCGCGCCCGTCAGGTTAGTGCGTACCGTGTCCACGGTTCCCGCGTCGCGATAAGGGGCGATGTCGGCCTCCATCGTGGGCATCCAGTTGCCCAGGAAGATGTCCACATCGTCGGTGGACAGCGCCGTATAGGTGACGGGCACCGACAGCAGCTTGGTTTCCGTTTCATAGCCCAAGGCCTGCAACACGGTCGAGGCAAGCGCGGTCGTGGCGGTGATATCGGTCCAGCCCACATCGGACAGGACGACCTGGCGGCAATCGTCCGGCTCTGCCGCGAAGACGGGTCCGGCAAGCGCGGCGCCGATCACCACGGAAAGGGTCAGGCTATTGCGGATCATGCGAGGCTCCCTGTTCTTGATTGGTCGCTCAATTAAAGTTACACAGGCTTCGAATAGCAACAGTTTCTTTGAACAGGTGCCACATTGCCCAAGATTGGGGCCGAGCCTATCCGAAAAGCCGCGTTAATCAACGCCACGATCTTCGAGATCGGGCGGGCGGGGTCGCTGGATGTCACCGTGGCGCAGATCGCCCGGCGCGCGGGCATGTCGCCCGCCCTGGCGCATCATTACTTTGGCTCCAAGGAGCAAATCTTCCTGTCCGCAATGCGTTACATCCTGCGCGTCTATGGCCGGTCGGTCGCCGAACGCCTGCCGGGGCATGGGGCGCGGGGTCGGCTGAACGCCATCGTCGGGGCCAGTTTCGCGCCCCAGAATTTCCAGCGCGAAACCGTCAGCGCCTGGATCAATTTCTATGCATTGGCCCTGATCAACCCCGAGGCCGGGCGCCTTTTGCGTGTGTATCACCGCCGGTTGCGGTCGAATCTGGTGCTGGCGCTGCGGCCTCTGACCAAGGATCCGGCGCGGGTGGCCGACACCGTCGGCGCCCTGATCGACGGGGTTTACCTGCGCGCGGTCCTGACTCCCGGCGGGATCGAGGCCGAGGCCGCCGAAAAGATGATCTTCGATTACCTGGACGAGGCCCTGTCGTGACCCATAATGCCCAACCTTCGGCCAGCCTGTTCATCGACGGTCGTTTCGTCGAAGGAGAGGGTGCGGCGCTGCCCGTCCTTTACCCCTATACAGGCGAGGAAATCGCGTCCCTGCGCGAGGCTTCGGCGAATCAGGTGGCCCTGGCCTGCCAGTCCGCCGCCCGCGCGCAGCCCGAATGGGCGGCGATGACGCCCGCCGATCGGGGCCGCGTGCTGTCCCGCGCCGCCGCCATCATCCGCGACCGCAACGAGGATCTTTCCCGGCTGGAAACGCTGGATACCGGCAAGCCGATCCAGGAAACGATTGTGGCCGACTGGGCATCCGGTGCCGCCGCCCTGGAATATTTCGGCGGCCTGGCTGCAACCGTGACCGGCCAGATGATCCCGCTGGGCCGGGCCTGGGCCTATACCCGGCGCGAGGCGCTTGGCGTCTGCGCGGGCATCGGCGCCTGGAACTATCCCAGCCAGATCGCCTGCTGGAAGGCCGCGCCAGCCTTGGCGATGGGCAATGCGATGGTCTTCAAGCCGTCCGAGGAAACGCCGCTGGGCGCCCTGAAACTGGCCGAGATCCTGGTCGAGGCCGGTGCCCCGCCGGGCATCTTCAACGTCGTCCAAGGGCGCGGGCAGGTCGGCGCCGCGCTTGTCACCGATCCCCGCGTCGCCAAGGTGTCGCTGACCGGATCCGTGCCCACGGGCCGCCGCGTTTATGCCGCCGCCGCCGAGGGGATGCGCCATGTCACCATGGAGTTGGGCGGCAAGTCGCCCCTGATCGTCTTTGACGACGCCAGCCTTGACGATGCCGTGGGTGCTGCGATCCTGGCGAACTTCTATTCCTCGGGGCAGATCTGTTCCAATGGCACGCGGGTGTTCCTGCAACGGGGGATCGCCGCGCGGTTCCTGGACCGGCTGGCCGAACGGCTGGCGCAGGTCCGCATCGGCGACCCTCTGGACCCCGACACGCAATTCGGCCCGATCATCAACCCCACGCAGGCAGGCAAGATCCGCGCGGCCATCGCGGCGGGCCGGGACGCAGGCGCCCGGCTGGTCTGCGGCGGCGCAGGAGAGGGGGCGTTCATCCCGCCCACCGTCTTTGCCGACGCCACCGACGCCATGGCGATCACCAGCGATGAGATCTTCGGCCCGGTGATGACCACCCTGACCTTCACGGATGAAGCCGAGGCCGTGACCCGCGCCAACGCCACCGGCTTTGGCCTTGCGGCAGGCGTTTTCACACAGGACATTACCCGCGCGCACCGCGTCGTCGCCGCGCTGGAGGCAGGCACCTGCTGGATCAACGCCTATAACCTGACGCCTGTGGAAATGCCCTTCGGCGGCGTCAAGATGTCCGGCCTGGGCCGCGAGAACGGCACCGCCGCGATCGAGCACTATTCGCAACTCAAGACCGTCTATGTCGGCATGGGCGCCGTCGAGGCACCATATTAAGGGGGACCAGCCGTGACCGCTGATTACGTCATCGTCGGCGCCGGTTCCGCCGGCTGCGCGCTTGCCTATCGCCTAACCGAGGCGGGGCATTCCGTCACCCTGATCGAATATGGCGGCAGCGATATCGGCATCTTTATCCAGATGCCCGGCGCGCTGTCATACCCGATGAATATGCCTCGATACGACTGGGGATTTGCAACCCAGGCCGAGCCGCATCTGGGCGGGCGCAAGCTTGCCACGCCGCGCGGCAAGGTGCTGGGCGGGTCGTCGTCCATCAACGGCATGGTTTTCGTGCGCGGCCACCGCAAGGATTACGACCATTGGCGCGACAGCGGCGCGGCGGGCTGGGGTTACGACGACGTGCTGCCCTATTTCAAGCGGATGGAAACCTGGCACGGCGGCCGGTCCCCCCTTCGCGGCACCGACGGCCCGCTGCACGTGACACGGGGCAAGCGCAAGAACCCCCTGTTCAACGCCTTTGTCGAGGCCGGCCAGCAGGCCGGTTGGCCCTATACTCCCGATTACAACGGCGAACAGCAGGAAGGCTTCGGCCCGATGGAGGCGACGATCTGGAAGGGCCGCCGCTGGTCCGCCGCCAACGCCTATCTGCGTCCCGCGTTGAAGACGGGCCGCCTGACCCTGATCCGCGCCCTTGCCCGCCGTATCCTGTTTCAGGACAAGCGCGCCCATGGCGTTGAAATCGAACGGCAAGGCCGGATCGAGGCAATCCGCGCCAAACGAGAGGTGATCGTTTCGGCCAGTTCGATCAACACGCCAAAACTCCTGATGCTGTCGGGCATCGGGCCTGCCGATCACCTGCGCCAGCACGGCATCACGCCCTTGGCCGACCGGCCGGGGGTCGGTGCGAACCTGCAGGACCATCTTGAAATCTATATGCAATACAAGGCGCTGAAACCGGTCACGCTTTATACATACTATAACCTGCTGGGCAAAAGCCGGGTCGGCGTGGAATGGCTGCTGCAAAAGACCGGGCTTGGCGCGTCAAACCAGTTCGAAAGCTGCGGATTTGTCCGGTCCTCCGATGCGGTGGATTATCCCGACATCCAGTATCACTTCCTTCCGCTGGCCGTCCGTTACGACGGCAAGGCTGCCGCGCAGGGACATGGTTTCCAGGCCCATGTCGGCCCGATGCGGTCAAAATCGCGCGGCACGGTGCGGCTGGCGTCAGGCGATCCGGCCGCCGCCCCGGAAATCCGCTTCAACTATATGTCCCATCCCGACGACTGGGCCGAATTCCGCGCCTGCGTCCAGTTGACCCGCCAGATCTTCAACCAGCCCGCGTTCACGGAATACCGGGGCGACGAAATCCAGCCGGGGGCGGGGGTCCAGACGGACGACCAAATCGACGCCTTTATCCGCGATCACGCCGAATCGGCCTATCACCCTTGCGGAACGGCCCGCATGGGTGCAATCACCGACCCCATGGCGGTGGTCGATCCCGACCTGAAGGTCATCGGGGTCGAGGGGCTGCGCGTCGCCGACAGCTCGACCTTTCCGCGCATCACCAACGGGAACCTGAACGCCCCCTCGATCATGGTGGGGGAAAAGGCTGCCGATCACATCCTGGGTCGCGCCATGCGATCAGACACCGACCGCATGGCCGCCGAATAGCCGCTTCTTCTTCACTTAAATATCCCCGCCGGAGGCTGCTGCCCGTGCCACAAGGCGCGTCAGCCGTTCCCTTCGCGCGCGGCGGCCACGGTTGCTTCCAGTCCGTCCGCAGGCATCCCGCGCAGCATCGTATCGCCGATCACGAAGGTCGGCGTGCCCATGATCGCCATACGTTCGGCCAGCTGCCGGTTGTCGCGCAGCACCGCCGACACGGATTCAGTGTTCATGGTGTTCAGAACCTCCTCTCCGTCGATGCCGATTTCTGCGGCAATCTTCTGCAGGGCCTCGGGCGAGGGTTCGCCGCGCAGCGCCATCAGCGCGTCATGGGCCTGAACATAGGCCTCGTTCCCGCCGATCTGCTTGGCGGCAACCGCGAACCGGGCCGAGGTTTCGCTTTCGGGGCCAAGGATCGGAAATTCTTTCAGGATGAACCGGATATTGCCGTCATCCTCGACAATGTCATGGATCTGGTCGTTGAACTTGCGGCAATAACCGCAGCGATAATCGACGAATTCCACGATCGTCACGTCGCCGTCCGGGTTGCCGCCGACCCAGCTGTGCCCGTCGTCGAAGATCGCGTCCCGGTTCGCGGCGACCAATGCGCCGTCGTTTTCCACCTCGGACGCCGCGCGGCGTTCTTCCAGCACGTTGATGGACTCGACCAGAACCTCGGGATTGGCCATCAGGTATTCGCGCACGGCATCTCCGAAGGCCGCCTTTTCCGCATCCGTCATGGCGGAAATGTCGAAGGCCAGGGCAGGGGTCGCGGTCAGCAGAAGGGCGGCGATCAGGCGTTTCATCGGGATCCTCGGGGAAAAAGGCTTCTTGCAACCTTGGCCCGTGCAGACGGTCTTGGCAAGAAAGCCGCTGACAAAGCTGCGTGACCGGGGGCTTTCCGCGCGCGCGCCGTAGGCGTAAGACAAGGGAAAAAGACAAAAGGCCCAAAGATGAGCAGCATGAGGAAATCCGCACGCGGTCAGGTCGATCCGTTCATCGTCATGGACGTGATGGAAGCCGCCGCCCAGGCCGAGGCCGCAGGCCGCCACATCATCCATATGGAGGTGGGCCAGCCCAGCACGCCCGCACCCCTTGGCGCGCGCCGTGCCTTGGCGGCGGCCCTGGAACAGCCGCTTGGATATACCGTGGCGCTTGGCCTGCCCGCGTTGCGCCAGGGGATCGCGGATCTGTATCGCCGCTGGTACGGCGTCGATCTGGATCCGGCCCGCGTGGTCGTGACGCCGGGCAGCAGCGGGGCGTTCATCCTGGCTTTCTCGGCGCTGTTCGATGCCGGGGACAAGGTGGCGATGGGTTATCCCGGCTATCCCAGCTATCGCCAGATCCTGCGGGCTATGTCTTTGGAACCCATAGGCATTCCCACCCGGCCCGAGGATCGCTATCAGCCGCGGCCCCAAGATCTGCCCGATGGCTGCGCGGGGCTGATCCTCGCCTCGCCCGGAAACCCCTCTGGCACGGTGCTGCGCACGGATGAATTGCGGGCGTTGTCGGATGCCGCGCGGACGCGGGGCATGGCGCTGATCTCGGACGAGATTTACCACGGGCTGTCCTATGGCGACCGCTGCCATTCCGCTTTGGAAGTGACGGACGACGTTTTCGTCATCAACTCTTTCAGCAAGTATTTTTCCATGACCGGCTGGCGCGTCGGCTGGATGGTCGTGCCCGAGGATCACATCCGCACGGTCGAACGGCTGGCCCAGAATATGTTCATCTGCCCGCCCCATGCCAGCCAGGTCGCGGCGCTTGCGGCACTTGACTGCACAGAGGACGCGGACACGAACCTGGCCGTCTATGCCGAAAACCGCCGGCTGATGCTGGAAGGCCTGCCCAAGGCGGGCTTCGACCGCATCGCCCCGCCGGAGGGGGCCTTCTATATCTATGCCGACGTGTCGCACCTGACCGAAAATTCGGTGAACTTCGCGGCGGAAATTCTTGAAAAGGCAGGTGTCGCGGTCACCCCGGGGCTGGATTTCGACCCTGATCGCGGGACGCGGACCCTGCGCTTTTCCTATGCCCGCGCCACCGCCGACATCGCCGAGGGCCTGCGCCGTCTGACGGAGTTCATGGCCGCGCGATGAAATGGCTGGCGCTGATCCTGTCGCTGCTTCTGGCGCTGCCGGCTTTCGCGAACGAACCGGCGCGGCTGGATCTGGGCGGGTCGGCGCTTGTGACGACCGGGCGCGGCTGGGGCGGGCCAAAGCCGCTGGAACTGCGCTTGTCGCTGACCAAGGCGGTGCCTTATCGCACCTATCTGGTGGATGGCCCGCCGCGCCTGATCCTGGATCTGAAGGGCGCCGATCTTGGCCTGTCGCGGCCGCAGGATCTGTTCGGCGCCGATCTGGCCCCTGCCATCCGCTGGGGTCCATACAAGCCCGGCTGGTCGCGCGTGGTCGTAGAACTGCCCGGCCCTTACCGCATCAACAGCGCGGGCCAACGGTCGCGCGCGGCGCTGTCGCAGATCACTGTGACCCTGGCCCCGGTCAGCGCCGATGACTTCGCGCCCCGCCCATCGGCGACCGCTGCCTTGCGCGACCTGCCGGAACCCGCCGACCTGCCCGCGCTTCCGGCGGACGAGGCCTTTACCGTCGTGCTGGATCCGGGCCATGGCGGTTTCGACCCCGGCGCCCTGGCCGAGGGCGAAACCGAGGCCAACCTGGTCCTGGTCTTTTCGCTGGAACTGCGCGCGGCCTTGCAGGCGCGTGGCATCACCGTGGAAATGACGCGGACGGATGACAGCTTCGTGGCCCTCGAACGGCGCATGACCACGGCAAGGGCTGCGCGGGGGGATCTGTTCATCTCGCTTCACGCGGACGCGCTGCCGGATGGACAGGCGGCGGGGGCCACGATCTATGTCTGGAATCCCGCAGCCGATGCCCGTGCGGCGGAACAGCTCGTGCTGCGTCACGACCGTGGCGACCTTTTGACCGGAACGGACCTGAGCGGGCAGGACGACGCGCTGACCGGGGTTCTGATGGATTTCGTGCGCACCGACACGCAGCCCCGGTCGGAAAGCTTCGCCCGCTGGCTGACATCGCGCATGGCGCTGATGGGGATCGGGATGCACGACCGGCCGGTGCAGCGGGCCACCTATTCGGTTCTGAAATCGCCAGACATTCCATCGGTCCTGCTGGAACTCGGTTTCATCTCGGATCACAACGACCGGGCGAACCTGCTCAATCCGCTGTGGCGCGAACGCATGGTCCGGGTCGTGTCGGACGCCATCGTCGGCTGGGCGCGCGACGAGGCCGCGCGGGCCGCGATGCTGCGGCAATAGCTTCGGGATCGCCCAGTGTTGTTTTGACCGGAACGGGCTCCGCCGTTATAGACGGGGCCAAGTCCACGAAAGGCTCCCCCTTGCTGCGCAGCGTCCTGTCCTTTTTCGGTGCCATCTTCTCGTGGTTCGTCACCGCAAGCTTTTTCATTGCGCTGACCCTGGGCGCGATCTTCTGGATCTATTCGCGCGACCTGCCCAGCCATGAAACGCTGGCGCAATACACGCCCAAGACCATCAGCCGGGTTTATTCGGGCGAGGGCCGCCTGATCGACGAATTCGCCGAGGAACGCCGCCTGTTCGTCCCGGTCGAGGAAATTCCCGACCTGGTCAAGCACGCATTCATCAGCGCCGAGGACAAGAACTTCTACAGCCATCCCGGCTATGACGTGCGTGGCATCGTGGGCGCGGCCTGGCAGGCGGTGGCGTCCCGGGGATCGTCCGTGCGCGGGGCATCGACCATCACCCAGCAGGTGATGAAGAATTTCCTGCTGTCGTCGGACCGCAGCGTGGAACGCAAGGTCAAGGAACTGATCCTGGCATCCCGGCTGGAACGCACCCTGTCCAAGGAACAGATCCTGGAACTGTATCTGAACGAGATTTTCCTGGGTCAGAACAGCTTTGGCGTGGCCGCCGCATCGCAAACCTATTTCAACAAGTCGCTGACCGAACTGGCCCCCCACGAAGCTGCGATGCTGGCCGCGATGCCGCAGGCGCCGGGCCGGTATCACCCCGTGTCCGCCAAGGACCGCGTGACGGAACGGCGCAACTATGTCCTGCGGGAAATGTGGCAGAACGGCTATATCGACGAGGCGACCTATCAGTCCGAGGCCAAGCTGCCGCTGAAATCGGTCCAGAACGGCGATTACCCCGCCTTTCGCCAGCAATTGCCGCCGCGCGACTACTTCACCGACGAAATCCGCCGACAGTTGTCGGCGCAGTTCGGAAACGAGGAATTCTTCGGCGGCGGGCTGACCATCCGCGCCACGGTGGATCCCGACCTGCAATCGGCGGCGGCGGTCGCCCTGCGCGAGGCATTGGAGGATTACGACCGCGGCACAGGCGTCTGGCGCGGCACCCCCGAAACCATCCACGCCGAGCAACTGAACGATGAGGCCGTCTGGCGCGGCGCCTTGTGGCAGGCCCAGGTTCCGCGCGACATTCCCGGCTGGCACCCCGCCGTTGTGCTGGAGGTGGGCGACAGCGACGCCCGCATCGGCATCGAGGGAATCGAGGAAGACCCCGACGGCCACTGGATCACGGCCGCAGACGTGCAATGGGCGCGCAAGCGCGGGCCTAATGGCAGGCTTGGCCCGCGTGCCCAGGTGGCGGGCGATCTGCTTGCCGTGGGCGATGTGGTCCTGGTCCGGGCCATGACGCAGGACAGCGACGGCAGCTTCATCCGCTGGACCCTGCGCCAGGTTCCCGAGGTCCAGGGCGGCTTCATGGCCATGGACGTGAACACCGGGCGCGTGATGGCGATGCAGGGCGGGTTCAGCTATCAGTCGTCGGTCTTCAACCGGGCGACGCAGGCGCAGCGCCAGCCGGGGTCAAGCTTCAAGCCCTTCGTCTATGCTGCAGCACTTGATAACAACTATACCCCCGCCACCATCGTCGTGGACGAGCCGATCACGCTGAACACGCCCTTCGGTTTGTGGGAACCCAAGAATTCCAGCGGCAAGACCTATGGCCCGACGCCCCTGCGCACCGGCATCGAGATGTCGCGCAACCTGATGACGATCCGCATCGCGCAAGACATCGGAATGGAACGCGTGGCCGAATATGCCGAACGCTTCGGCGTTTATGACGACCTGAAGCCGTTCCTGGCCAATGCCCTTGGCGCGCAGGAAACCACGCTTTTCAAGATGGTCGCGGCCTATGCGATGTTCGCCAACGGCGGCGAACGGGTCGAACCCACGCTTGTGGACCGCGTGCAGGACCGGCGCGGGCGCACCGTTTATCGCCATGACCAGCGGGTCTGCGAAACCTGCGGTCAGCAGGCGCTGCCGGCGGGGCAGGGGCCGGTGATCGACAGTTCCAACCGCGAACGGGTCATGGACGCCGTGACGGCCTATCAGCTGACCTCGATGCTGGAAGGGGCGGTCACGCGCGGGTCGGGCAGCGGGGTGGACCTGCCGGTGCCCATCGCGGGCAAGACGGGAACCACCAACGACGCCAAGGACGTGTGGTTCATCGGTTATTCCAGCAACATCGTCGCAGGCTGTTACCTGGGTTACGACCAGCCGCGCACGCTGGGCAGGAACGCCTATGGCGGGACGCTGTGCGTGCCGGTCTTCAACGCCTTCATGCGCAAGGCCGTGGCGGAATTCGGCGGCACCGAATTCACCGTTCCGCCGGGCGGCTACTGGGTCAAGATCGACCGCAGCACGGGGCAGCGGCTGTCGGACGACGCGTCAGGCCCGAATGTGGTGGCCGAATATTTCCGCGACGGCACCGATCCCGATTGGGGATCGCCGCTGGTCGTGTCGGGCTTTGGCGATGGACCCGTGGCTCTGCCTTGGGAAGCGGGTGCCGGATCGGGTTCCGGGACGGCCATCACGACATCCACCGGGGAACGCAAGGTCATTCCGCGGCAGACGGATTTCGGCACCATGTCGTCGGGCGGGCTTTACTGATCCAGGTCGCCTGTCCGCGACCCACGCGGTCCCTGGCCAGTGCTCGTTATCTTCTCCTTCAGCGGCTCGGCCATCAGCCGCACAAGCCACAGCACCACAAGCGCAAGCCCCGTCCCCATCACGGCCAGCGATCCGTCGCCCGTCCCGCAGGCCAGGCCAACGGCCCCGGCAAGCCACATCGAGGCACCCGTAGTTATGCCCCGCACGGTGCGGCCGCTGGTAATGATCGACCCGGCCGCCAGAAAGGCCACACCGGCCGTCACGGCCTCGATCAGGCGCAGGGGGTCGACGCGCAATGTCTCAGGATCCTGGGTGGGGAAATGCGCCAACTCCATTGCCACCAGGGTGAACATGCAGGCGGCGACCGCGATCAGCATATGCGTGCGCAACCCGGCGGACCGCGCGGTGATCTCTCGTTCCCAGCCGATGGCGCCGGCCAGCAGCAAGGCCAGCACCAGCCGCGCGAATGCAGCGGGATAGGTGATCGTCTGCAAGGGTGCAAACAGATCGGCGAAAGTGGCGGCAAAGGTTGACATGGATGTCGCTTTCGAAACCTTCACGCCAAACGCCTTTCATGCGCCTTGGTTGCGCCACCCTTGCCCCACGGCCCTGCGCACGGTATCACCCCTGACCTGACGCCAGCCCTGAGGATCCGCCCATGCGCGCCGAGACGCAGTCCACCATCGAAGCCATCCGCAAGTCGCTGACCCTGCTGGGACAGCGGATGGATTGGCAGACCGCGCCGCACCGCCTTGAGGAAATGAATGCCATGATCGAGGCGGGCGATTTGTGGTCCGACCCGGCCCGCGCGCAGAAGCTGATGCGCGAACGCCAGGCTCTGATGGACGCCATCGAAACCTATCGCCGCATCGACGGGGATCTTTCCGCCAATGCCGAGATGATCGAGCTGGCCGAGGAGGAAGGCGATGCCGACCTGGTGGCCGAGGCCGAGGCAAACCTGAAAACGCTGGCTGAACTGGCTGCGCAAAAGGAACTGGAAGCCCTGCTGAACGGCGAGGCGGACGCCAACGACACATTCCTGGAAATCAACGCGGGCGCGGGCGGCACCGAAAGCTGCGACTGGGCGTCGATGCTGGCGCGGATGTATGTCCGTTGGGCGGAAAAGAAGGGCTACGAGGTCGAGTTGCTGTCCGAGACCGCGGGCGACGAGGCAGGCATCCGCAGCGCCGCCTATAAGGTCAGCGGGCACAATGCCTATGGCTGGCTGAAATCGGAATCGGGCGTGCATCGGCTGGTCCGCATCAGCCCCTATGACAGCGCGGCACGGCGGCACACCAGTTTCTGCAGCGTCTGGGTTTATCCGGTCGTGGACGACAACATCGAGATCGACATTCCCGACCGTGACATCCGCATCGACACCTATCGGTCGTCCGGCGCGGGCGGGCAGCACGTCAACACCACCGATTCGGCCGTGCGCATCACGCACCTGCCCACGAACATCGTCGTGACCAGTTCCGAGAAATCGCAGCACCAGAACCGCGCCAACGCCATGGCCGCCCTGAAGTCGCGCCTGTACCAGATGGAACTGGACCGCCGCAACGCCGAGGTGAACGCCCAGCACGCCGCCAAGGGCGATGCGGGCTGGGGCAACCAGATCCGGTCTTATGTCCTGCACCCTTACCAGATGGTCAAGGATCTGCGCACCTCCGAGGAAACCAGCGACACCCAAGGCGTGCTGGATGGCGACCTGGATGCCTTCATGGCCGCGACCCTGGCCCTGGACGTGGCCGGAAAAAGCCGGGCCGAGGCGAACGCCGCCGACTGATCCCCCATCTGGACCGCCCGGGCTTTCCCGTTATGCTGCACCGCAATAGCGGGGGCGGCGATGGATGAACGGCGGATCAACCTGGCCTTGCAGGGCGGCGGCGCGCATGGCGCCTTTTCCTGGGGCGTCCTGGACCGGTTGCTGGACGAGGACTGGCTGACCATTTCGGCCATCAGCGGCACGTCCGCAGGGGCCTTGAACGGGGCCGCGCTGAAGGGCGGACTGGCGCGGAACAACGGCAAGGCGGGACGCCGGGCAGCGCGGGACAACCTGGACCACCTTTGGGCGCAGGTCGGGCAGCGCAGCGACAACCGGATGGTCCGGTGGCTGCATTCGGTCTTTCCGGTCCTGCAGGGCATGGACCGCCTGACCGAACTGTTTTCCCCCCTGGCCTGGGTGGACAACCTTACGCGCATTTTCAGCCCTTACGACTATGGTCCCTTTTACGTGAATCCCCTGGGCGCGGTGTTGCGCGAACTGCCCTTTGCCGATTTCAGCAACGACCGGGGTCCGCAACTGTTCGTCGCGGCCACCAATGTGCGCACTGGCCGGATCCGGGTCTTTACCCATGCGGCCGCCACGCCGGACGCCGTCATGGCCTCGGCCTGCCTGCCCACCCTGTTTCGCGCGGTCGAGATCCGCGACCCCGAAACCGGACAGTTGGAGGCCTTCTGGGATGGCGGCTTTACCGGCAATCCGGCGATGTTCCCGCTGTATGGCCAGCACCTGCCCCGCGATATCGTGATCGTGAACATCAACCCGCTGCTGCGCGACGCCATTCCCCGCAGCCCCGCCCAGATCGCCGACCGCGTGAACGAGGTCAGCTTCAACGCATCCCTGATGGCCGACCTGCGGGCCATCAACTTCGTCAAGCGCCTGTTTGCGGAAGGCCGGTTGCAGAACCGCACGATGAAGAACCCCCTGATCCACATGATCCGGGACGAAGTGCTGATGAACGACCTGACCGCCCGGTCCAAGCTCATGCCCGCGCCTGGCCTGCTGGCCCGAATGAAGGCGGCGGGGCAGGCGGCGGCCGATACGTTCCTGAACGACCATGCCGATGCGCTGAACCGCCACGACACGGTGGATCTGTCCACGCTGTTCGCGGGTTCGGGGATCATCGGATAAGACCTGTGCAGTTACCACTGGCCAAGGCTCGCGTCAGGCGCTAGAACCCGGCCCGGCGGGCGGTTAGCTCAGTTGGTAGAGCGCCTCGTTTACACCGAGGATGTCGGGGGTTCGAGTCCCTCACCGCCCACCATTCATCCCTCACCTGAAGCCATGTCCCGTGGTCCTGTTTCCATCTTGGGCGGGCTTTGCCGTGGTTTTCAGGCCTTATGCAGCAACGCCCAGAAACTTGGCCCGACGCGCATATTTTCCGCTTGCGCCCCGTCGCAGGCACCCCTATAGACCCCGCACGCCACATCGAAAGACGCGGCAGACCTCCGGTGGGGCCATAGCTCAGTTGGTAGAGCGCTTGAATGGCATTCAAGAGGTCAGGGGTTCGACTCCCCTTGGCTCCACCAAAGATATCTCAATTTTCCTATGAAATACAGTTGGTTAACGGCCAATGACTTCTATTGACCCCACGCTGCACCCCACGGCCTGAGAAATATTGTGCTGGATTGCTTCGGACGTCGATGGACCTTGAGGCGTGAGTAAGGTGATGCCGGGGAACGGGGAGGCGCGCTCCGGAGACCTGCCAGGGTGACCCATTTCAGGATGCCACCGTTTCTTATCTCTCTACCCGACACCCTGATAAAAGGGGACAGAAGGCCGCCGGATTGAAACAGCGGCTGTATAGCCCCGTGGCCTTGCACAGTGATTCCCTAGTTCTGAAAGCTCAAAGCCTCGCCTCTGTCCTCAACGGCCGCGACGGCACAGGTGCCTGCGGGCGGCACGCACCCAAGGATGCAGGGCCAAGCGAACTAAGCGGCCTGTGAAATGATTGGGACGCACCACTTTTGCCAGCTTGGGTCCGATGACCCAGTAGAAGCGAATGAAGGCACGCCCAGCCTGGTAACGGACAAGCACACCATCTCGAAATTGGCGAAGTGTCACCACATCGGGATGAAGCCTGTTGCCATAGGCTGCCGTTGCAACGAAGCATGAGCCGCCAGAGGCGTCATTCACATCTCGCGGGTCGTCGTCTTCCGGGACCTCATCATCAGCGTCCGGCTCAACATCATTATCAGCACCCTCTTCTGGAGCAGGCTGTGATGACCCGGGCACCGCCTTGCCACCGACGTAAGTCGTCAGGACCGTTTCTCCGTCGACTTCTTCCTGAACCCGCACCGATTGAGAACTCTTGCCAAAGTTCTGGGTCATGAAGACCGCATCGTGTAGCTCTCCCTGCGCTTCGATCTGGCCTTGAGAAAGCCCCACTCCGATATAATTGACGTCAGGGTCCAGAATGTTGGCCTTGTGGGTGGGACTGTCCATCAATGCACTGTGCATGCCGGCAATTTCGTCATTATTGATGGCGCCTCTGGTGCTCGTGTAGGAAACGTTTTCTGTTACCTTCCACGATCCGCCCTGCATCGGATAACCAGCGTCTTCAGCCCGGTCGCTAGAAGTGCTGCCGTTTTCACCAGCATGCGAAAAGGCCCTCTTCTCTGCCATCCAGTTGGAGTGAGATTGAGCAGCACTGTTGAGGTGAACCTCGACATGGACTGGCTGCAGGCCGGCATGAGCACGTGCCGCATTGATCAAGTCGACCGAGTAAAGCTCAAGCGCGCTCGCAACCTCAGTTGGCATGTTTTCTCCTGTGCATGATGAATACGGCCCTGCAACTTTAAGTTTAGTGAGGTCGTCGCCTTAGCATCAAGTGTTTGCTGGTGAACCGATCCGCATTTGAGTTTGCAGCTAGCATTCACCGTGGCAAGACCGTTTCGCGCACTGGCTCAGGTGCAGATCGTGATCCACTATCCCGAACGCAGGGGCATGAGCGATCCGAGAAACTGGTGCGGCTCCTGTGCGCCGTGGGCGCCGCCGACGTCGCCTGGCCTAGCTGCCTATCTACTATCGTGACCGCGCTGCCCTCCAACCGGCTGCTACAGCCTCGGCTTCATTACAGAACCACCGCTCCCCCTCGGCCTCATCAATTTGGGTCCTGGCGTAAGCCGATGACCATGGCGTGTGATAGATGCGCTCACCTTTGGCCGTGATGTTGCCCTTTATGGGACATCCGTCCGGCGCAGCGGCTACAGCACGCTCCCAGCGGTTTGCGCGGTATTCCCAAGGAGCTTGTGCCGCGCCCTGCCAGATACCGATACCTTGTCTGCGGGCGGCGGCTTCGACCCCGGCATAGTCCTCCGAATATTCGCGGTAGGCCCAGGCCAAGCCCAGCGCAACCATCTCGCCGCCAAGGTCGCGGTCGCCCGCAAGGCAGCGCGCGATGATCCGCCCGTAGGCATCAGTATCGAAAGGCTCGCACTCCAGCGCCTGCCCTTTGACAATATCAGCCATGGCTGCTGTTGCCGCGCTTCCACAGTCCCACACGCGCCCATTGCGCTGCTGACAGGTCTGGCCCTGCTCCGGGGCGTCGATGCCGTGAATGCGGATGGAGAGAGGGCCCAGCTTGATTGTGTCGCCATCCACGACAGTCGCGGACCCAGATACCAAAGTGCTGGCGCTAGCCTGGGTGGAGGCAACAGCGGCGACAGTGGACAGGCCCAGCGTCAGGCAGGCCAGAAGTTTTGCTATCTTGATTGCCTTGTACCACATTGCAGTTGACGTGACCTCTGTCCGAACTGCTCCCTCTTTGCCACCAGATCATCGCAAGCGCACCCCGAGGCGTTGCGATTTCCGCGATTTCCGCGATTGTCGATGGGCAGGCGCTGAAAGGACGAGAGAAGCAGGCAGAACGTCAGACAGGATCAGTCCATAGAGCGGAGGTGGGGCTTCCTCGTTGTCGGAGCGGACCGCTTGTGGGTTGCCGGGCGGGTCATCTCAAGGCGCATGCCTTCCAACTCGGCCATTTGACGTTCGATCCGCCACAACGTGTCTGCCTTCTGCTCCTCCGACAAACCAATGCGGCCGATGTTCGCGCGGCAGAGCATCAGCGTGGTTCCGGCTGCCGACAGGTTGGTTTGCAGGGCTTCATACGAAGTTACACGATAGCTCATCAGGGCCTCCCTTGCCTTCCATCGGTTTACCTTGATCGGACTAAGAAAAGGTGAAGTGCGGCTCCGATAGATATGCAAAAGCCCCGCCTGGTTTGGGCGGGGCAATACTCAATGCCACAGCCCCATCGTCGAGGAGTGGGGCAAGCGGTAGCGTTAAAACCATTAGGCGCGCAAAGACAGTTCCAAAGAGGAGCCTAGGCGTGTGACGGCGCCAAGGCCCTCATTGGGGCTGTATCCGTGAGCGGGTTATAGCTTGGAGTAAGCCCATTCGCGCGAGATGCGGATAGGGCGAATGGTCGAGCACAGCAAAGCGTCTGTCAAGTCGTGGGACTGGCGGGCGGGATTAGCTGATGGTTGTGAAGGCGGCCCCGCCATATGGAATGCGGGACACGCGGGGCCTGTCGGAATGGGCCGACCCGTCAACGATGGCACGTCGCCGGTGAGTCTGTCTAGCGGATGAAAAGGCCCCGCCGTTTGGGGCGGGGCATGAGTCCAACAGGGAGTGCGGGTCAACACGCGATTATGGGCAATGTTCCAGGCATGCAGCAAAAAGCCCGCCTGGTCGCGGAACTCGCGGGCGGGAATGGAAAGGCCCTTACGACCGTGCCGAGGGCAAGGGCCTCCCATGAAGGATGTGCGTTTGGCCCTCACGTAGGCGAACGGGCGAGAGGGCGCATCGTTCCGGTTAGGGAAGTAGCCTTGCCGGTCCCGTTCGTGCCTCCCAGCCCTCAGGCGATGGGGGGAAGGCAATTGCACCCGTATGCGCGGCTTGGAGCCGCAGGAGGTCTAGAATAACTTTGGTCGCAATTTCCCATTCGTCCTGATCCGGGTAGTTCATGCCTGCCGCATCCTGCCTGCCGCTTCCAGCAGCACCTCAGCGGCAGGAGTAATCGAAAACATACCGCTTTTCCCCGCCTGGCCTTCCGGTCCCAACCGAACAGCTTTGCTGACGCGGGCGCAGGTAGTCTCGTGCAGCATCCCTATACTCACTGACAAGATCCACATCTCCGTCAGACATCAATGCGACCTCCAATTGGCCCTTTCTGTCTGCAATATACCAGTTACTCCCGTTGTAGATGTGTTCGTCTGCGGTGCCGAAGTCGGATACTGGAGGAGTTCCGCAACCACCGAGGATGAGTAGTCCGATTAGCGCGTGTTTCATTATGGTCTCCTTTTCGGCGTTAATCCTAGCCCAACCGCCCGCTCGGCTCTGCATTCTGGCATCTCGCGGCGCAACTGTGACTGCGCCGCATGCCAACCTCTGCTAGCGGCGGGCCTGCGCCCGAAGTGTTCTTACCTGTTCTGCCGTGAGATATCCGCTCTCTTTCAAGCCATTGTCACCCTGCCAGCGGATGAGGGCATTTCGCGTCGATGCCCCGAAAACACCATCAGCTCGCCCTTTCAGGTAGCCCAGACCGATAAGACGCTGCTGGATTTCGGCACGTTCGCTCCGGGTCAGCCCTAGCAAATCCTCATCAATGGCTGCCGCTCGGCCTCCTGTCGCCTCTGAACCGCGAACTTCGGCGTCAGAGTGCAGCGCGCCTACCTGCGCCGCCGACATGTATCCTGTTGCGCGCTGACCCGTATTGCGTTGCCAGGCTCTGATTGCCTCACGGGTGCCAGCGCCAAACAAGCCGTCTGCCCCCTTGCTATCATACCCCAAGGCAATAAGGTCGCGTTGTATCTGCACCCGCTGAGGTCGGGTCAGGCCCAGGTTGAGTTCTGTTTGTGCGGCCGAAGTGACAGGATTGTCCGCCAAAGGTGGTGTGGAAGCCGGTGCTGTCGCAGCACGGCCAAGCAGCAATCGCAGCTGTTCGGCGTTCAGGTATCCGGTGCGTGGGAGCGTTCTGGACTCCTGCCACGCCGCAACTGCGCGCCGTGTTCCCGCGCCGAAAGCACCGTCGATGCCGGACTTGTAGAAACCAAGCGCAGCAAGCCGCCGCTGGATGGCCACACGGTCGGACTGTCTCAGACCAAGCGCGGCCTCAGCCTGAGCGGCACCGTTCGTCGCCGTGGTGGCTGCACCCAGTTTGGTTAAATGGTCTCGGGCATTTCGTGCATTTGGACCTTGCGGATAGGCGTCCAGGTATTGCCGATAGGCAGCGGCCGATCCGTTCTCAACCACCCCCGCCCAGAGTGCCTGCTCCTGCGCGGCTTGCTGTTGTTCCAGGACGGTTCTTGCAATGGTGCCAATTATGTCCCCTAGCTTCTCGTCAGCGTAAGCCGAAGGGCCTGATATAGAAAATACACTTGCTATAACGGCAGAGAAACAAAAGCTTCGCACCATCGTGCCCTCCTACTGAAGCATGGCAGAGGCACCGTAAGGCCAAATGCCGGATCATTGAGATAAATCTCGCAGCTGATGTTCGGTTCCGGGGAGGGCTCGTCAGCAATGGCAAGCTAACTGAACGCAAAAGCCCTCGCTTTCGCGAGGGCTTCGGTCGGCCGGATTGATGCTGTCTCATACCAGCGGCCTTAACCATTGACCGCCTCGCCATTTCGGTTTTCAGTGCCTCTGAATACATCGTCGAGCGATGCAGCGACGCATAGAGCGCCTTCGCAGACGATCCCAAACGCGTCCGAACAATTGCTTACTCAATAGCACCCAAAGGCGGTCAATGATTAAGGCCGTTGGTATCACCCCCTTTCAGGGTTGGGCCGAGGAAGGAAATCAGCAGGCTCGAGCTGACATGAGCACCGGGCGCAGTCCGGATGTCGCCAGCACCAGCGGTGGGTCGTCCGGGAAGGATCTGATGTCGAACCACTTGAAGCAGGTGCCGTCCTGGTTGCGGCGGTCGCCTGACGATATGGGGAAGCCGTTCGACGCTTGGCGGATCAACCCGGCGCGGAAGGCTCGTAGGTCGAGCAGCCACCACAGGTCGACCCTGTTTCCGCCTGGTTCGCGTGCCCGTAGAACATCCAGTCCCCTTCGCCGTCCACAATCTTGGCCAGTTCGGTTTGATTGCCCGAAGGCAGGCGTGACCGGATGGTGAAGTCGTAAGGATATCGCCCAGCGTAGCCATGGCGCCGAACGCGGGCGGCAATCCGAACGTCCCGTGCATCCAGCATCAGCAGATCGGAAAAATTCTCTTCACTTCACTTCCGCATATCTTTGACAGGCCAGCACGACCTGATCGAGAATGCAGTATAGGAAAAGCCATCCGCCGGGTTTGCATGCGCAAGATAGCCACCATTAGCTTCGCAATCGGCATTGCTGCGTCGCCGGTTCAATCGTTCACGGTTGAGGAGATGTGGGCTGAGTTCGACGCCAGCGACCTTAGCTATGATGAAAAGCGATTTCTCCAGCTAAGTCTGGCCTTCGAAGGGGCCTACACCGCTCTAATGGATGGCGCCTGGGGGAAGGGGAGCCAGCGCAGCCTGGAAGAGTGGGCGGTCCGGAACGACCTTGACCTACCCATTGAGAACTGGGAGGTTGTCCTGCTGGCGACCGGCGGCCTTGAGCGTTTCGAGGCCCAAGGCTGGGAGCAGCGCTATTTCGCACCCATGGACATGTCCTTCGCTGTTCCTGCAGCCCAGATGCAGGCCCAGCCAAACAGTGACACGTTCCTGAACTACGCCCACGCAGCCAGCTCTCTGCGCTACTCCCTAACCATCGGGGCTCACCCCCAAGTCACCCAGGTTCATAACTATGCACTAGGGTCCGCTTTGGCCATCTCGACGCCATATACGCTTCGCCGTGACGCCGTGCAGATCACATCGGTTGAACAGCCCGAAGGAACCCTGCTGTATGTGCGATCTGATTTACGCCGCAACGGCTGGTCTACTATCGTTCTTTCAGCCCTAGCCGGGGACCGCCACCTCCTGAATGCAGTTTCTGGCAGCATAGCCAAGGGCTCCTCTGCGCCTTTCCAACTGCCCCCGAATGGGAAAATTGTCGCCGGGATTGGATCAATGGCGACCATCCTGAAAGAGATCGAGAATGACAAGTTAGGCGCCCAGGGCGATGCTTTAGCCATGGAAGAGGGCATGACCACACCGCTCGCGCCTCCCCCGGCTCTACCGGTCCTACAACAGCCAGCCGCAGCACCTCAGCCGCCGGCAATCACTGCTCCCGTCCAGCCAGCTAGGACCGGCAATGGCACGGGCTTCGTTGTTTCAAAGGAAGGTCATCTGCTGACCAATGCCCATGTCGTGGAGGGTTGCGAGAGCCTGCAGATTGCAGGCCAGGTGGTCGGGGTTCTCTCAGTCGATGACAGCTTCGACCTAGCGCTGCTAAAAGGTGAACCTTCGACATCTGAAGTCGCAGCGTTCTCGCCCCGCCCGGCGTCCCTGAACGCAGACATTACCATCGCCGGTTATCCCCTCAGCGGCCTCTTGTCCGGCCTGAACGTGACGCGTGGCAGCGTGACCGGACTCAAGGGGCTGGCAGGTGATGCCACGACGATGCAGATTTCTGCGCCGGTTCAGCCGGGCAATTCGGGTGGTCCTGCTGTGGACTCATCCGGGCGCGTCGTCGGCGTGGTCGTATCGAAGCTGGATGCGAAGTTGGTGGCGGAGGCGACTGGCGACATCCCTCAGAACGTGAATTTTGCGATCCGAGGGGAGATTGCGAAGCTGTTTCTGTTCCAGAACGGTGTCGAGCCCACAGTTGCAGAAGATACGGCTGAGCCGCTGGATCCTCTAGAGACCGCCCGGCAACTGGAGCAGGTGACGCGACTGGTGGAATGTTACGCAACGCCAAAGTAGGCGCCATGCTTGCTCTGCATCCTGCATAATGCCCTAGAGAACTTCATAAGCTCTAATAGACCCACCTGATTAGGAGCGAATGCATGTTTTGGGAAGCCAATTTCGCAAGCCGCATGGCTGGCGCCGGAGTGGATGCCGGATGATGGGCAGGTCGATACAGAGCCGGGTGCAGCATCGAGGGCATTGTAAATGCTAAAATTCATCCTATGTGCAACGCTTGCTGCCTCTCTCCCAATGGCAGCGAGGGCGGCCGATTTCGAACTAATCGAGTGGCGCGGGAAAACGGTCCTGCAGATGACGGGGCAGATAGACACTGGGACCACCGACAAGTTTGTAGCTGTCGCGGACAAGACTGAACCCGCAGCGCACGGCTTGCCTATTTTGCTCTTGGACAGTCCTGGCGGTTCGGTTTTAGAAGCGTTGAAGTTGTCCACGGCTTTAGACGACAGGCCCTTTCACACAGTCATACCTGATGGGGCAGCATGCGCCTCAGCCTGTGCGTCAATCGTCTTCATTGCGGGCCGGTATCGAACAATGGAAGCCTTCGGGCGGTTCGGGCAGCACTCGTGCTCCTATGGCGGTGTGGAGGATGCTGACTGCAATGAAATCATCAGCCAGCACGCATTCCGGCATGGCGTATCTCACGGATCAGTGGCGGCCTTCCTGACGTATGTTCCTGCCGCTGATATTCTCTGGTTCTCGCGTGAGGATATCGATGGTTGGGGCATTTCCCATTACCCTGGCAGCGAGGACTCAGGGTTCGAAAAGAGTGAACCACGCGCTATCGGCATGATTACCGGGAACATCCCGGAAGGACAAAGCTCCTGGCGCCTAGACTTTTGGGGAAATGGCTGGCGAGCATTCGTGCGTCCCGCCAGGGATGACGAGCGGGAACTTCAGATCAGCATGTATTGTCGCGAGAAAATGCCGGGGCGCCTGTTTCTCTTGGCCGAACTTACCGGTCCAGAGGAGGTTATCAGCAGCGCCATAGCGTCTGCGTCCCTTAAAACCGACACGTTCACGATAGAGCAGGTAAAGCCTAATGTAAGTCAGATAGACCCCCTCGTGACGGGACTTACGATAGAAATTCCGAAGGCCCATGTAATACCTTGGCTGACCAACGTGCAGAACTTCGAGCTCTCATTCGCGGTCGTCCCTCCCTACGACCCAATATGGGCCACAGGGAGCCTGGCGGGGAGCCGGAAGAACCTTATTTTTGCCGCGAACCATTGCGACATTTAGAGCTTGGACTTCTGCCACGCTATTTCAGTGACGTGAGGACCCCGAAAAGCGAGCGAAAGGTATGGCAAAGCCTCGACGGTTGCCGTGCTTCACATTCTGGGACCGGTTTCTACTTCCCCAGAAACCCTAAGTTCATCGACAACCTGAGCGCCAATCTGGACGCCGGACTGTCGTGCATCAGCTGTCAGATTATCACGCCGCAGCCAGCGCACCAGAAGGCCTGTAAGAGCCGCCAACCGCTCTCTGAGCGCCTTTGCTGTGCTATGCTCCTTGTCGGCCTCTTGCCTCAGCACAGCGGCTGCCTGGCGGTCCTGAATGGCCGCAGCAGTCATCGCGCCCACCCTGTCGACCTGCCGCGCTAGTCGAACCTCCAGAGCCTGCTTCTGCTCCTGGAAGCCGTGCCGGTCCTGCGCGACAGCATCACGTGCGTTGGCGACGGCCTTGAACGCCTCGGTCTCCAGCCGGTCCGGGCGAGGGCTGTTTTTCAGGGTGCGCGGCGTCAGGGCGATGCCGTTCACCTCCTCGAAGTAGGCGGCGAACTCGGCCTGTAGCGCGATGCCGACATGGCGCGGCCCGGTGAGGTGCCCCGTCGCTTTCGGATGCCGACGCCATATTTCCTCCTGATGCTTGAGCGCCAGTTCTTTCCCGAACTTCGTGGGGCTGGCCCAGACGGCCTCCTTGCGCTTCGTTGCCTTGGTGTATCGAGGGGCGGCGAAGACATCCACGATAGCCTCCCCCGCCTCGTCCCGGTCGACCCGCGCTGCGAAGACGGCTGACCCACCATGTGTCCGGTTCACGAAGTCGACTGCCTGCCTGCCCATCAGCTTCTTGCGGGCGTCCCGGTCGGGCTGGATGCCATAGGGTCCGGGCGCTCCATCTTCCAGCAGTTCGGCGGGGAACTTGATGATGAAGTGCAGGACGGGCCGCTTGCATCCCGCGTTCTGCTTCACGCCTTCCATGTGCTGATCATATTCGGCGCGCAGATCGAGGGACCGGTAGACGATGGGTGCAGCATTCCGGACACGGCGCTGCTTGCTGGTCCCGTCCAGTCGCTTGCCATGCTTCTCTTGCCGTTCAAGGGTATTCGCACCTGCGCCGCCGAGGGTCAGGCTGTTGCAACGGACGGCTGCTTTCATAAGGGACTCCAGCTATTGAGATGTCCCACCCCATTTTCGCCATTCTCGTGAAAACTCAAAATGGCAAAACTCGCTTTGCCTTTTAGGGCCGCGTCACTCCGTGCCACCCCAAAAGACGCTCGTTCTCCGAAGGCCCTGCCGGGGGCGTAGGGTATACTGGCGACCTTGTTCTTGATTTTCTCGATTGTTTTTCAACACCCGGCGTCGGCGCGTTTCCAGCGTCCCATGGGCGCCCTTTCGTGGGTGCCTTAGTGGAAACCCGCCTCCGTAATGTGAGCGTCATCCCGACGAACCTTGGCCCCTTTTTCGCCACCCGGCCGTTATGCCCCGGATGATCCGATGGAGGACCAAGCATGACAAAGGCCACCCTGACCCTTGAGGGCATCAATCAAATCAGCGGCGAGGTAGAAACCGGCGGTGATTATGCCCGGTTTCAGGCATCGGATGCGCTGGACGAGAGCCAAATCAATGGGCCGCACGAAGGGCAACTCGCGATCAACGGGCAAACAGAGCGGGTTGTAGTTGAGAGCTACAGGGCGACTGATGATGGCGGCTGCGAGATTACCCTTCGCAGGTTTAAGCCGGAAGCCAGAGCATGAGTGACGGTTTCTTGAGGCTTGATGGCAGCGCGCCGTTAGCCGGTCCGGTCCAAGACGCAGATGGCTCTATCCTGTTCCGAACAAGAACGGACATGACCAAGGCGGAGTTCGCGGAGTTTCACGAAGGGGTAATCGATATTGGCGGCTTGATCGAACGGGTATCGCTGGAGAGCAGTGAAACGTCGCGGGATGGGAGATACAGCATGGACCTGATGCTGTGCCGCTTACCGCCAAAAGTCTAAAACGGCTGGCCCTTAGCGGCCAGGGAATTGCTGGAGTAGACCGCCTGAAAAAAGCACTATGCCTTCTCAGCCTGCCGCCGCCCCTATACCCATCGAGAAACGGCCAGCCCATGTGACATCTAGCGCCATATACCATCCTGCGCGTCGGTTCGACGAGCCCTGGCTGCCCGGCGTCTGCACCCCGCGCAACAATAGGCAGCATCCGCCCGGCGCCATTCCGGAACCGGCTCACGGCACCATTGGCACGACCAGCCATCCCGCCTCAAGTTGATCAGGATCCGCTTGGCCCGGTGCTTGCGCTGGGTTCGGCCCGACAGCATGAAGGTTTCGATCAGCAGCGACCAGCCGCCGTTGGGAAGCTCGGTAATGGATACACCGGACGGATCGGGAGCGGGCATCGGAACTCCATTTCGTGGGTTATAAAGGGGTCAACGCGTTGGAACCGTTCACCTCCTTGTAAATATGAAGTAGCCTCCTTAACCAGCCACCTTGAACCGCTTTGCTGCATCTGACGGCCATTTAGACGGCCTAGGGTGCCTGAAAAAAGCGGCAAATGCGTGGTTCGCGTTTTCGTCAGGCAGGTTTTCCGCAGGTTTGTTTAACTCGCCTTTCGATAGAACTGCTGCCGAACACCATGAACCACCACACTTGCCGGAAGGGTTGCTGGGGCTACATATTAGCGTGATGGATTAGGATTTCTTTCAGACAATGTGGGCGGTGCTGTGTGCGAACGCCATCACGCTATTGGGCTGCTATTCTATCGCGAAGATGAACCGATCCGAAGGGGAGACCGGCCAGGCTTCCGTTCGATACGTAGTCATGTGGCTGGTCTGCTTGTTTCTCACTGCCGCAACGGCCCTGCTAGCCCAGAACTGACCTAGGGCGCTGCCGCAAGGAGTGCAGTAATTGCAGCCCTATTGGCGCGGCCCGGTAGAGCCGGGTTGGACTTCGCCGCGCGGCGTGCTTTCTCGATCATCTCCATGAGGTCGCTGGCCTGTCCCTTTGTCAAAACGTCAGCAAGCTGGTCCCGAACGCCAGCTTGAACGCGATGTATGTTTTCAGGTGATGCCCCGGTCATACGTTGCCACATGCTGCGTGCCGTCCCAATGGGCTCACCGCGCGCCAAGGCGCTGGGGGCAGTGGCATCGTCCGGAAGGGCACGGAACGCCTCACGCCCTGCTGTCCGGCTGTTGGCGGCGGTTGACGCACGTAGACCCGAGGCAGAACCGGCTTGGTCCAGTGTCTTCTGGATGTTGGGCCAGTCATCGCCGAACAGCGCCTCCATCTTGCGCTGGGCGTTCGGGCTGGACAGTTCCTTGTAGGCCGCCATTGCCTGCCGCGCGTCAACATTCGGGTCAGAAGCCACAGTGCGGACGTTGCCCAGAATATGCTCAATCTGTCCGACGACACCGGACCGCATAGCGCGCAGTTCTGCCGGGGTCGCGTCTGTAATGGCCTCTGCCGCCGCTTCCACGGTCTTTTGAGGGCGCAGCAGTTCGCCGCCGGTCCTGCCGCCCCCCGTTCGCGGATATCGATTGCTGCCGTCCGGAGAGCGTCGTGGTGGACGAAATCTTCCGCGACCTGCAGCTCGAGGTCTATCGCAGCCTGCCGCGCTGCAAATGGTCGAGGGCAGAAGGGTGTCCCGCAGTTCTTACTCCGGCTATTCCATAGCACCCGATAGCCACGGATAGGGTCGTAAGCGCCAAGTAGAATTGTCGCGAACTGGCAAAGTTGATTTGTCGCCCTTGCCTTGCTGCCCGAGCCTCGCTCACAGGATGTTACACAAGGGTATCGGCATGGGACTTCTTCTGATGAGCACGTCAGCCGCAGTCAAAAAGCGCCGATCCGGAAGCGGAGCGGCGCCCTTTCTACAGCCACTTAGATGCCTTCAAGATCAGGCCTTCTGGCGCCGGCGCAGGAAGGTCAGACCGCCCATGCCACCCAGCAGCAACAGGCCGGACGCGGGGAGCGGGATCGGGGCAACATCGTCTGCCCGAACCTCGATCTGAGTGATTGCACCATCTACCGAGTCGGCCAAACCAGTCGAGCTGATGAAGAACTGCAGCGCGCCAAGGTTGCCAAAGTCAAAGCCGGCAGTGGTCGTGAAGTCGCTGAAGAACAGCCGCGGATCATAGGATGCCGTCAGTGTTTCTTCGTAGACCGCCGTTCCACCGTTCATATCCCAGGCTTCAACCCGGAAAAAGGCAGTGTTGTCGAACTTTACGTCTGCCGGTTCGGCGAAGAAGAGGTAAGGATTGGCACCGATCAGCAGGTTAACGCCACCCAATCCAGTGGTATTGACGGAAGTAGCATCATCATCCCCGTCATAGGTGAGGTAGCCCTCACCCTGTGCACCCGCCACGTTGGAGAACTTCAGGTTGCCACCGGTAACGTGAAGTTCCGTAGCCCCTTGATTGTTGCCATCCGCATCGGTGTTAAGGACTTGCAAATCCCGAAACCCACCAAGAACATCGGCCGCAACCTGCGAATTGTTGGGGTTGTTCGTCGGCGTGTCCTGAACGCGCTGTTGGTCGCCGAAGCTGTCAATGACCAAGGTTGCCGCGAAGGCTTGTGCCCCAGTCACAAGAACCGCAACGGAAGCCGCAGCGCCAAGAAACTTTCTCATCTTGAGTACCCCTTAATAAACTTGGGCCACCTACAATGCCCAGATCACCAATACTCAGTTACTGGTGAAGTTTCCAGCTTACTTTTAATGAGTTATCCAAAAAAACAGTACATTGCCGGGTCCAGAACCGACGCCGAGAGACGTCGGACGGCGACCTTCAACCGTGCTTATATCTAATTTCATAGACAAATTCAGGCGTTCTTCAGTGAACCACAGCAGCAAAACGGCAAGAAGTAGGGCCACTGAAAGTAACAAAGATCAGCCTCTGAACCTTCGGCGAGACACCTCTCTTCGGGGCTACTTGCCTATCTGGCTCGTTTCGCCTGAGGCGCACACGCCGTGCTCGTGATGGACGGCGCCGGCTGGCATGGCTCCAGCGCCCTGCGCATCCCCGACAACATCACCATCGTGACGCTCCCGCCCTATGCGCCAGAACTGAACCCGGTCGAGAACATCTGGGCCTATCTGCGGGCGAACTGCCTCGCCATCTCCGTCTTCGACACCTACGACGACATCGTCGACCGATGCTGCGCCGCATGGAACGCTTTCGCAAACGACCCGAGCGCGTCCGATCAATCGCTACGCGCGAATACGCTAAAGCAGTCAATGGTTAAGGCCGTTGGTATGAGCCATCCTCCCGATAGGCCAATGCTCGTCTCGCAACCCGCGCGCTGATTGCCGCCGCGTTTTTCTTCAACCATGAGCGATTGCTATTCGTCATTGTTGGCTCCCTGAACGGTGAGATGAAGTTCTGCGCCAGCAGGAGGCTTGCGAGCATGTCCCCTTCGGCTCGGCCCATTCATTGCAGATGCCGCAGAACATCCGCCCATCCGGCCCATGTCGGTCCCATTCGGATAAGCGGCGCCATTCATCCAACCGAACGATGCGACCGGACCAGGTCCGGCAGTAGCCGTCAGCGCTTACTAGCGCTGGCGGATCGGAGGCATTGTCGTCCGCCTGTGCGGGCAGATCGACGCGGGAGGGTTGCAATTGTCGCGATTCTTGCGATTTGGCCGGTGGCTCCTCTTGAGAAATCGCGAAAATCGCGGGTATCGCAACGCCGACGTCCAAGATTTCGGCCAGTGCCGCCTTGACATCAAAGAGCATGGCCAATCCTCACAATCCGATAGGCTTCCTTGCGAGCAGCGCCTCGGATGAACTCGCCCTCCGGAAGCGGAGCGAGCCAGCCGGTCTTGACCAGCACGCCCAGCGGTCCAGCCAACTTTGCACGTTCGCGGAGTGCGTTCGGGCCTTTGTTCAAAATCTCGCTCGGCATCACCACATCATGCGGCCAGCTATCCAGCAGCCAGACACGCAGCCGCTCGGCCTTCGCAGTGTCCTCCGATACAAGCCCTGCCTCAGCCAGGCGCTGGGCCTCGCCCAGATAGAATTGCGCCAGCTCGATACCCCAACCCATTGCTTGCGGGGATACCTCGGAAGCATTCAGGTCTGCCCAGAGGGTCAGCACCCCGGCAATGCGCGCCGCCTGCTCCGCCGCCTTGCTGGCATAAGCGCGAACATGCTCCATCTGTTGCCCTTGCCCCTGGGCTCGTTCCACCGCGTCATAGAAGCGCCACAGCAGTTCCTTTGCCCCGCCTGACAAGGGAAGGCGCTCAGGCGTCAATTCCTGCGGGCTGTCACCCGTAGGCATGGGGGCTGCCAGCAATTCACTGAGCCGCGCCGTGAAGGCAGAAACGGCTACCTCGCTTGCCACGTCATGTCCCCGGCGCAGACGGGTGCCAATGGCAGTGGGAGGTTCGGTGATCAGGAAACGCGCCAGGAAGCCTTGTCCCGATGCCTGCGGATCAGCCATGAGCGGGCGGGCAGCTACAGGCTGCGCCATCAGGTGCATGGCAAGCCGACGACCAGGATAGGAGGTGGCGCCATCACCTGAGCGTATGCGGTTCACCGTGTCGCCATTCCAAAGCTGCGAGAGCCCCGCAATGGTTTTCAGCTTGTTGTCGCTGTTCATGGCGTGGCCGCCGATGAAACCACCGGCTTCGTCCGAGAAGAGGCCTAGCGCCGGGCGCCCTGCCTGAAACAGTTTCAGCAGCCCCTCAAAGGTGGGTTCCTGCGCCGTCACGCTGGGGAGTAAAGGCGCGCGCGGCTCCGCCCCCAAGGCGCGCAGATCGGCTTCGGCACCAGTAGCCTTTGCCTTGTCAGCCCCAACGGCTTCGGACAGCATCCGCTTGCGTTTGCCGGTCCAGATTTCGCGAGCCACCTCGAATTCGGCAGCCGCTTCGCGGTATATCTCGGCCTGCGCTTTCTCATGGTCGCGAACGCCCCGCATCAGCAGCCGGTCGCAGGACGATTTCCGTTCGCCGCTTTCTGCGATGGTCAGACAGAACAGGGAACAGGGCGCATCACCGCCTAGCGTTTCCACATCAGCGAAGCCCTGAACGGCCAGTGATGCCACAGACAGCGCCGATTGCGCGGCAATGCCGAGCGGAGCCTGGGTGATGTCCTGCACCGCCTCTACAGCCTGCCGCAGCGGCCCGAGAGCATGAACAGGATATGCTGCCCCGGGAGGGATTTCCCGAAGTAGCGGCTGCGGCCCCTCGGCCTTGAAGGGGATCGGTTCGGGCATCGCGTTCATGCGCTGGCCCCTTTCATCTGCAAAATATCGTTCCAGTCGCGCCCCTGCGGCGCGGGAAGCAGGCTGACAGTCCAGCCCAGCGCATCGGCGCGTTCAGCCAGCTTATGGGCAGCCTCTTGGCCAGCCTTGTCGCCATCGCTGGCAATCGTGAGCCGGTGGGGTGCGATGTTGGGCAGGCGTAGCGACGCGATGCTTGGTGCTGACAGAGCAGCCCAGATCGTGGCAGGCCGCGAAAGCAGGCCGCTGGCGAGGCTCAGAGCGGTTTCTATCCCCTCCGCTACGACAAGTGGCCCCTCGGCTTCGGTAAGGCGCACAGCGCCACCTGCGGCTGCGCCCTGCATGGCCTTGGCCGGTTCTACCCCGGCCTTGCCGCTACCATCCGGCCGCAGATAGGTGCGATGAATGGCAGCGCGTGGTAGGCCTTCGATCAGCGCGACCACGGCAGGATAGCGCTTTGCAGTCGGGTGCCAGCAGTCAGGATGAAACCGCAGCGTATGGGGCAAATCACAGGTAATCCCGCGACCGCGTAGATACGTTTCAGCCACGGTGCCTGTGATAGGCCGGGCTTCACGCCAGGTTGCCAGCGCCCTGCGTTCGGCCCTGTCCGCCTCAGCACGTTCTTCGGCCTCGCGTTTGGCAATCTCTGCCGGGCTGGGAGGCGTGAAGCTGCCCGAACCTTCTACGAGACCCAGCAAACGCAGAGCTGCAAGAACGTCCATGAAACTGCAACCCGCTTTGCAGGAGAGAAGCAGGCGCCCCGAGAGGGCACCTGCAATGGTCAGGGATGGGTGCTTGTCGCCGTGTGCCGGGCAGCAGGCCAAGCCGTAGCTTCGGCGCCATGTGCCGCGAAGGGCAAGGGTCAGCGTCTGCGCCTTACTCATCGCCATACCCCCAGATCAATCTGGCCAGCATGGCAGCACGCTCCTGGGGAAGCCCGTAGCGTCGGCAGAGCAGCGAAATCTGGAGCGCCATCATGCGGCGCCCCCTTTCCTGGCCCTACTCAAGGTCTCCAGAACGGTGGGTAGCAGGTCGACCCGAAAGGCCAGCCCCTGCTTTCCGGGGCGCATCTCTCCTGCGTCATCTTGATACCAGACGCGGATGTTGATGATGACATGGCCCTTGAAGGTTTCAGCCGTAAGCCGGATTTCTTCGCGGGCATTCTTCTGAATGGTCCCAAGATCCATCACGCAGCCCTCCGCCCAAAGGTCACGCTGGACCGGAGGATGTAGCGGGCGTGATGGCCGGGGAACGGGCCTTCATGGCTTTCATGAAGCGTCTCGATGCAGACGCCCTGTTTGCGGAGCTTGAACACATAGGCCGACCAGCGCGGGCCGGGGTGGTCAATGGGCGTGCAGCCCTTCGCCCCGGCGCGAATGAGCGCCTCAAGTGCCCACCGGTCACGACCTTTAACGATGACAACAGTAGGATGGTCCGGTCCGTTCTGGACCGTGAATGCCTGTGCAGGCCATTGCTTGTCGAACGACATATCCTTGCCTCTGCTATTGCAGGCAAGGGCGCTGTGCGCTATGTTTTCGGTACCCCAATACCGCCTAACGAATGCACCGTCACCCTTGCCGAGGGGTGGCGGTTTCGTTACGCGGCTGCCGCGCTGGGGCGGGTGTTCAGCCAGTCGATGATGGCAGTTTCAGGCCAGCCGACGGCGCGAACCCCGAGCTTTACGGGGGCGGGAAATTTTCCATCAGCGATCTGGGCATAGATGGTCGAGCGGCCGAGGCCGGTTACCTCGATAACGGCGGGGAGGCGGAGCAATTTCGTCACACCAGGAGTCCTTCCATTCCACCCGGCAGAAGCCGGGCAAGTTGAGAGACTGCACAGCCGACGGCTGTGCAGGACTTCGCTTTTCCGTGGACGCAAGAGCCACGGCGGTGTTAGGAAGGGATTGGAAGCGAGCAGCTAAACTTCTTCCAACCTGGTCCGCAGTCCCTTTCGTGGTAGTCAGGGGTTGCGGACCCCACAAGACGATGTGCCGTCCTTACACGTCTATGATTCTCCATCTCCCATAGCAGTTTCAATTGCTTTAGCTGCACTGCGGTCGGGTTTATGTGGATAACCTCCCCGCTCTGGTAGATGGTCGATCATGGACCTGTAGCGAACTTGGCGGACGCTGTTGGATGTTGCAATTATTGCCCCAACCCCAAAAGTCCGCCAAAAATTCCCTTTTGTGGGGTTTCGTAGGTGAGGAGATGCTCGTCCGTGATGGCTTCAACGGCCGCGTTGCCAGGGCCGCGAATGTCAGTCCATCCGAAAACGTCGAACAAGTCACGAAGCGCAGGTGCAAACTCGCCAGACACCATGCTGTCGCTCACACTGCACGTCGGCCGCTTGCCGGTGACCATGGTATAAAGAAGTGCAAACTCCCTTGCCGCCTCATACGCTGGGCGAAGCGGGGGTCTTCCTTTTCTGGATGACTGCAGCCTCAGTTCTTCGTCAATGTCACTCAGCCGCTGACGGATATTTAGCATCATGCCATGAAGCGACACGTTCAGTGCCTCCCGGATACC